>NZ_CP050137.1:0-600000 GCF_013344685.1 Sphingomonas sp. CL5.1
ATGCCGACGACCGTTCTGCCGATCGCCGCGATTGCCGGGGATATCGCCGATTTCGCCAACAGCCGACCGCATCATCCCGAGCGCATGGTGACCGAACGGCGGCGCTATCGCACGATCTGGATCAGCGACGTCCACCTCGGCACGCGCGGCTGCAATGCCGATATGCTGATCGACTTCCTCGATCACGTCGACAGCGAGACGATGTACCTCGTCGGCGACATGATCGACGGCTGGCGGCTCAAGAAGAGATTCTACTGGCCGGCGGCGCACAACGACGTGGTGTGGCGGCTGCTCAAGCGCGCGCGGCGCGGCACGCGGATGATCTACATCCCCGGCAACCACGACGAGGTGTTCCGCCAGTTCTCCGGCCTCGATTTCGGCGGCATCGCGATCCGCCGCAAGGCGATCCACGAGACGGCGGACGGCAAGCGCCTGCTCGTCCTGCACGGCGACGAGTTCGATGCGATCACGCTGGCGCACCGCTGGCTCGCCCATGCCGGGGACATGGCCTATACCGTGCTGATGGCGCTGAACCGCTGGGTCAACGCCGTGCGCCGCCGTTGCGACCTGCCTTACTGGTCGCTGTCGAAACATGCCAAGGCGAAGGTGAAGAACGCCGTCGCCTTCATCTCGCATTTCGAGGAGGTGGTGGCGCACGCCGCCGGATCGCGCGGGGTGGACGGCGTGGTGTGCGGCCATATCCACACCGCCGAGATCCGGGAGATCGCAGGCGTCCTTTATTATAACGACGGCGACTGGGTGGAGGGCTGCACCGCCCTTGTCGAACATGTCGACGGGCGGATGGAGGTGCTGCACTGGGCCGACGAGATGGCGGCGCGGTCCCGCGACACAATCGTGCCGCTGGCCGCCTGACATGCGCATCGCGATCGTCACCGACGCCTGGGCGCCGCAGGTCAACGGCGTGGTCCGCTCGCTGGAGGCGGTGATCGGCGAGCTTCGCGCGATGGGCCATCAGGTGCTGGTGATCGCGCCGGATACGTTCCGATCGGTGCCCTGCCCGACCTATCCCGAAATCCGCCTCGCCCTCGCCGGGGTGCGCGCGGTGGGGGAGAGGATCGCGGCCTTCGCGGCGGAGGCGGTGCATATCGCCACCGAAGGGCCATTGGGCGTCGCGGCGCGGCGCTGGTGCGTGGCGCGCGGCCGCCCCTTCACCACCGCCTACCACACCCAATTCCCCGATTATATCGCGGCGCGGATCGGGATGAACCCGGAATGGGTGTGGCGCTATATCCGCTGGTTCCACGCACCCGCGCAGGGCATCCTCGCCTCCACCCCGACGATCGAGGCGACGCTGGCGGCGCATGGCCTGCCACATGCGCGGCGCTGGGGCCGGGGCGTGGCGGCGGAGTTCCGCCCGCACGGCGTGCTCGATGCGGCGATCGCCGTGCTGCCGCGCCCGATCATGCTCTATGTCGGGCGGGTGGCGGTGGAGAAGAACGTCGCCGCCTTCCTCTCCGTCGATCATCCCGGCAGCAAGCTGGTGGTCGGCGACGGCCCGGCGCGTGCCGCGCTGGAAGCGCGCTTCCCCGAGGCGCATTTCCTCGGGCCACGCTTCGGCGAGGTGCTGGCAGCGGCCTATCGCACGGCGGACGTGCTGGTGTTCCCGAGCCGCACCGACACGTTCGGGCTGGTGATGATCGAGGCGTTGGCGTGCGGCACCCCGGTCGCCGCCTTCCCGGTCACCGGCCCGCTCGACGTGCTGACGCCGGAGGGCGGGGCGATGGACGAGAAGCTCTCCGCCGCGATCGATCGCGCGCTGGCGCTCGACCCACGCCGCTGCGCCGAGCTGGGCGCGCGCCACACCTGGCGGGCGAGCGCGGAGCAGTTCCTCGCCGCGCTCGCGCCTGTTCCGGCGAGTCTTGCCGCTTGACGCTTGCCCTATCGGGCGGGGCGCACTAAGTCGTCCGGCGTGACACGGCCGCTCCGGTAAGGGGCGGCCCTATTTGTTTCCGACGGAGTTTCCCGTGGCCCAGCCGCTCATGCCCCATGCGACCGCCTCCTGGCTGGTCGACAATACCGCGCTCAGCTTCGAGCAGATCGCCGATTTCTGCGGCCTCCACATCCTCGAGGTGCAGGCGATCGCCGACGACACCGCCGGCAGCAAGCTGACCGGCCGCGATCCCGTCCGCGCGCACGAACTGACGATGGAGCAGATCGAGAAGGGGCAGGCCGACCCCGACTATCGCCTCCAGATGACCAAGGGGCCGGAGCAGGTCCGCCGCACCAAGGGGCCGCGCTACACGCCGGTCTCCAAGCGGCAGGACAAACCCGATGGCATCGCCTGGATCATCCGCAACCACCCGGAAATCTCGGACGGCACGATCTCGAACCTGATTGGCACGACGCGCACCACGATCGCCGCGATCCGCGACCGCACGCACTGGAACATCGCCAATATCGTGCCGAAGGACCCGGTGACGCTGGGCCTCACCACGCAGCGCGAGCTTGACGCGGCGGTGGCGAAGGCGGCCAAGGCGTCGGGAGTCGAGCAGGCGCCGACCGATCACCGGCTGGAGGGCGACCGCGAGGCGCTGATCGAGCAGCTCCGCGCCGAGCGTGAACAGGCGGCGCGCGATGCCGAGACGGCCGGCGACGATGGCGCCGGCGAGCATCGCTTCGAGGACCCGTTCCGCCGCTGACCCGACCCGCCGGGGCCGGTTGCCCCGGCGTCACCCCATCGTCAGCACGATCTTGCCGACATGATCGCCCGCCTCCATCCGGCGATGCGCCTCGGCCGCCTCGGCGAGCGGATAGGTGCGGTCGATCACCGGACGCAGCCGACCGGCCTCGACATAGGGCCATACCGTCCGCTTCAATTCCTCCGCCACCAACGTCTTGAAGCCGGTGTCGCGCGGACGCAGCGTCGATCCGGTCAGCGTCAGCCGGCGGCGCATGATGTCGAAGATCGGGATCGTCGCGCTCGCCCCGCCCTGCACCGCGATCGAGACGTGCCGGCCGTCCTCCGCCAGGCATTTGAGGTTGCGCGGCACGTAATCGCCGCCGACCATGTCCAGCACCGCCGCGACACCCTTGCCGCCGGTGATCTCCTTCACCCGCTCCACGAAATCCTCGGTGCGGTAATTGATCGCATGGTCCGCGCCGAGCTTCCTCGCCGCCGCGACCTTCTCGTCCGAGCCGGCGGTGACGATGATCTCCAGCCCGAAGATATTGGCGAGCGCGATCGCCATCGTCCCGATCCCGCTGGTGCCGCCATGGACCAGCACCGTATCGCCCTCCACGGCGAACGCACGCTCGAACAGGTTGGTCCAGACGGTGAACAGCGTTTCGGGGATCGCCGCCGCCTCGATCATCGTCAGGACCTCGGGCACCGGCAGGCACAGGCCGGCGGGCACGACGGCATATTCGGCATAGGCCCCGCCCGCGACCAGCGCGCAGACCCGCGCGCCCTCCAGCGCCGGATCGAGCCCCGCGCCGACCGCCGCGACCGTGCCCGACAATTCCAGCCCGAGGATCGAGGGCGCGCCGGGCGGCGGCGGATAAGCGCCGAGCCGCTGCACCACGTCCGGCCGGTTGACCCCGGCGGCGGCGACGCGGATCAGCACCTCGCCCGCGCCGGGCCGCGGCACCGGCCGCTCGACCGGCCCCAGCACTTCCGGTCCGCCGGGCGACTCGGGATCGATCGCCAGCATTGTCGTCGGAATCTCGGCCATCCGTCTTGCGCCCCACCCAGATTATGCAGCCGCTTATTGACTTCGCACCTGCGGCGGTCAACGCTCTCGACATGGATCTGGACGATATCCTCGGCCCCCGGCCCGACGATCCGCTGACCGCGCTGCTGCGCGAGGATCTCGATCGTCTTTCCGTGGCGGAGCTGGAGGCGCGGATCACCGCGCTGGAGGGCGAGGTCGCGCGCTGCCGCCGCAAGATCGAAGGCGCCGTTAACCACCGCGCAAGCGCCGACGCGCTATTCAAGCGATGAGTGCTGGCGCATCGGGTCGGCACGTTGCTCCCGATGCGGAGGCCCCGGCGCTTGATGCGAGGCCCTTCCCTCCCGACATAGTGGAAAAGGGGCCGCGCATGTGTCGTGGCCCGTCAGGAGTATCGTAATGCCATCCTTTGCCAGCGCTCTGGAAACCACGCTGCACAAGGCGCTCGAGGCCGCATCCTCCCGCCGCCACGAATATGCGACGCTCGAGCACCTGCTGCTCGCGCTGATCGACGACGAACATGCCAGCCAGGTGATGGCGGCCTGCGGCGTCGATCTCGGCGAACTCAAGACCACCGTCGCGCACTATCTCGATACCGAGCTGGGCGCGCTGAAGGTCGAGGCCGCGACCGACCCCTCGCCCACCAGCGGCTTCCAGCGCGTCGTCCAGCGCGCGATCCTGCACGTACAGTCCTCTGGCCGCGACGAGGTGACCGGCGCGAACGTGCTCGTCGCCCTGTTCTCCGAGCGCGAGAGCTACGCGGTCTATTTCCTCCAGCAGCAAGACATGAGCCGGCTGGATGCGGTGAGCTACATCAGCCACGGCGTCGGCAAGGGCAACGCCGCCGGCGACGCGCCGCCCCCCAAGGGGGTCGAGGAGGAGAAGAAGGAGAAGCCCGAGGCGAAGCAGAAGGGCGAAAGCGCGCTCAAGCAGTTCACTGTCGACCTCAACGAGAAGGCGAAGGCCGGCAAGGTCGATCCGCTGATCGGGCGCGGGCCGGAGGTGGACCGCACCGTGCAGATCCTCTGCCGTCGCTCGAAGAACAACCCGCTCTACGTGGGCGATCCCGGCGTCGGCAAGACCGCCATCGCCGAGGGGCTGGCGCGCAAGATCGTCGAGGGCGACGTGCCCGACGTGCTGAAGCCCGCCGTGATCTACTCGCTCGACATGGGCGCGCTGCTCGCCGGCACCCGCTATCGCGGCGATTTCGAGGAGCGGCTCAAGCAGGTCGTCAACGAGCTGGAGAAGCTGCCCCACGCGGTGCTGTTCATCGACGAGATCCATACCGTGATCGGCGCGGGCGCGACCAGCGGCGGGGCGATGGACGCCTCGAACCTGCTCAAGCCCGCACTCTCCGGCGGGACGATCCGCTGCATCGGCTCCACGACGTACAAGGAGTTTCGCAACCATTTCGAGAAGGATCGCGCATTGCTGCGCCGGTTCCAGAAAATCGACGTCAACGAGCCGACGATCGAGGACACGATCAAGATCCTCGCCGGCCTGCGCTCCGCCTTCGAGAGCCATCACAGCGTGAAATACACGCCCGATGCGATCAAGTCGGCGGTCGAGCTGTCGGCGCGCTACATCAACGATCGCAAGCTGCCCGACAAGGCGATCGACGTGATCGACGAGGTCGGCGCGATGCAGATGCTGGTGGCGCCGTCGAAGCGCAAGAAGACGATCACGCCGAAGGAGATCGAGGCGGTGATCGCCACTATGGCGCGCATCCCGCCGAAGACGGTCAGCAGCGACGACAAGAAGGTGCTCGAGACGCTGGAGACGGACCTGAAGCGCGTCGTGTTCGGCCAGAACAAGGCGATCGAGAACCTGTCGTCGGCGATCAAGCTCAGCCGCGCGGGGCTGCGTGATCCGGAAAAGCCGATCGGCTGCTATCTGTTCACCGGCCCCACCGGCGTCGGCAAGACGGAGGTGGCGAAGCAGCTCGCCTCGATCATGGGCATCCCGCTCCAGCGGTTCGACATGTCCGAATATATGGAGCGCCATTCGGTCAGCCGGCTGATCGGCGCGCCTCCGGGCTATGTCGGCTACGATCAGGGCGGCCTGCTCACCGACGCGGTGGACCAGAATCCGCACAGCGTACTGCTGCTCGACGAGATCGAGAAAGCCCACCCTGACCTCTACAACATCCTGTTGCAGGTGATGGACAACGGCAAGCTCACCGACCACCACGGCAAGACGGTCGATTTCCGCAACGTCATCCTCATCATGACGACCAACGCGGGCGCGTCCGACATGGCGCGCGAGACGGTCGGCTTCGGCAACCTCACCCGCGAGGGCGAGGACGAGCAGGCGGTGCAGCGCATGTTCACGCCGGAGTTCCGCAACCGGCTCGATGCGATCGTGCCGTTCAGCTACCTGCCGCCGGAAGTGGTCGCGCGGGTGGTGGACAAGTTCATCCTCCAGCTCGAGCTCCAGCTCGCCGACCGCGACGTGCATATCAAGCTGACCGACGATGCGCGCCAGTGGCTGACCGACAAGGGCTATGACAAGCTCTATGGCGCGCGGCCGATGAGCCGGCTGATCCAGGAGAAGATCAAGCAGCCGCTCGCGGAGGAACTGCTGTTCGGCAAGCTCGTCCACGGCGGCGAGGTGACGGTGAAGCTGAAGGACGGCGCGCTGGCCTTCGAGATCGTCGCCGCCGCGCCGAAGAAGCCGCGCAAGAAAGGCGGCGGCCGCGTGGAGAAGGTCAAGGCCTGAGCCGGGACAGGGGCGGCGCGGACGACGAACCGCGCCGCCCCCCGTTTTCCTTCGCTACCCGGCAGATGCCACGGTTTCGGAGGAATGCTTTACCCGTCCTTTAACCATCCTGCGCTAGGCAGATGGCATGAAGGCGACCAAAGACCTTTGCGAACGAACGCTCGCGTTTCTTGAGCAGCAGCGGCTGCCGGCGACCCCGCGCAACTATGCGCTCGGATTCTTCCATTGCTGGGGAACGCTGCCCGCGCTCAGCCAGGCGATCGCCGCGATTATCGACGGCGGCGTGCGGGTGACGCAGCAGGAGGCGGATTCGCTCTACGCCGGCTTCCTCGGCGGAGTCATGGGCGAATCCCCTGTCGCGCCGGAGGAACCGGCGGCCCCCGGCACGGACGTGCTGCGCCACCAGGCGCTGCGCCTCGTCGATCTTGCCGCCTCCGCGCAGGCGGTCACCGGCGAGTTCAGCCGCGAACTGGCGTTCCGGCTGGAGGATTTCAGCGAGGACGATCTGGCGCCGCTGCGCGAGTTGCTGATCGCCACGCTCGCCCGCTCGCAGCGTTCGGAACGCGAGCTTGCCGCGACCACCGCGCAGCTCGAACAGATGCGCAGCAAGCTGGAGATCGCGCAGGGCGATGCGGAGCGCGATGCGCTCACCGGGCTGCCCAACCGTCGCGGAATCGAGGCGCATCTCACCCGCGCCTGCGCCGACAGCGAACCGCGCGTGATCGCGATGTGCGACATCGACCGTTTCAAATCCTATAACGATCGCTACGGCCACGCCGTCGGCGATCGCGTGCTGCGCACCGTCGCCGCAAGCCTGAAATCCTCGCTCGACGACGAATTCGTCGGGCGCTGGGGCGGCGAGGAGTTCCTGCTCGTGCTGCGCGGCGATCTCGCCACGGCACAGCGGATGGTGGAGGAAGCGCGCCGCGCGCTCGGCGATCGCCATTTCCGCCTGCGCGAAACCGACGAGCCGATGGGGCGAATCACCTTCTCCGCCGGCATCACCATGCTGCCCGCCGACGAGGCCGCGATCGCCGCCGCGATGGAGCGCGCCGATGCCTTGCTCTACCAGGCGAAGGAACAGGGCCGGGATCGCGTGATCGCCGGCTGAGCACGGTCTATCCCGCTGTAATCGCAAAAAATGCTGTTATCGCAATAATCCTTTCCCCGCATTTACGATCTGTTCGCATGCTCGCCGCTAGAGCGCTCTCATGCCGGGTCGCACCGCTTTGAAATGGATATACGCGGCGCTCGCCGCGCTCGCCGCGCTGCTGGCGACCGTGCCGGCGGAGGCTGCGGGCGCCGGGCTGGTCGGCACGCCGATCGCGACATGCGTGTCGCCGGTACGTCCCGGCGACACGGCGACGGCGATGCTCCGCGCCGACGCGCGCTATGATTGCGTGCGCGATCAGGAATCGTTCGGCGCCGGGGATTATTGGGTCCGCTCCGCCCCGCTCTCGACCCGCGCGGCGACCGTCCGCACCGCGAGCGTGTGGCAGGACGACGCGACGCTCTACATCGCCTATGCCGACGGCGTGGTGCTGCGCCAGCGCATGGACGGGCATGACGCGACCCATGCGATCCGGCTCGGCGCGATCTTCGAACGGACATTGCCGCAGCGCGCCGCGCCGGTGACGCGATTGCTGTGGCATGTGCGCGGCTCGATGAACCTGCGCGGCATCGTCATCGCCCCGCGCCTCGCGACCGAAGCGCAGAGCGCGGCGTCGGACCTGCTGCTCGGCGCGCTCTACAGCGCGTTCGGCGGGCTGAGCCTGTCGCTGCTCGTCTATAATTTCGCCTTGTGGGGCGCGCTGCGCCATCGCTTCCAGCTTGCCTATTGCGTGCTGGTGGCGGGGATGATGCTCTATGCCTTCTCCTCGTCAGGCGCGATGGCATGGGTGTTTTCGGGGCTGGAGAACAACGAACGGCTGCGCATCAACTATGTGATGGTGTCCGTCTCGACGATCAGCGTGCTGGCGTTCGCGCGCAGCTTCTTCGAGCCGGCGGTGTTCCGGGGCTGGGTCGCATGGGCGACCGATCTCGCGATGGCGGCGCTGGGCATCGCCGCGACCGCCTTCGCGGTGCTGGCGCCGTGGCATTTCCACCTGCTCGACCGCATCCACGCGATCAGCTTCGTCATCGCGATCGCGGTGGTGCCGGTGATCCTGTGGTCGGCGTGGCGGGAGCGCAGCAACTATCTGTGGCTGTTCGTCGTCTCCTGGGCCGCGCCGATAGTGCTGGCCGGCATGAGGGTGGCGGAGAACTTCCATGTCATCGCCTGGAGCTTCCTGCTCGACAATTCCACCCTGCTGTCGATGACGGCGGAGGCGCTGCTCTCCAGCCTCGCCATCGCCTATCGCTTCCGCCTGATTGCGATCGAGCGCGACGACGCGCGCGCGAGGGCGAGCGCGGCCTGGCAACTCGCCGACGCCGATCCGCTGACCGGGCTGCTCAACCGGCGCGGCTTCCTTCGCGCGGCGGTGGGGCGGGCGCAGCCGCACCTGCTGGTGCTGGCCGATATCGACCATTTCAAGTTGGTCAACGACGCGCTCGGCCATGACGGCGGCGACGAGGTGCTGCGCATCATCGCCCGCGCGCTGCGCGCCGCCGCGCCGCCCGACGCGCTGGTCGCCCGGCTCGGCGGCGAGGAATTCGCGGTGCTGGTGCCGGAACGGCGCGGCGATGTCGCCGCCGAGGTGCTCGCCCGCGTGCGGCGCGAGCGGATGCCGTTCGACCTCACCGTCACCGTCTCGCTCGGCACCTGCGCCGGGCCGATCGCCAGCGAGCAGGACTGGAAGGCGCTCTACCGCAACGCCGATCAGGCGCTCTACGCCGCCAAGGCCGCCGGGCGCGACCGCGTGCGCCACGCCGCCGGCCCGCTCGCCGCGTGACGCTTTCGCGCCGCCGCTGAATAAGGTAAAGCGCTGCGCATGGAACGTCGCCGCCGCGCCTTTTTGCTGATCGCCGCCGCGCTGATCGTCGTTGCGATCGGGGAGCGCCGCCCGCTGATCTCCCTCGACGCGCCGTCGGCCGATTCGATGGTCGACGCCCGGCCGGTCGCGCGGGCCACCGTCAATCTCGGCGTGTTCGGCCTGTCGCTGCTGGTGCGGCTGAACGACGCGCGCTGAGCATCGCCTGCGTCCTTGACCCCCGGCCAACCCCTGCCGCATAGCCAATCCATGGCCTCGACCCCCGATGAAGATGCGATCGCCGCGATGACGTTCGAGGCGGCGCTGCGCGAGCTGGAAGCGATCGTCCACAAGCTCGAATCCGGCGAGACGCCGCTCGCCGAGGCGATCGACCTCTACGAGCGCGGCAATGCGCTGCGCGCGCGCTGCGCCGAACGGCTGGACGCGGCGCAGGCGCGGATCGAGGCGATCCGGCTCGATGCGGAAGGTCGCGCGACCACCACGCCGTTCAGCGCGGGATGAAGCCATCCCCCGCGCTTCAGGCGGCGCTGGCCGAAACCGCGCGCGCGATCGATGCACGCTTCGACGCGCTGCTGGCGATTCCGGACGATCCCCGCGCCGACCTGTATCGCGCGATGCGTCACGCCGCGATCGGCGGCGGCAAGCGGCTGCGCCCGCTGCTCGTCCTCGCCACCGCGCAGATCTTCGGCTGCGACCACGACAGCGTGACGCGGGTCGGCACCGCGATTGAGGCGATCCACGTCTATTCGCTGATCCACGACGACCTGCCGGCGATGGACGACGACGACATGCGGCGCGGCAAGCCGACCGTGCACAAGGCGTTCGACGAGGCGACCGCGATCCTCGCCGGCGACAGCCTGCAGACGCTGGCATTCGAGATATTGTCCGATCCCGCGACCCACCCCGATCCGTTCGTCCGCGCCGAGCTGGTACTGGAAGTGGCGCGCGCCTCCGGGCCGGCTGGAATGGCCGGCGGGCAGGCGATGGACCTGGAGGCGGAGCGCGCGCAGTTCGATCTCGCCACCGTCAGCCGGTTGCAGGCGCTCAAGACCGGTGCGCTGATCGCCGTCGCGGTGGAGGCCGGCGCGATCCTGGGCCGCGTGCAGCCGGAGGGGCGCACCGGCCTGCGCGGCTATGCCCGCGACATCGGCCTCGCCTTCCAGATCGTCGACGACCTGATCGACGTGGAGGGCGACGAGGCGGCGGCGGGCAAGAAGCTGCGCAAGGATGCCGAGGCGGGCAAGGAGACGTTCGTCTCGCTGCTCGGCGTCGAGCAGGCGCGCGAGCGCTGCCGGCTGCTGGTCGATCAGTCGATCGCGCATCTGCGCCACTACGGGCGCGAGGCCGATCTGCTGCGCGATATCGCTCATTACGTGCTGGAAAGGGATCGTTGAGCCATGACCACCCGCATCGGCGTCTATCCCGGCACGTTCGATCCGATCACGCTCGGGCATATGGATATCATCCGGCGCGGCGCGAAGCTGGTCGATCGGCTGGTGATCGGGGTGACGACCAACCCCTCCAAGTCGCCGATGTTCTCGCTGCCCGAGCGGATGGCGATCGTCGAGCGCGAGGTCGCGACGATCGACGCCGACATCCGCGTCGTCAGCTTCGATTCGCTGCTGATGGACTTCGCCGAGCGCGAGGGCGCCGGGGTCATCGTGCGCGGGCTGCGCGCGGTGGCCGATTTCGAATATGAATATCAGATGGCCGGCATGAACCAGCAGCTCAACGACCGGATCGAGACGGTCTTCCTGATGGCCGACGTCGCGCTTCAGCCGATCGCCTCGCGACTCGTGAAGGAGATCGCGATCTTCGGCGGGGAGATCGGCAAGTTCGTCACTCCCAATGTGCGGGAGGAAGTGGTCGCGCGCGTCCAGGTGCTAGGCCGGCGCGGCGCGTGAAGGTTCAGATTGGCGCAAGCGGCGCTATGCTTTAGGGCGCAACGCCTGCGCGGCGGCGCGCGGCAGCGAGTTTGGAAAGTCGGATTGATGCGTTTCATCGGTGTAGTGGCGATCATTGGCGCGCTGGTGGCGACCCCGGCGCTCGCCAAGAAGGAAAAGAAGGACACGGTCGTCCAGACCGAGGCGCCGGCCGTGCGCGCCGCGCCGCCGGCGCTGGACGACAAGACCAACCAATGGCTGCTCGACCTGTCGGACGGCGGGCGGGTGACGATCCTGCTCCGCCCGGACGCCGCGCCGCTGATGGTCAACCGCATCAAGACGCTGACCCGCCAGCATTTCTACGACGGCCTCACCTTCCATCGCGTGATCGACGGCTTCATGGCGCAGGGCGGCGATCCGAAGGGCGACGGCACCGGCGGCTCGACGCTGCCGGACATCAAGGCCGAGTTCAATTACCTGCCCCACGTCCGCGGCGCGGTGGCGGCGGCGCGCGCGCAATCCGATGACAGCGCGAACAGCCAGTTCTACATCGTCTTCCAGCCCAGGCTGTCGCTCGATCACAAATATACGGTGTTCGGCCGGGTGATCGACGGGATGCAATATGTCGACGGGATCGAGCGCGGCGAGCCGCCCGCCAATCCGACGCGCATCATCCACGCCTATATCGCCAGCGACAACCCGCCGGCTTATCAGGCCGCGCCGCCGCCGGCGGTGAATGCCGGCGCGGTGCTCGGGCCGGTCACATTGCCGGGCGCGGGCAAGCCCGCGGCCCCGGCCAAGGCGCCGCCCAAACCCAAGAAGCCCTGACGCGCCCACCGGGGCCAGCGCGCCGATGGACGTCGACCTGTTCGATTTCACGCTGCCGCCGGAGCGGATCGCGCTGCGGCCGGCCAGCCCACGCGAATCCGCGCGGCTGCTCGTAGTGGAGGGCGACGGGATGCGCGATCGCACGGTCGCCGATCTGCCGCGCGAACTGCGCGCCGGCGACCTGCTCGTCTTCAACGACACGCGCGTCATCCCCGCGCAGCTTGAGGGGACGCGCGGCGGGGCGAGGATCGGCGCGACGCTCCACAAGCGCGAAGGCCCCCGCCGCTGGCGCGCCTTCGTGCGC
The DNA here is from genome assembly GCF_013344685.1 of Sphingomonas sp. CL5.1. Taxonomy (NCBI): domain Bacteria; kingdom Pseudomonadati; phylum Pseudomonadota; class Alphaproteobacteria; order Sphingomonadales; family Sphingomonadaceae; genus Sphingomonas; species Sphingomonas sp. CL5.1. Next base: position 12,353 of record NZ_CP050137.1, read on the forward strand.
AACGCGAAGCGGGTGCGCGACGGCGACACGATCGATTTCGGCGCGGGCGTCCGCGCGGTCGCGAGCGATCGCGGCGCGGACGGCAGCATCGCGCTGGACTTCGCGGGCGACGAACCGGTCGAGCTGCTGCTGGAGCGTGCCGGGCGGATGCCGTTGCCGCCCTATATCGCCGGCAAGCGCCCCGCCGACGCACGCGACGCGGACGATTACCAGACGATGTTCGCGCGCGAGGCCGGCGCCGTCGCCGCCCCCACCGCCGCGTTGCATTTCACGCCTGCGCTGGTCGCCGCGCTCGATGCCGCCGGGATCGGGCACACCATGCTGACGCTACACGTCGGCGCCGGCACCTTCCTGCCGGTGAAGGCGGACGACACCGACGATCATGTGATGCACGCCGAATGGGGCCGGATCGACCAGCCGACCGCCGACCGCCTCAACGCCACCCGCGCGGCGGGCGGCCGGGTCATCGCGGTCGGCACCACCTCGCTGCGGCTGATCGAGAGCGCGGCCGGCGTGGACGGCGTGATCCGCCCGTTCGAGGGCGACACCGCGATCTTCATCACCCCCGGCTATCGCTTCCGGGGGATCGACGGCCTCGTCACCAACTTCCATCTGCCGCGCTCGACGCTGTTCATGCTCGTGTCGGCGCTGATGGGGCTGGATCGGATGCAGGCCGCCTACGCCCATGCGATCGCGGCGGGCTATCGTTTCTATTCCTATGGGGACGCCTCGTTGCTGCTGCCATGAGGCTTTGGCGGCTGGCCGAGGCGAGCGCCGGGTGCGGGAACGGAGTCTCAGTCCGCGATCCGCCTCAATGCTGATCCCTTGTGCATAGCGATATGATCGGTCCTGTCGCTCTTGATCTCATATTGCGGATCGTCAGCGCTGGCGTGATGCGTATAGCCTTTGTAGTCCACGTCCTGCGTGTGGACCTTGATGATCCTGCCGCTGACATGACCGGCCTCTGAATTCCAGGCGACGTGATCGCCGACTTCAAAGCGTTGGCTCATCCCGCGCTCCCATGATCATTGCGGATTCCTCAATATCAACTCGCCGACGCCTGCGCGATATTGAGTTGACCGCGTCGTTTTGCGATTATCCGCGCTCGGACCGATCATCATGACCGCCAGGGCGCCACCGGCAAAGCCACCCCGCACCGCGCGGCCGCTCGACGGAACGCACAGGGAGAGCGGCGATACGCCCTGGAATCGACACCAATCCCGGCATCGCGGGCGAGCCGGATGAGCCGGTACATTCGACATGCGCATTCTGCTCCAACCAGTTGAAGTCATCCCCGGTCACGGTGCAGCGGCTGACCTTAGGAAAGCCGCAACCGTGGCTGCTCGGCCGGCTGGCGGAAATCGACGGCGGAAATGTCGAGCCGTTTTGCTGCGCGGACGTTCGCATGACCAGTTCACCCATCCCGGTCGGGCATATCCAGCTCAAGCGCGCATATGAACCGGCCGAACCGGGCGACGGCGTGCGAATCCTCGTCGACCGGCTGTGGCCGCGCGGGGTGAGCAAGGCCAAGGCCGCGCTCGACGACTGGATGAAGGACATCGCCCCCAGCACCGAGTTGCGGCAATGGTTCGGCCACGATCCCGCGCGCTGGGCGGAATTTCAACGCCGCTATCGCGCCGAGCTTCGCGGAAGAACCGAAGCCCTCGATCGAATCCGCGCTCTCGCCAGGGACGGCATGGTCACGCTCGTCTATAGCGCACACGACGAGCGGCATAACGATGCCGTCGTCCTGAGAAATGTGCTGTACGACGAAGCCTGAGCGAGGATCGCGCATTCGGCGGGCTGACGATTGCCGCTCAACGATAGCTTCGATGCAGTCACCTGCATTGCATGGAGATAATGGCGGAGACGGAGGGATTCGAACCCTCGATACGGTTTCCCGTATGACGCTTTAGCAAAGCGTTGGTTTCAGCCACTCACCCACGTCTCCGGCTGCGGCGCGAGGGCGGGCTATAGCGGCGGGAATCGCGGCGATCAACCGATGCGTTGCGGATTCGCCTCGGCGCGAAATCGACTCGGGTCGTCGTCAGGTTCATTGCCGCGAAAGCGGCTTGGTGGTTACGCTTCCTCGCGGGGATCATTCCGTTTCCCGGGGGAAGGTTGAAGATGCGCAAGGTGATGCTGGCCCTCGGGCTGACGGCGATGGCGATAGCCAGCACGGCGACAGCGCAAGTGCGGACGATCGACCCCAACAAGGCGATCGACAATGATATATCGCCCGCATCCAGCCATGCGCCCGCCGCGCAGCAGACGCAGACCTATCCCGACGAGCCGGTGCCGGCCGAGGCCCCTCCCCCGCCCGCGCAGTCCGCGCCGCTGGCGCTGCCGCCCGCGAACGGCGCCGCGACGCCGGACAACCGCGCGCAGGCGACCAGCAACGCCGCCGACACCTTTCACCGCGACGACCTGATCAGCGCCGGCGAAGGCGTGTTCGGCAAGGGCGCCGAGGGCCTCGCCTCGATCATCGAGAAGATCCTGAAGGATCAGGGCGAGCCGAACGCCTATATCGCCGGGCGCGAGGCGTCTGGCGCGGTGGTCGTCGGCCTGCGCTACGGCTCGGGCATCATGACGCATAAGGTGGAGGGGCAGATGCCGGTCTATTGGACCGGCCCGTCGCTCGGCTTCGATCTCGGCGGCGACGCCAACAAGGTGTTCGTGCTGGTGTACAACCTCTACGACACCGAGGAGCTTTACCGCCGCTTCCCCGCAGCCGAGGGGCGGCTGTATTTCGTCGGCGGGTTCGCCGCGACCTATCTGCGGCGCGGCAATATCGTGCTGATCCCGGTGCGGCTGGGGGTCGGCTGGCGCGCCGGGGTGAACGTCGGCTACATGAAGTTCAGCCACAAGTCGAAGTGGCTGCCGTTCTGATCTAACGGCAGCCGGCCGTCCGCAGCGACTAGTCCCTGAACACCGGCCCGCGCTTTTCCATGTTCGCGCGCACCGCCTCGACCTGATTGGGCGAGCGCAGCAGCCGAATCTGTTCCGCGCTTTCGGCGCGCAGCACCGTTGCCGCATCGCCATCCGCCGCGAGATTGTAGAGCCGCTTGGACGCGCGCACCGCATCGGGATTGCGCCCCGCGATCTCGCGCGCCAGCGCCATCGCCGCCGCATGGGGATCGTCGGCCAGCCGCGTCGCGAAGCCATAGGCCAGCGCATCCGCGCCGGAGAACTCGCGCGCGGTATAGGTCAGCTCGCGCAGCACGTCGTCGCGGGCCAGCGTGCGCCACAGCGCGACCCCGGCCATATCCGGCACCAGCCCCCAAAATGTCTCGCGGATCGACATGCGCGTCGCGGGGTGGACGATGCGGATGTCCGCGCCGGACATCACCTGGAAGCCGCCACCCATCGCCACGCCATGCACCGCGGCGATCACCGGCATCGGCAGCTCGCGCCAGCCCCAGGCGACATGCTGCGCGGCGTTGGCGAGACCGTGGCTACGCGCGGCGAGGTCGGTGCCCGATCCGCCGTCCGCCATCGAGGCCATGTCCAGCCCCGCGCAGAACGCCCTGCCCTCGCCGGACAGCACGGCGACGCGCACGCCCTTCATCTCCGCCAGTCGCGCGATCGCGTCGTTGATGCCGGCGAACATCGCGGGATCGAGCGCGTTCATCTTCTCCGCGCGGGCCAGCCGGATATCGGCGATCCCATCCGCCACGTTGATCGTCACCCGCTGTTCCATCGCTCTCTCTCCTGTGCTTCGCGGCAAAGCGCTACCCTGCGCCGCGCGCCGCATCAACGTCCGGGCGTTGCGCCGCGCGTGCGAGCGTGTAGGACGAGGCGCATGAACTTCGACCCCGCAAAGATGGCGCTCGAGATGATCGAGAACCGTGAGTTCAACGGTCACGCCGGGCGGCTCGGCGTCCGCTTCCACGCGATGGGCGAGAACTGGCTGGAACTCGCGCTGCCCTATTCGGAGGAGCTGATCGGCAACGAGGAGAGCGGCGTGATCGCCTCCGGCCCGATCATCGCGATGATGGACGTGGCGACCAGCATCGCCGTGTGGCAGCGCATCGGCGGCTTCGCGCCCCACGCGACGCTCGACCTGCGCATCGACTATCTGCGGCCGGCACGGCCGGGCCGCACCGTGATCGGCCGCGCGGAATGCCTGCGCGTCGCGCGCTCGATCTCCTTCACGCGCGGCATCGCGCACGACGGCGATATCGACGATCCGATCGCGCATGTCGCGGCAACCTTCATGGTGCCGAGCGGCACTTATCCGAGGATCGGCAAATGAAGCTCCCGCCCTATGCCGCCCTGCTCGAAGCGACGCTGGAACGCGCCGGGGACGGGACGCCCGTGATGGTGATGCCGTTCCACCAGGGCGTGCTCGGCCGCCCCGGCTTCCTGCAAGGCGGCGCGATCTCCGGCCTGCTGGAAGTGGCGGCGATCGCCTCGCTGCATCACGCGCTGGAGGGCGAAGGCGGCGGGCGGATCAAGCCGATCAATGTCACGGTAGATTTCATGCGCGGCGGCCGCGACCGCGAGACGCGCGCGACCGGGCGGATCACACGGCTCGGCAACCGCGTCGCCAATGTCGTCGCCTTCGCGTGGCAAGACGACCGCGACCGCCCGATCGCGGCAGCGCGGATGAACTATCTGATCGAGCGGGATTGAGGGCGGCCGGCCAGGCGCCTGACCGGGGCCGCCTGCTCGGCCCTTACCGCTGGGCGTTATACTTGAGCTGATCCTCGGTGAGCTGGAAGCCCACCAGCGCCTCGAAGCTGGCCGAGAGCACCGCCTGCCGGATATCCGGCGCGCTGAGCGGATCGATGGCCGCATCCTCCTGCCCCGCCTTGCGCTTGCGGTTGAGCTTGGCGCGCACCTCCGGCGAGAGCGTGGCGGCGGCGCGGGTGATGCTCGTCGACGCCTGCCCGCTGGTGGACGCGAGCGTCTGGCCCGCGTCGAAATGCAGCCCGACCCGCCCGACGCGCTTGGCGACCACGGCATTGCCGGCGCGGACGATGGTGATGAAATAAGGCAAGGTCACGTCGCGCGGGCCGTCCGCGCGCGTCCGCCGCGCACGCACGTCGAAGGTGACGTTGGTCAGCACCTGCTCGCCGCTGTCGTCGCATGTCGAACGGACGTTGGTGATATCCGCCACCACGTCGATCGCGCTGGAATCGCGGCTCGTCGCCGGATCGAACAGGGTGATGTCCCCCGTCCCCGCCGGAACGCCCACCACCGGGCAGGCCGAGCGGACGGCGGTGATGCCGACGCCGGAGGTGAGATCGATGTCTCCGGTCTTGGCGCAACCCCCCAGCGCGGCGAGAAGGACGATCGGGGCGGCTGCTTGGCGAAAGGTCACTGGCACTACCTTGGCTCGAACACGAAATGGGGCCGCGCTTGCGATCGAAGGCGGCCCCGTTGCGTCTGCACCATAATCGTTCCGCGCGCGCTGGCAATGCCGCGCGCGCGCCGGAAAATCACTGTTCGAGCGAAAGCCCGCCCGTCACCGGCGCCTTGGCGGCGGCGGCGATCGCCATATTCGCCAGCGCGGTCGTGCTGCGCGTGTCGGTGACGATCGCGGGCTGCGCGGCGGCGGGCGCCCCGGCGGCATCGGCGTCGGCGTAGATGAAGCCGCTGGTCGGATAGCTGGAGGTGCCGAGATCGCCCTGCGGCGCGTACCACACCTTCACCTCGCTCCAGTCGTTGTTGGGGGACACGTCGACGGCGCGCACATCGGTCTCGACGCGGCCGGGGCGCGACCAGTTGGCGTGGGTCAGCCGCACCTCGCGGTCGCTGACGACGCGCGACACCATCGCGACATGGCCGACGCGCATCCGGTGCGTCGCCTTGAACGCCAGCACCGCGCCGACACGCGGCGCGTTGCCGCGCTCGTAGCGACCGGCGGCCTGGCCCCACCAGGTGTTGGCGTTGCCGTGGATGTCGATGCCGGAAATCTCGCGGGCATAGGGCGCGCACTGCCAGAACTGCGCAGCCGCCGGGCCGGTGGCCATCAGGCCGCACGTTACCACCAGCGCGAATCGCGCCGCCAAAACCTTCAAATTCACTTGCGACCCCCCGGTCAACAGGACGTTCGTTGGACCTGTCGCTACGGGCAGAGGTTAAAGAAACCAAGCACCGCGGGAACCTTTTCCGATGAGTCGTTTCGACGTGCCGATGACTCGATCCGGACGCGCTTCATCCGCCGGTCATGCGAAGGGTTCGCGCGGTTCCGAATCGAGCACGCCGGCCGCCGCGAGCTGCGCCAGCCGCGCCTCATGCTCCCCGCGCCCGAACGGGAAGCGCGCGTAGAAGAAGGCGCCGACACCATAGAATAGCAGATAGCAGCAGGAATAGATGACGGTCAGCCGGTCGAGCGTCGCCTCCGGCACCTGCCCCGGCACCGCTTTCGCGGGGAAGCTCGCGGCGGCGAGGATCAGCCCGCAGACGAAGATGCCGATGCCGCTGGTGCATTTCTGGACGAAGAAGCCGCCGGCGAAGAACAGCCCCTCGGAACGTCGCCCGGTGCGCGATTCCGATTCCTCCACCACGTCCGCCAGCATCGACGCGCCAAGCACATAGGCGGTGACGCTGCACGCCGTGGAGACCCCGGCGAAAAGGAACACCAGCGGCAGCAGCCACGGATCGCCGACCGCCGGGAACATGCCGAAATGACGCAGCCAGAAAGGCGTGGTGCCGATCACCGCCGCCAGCACCGAGGCGGTCGCGCCGACCTTCGGCTTGCTGCCGTGCCGCCCGACGATCGGCGCGACGACGAACGCGACCAGCACGCCCGCGAACAGCGCGATGCTGTACCAGACGAACGTCATCCCCTTGAAACCCCAGACGAAGCTGGCGATGTAATTGGAGATCGCGTAGATGATCCCCTGCCCCGTATAGGCGCACACCCCCGCCAGCATCAGCACGGCGAAGGCGCGGTTCTTCAGCGTCTCGGCGATGTCGCGCATGTTCTGCGCCAGCGACTGTTTCGCGATCTCCGGCCTGGGCAGGCGCGGGATCTCGCGATGCGTGCCGATCGCCGAGACGAAGATCGCCGTCCCCATGAACAGCGCCCCGGCCAGCGCGAAGCCGCGATAGCCCGCCGGGTTGAGCAGCCCGTTGGAATAGCCGGGCGCGGGCGCGAGGAACCAGACGTAGGCGGAGATCAGCATCAGCAGCCCGCCGGCCCAGCCGAACAGGTAGCGATAGGACATGATCCGCGTGCGCTCGTCATAATCGGCGCTCAGCTCGGCGGCCATCGCCTGGCTCGGCACCTCATAGGCGCTGACCGCGCTGCGCACGATCACCGCGACCGCGAACAGCCACAGCAGGATCACCGGCTCCGGCCGGCCGATCGGCGGATTCCACAGCGCGATCCAGCCGAGCATGATCGGCAGCGCAGCGCCGTACAGCCACGGATGCCGCCGCCCCCAGCGGCTGCGCGTGCGATCGGACAGCGAGCCGACCGTGGGATCGACGAAGGCGTCGACGATCAGCGCGATCATCACGACGAAGCCGACCGTCGCCGCCGGCACGCCGACCACCTGATTGTAGAACAGCAGCAGGAAGGTGCCGAAGCCGGCGTCCTTCACGCCATAGGCGGCGGCGCCGAAACCGTAGCATCCCATCACGCCCCTGGAGAGGCGGCGAGCCGGCGGAGTGGTCACCGGCGTCGCCGCTTCCGGCGTGACGGGAGCGTTCACGCCATCGACTCCAATGCCTCGAACATGCCCGGCATCGTCGGATCCCAGCTCTGCCGCGTGCCGATCGTCAGGCCGCCGTCGACCAGGATGTGCGTGCCGGTGACGAAGGCCGCGTCGTCGCTCGCGAGATAGGCCACCGCCGCCGCGATATCCTCCGGCCGGCCGGCGCGCTTCACCGGCTGGGCGTGCGCGGCGATGCCGCCGATCATCTGGTTCGCCGCCGCGCGCTTGTCCGCCGGCAGATCGAGCGCGCTGACGAAGATGTTGGTGGTGATGAAGCCCGGCACGACCGCATTCACCCGGATCGAATCCTTCGCCAGCTCGGCGGCGGCGACCTTGGTGAGATGGAGTACGCCGGCCTTCGCGGTCGAATAGGCGATCGGGGCGTAGCCGCTGCCGAGCGCGGAGACGCTCGACGTGTTGACGATCGCGCCGCCGCCACGCTTCGCCATCAGCGGCGCCGCATAGCGGATGCCGAGCGCGACCGAGCGCAGCAGCAGCGTCTGCGTGCGGTCCCAATCGTCGGGCGCGATCTCGTCGATATGCTCGCGCGCGCCGCCCGCGCCGGCATTGTTGAACAGCACGTCGAGGCCGCCCGCCGCGTCCGCCGCCTCGACCAGCGCGCGGATATCCTCCGCCTTCGTCACGTCGCAGCGCTGGAAGCGGATGCGGCCGTTGGAGGTTTCCGCCACCTCGCGCCCGCCCGCCTCGTCCACGTCGCCGATCCATACATCGGCGCCCTCCTCCGCCAACCGGATCGCGGTCGCGCGACCGATCCCGGAGGCGCCGCCGGTCACGACGGCGCGCTTGTTGGTGAAGCGCATATCTCTCTCCTGTGCGTGTTTTCGGCAGCATAGTATGGGGTTGAACCACGTCAATCGAGCATCGTTCGAATTTTCGGTTTGCCGCACTTGCCCGTCGCGCGGCCGTCCGTTAGCGCGCGGTGAAAGCATTTCGAGGGAGAGTCGAATGAGCCTGAACAATCTTTTCAGCCTGGAGGGGCGCATCGCGCTGGTCACCGGCGGGTCGCGCGGGATCGGCAAGATCATCGCCAGGGCGTTCATCGAGCAGGGCGCGAAGGTCTATATCTCCTCGCGCAAGGCGGCGGCCTGCGAAGAGACCGCCGCCGAGCTTGGCCCGAACTGCATCCCGCTGCCGCAGGACGTCTCCACCGTCGCCGGCTGCAAGGCGCTCGCCGAGGCGCTGGCGGCGCGCGAGGAGCGGCTCGACATCCTCGTCAACAATGCCGGCGCGGCCTGGGGCACCCCGTTCGAGGATTTCCCCGAGAGCGGCTGGGACAAGGTGATGGACCTCAACGTCAAGTCGCCCTTCTTCCTGACGCAGGCGCTGCACAACATGCTGAAGCGCGAGGCCAGCCATGACCGCCCCTCCAAGGTGATCAACATCACCTCGATCGACGGCCTGCGGCTCAATCCGTGGGAGACGTACAGCTATCATGCGTCCAAGTCGGCGCTGATCTATCTCACCAAGCGGATGGCGGCGCGGCTGGTGAACGACGGGATCATCGTCACCAGCCTCGCCCCCGGCGCCTTCGCCAGCGAGATGAACCGCGCCGCGCGCGACCACGGCGACGAGGTGGCGAAAGGCATCCCGATGCGGCGCGTCGGCAATTTCGACGACATGGCCGGCGCGGCGATCTTCCTCGCCAGCCGCGCGTCGGATTATGTGGTGGGCGACACGTTGGTGGTGGACGGCGGGCTGGTCAACGCGGCCCTGGGCACCAGCATCGATCCGTGAGCTTCAACGCGGGGGGCGCCCCGCCGGCTCGCGCTCCCCTCGCCCCGGCGCAACCATGTTGCCCGCCCCCGATCGCGTGATATTCCTTGCGGCTCCCCTGAACGACTCAAGTGATGGAGGATTGCGTGGGTATCTTTTCGACGATCATGAACAAGATTTTCCACCATGACGCGCCGGCGCCCGAAGCGAGCGCGCCGGCCGACACCGGTGGAGCGACGGCGGACGCAGCCGTCGCGGCAGCGCCCCCGCCGCCAAGCGAGCCGGTCGATGTCGAGGCGGTGCTCACGCAACTCGCCGCCGGCAAGGGCGGCGGCGGCAACTGGCAGGTATCGATCGTCGACCTGCTCAAGCTGCTCGACATGGATTCGAGCCTAGACGCCCGCAAGGAACTGGCGAACGAGCTGGACGTCCATGCCGGCGCGGACGGCTCCGCCGAGGAGAATATCGCGCTCCACAAGGCGGTGATGCAGAAGCTCGCTGAAAACGGCGGCAAGGTGCCGGACAGCCTGCTTCATCACTGAGCGGCCCGCACCGGCCGGAAACCACCAGCGCCACCCCGCATCGGGGTGGCGTTTTGGTTTGAGGGCGAGAGCCTAGGGCGGATCGACATTCAGGAGATGGCGCGGCGAAAATGGTGGTTTCGCGTGACCCGGCGCGCAGCGGACTAAAGGTCCGTGAGCACCGGAAGCACGCGAAAGCGCCATTTGCAGCCCGCCAGAACTGAATGTCGATCCGCCCTAGTCGAACAGCCCGTCCTGACCGCCCACCGGCGGGTTGAGGCCGAGGTGCTTCCAGCCGCCGGGGTTGAGGATGCGCCCCCGCGCGGTGCGGGCGACGAGGCCGAGCTGGATCAGATACGGCTCGATCACCTCCTCGATCGTGTCGCGCGGCTCGGAGAGGCCGGCGGCAAGCGTCTCCACCCCCACCGGCCCGCCGCGATAGATGTCGGCGATCATCATGAGGTAACGCCGGTCCATCGCGTCGAGGCCGAGCTTGTCGACCTCCAGCCGGTTGAGCGCTCGGTCGGCGGCCAGCGCATCCACCTCGGCGACCCCGGCGACATTGGCGAAGTCGCGCACGCGGCGCAGCAGCCGGCCGGCGATGCGCGGGGTGCCCCGCGCGCGGCGCGCGATCTCCGCCGCGCCGTCGCGCGCGATGTGCAGGTCGAGCAGCCGCGCGGCGCGCGACACGACATGCTCAAGCTCGTCCACCGTATAGAATTGCAGCCGCACCGGGATGCCGAAGCGATCGCGCAGCGGCGTGGTGAGCAGCCCCTGCCGCGTCGTGGCGCCGACGAGGGTGAAGCGCGGCAGGTCGATGCGCACCGACCGCGCCGACGGCCCCTCGCCGATCATCAGGTCGAGCGCGCGATCCTCCATCGCCGGATAGAGCACTTCCTCCACCGCCGGCTGAAGGCGATGAATCTCGTCGATGAACAGCACGTCGCCATCCTCGAGATTGGTGAGCAGCGCCGCGAGATCGCCCGACTTGGCGATCACCGGACCGGAGGTGGCGCGGAAGCCCACGCCCATCTCGCGCGCGACGATCTGCGCCAGCGTCGTCTTGCCGAGGCCGGGCGGGCCGAACAGCAGGACGTGATCGAGCGCGTCGCCGCGTGCCCGCGCCGCCTGGATGAACACACGCAGATTCTCGCGCGCCGCCTTCTGCCCGACGAACTCGTCGAGCGTCCTGGGGCGCAGCGCCGCATCGACATCCTCCGGCCGGCGGGCGGGGGTCAGCAGGCGATCGGCATCGGTCATCGCCGGGACATAAACGGAACGCACGGGCGGGGGGAAGCGAAAATCGGACGGCTGAGGAAAGCGGAAGCGACCGGCGACGCTCGCGTCACGCGGATGCCGGAGGAACGCGCCGTGGATGACGCCCGCGCATGCCATCGGGACGCGGCGGCCGCCGCAACGCCTCGAAACGAACAACCGCCAGCGGCGGGCGCGGCCTCACCGGATCGCGAGGTTCGCGAAGAATACCGCCCACATCGCCATCAGCACGACATTGCCGAGCGCGAAGGGGACGAGGCGATGGGCCACATTGTTCCACGTCATATGGATCAGCGTGTGGACATAGCGCAGGCCGACATAGGCCCAGGCGAGCCACAGCAGCAGCGGCGTCACCCCGCCCGAAACGAACGCCATCAGGCACAGGACATAGAAAAGGATCGGCAGTTCCAGCAGGTTCATCATCGCCCTGTTGGGGATGGCGACACGGCTGCCGACCCGAGCGGATTCGCCGAACCGGAAATCGTCCGGCGTCACTTCCTTCTTCCGCACCGCGGCGAAGCGCCGCAGCGGTATCTGGCCCAGCACGATGAAGGTGAGCAACGCCAGCGCGCCCATCGGCCAGAATATCGCGGTGCCGGTCATCGCGCGCGCCTCACCTCGCCGCCTTGCGCAGCGCGAGCCGCACCAGCGCGTCGAGCGTCGCGCTGCCGCCCAGTTCCTCCTCCGCCGCCGCCACCGCCCCGCTCGCCTCCGCCGGGCGGAAGCCGAGGTTGAGCAGCGCCGACACGGCGTCCGCGCCCGCGCCGCCCGCCACCGGCGCCGCCGCGCCCGACCCGCCGGGGCCGAGCGCGATGCCGCCCGCCTTGTCCTTCAGCTCGCGCACGATGCGCTCGGCGAGCTTGGGGCCGACGCCGTTGGCGCGCGCGACCATCGCCTTGTCCTGCGCGGCGATCGCGCGCGACAGATCGGCCGGCTCCAGCGCGGAGAGGATCGCCAGCGCCACCCGCGCGCCGACGCCCTGCACGCCGGTCAGCAGGCGGAACCAGTCGCGCTCGTCGGCGCGGGCGAAGCCGACGAGGCGGATGAATTCCTCCCCCACCAGCATCTCGGTGAACAGCACGCACGCCTCGCCCACCGGCCCGATCGCGGCGAGCGTGCGGGAGGAGGCGCCGACGAGATAGCCGACGCCGCCGACGTCGATCACGGCATGATCCACGCCGGTCGATTCCAGCCGGCCCTTGAGGTGCGCGATCATCGGGCGGCGCGGAACGGAAGGTATCGCATGGACGGTACGTAACCGGAACGGCGGGGCGGCGGAAGCGGCTTTGCGCACAGGCGGGATGAAGCGCGGCAAACGGGTTCGTCAGCGGCGGTTAACAGTGATATCGATAGGAGGCTTTCCGCAAGCATCGATAAGGTCCACCCATATGATGACCGTGAACTGGCGTGCGTTGACGTTGCGGGCGACGGCGGGCGCCGTCGCCGTGGCGGTTCCTCTTGTCGCCGTATCCGCCCAGGATTATCCGCCCCCGCCGCCGCCGCCGCCGGGGAACTATCCGCCTCCGCCGCCAGCCTCGGGCTACCCGTCGCAGCCCTATGGCGGCCAATACGACCAGTACAACCAGTCCGCTCCGGCCTATCCCGATACGCCGCCGCCGTCGGACGCTTATGCCAACACGCCGCCGCCAGGCTATGACGGCACGCAACCGCCGCCCCCGCCACCGGGCTATCAGGCGGACCCGGCCTATACGCAGCAGCAGGACCAGGACCGCCGCTACGAAGCCTATGCCGAGGATTGGGCGCAGCGTTATTGCGTGCGCTCCGGCAACAACGCCGGCACCGGCGCGGTGATCGGCGGCCTGCTCGGCGCGCTGCTCGGATCGAGCGTCGCCGGGCGGCACGATCGCGGCGCCGGCCTCGCGGTCGGGGGCGTGATGGGCGCGGTCGGCGGCGCGGCGGTGGGCAGCGCGAGCAGCGGCGCGACCAGCCCCGGCTGCCCGCCGGGCTATGTCGTGCGCGGCGGCGCGCCGGCGTTCTATTACGAGGGCTATGGCGAACCCTATTATTATGCGGCGCCCGCCTGGTATCGGCCGTGGGTGTTCATCGACAACCGCTGGACCTATCGCCCCTATCCGTATCGCAACTGGTATTACCGGCATTACGGCTACGGCCGGCCGGGCTATGGCCGTCCCGGTTACGGCTGGCGCGGCGGATACCGGCACCGCCGCTATTGAGCGACGCCGCGCCCGAGGTCGCCCGGCGGCCTCAGGCGCGGACGATCCCCGCGCGCCGGCTGGCGAGATGGTGCGCGTGGGTGATCGCCACCGCCAGCGCGTCGGCCGCGTCGGGGCCGGCGATCTTCGTGCCGGGCAGCAGCCGCGCGACCATCGCGTGGACCTGCGCCTTCTCGGCATTGCCGACGCCGACCACCGCCTTCTTGACCAGCCGCGCGGCATATTCGCCCGGCTCGATCCCCGCGCGCGCCACGCCGAGCAGGATCACCCCGCGCGCCTGACCGAGCTTCAGCGTCGACTGCGGATTGACGTTGACGAACACCTCCTCGACCGCCGCGGCGGCGGGCTGATAATCCGCGATGATCGCCGCCAGCATCGTATCGAGATGCGCCAGCCGCCGCGCGAGCGGCTCGGCGGTGTCGGTGACGAGCCGGCCGTTGGCGATATGCGACAGCCGGTTCCCCTCCGCCCGGATCACCCCCCAGCCGGTCGTGCCGAGGCCGGGATCGAGGCCGAGGATGATCATCGCGCCGCGCCGCAGGCCAATGCGATCAGCCCAGCTTTTCCATCACTTCGTCGGAAACCTCGTAATTGCCCCATACCTGCTGCACGTCGTCGTCGTCGTCGAGCGTGTCGATCAGCTTGAACAGGGTCGCGGCGTCGCTTTCGTCGACCTGCACCACCGTTTGCGGTCGCCACGCGAGCTTCGCGCCCTCATATTCGCCCAGCACCGGCTCCAGCGCGCGGGCGACTTCGTGGAGATCGGCCTGCGCCGTCCATATCTCGTGTCCGTCCTCGCTCGACTGCACGTCCTCCGCTCCGGCTTCCAGCGCCGCCTCGAACACCTTCTCGGCGTTGCCCGCGCTCGCCGGATAGGTGATGAGGCCCATGCGGTCGAAGCCGTGGCTCACCGAGCCGGACGCGCCGAGATTGCCGCCATTCTTGCTCACCGCCGTGCGCACGTTGGTCGCGGTGCGGTTGCGGTTGTCAGTCAGCGCCTCGATGATGAGGCTGACGCCGCCGGGGCCGAAGCCCTCGTAGCGCACTTCCTCGTAATTCTCCGCGTCGCCCCGGCTCGCCTTGTCGATCGCGCGTTGGATATTGTCCTTCGGCATCGACGCCGCCTTGGCCGCGTTGACGGCGGCGCGCAGGCGCGGGTTCATGTCGGGATCGGGCGTGCCCATCTTCGCCGCGACGGTGATCTCGCGGCTGAGCTTGGAGAAGGCCGCCGAGCGCTTCTTATCCTGCGCGCCCTTGCGGTGCATGATGTTCTTGAACTTGGAATGGCCTGCCATGGGAACTCCGGAATCTGTGGCGCGTCCTGTAGGCGCGTGGGCGGGCCTGCTCAAGAGACGCGCGATGGCGTCGCGCGCGCGACGCCGCTATGGACGGGCGCATGAGCACCGATCCCTTCGCCCTGTTCGACATCTGGTATGCCGAGGCGCGCGCCAGCGAGCCGAACGATTCCAACGCGATGGCGCTGGCGACGGCGGATGCCGAGGGGCGCCCGTCGGTGCGCATGGTGCTGCTGAAGGGGCATGGTCGCGACGGGTTCGTCTTCTACACCAACCGTGAAGGGCGCAAGGCGGCCGACCTCGCGGCGAACCCGCATGCCGCGCTGCTGTTCCACTGGAAATCGCTGCGCCGCCAGATCCGCATCGAGGGGCCGGTGACGCTGGCGGGCGACGCGGAGAGCGACGCCTATTTCGCGACACGCAGCCGCGATTCGCAGCTCGGCGCCTGGGCGTCGGACCAATCGCGCCCGCTCGACCGGCGCGAGACGTTCGAGGCGCGGTTCGAGGAGGTGAAGGCGCGCTTCGAAGGCCGCGAGGTGCCGCGCCCGCCGCATTGGGGCGGCTATCGCGTCACGCCCGAGCGGATCGAGTTCTGGCAGGATCGCGCCCATCGCCTGCACGAACGCCGCCTGTTCCTGCCCGATGGCGCACGCGGGTGGCGCGAAGGGTTGCTCTACCCATGACGGGCGAGGAGCGCCGCCGCGTCATTCCGCTCGCGATGCGCGCCGCGCTTGCCAGCGTGGCGATGGCCACGTCGCTGCTGGCGCTCAAGGGGTTCGGCGCGTGGCATACCGGATCGGTGGCGATGCTCGGCTCGCTCGCCGACACCGCGCTCGACCTGCTCGCGAGCATCGTCACTCTCTACGGCGTCAGGCTGGCGGCGGAGCCGGCCGATCACGACCACCGCTTCGGCCACGGCAAGGCGGAGGCGCTGGCGGCCTTGTTCCAGGTCGCGCTGATCGCCGCCTCGGCGGTCGGCATCGCATGGCGCGCCGTGGCCGCGTTCGGCGATCCCGAGCCGACCCGCGACGCGGGGCTGGGCATCGTCGTCTCGGCGATCGCGATCGGCGCGACGCTCGTCCTGCTCTGGTATCAGCGCACGATCATCCGCCGCACCGGATCGATCGCGATCCTCGCCGACAACCTCCACTACCAGTCCGACGCGCTGCTCAACGGATCGGTGATCGTCGCGCTGGTGCTGGATCAGTTCGTCGGCTGGCACTGGGCGGACCCGGTGTTCGGCATCGCCATCGCGCTGTGGCTGGCGTGGGGCGCGTTCCAGGCGTCGAGCCAGGCGATCGACCAGCTCATGGACAAGGAATGGCCGGAGGACCAGCGCGCCGCCTATATCGAGGTCGCCGCGCGCCAGCCGGGGATCAGGGGCATCCACGATTTCCGCACGCGCCGCTCCGGCAGCCACGATTTCGCGCAATTCCACATGGAGGTGGACGGCGACCTGAGCGTCACCGAGGCGCATGAGATCGTCGTCAACGTCGAGCATCGCCTGCGCGACGCCTTCCCCAAGGTGGAGGTGCTGATCCACCTCGATCCCGAAGGCTATGAGGATACCGACAATCCGCTGATCGAGGCGGACGTGACGCCGCACTGGTTCGGCAAGCGGATATGATGCGGGAGCAACGCCGATGAGACTGGGTTTCGCGCAGATCGACGCCTTCGCGAGCGCGCCGTTCACCGGCAATCCGGCGGCGGTGATGCCACTCTCCGGGTGGCTGGACGACGCATTGCTCCAGAAGATCGCGGCGGAGAACAACCTTTCCGAAACCGCCTTCTTCATCCCCGACAAGAGCGGCGCGGCGGATTTCGAGCTGCGCTGGTTCACCCCCGTGGCCGAAGTGGAGATGTGCGGCCATGCCACGCTGGCGAGCGGGCATTTCGTGCTGTCGAGCGACGACGCGCGCCAGCGGGTGCGCTTCCGCACGCGCATGGCCGGCGTGCTGGAGGTGGCGCGCGACGGCGCGGGCTATGCGATGGAGCTGCCGGCATGGGCGCCCGCGCCGAAGCCATTGCCGGATGCCGTCGCCGCGCTCGGGCTGTCGGGGGCGGTGGAGACGCTGTGGCATTCCAGCCGCTACAGCCTGATCGTGGTGGAGAACGCCGATATCGTCCGCGCGCTCGATCCGGATTTCCGCGCGCTGGCGAAGCTGGGGGACTGGCTGACGATCGTCTCCGCGCCGGGAGACGACAGCGACATCATCAGCCGCTGCTTCGCGCCGGCGCACGGGATCGACGAAGACCCGGTGACCGGCTCCGCCCATGCGGTGCTGACGCCTTATTGGGCGAAGCGGCTGGGGCGTGACAGGTTCAGCGCGTTCCAGGCGAGCGCGCGCGGCGGGCGGCTGTCATGCCGCCTCGATGGTGATCGCGCGGTGCTGGGCGGCGATTGCGTGACGGTGATCGAGGGGACGTTCCTGCTGGGGTGAGACACCGCCCTCCCCGCTCACCCGAACGGAGGATTCAGCGATTCCCCTCGCGGCGCGTCAGCGCGGCGACGCAGCTCGCGCGGTCGATCGAGCTGCCGTCCGGCTCGCGCGCGTCGATATAGGTGACGCGCGGCTCCTCGCCCCCGCGCGGATAGAGATAGGCGTCGAGCACGCAGATGCGGCTCTGGAATTGGAGCTTGCGCGCCGTCCCCTCGCGCACGTCGGCGTCGGGCTGGCCGAACAGCTTGACCAGCGCGGCGGCGTCCCGCCCGATCACCCGCTCCAGCCCGATCGCATTGTACGGCACCGCGACGGTGGCGGCGGACGTGGCCGGCGGCGGGGTCGTGCCGGTCGAGGCGCAGCCCGCCAGCAGTACCGCCGTCGCCACGATCCCAAGCCCCGATCTCATGCCCGTCCCCGATGAAAGAAATGCGTCGCCATCGCCGCGCCGAGCACCGGCGCGAGGATGTTGAGCAGCGGAACCACGAACAGCCCGGTCGCGGCAAGCCCGAGCAGGAAGCGCCGCGCGCCGTTCGTCCGGCGCCACGCGCGCATCGCCGCATCGTCCATGTGCCGCGCCGCGACCATGTCCGCGAGATCGCGCCCGAGCAGCCAGCCGTTGACGATGAAGAACAGCGCCGCCGTGCCGACGCCGGTGACGAGCAGCACGCCATAGGCCGGCAGCAGCAGCAGGTTGACGATCAGGAAGCGCGCCGCCGAGCGCAGCCCCATCAGCGCCGCGCGGTGCATCGCCACCGGCCGTGCGCTCGCCAGCGCCGCCGGATAATGCCGCGCCTCCACCGCCGCGACCACCTCGTCGGCGAACAGCCCGACCACCGCGATCGCCACCGCGCGGAACAGGAACCAGAAGCCCAAGCCCAGCGCCACGACAGTCGCGGCGCCGGCCAGCGCGTCATGCCATGCCGATCGCGCCGCCCACGCCTCCACGCCCCACCACACGCCGACGCCGAGCAGCACGAACAGCGCGAGCGTGAGGAGCAGGCTCTTGCCCAGCACGCGCTGGATGCGCGGATCGCCCAACTGGGCCAGCGACAGGGCGAAAGCGCCGAACATCGCGGGTGAGATGCGCGGTCACGGCCGGTTGCGCAAGGCGGACGGCATGACTAGGGCGCTCGCCAGCTTCAATCCGTTGGGGATTTCCTTTCTTGACCAAGCCCAGTTACGCGGTAGTCGCGATCGGCAACGCCATCGTCGACATCATCGCCCCCGCCACCGACGATTTCATCACCGGCAACGGCATGACCAAGGGCGCGATGCAGCTCGTCTTCTCGCCGGAGGAGGCCGACGCGCTCTATGCCAGGATGGGGCCGGGGCAGGAGGTTTCCGGCGGCTCGGCGGCGAACACGATCGCCGGCATCGCCTCGCTCGGCGGCAAGTGCGGTTTCATCGGGCAGGTCGCCGACGACCAGCTCGGGCAGGTCTTCGCGCATGACATCCGCTCGGCCGGCATCCGCTTCGACACCGTCGCGCGCGCCGGCCAGCCGACCACCGGCCGCTGCCTGATCTTCGTGACGCCCGACGGGCAGCGCACGATGAACACCTTCCTCGGCGCGTCGCATTACCTGCCCGCCGCGGCGCTGGACCGCGACCTGATCGCCGACGCGCACTATCTCTATCTCGAAGGCTATCTGTGGGACCCGGAAGAGCCGCGCGCCGCGATGCGCGCCGCGATCGACGTCGCCCGCACGGCCGGGCGCAAGGTGGCCTTCACGCTTTCGGCGGAATTCGTCATCGAGCGCCATCGCGGCGCGTTCCGCGAATTGATCGACCACGGCCTGATCGACGTGCTGTTCGCCAACGAGGCGGAGATCATGTGCCTCACCGAGACCGGCGACGTGGAGGCGGCGATCGCGGCGGTGCGGGCGAAGGTGCCGCTGCTCGTCGTCACGCTGAGCGAGAAGGGCGCGATGGCGATCACGGGCGGCGAGCGCGTCCGCGTCGGCGCCGCCCCGGTGGACAAGGTGATCGACACGACCGGCGCGGGCGACCTGTTCGCGGCCGGCTTCCTCCACGCGCAGGCCGAAGGACGCGGGCTGGAGGATTCGCTGCGGCTGGGCGCGGCCTGCGCGGCGGAGGTCATCAGCCATTACGGCGCGCGGCCGCTGGTGGACCTGAAGACGCTGGCTTGACTGACCCGTCACCCCGGCCTTGTGCCGGGGTCCGCCGGGCGGCAAAGGCTGGGCAAGAGGCTCTTGCGGCGAACTGGTGGCACAGTGGCCCCCGGCACAAGGCCGGGGTGACGGTGGGAGGTGCGCGCCTTCCTCTCCCCCCGTTCGAGCTGAGCTTGTCGAAGGGCTGCCCTTCCTCCGAAGAAAGCGCAGGGCTTCGACAAGCTCAGCTCGAACGGGGTAAAGGGCCGATCGTGACGCCTGCCCTCCCCATCCACGCCGTCCTCCCCGACCTGCTCGCCACCCTGCGCGAGCGATCGGCGGCGGTGCTGGTCGCGCCGCCCGGCGCGGGCAAGACCACGGCGGTCGCCCCCGCGCTGATCGCGGAAGGCTGGTGCGGCGGCGAGGTGTTGCTGCTCTCCCCCCGCCGCCTCGCCGCGCGCGCGGCGGCGGAGCGGATGGCGGCGCTGGCCGGCGAGCCGGTCGGCCGGACCTTCGGCTATGCCACGCGCCTCGACACGAAGCGTTCCGCCCAGACGCGCGTGACGGTGGTGACGGAGGGTATCTTCGTCGCGCGCATCCAGAACGATCCCGAGCTTGCGGGCGTCTCCGCCGTGCTGTTCGACGAGGTGCACGAGCGCAGCCTCGACGGCGATTTCGGCCTCGCGCTGGCGATCGACGCGCAAGGGGGGCTGCGGCCGGACCTGCGGCTGGTCGCCATGTCCGCGACGCTCGACGGCGCGCGCTTCGCCCGGCTGCTCGGCGACGCGCCGGTGATCGAGAGCGAGGGGCGGAGCTGGCCGCTGGAGCTGCGCTATCTCGGGCGCGGCGGCGAGACGCGGATCGAGGAGGCGATGGCCGGCGCGATCCGGCAGGCGCTGCGCGAGACGGCGGACGGCGTACTCGCCTTCCTCCCCGGCGTGGCCGAGATCGAGCGCACTGCCGAGCGGCTGGAAGGCGTACCCGGCGTCACGCTCCACAAGCTCCACGGCAGCCTCGACCCCGCCGCGCAGCGCGCCGCGATCCGCGCCGAGCCGGACGGCGCGCGCAAGCTGGTGCTGGCCACCTCGATCGCGGAGACCAGCCTGACGCTCGACGGCATCGGCGTGGTGGTCGATTCCGGCCTCGCGCGCCGCCCGCGCTACGATCGCGCGGCGGGGATGACGCGGCTCGTCACCGAGCGCGCGAGCCAGGCGGCGGTGACGCAGCGCGCCGGCCGCGCCGCGCGGCAACGGCCCGGCGTCGCCTATCGCTTGTGGGAGGAGGCGGCCACCGCCGGCCTGCCGCGCTTCGACCCGCCGGAGATACTGGAGGCGGACCTGTCGGCGCTGGTGCTGGCGTCGGCGCTCTGGGGCGTCGCCGATCCGCGCGACCTCACGTGGCTCGATCCACCGCCCGACGCCGCCGTGACGGAGGCGCGCGCGCGGCTCGCCGTGCTGGAGGCGATCGACGCGGACGGCCGCCCGACCGCGCACGGCCGCGCCATCGCCGCCTTGCCGATGCCGCCGCGCCTCGCGCACATGCTGGTCCGTGCCGGCGAGATGGGGCTGGCGGCGACGGCGGCGGAGATCGCGGTGCTGCTCGGCGAGCGCGGGCTGGGCGGCAATGACGCCGATCTGGAGCTGCGGCTGCGGCGCTGGCGCGGCGACCGCTCGCGCAAGGCGGAGGCGGCGCGGAGCCTCGCGGCGCGCTGGGCGAAGCTGGCTGGCGGCGGCGGACGAGCGGGCGGCGCGGAAGCCGTAGCGACCTGCATCGCCCTCGCCTTCCCCGATCGCGTGGCGCGGCGGCGCGATGCCTCAGGCGAGCGCTGGGCGTCGGCCGGCGGACGCGGCTTCCGGCTCGACCCCGCCTCGCCGCTCGCGCGCAACGAATGGCTCGCCGTGGCGGAGACGCAGGGCATGGCGGCCGGCGCGCGCATCCTCTCGGCGGCGGCGATCGAGCCGGACGCGGTCGAGGCGCTGTTCGCCGACCGGATCGAGACGCGCCACACCGCCGAGTTCGACGCGGCGACCGGCGCGGTGCGGCCGCTGCGCGAGCGCCGGCTCGGCGCGGTGCGGCTGTCGAGCGGGCCGGACTCCCATGCCTCGCCCGAGGCGATCAGCGCGGCGCTGGTCGAGGGGGTGCGTCGGCACGGCCTCGACCTGTTGCCATGGAGCGACGGCGCACGCGCCTTCCGGGTCCGCGCGGGCTATGCCGGCGTGCCGCTGGACGATGCTGCGCTGCTCGACCGGCTCGACGAATGGCTGCCGGCGGCGGTGGAGGGAAAGCGCCGGTTCGACGCGATCGCGCCCGGCGCGCTGACCGACGCGATCCGGGGCCTCCTCTCGTGGGACGACCTCCAGCGCATCGAGCGGATCGCCCCCGCGCATTTCACCAGCCCCGCCGGCAGCAACCATGCCATCGACTATGGCGCGGAGGGCGGGCCGCGCGTCGAGCTGCGCGTGCAGGCGCTGTTCGGACTTTCGGAGCATCCGGTCGTGGGTGGGGAGCGCGTGCCGCTCGTCCTGTCGCTCACCTCGCCCGCCGGGCGGCCGATCCAGACGACGCGCGACCTGCCCGGCTTCTGGGCCGGAAGCTGGGCGGCGGTGGCGAAGGAGATGCGCGGCCGCTATCCAAAGCATCCGTGGCCGGATGATCCCGCCGGCGCCAACGCCACGCTGCGCACGAAAAATGCCGATGCAAGGCGCGGACAATCGGGCTAAGGAAGCGCCCATGCCTAATGCTCGCATCTACCAGCGCCCGAAGAACGCCATGCAATCGGGCAAGTATCGCACCGACCGCTGGGTGCTCGAGTTCGAACCGGCCGAGGCCAAGCGCCCCGATCCGCTCACCGGCTGGGCCGGCAGCGGCGACACGCGCGATCAGGTGCGGCTCGGCTTCCCGACCAGCGAGGCGGCGATCGCCTATGCCGAGCGCGAGGGGCTGGCCTTCACCGTGATTCCCGCGCCGGAGCGCAAGCTGAAGCTGCAGGCCTACGCGGACAATTTCCGCTGATCTGATCCGCCGATCAGCGTATCGGCGAGGAGCAGCAGCATCTTCACGTCAATCGCGACGCCCTCGGCGCGCTTGCGCGCGACGAACGCCGCCACCTCGCCGCGCGGGACGACATGGACGATGATATTCTCGTCTCCGTCCCCGCCGCCCGCGCCGACCTTCACCAGATCGTGCGCGCGGACCAAAGTGAAGCCCTCGCTCACCATGCCGGGCGAGGAATGGAAGAAGCCGAGCGGCTCGACGCGGCCGGCGCGATAGCCGGTCTCCTCCTCCAGCTCGCGGATCGCGGCGGGGGCGATATCCTCGCCCTCCTGCTCGTCGCCGACCAGCCCGGCGGGCAGCTCAAGGCAATTGCGGCCGAGCGGCACGCGATATTGCTCGACGAGGATCACCTCGTCCGCCCGCGTGATCGCCAGGATCACCGCCGCGCCGATCCCCCGGCAGCGCGCGGCATATTCCCACTTCCCCTGCTTCACCACGCGGATGAAGCGGCCCTCCCATACGGTTTCGGCGGTCATAGGATGATGAGTCGATCCGGCAGTTCGTTGGTGTCGCCGGGCGTGCGCGGGAAATGCTCCCCGAGCACCAGCCCGATCTGGCCGACGGCGGCGACCATGCCGTCGGCCGGGTGATCCTCGCGGAGCGGGCCGACCAGCGCCGCCATCGCAGCGCCCCAGGTCTCGTCGGGCACGCGATCGTGGATCGCGGCGTCGGCGATGATCTCCGCGCGATGCTCGTCGAGGCTGAGGTAGAGCAGCACGCCGGTGCCCGCCGCCGTGCGCTTCTCGGCCGCGGCGCGGAAGATGGCGAGCGCGCGGGCGCGGACGCGGCGCGCCTTGGTCGCCCCCGGCGTCAGCGCGAGTCGCAGCGGCCGCCATGCGAGGACGAGGCGGCAGATCAGGAAGGTGACGGCGAGCAGGAACAGCGCGATGGTCAGCGCCGCGCGGGTCGAGACGGCCGGCGCCCACGGATCGACCAGCAGGTGCAGCCGCTCGACCGTTTCCCGCGGAAAGGCGGCGAGCAGCGCCAGCACCAGCAGCATCGCCAGCAACGTCCAGTGCAGCGCGACATCGTGATAGGCATCGGACGCGCGCGCGACGACCGTCACGATCTCCCCGTCGGTACCCGCCTCGGCGGCCGTCACCGCCGCCGTGACGCGATCGCGATCCTCCGCCGTCATCCGCATCACCAACCCCCCGAAGCGCCGCCGCCGCCGCTCGATCCGCCACCGCCGCCGCCAAAGCCGCCACCACCCCAGCCGCCGCCTCCACCGCCGGAATCGCCGCCGCCCCAGCCGCCACCACCGCCGCCGCGCGTCGCCTGCCGCCCGATCTCGCTGGCGATCGACCAGAGGACGATCGGCAGCGCGCCCGAGCCGTCCCCGCCATAACGCTGCCCGCGCCCGCCGCGCCGGGCGAAGGACAGGAGGACGAACAGCATCACCATGCCCCAGAAGATCAGGCCGATCGGCACGCCGCCACCACCCGAACGCTGCGCGCGGTGAGTCTGGTCGAACTGCTTCACCGCCGCGTCGAGCCGCGCCTGCGCTTCCTCCGGCGAGGCGCGGAGCTGCGCGATGATCGCATCGGTGCCGGCCGTGATGCCACCCGGCATGTCGCCCGCCTTGAAGCGCGGGACGACATCATTGTTGATGATGACGCTGGACAGCGCATCGGTGAGGAACGGCTCCAGCCCGTAGCCCACCTCGATCCGCAGCTTGCGATCGTTGGGGGCGATGACGAACAGCGCGCCATTGTTGACGTCCTTCAGCCCCACGCCCCAGCTACGGAACAGCTTGTTGCTGTAATCCTCGATTGGATAGCCTTGCAGGTCCTTGACCGTCACGACCACCAGTTGCCGCTTGGTATCGCGCTGCAACGCCTCCAGCTTCTGCGTGAGATCGGCCTGCACCTGCGGCGGCAGGATGCCGGCGTCGTCCACCACGAAGCCGGTGAATTTGGGAAAGGTCTGCGCCCCGGCCGGCATCGCGATCAGCGCCGCCGCCAGCGCCATCAGCGCGAGCAGCAGCGTGGTGAAAACCCCGGCCCGCGCCGGGGATGCGGTCGGGCCGGGGCGCATCATCCGGCTCAGTTGAAATTCACCTTCGGCGCGGTGTCCGCCCCCGGCGTGGTCGCGGCGAACGGCACCATCGGCTTCGCGCCGTAGAAGATCTTCGCGCCGATCGCGTCGGGGAAGGTGCGGATCGTGGTGTTATATTGCTGCACCGCCGTATTGTAATCGTTGCGGGCGATGGTGATGCGGTTCTCGGTGCCTTCGAGCTGGCTCATCAGCGTGGTGTAATTGCCCTGGCTCTTCAGCTCGGGATACGCCTCCTGCAAGCGCTGGAGCGACATGGTGAGGCCGGCCTGCGCCGTCTGGTAGCGCTGCATCGCGGCTGGATCGGTGAGCTGGTCGCCCGACACCTTCACCTGATTGGCGGAGGCGCGCGCCTGCGTCACCTCGACGAGGATGTCCTTCTCCTGCGCGCCGGCGGCCTTCACCGTGGCGACAAGGTTCGGGATCAGGTCGGCGCGGCGCTGATACTGGTTCTGCACGTCGGCCCAGCGCGCCTTGGCGTTCTCCTCCGCGGTGGGAATCGTGTTGATCCCGCAGCCGGCGAGCGTAAGCGCGAGGCCGGTCAGGGCAATCGGACGAAGCGTCATCGGCGATGATCCTCCTGTTTCTGTCATAGCCATATAAGGCACTTGTCGCGCTTGGCGAAGGGGCAATCGTGTGGTTAACCTTGCGCGACCCAACAGGAGTGCGGGCCCATGTTCAAGGAATTCAAGGCGTTCATCGCGCGCGGCAACGTGATCGATCTTGCCGTGGCGGTCATCATCGGCGCGGCGTTCGGCAAGATCATCACCTCGCTGACCGAGGATGTGCTGATGCCGGTGATCGGCAAGATATTCGGCGGTCTCGATTTCTCGAGCTATTTCATCGTGCTGGGAGAGGTGCCGGCGAAGCTGCAAGGCTCGACCGACTATGCCGCGCTCAAGAAGGCGGGCGTGCCGCTGCTCGGCTATGGCGAGTTCATCACGCAGGCGGTGAACTTCCTGATCGTCGCCTTCATAATCTTCCTGATCGTGCGCGGGGTGAACCGCGTGATGCCGAAGAAGGAGGAGGCGCCCGCCGCCGATCCGGCCGATGTGGTGCTGCTGCGCGAGATCCGCGACGAGCTGCGCGCGCGGCGCGGGGCCTGACGCGACCGTCCCGCCGCTCCCGGTTCCGGCCGGGGCGGCGGCGGATTCAGGCCGCGACCAGATCCTCCGCCGTGGCGTCGGCGAGGCTGGTGCCGTCGAGGATGCGCGCCGTCTCGTCGCGCACGCGCATCATCGCGTGGCGAATCGCGCAATCCGCCTCGCTCTTGCAATCCTTGCACGGGCGATAGGCGGTGCGGCTGACGCACGTCACCAGCGCCAGCGGCCCCTCGATCACGCGGATGATGTCGCCCAGCGAGATCAGGTGGCTGGCGCGCGACAGGCAATAGCCGCCCATCTTGCCGCGATGGCTGAGCAGCAGCCCGGCGTCGCGCAGGTCGGCAAGGATCAGCTCGAGGAATTTTCGCGGCACGTTCGCCTCGGCCGCGATGCGGTTCATCGGGATCGGGGGGCTGGCGGCGGGGGCCTCCGCCAGGAAAAGCATCGCGCGGAGCGCGTAACGGGAACGCTGCGTCAACATGATACTCTATTCTATGCACCCGCATTATGGCGAGCGAAAGGCGGGCTTTCCGTTTTCGTGATCCTTCCCTATATCGGTCGTGCTCGCGGGGCTTGCCCCACGGCTATGGCGATAAACGCCGGCGATTAATAGGCGCAGCGGACCCGGGGGCAGTACCCGGCGGCTCCACCACCAACCGTCCTTCCGGGCGGATGATGACGGGGCCGAACCAGGATCGACGTGTGTTGAAAAGCGCTGGCTTTTGCCCGGAATGGGACCACCGTGACGGCCCGTACACAAGTGCCAACGACAACGAGGCGCTCGCGATTGCCGCGTAATCAGTGACCTAACGGTCTAGATTACAAGGACAAAAGCGCGGTTGGACCGCACCGGGCAACAGAAGCGGATTCCAGCGGCACGGGGAGCGCCGGGCAACAGAAGCTCCCCACCCTGGACGCGGGCGGGAAACCGTACCCTCCCCGCCCCTCCGCCACGTCACTCCACCAACATCCGCAACGCGCCCGCATCGAGGATCGCGATTCGCCCATAACCCCGCGCGATCGCCCCGCGCCGCTCCAGGGCGGCGAGGTGCGCGTTGACCGACTTGCGCGACAGGCCGCACATCTCGGCGAGGTCCGCCTGGCCCAGCGCCGCGCCGCCCTCGCCGCCGAACGCCAGCAGCCGCGCCGCGATCCGTCCGCGCGGGCCGAGCGCGAGCATCTGCGCCGCCAGATGCACCATCGCGTCGAGCTGGCCGTAAACCAGCTCGCTGACCGCGCGCCACAGCAGCGGCTGCTCCGCCGCGATCCGCTCCAGCGCGCTGTCCGCGACCAGCATCACCGTGGCGCGGCCGGCCGCGCGCGCGGTGACGATGCGCGGCCCGCCGCCGCCGCGCCGCGACTGGCCGAACGCGGCGCCCGCCGGCGCGAGGTTGACCAGCACGTCGCGTTCCGCCCCCACCGACGCCTCGATCCGGAGCGCCCCGTCGAGCACCAGCACGACGCCCGTCTCCTCGTCGCCCTCGCCATAGACCCATTGCCCGGCGCCCAGCCGCACCACCCGCCCGGCGCGCAGCAACGCCGCGCGCAACGGCGGCGGAAGATGCGCGAACCACGCGCCGCGCAGCGCGAGCGTCTCAATTTCCATGCGACCAATGTAACGAAGGTGACATTCCGATGCCAGCGCCGGCGATAGATTGCCCGCAACAAGGAGAGGACGAGATGAGCAACGTGCACTTCGCCCCGCTGGCCGATCATGTCGGCGTCGAGGCGCTCAATATCGACCTGAATGCGATCGACGACACCGCGTTCGGCGCGCTGCGGCAGGCGGTGGCCGATCACGGCGTGCTGTTCGTCCGCGATCAGCAGCTCACGCCGGAACAGCATATCGCCTTCGCGCGGCGCTGGGGCGGGATCGACGTGAACAATTATTTCCCGGCCAACGGCGGCTATCCCGAAATCGCCGAGGTGCGGAAATCGGAGACGCAGACCACCAATATCGGCGGCGGCTGGCACACCGACCACAGCTATGACCAGGTGCCGGCGATGGGCTCGATCCTGCTCGCGCGCGAAACGCCGCCGAGCGGGGGCGACACGCTGTTCGCCGGCATGGGCGCGGCGTTCGATTCGCTGTCGGACGGGCTGAAGGACACGCTGCGCGGGCTGCGCGCGGTGCATTCGGCGGATCACATCTACAGCACGGGCGGCATCTATGCGCAGACCGATCAGGCAGCCGACCTGAAGGGCCATGACATCCGCACCCGCGCCGTCCACCCCGTCGCGCTGCGCCATCCGGTGACCGGGCGCGAGCTACTCTACGTCAACCCCGCCTTCACGCTGCATTTCGAAGGCTGGACGCGCGAGGAGAGCCTGCCGCTGCTGCAATATCTCTATGAAGTGGGGATGCGGCCAGAATTCCAGTGCCGCGTGCAATGGGCGCCGGGATCGCTGGCGATCTGGGACAATCGCTCGACATGGCATTTCGCGATGAACGACTATCACGGCCACCGCCGGCTGATGCACCGCATCACCATCTCGGGAGAGCCGCTGGAATGACGCGCTATCCAGCCCCCGCCCACGCCGGGAGGGGCTGGATCGTCAGAGCAGGTCGAAATCAATCGGCGCGTGGCGATCGAGCGCGCGCGGCGCTTCCGGCATCGGATATTTGAGGCCGGTGGCGCAGTTGAACAGCACCACTTCCTCATCCTCGTCCACCTCCCCGTCGCGCAGCGCCTGGCGATAGGCGGCGAGCGTCGCGCCGCCCTCGGGGCAGAGCAGCAGGCCGTCGTGGCGCGCGCAATCCTCCACCGCCTTCAGGATCGCGGGATCGCCGACCGCGAGCGCCTTGCCGCCGCTCTCGCGCACCGCGCGCAGGATCAGGAAATCGCCCACCGCGCGCGGCACGCGGATGCCGGCGGCGACGGTATGCGCGTCCTCCCAGCGCTCGGCATGTTCCTCGCCCGCCTCGAACGCGCGGACGATCGGCGCGCAGCCGGCCGCCTGCACCGCATACATGCGCGGCCGCTCGGGGCCGATCCAGCCGAGCTTCTCCAGCTCGTCGAACGCCTTCCACATGCCGATCAACCCGGTGCCGCCGCCAGTGGGGTAGAAGATCGCCCTGGGCAGCCGCCAGCCGCATTGCGCGGCCAACTCCAGCCCCATCGTCTTCTTGCCCTCGATCCGGTACGGCTCCTTGAGCGTCGAGAAATCGAACCAGCGCCCTTCCGCCGCGCCCTTGCCGACGATCGCGCCGCAATCGTCGATCAGGCCGTTGACGCGCCACACGCGCGCGCCCTGCATCGCGATCTCGCGGACATTCACTTCCGGCGTGTCCTCCGGGCAGAAGACGATCGTCTCGATCCCGACGCGCGTGGCATAGGCGGCGAGCGCCGCGCCGGCATTGCCGTTGGTCGGCATCGCGATGCGGGTGACGCCCAGCTCCTTCGCCATCGCCACGGCCATCACCAGCCCGCGCGCCTTGAAGCTGCCGGTGGGGAGGCGCCCCTCGTCCTTGACCAGCACCTTCGCGCCGCCCGCCGCCGGGATCGGGACGAGCGGCGTCTCGACCTCGCCGAGGCTGACGACATTCTCCGTCCGTCGCACCGGCAGCAGCTCGCGCCAGCGCCACAGATCGGTCTCGCGCGCCGCGAGCACGTCGCGCGGCAGCGCCGCCTTCACCGCGTCCAGATCGTAGCGGACGAGCAATGGACGCCCCGCGCGGGACAGGCCGTGGAGCTGATCCGCCTCATAACGCTCGCCGGTCAGCGAGCATTCGAGGTGCGTGACGAAGGTCGGCCGATCAACCGTCAGATTCGCATTCATCCGCTCAGCCGGCGGCCTTGGCGACGCCGACCAGCGCCGGGCGCAGCAGCCGGTCGCGGATCATCCAGCCGGACTGCATCTCCTGCACGATCGTCCCCGGCTCGGCATCGGCGGAGGGAACCTCCATCATCGCCTGATGCCGGTTGGGATCGAGCTTCTCGCCCAGCGCGGCGATGCGGGTGATGCCGTGGCGCTGGAACACATTGGCGAGCTCGCGCATGGTCGCGTCGAGGCCGGCGACGACGCCCTTCATCTTCTCGTCCTCGCGCAGGTCCGCCGGGATGGCGGCGAGGCCGCGCTCCAGATTGTCGCTGACGGACAGCACGTCGCGCGCGAAGCTGGTCGCGGCATAGGCGCGCGCGTCGGCGGCGTCCTTCTCGGCGCGGCGGCGCACGTTCTGCACCTCCGCCTGGGCATAGAGCACCTGCTGCTTCGCCTCGGCGAGCGCGGCCTCCAGCTCGCCGGCGCGGTCATGCTCGGCGACCTCGGGCGCCGCCTCGGCGGTTTCGTCGCGCAGGTTCTCGGTCGTGTTCTCGTCGGTCATCATCTTCCTGTCTGTTGGCGGCTCACCCGATCAGGCGGGCGAGCGTCGCGGCTGTGAAATCCACCATGGGCACGACGCGCGCGTAGTTCAACCGCGTCGGGCCGATCACCCCCACCACGCCGACGACGCGCCCGTCCTGCCCGCGAAAGGGCTTGGCGATCACCGACGAGCCGGAAAGCGCGAACAATTTCGTCTCCGCGCCGATGAAGATGCGCGTCGCGTCCCCGGCGCGCGCCGAATCGAGCAGCGCGGCGATCTCCTGCTTGCCCTCCAGATCGTCGAGCAGGTCGCGCACCCGCTCCAGATCGGCGGCGGCGGCATCGTCGAGCAGCCGCCCCTGCCCGCGCACGATGAGCACCGGGCGGCGGCCGCCATCCTCGCTCCACACCGCGATGCCGCGCTGGATCAGCGCCTGCGCGGTGGCGTCGATCGCGGCGCGGCCGGCGGTGACCTCGCGGTCGATCCGCGCCCGCGCCTGCGACAGCGTCAGGCCGGAGAGCGTGGCGGACATGTAGTTCCCCGCCTCCACCAGCGCGGCGGCGGTGACGCCGGGGGGCAGGTCTATCACGCGATTCTCGACCGCGCCGTCCTCGCTGACCAGCACCGCGAGCGCCTGCGTCTGCGACAGGGGCACGAAGCCGATCGAGCGCAGCACCTGCTCATGCTTGGGCACCATCACCAGCCCCGCGCAAGCGGACAGGCCGGAGAGCGCGGCGGTGGTGGCGGCCAGCGCCTCCTCCACCGGCCCGCCACCGGCGGCGCGCGATTCGATCGCGGCGCGCTCCTCGCGGCTCGGTTCGGACACCTGCATCATGCCATCGACGAACAGCCTGAGGCCAAGCTCGGTCGGCATCCGCCCGGCGGAGGTGTGCGGCGCGGCAAGCAGCCCCATCATCTCCAGTTGGGCGAGCACGCTGCGGATCGACGCCGGCGACAGGCTCAGCCCCGCCTGCGCCAGCGTGCGCGACCCCACGGGCACACCGCTTTCGAGATAGCTATCCACCACGCGGCGGAAGATATCCCGCGCGCGGTCGCTAAGCTCGTTGACTGGGGTGCCGTCGTTCATCGCGGAGGGATGTAGGGTGGCGCGCGCGCCGGCTCAACGGCCGGCTCAAAACCCGAGCGCCGCCGCCACCACCTTGTTGACGATCTTCCCCCGATCGACGTTCAGCCCTTCCTTCAGGCCCGGATCGTCGTCCAGCGCGGCCAGCCCCTTCTCCGCCAGCGCCAGCCCGTAAGGCAAGGTGGCGTTGTTGAGCGCATGGCTGGAAGTGAGCGGCACCGCGCCGGGCATGTTGGCGACGCAATAATGGATCACGCCGTCCACCTCATAAGTGGGATCGGCATGGGTGGTCGGATGCGACGTCTCGAAACAGCCGCCCTGGTCGATCGCGACATCGACCAGCACCGCGCGCGGCTTCATCAGCTTGAGCATCCCGCGCGTCACCAGCTTGGGCGCGGCGGCACCGGGCACCAGCACCGCGCCGATCACCACGTCGGCGGTGGCGAGCGCCTCCTCGATCGCGGCGATGGTGGAGAAATGCGTGTTCACCCGCCCGTGGAACATGTCGTCGAGCTGGCGCAGCCGCCGCAGCGAGCGGTCGAAGATGCTGACGTTCGCGCCCAGCCCGGTCGCCATCCGCGCGGCATTGGTGCCGACCACCCCGCCGCCGAGGATCACGACATTGGCCGGCGGCACCCCCGGCACGCCGCCGAGCAGCAGGCCGCGTCCGCCCGACACGGCGCGCAGCGCGCTCGCACCGGCCTCGATCGAGAGCCGCCCGGCCACCTCGCTCATCGGCGCGAGCAGCGGCAGGCCGCCCGACGTGTCCGTCACCGTCTCATAGGCGATCGCGCTGACGCCGGAGGCCATCAGCCCGCGCGCCTGATCGGGATCGGGCGCGAGGTGGAGATAGGTGAACAATATCTGCCCCTCGCGAAGCTGCGCCCACTCCTGCGGCTGCGGCTCCTTCACCTTCACGATCATGCCGGCGCGGGCGAATATTTCGGCGGCGGTATCGACGATCCGCGCGCCGGATCGGGCATAGACCTCGTCGTCCGCGCCGATCCCCGCGCCCGCGCCGCTCTCCACGATCACCTCATGCCCGTGGGCGCGATATTCGCGCACCGCGCCCGGCGTCAGCCCGACGCGGAACTCGTTGTTCTTTATCTCTCGCGGGACGCCGACCAGCATCTTGCCATCTCCTGCACGTTGCGCGCGATATAAGCGCAACAATTCCATTTGAAGACACGCGAAAGAGCAATTTTCGCGCGGTTTCGCGATTGACCCGCAAAATATTGCGTTGCAGCATCCGAATCCATGGCCGACCTCCCCTCGATCACCAACAACCCGGACGTGCGCTATCTCGGCCGCGTGCTGGGCGACGTCATCCGCGCGCTGGGGGGCGAGCGGCTGTTCGCCGCGACGGAGGCGATCCGCTCCGCCTCGGTCGAGCGGCACCGGCGCGGCGGGCCGCCGGTCGATCACCATCTGGAGGCGTTGACGCTCGACGAGACGCTCGATTTCGTGCGCGGCTTCATGCTGTTCTCGATGCTCGCCAATCTCGCCGAGGACCGGCAGGGCGTCGCCGCCGAGGAGGGCGCCGACGTCGCCGCCGCGCTGGCGCGGCTGGCGCGCGAGGGCGTGGACAAGGCGGCGGTCGCCGCGCTGCTCGATCACGCGCTCGTCGCCCCGGTGCTCACCGCGCACCCGACGGAGGTGCGGCGCAAGTCGATGATCGACCACCGCAACCGCATCGCCGCGCTGATGGCGTTGCGCGATCGCGGCATCGAGACGACGCGCGACGGCGACCGCGTGGACGAGGCGATCGTGCGGCAGGTCGCGTTGCTGTGGGAGACGCG
Organism: Sphingomonas sp. CL5.1; assembly: GCF_013344685.1. Taxonomy (NCBI): domain Bacteria; kingdom Pseudomonadati; phylum Pseudomonadota; class Alphaproteobacteria; order Sphingomonadales; family Sphingomonadaceae; genus Sphingomonas; species Sphingomonas sp. CL5.1. The sequence goes on from NZ_CP050137.1 coordinate 44,993, forward strand.
CGTGCTGCGCCGCGAGCGGCTCTACGTCGCGGACGAGGTGGAGACGGCGCTCAGCTATCTGCGCGACGTGTTCCTGCCGGTGCTGCCTGCGCTCTACCAGCGCTGGGACCGGGCGATGGGGACGCGCGTGCCGTCCTTCCTGCGCCCCGGAAGCTGGATCGGCGGCGATCGCGACGGCAATCCCTTCGTCACGGCGGAATCGCTGCGCGCCGCGCTGGCCCGCGCGGGCGAGACGGTGCTGGTCCATTATCTCGACCAGTTGCACGCGCTGGGCGCGGAGCTGTCGATCTCCAGCGAGCTGGCGCCGATCGACGCGGCGGTGGCGGAACTGGCGGAGAAAAGCGGCGACATGGCCGAAAGCCGCAGCGACGAGCCGTATCGCCGCGCGATCTCCGGCATCTACGCCCGGCTCGCCGCGACGCATCTCGCGCTGACCGGCAAGCCCGCGCCCCGGCCGGGCACGTTGACCGGCGAGCCTTATCCCGATCCGGCCGCGTTCCGCGCCGACCTGCTCGCGCTAGCCGGTCCGCTCGCCGCGATGGGGGCCGGCCTGCTCGCCTCGGGCGGCGCGATCGGGCGGCTGATCCGCGCGGTCGAGGTGTTCGGCTTCCACCTCGCGACGCTCGACATGCGGCAGAACAGCGCGGTGCACGAGCGCGTCGTGGCGGAGCTATTGAAGGTCGCGGGCGTGTGCGACGATTATGCCGCGCTCGACGAGGACCAGCGCGTGATGCTGCTGCGCCACGAGCTGTCCAGCCCGCGCCCGCTGATGTCGCGCTACACCGATTATTCGGACGAGACGCGCGCCGAGCTGGCGATCGTCGCCGCGGCGGCGGAGGCGCATCGCCGCTACGGCCCCGGCTGCATCCGGCAATATATCGTCTCGATGGCGAAATCGGTGTCGGACCTGCTGGAGGTCAACCTGCTGCTCAAGGAGGCCGGCCTCTATCGTCCCGGCGCGGAGCCGGGCGCCGCGATCATGGCGGTGCCGCTGTTCGAGACGATCGAGGATCTGGAGGCCGCGCCGGCGATCATGGCCGAATGGTTCGCCCTGCCGGAAATCGCCGCGATCCTCGCCACGCGCGGGCATCAGGAAGTGATGATCGGCTATTCCGACTCGAACAAGGACGGCGGCTACCTCACCTCGACCTGGCAATTGTCGAAGGCGTCAACCGCGCTGAAGCCGGTGTTCGAGGCCGCCGGCGTCGGGATGCAGCTTTTCCACGGGCGCGGCGGCGCGGTGGGGCGCGGCGGCGGATCGAGCTTCGCGGCGATCCTCGCCCAGCCGGCGGGCACAGTGCAGGGCCGCATCCGCATCACCGAGCAGGGCGAGGTGATCGCGGGCAAATACGGCACGCGCGAAAGCGCCGCGACCAACCTGGAGGCGATGGCATCCGCAACCCTGCTCGCCAGCCTCGAGCCGCCGCAACTCACCAGCGCCGAGGACGAGACCTTCGCCCGCGCGATGGATGCGCTGTCCGACACCGCCTTCCATGCCTATCGCGATCTCGTCTATGGCACGGAGGGCTTCACCACCTTCTTCCGCCAGATGACGCCGATCGCCGAAATCTCCGGCCTCAAGATCGGCAGCCGTCCCGCGAGCCGCACGAAGAGCCACCGGATCGAGGATCTGCGCGCGATCCCCTGGGTATTCTCCTGGGCGCAGGCGCGGGTGATGCTGCCGGGCTGGTACGGCGTGGGCAGCGCGATCGCCGCGTTCGGGGACAAGGCGCTGCTCGCCGGGATGGCGGAGGGCTGGCCGCTGTTCGCCGCGACGCTGGCCAACATGGAGATGGTGCTGGCGAAATCGGACATGGGCATCGCCGAACGCTACGCCGGGCTGGTCGAGGATGCCGCGCTGCGCAAGCAGGTGTTCGGCCGGATTCGCGATGGCTGGAAGCGCACCCATGACGGGCTGCTCGCCATCACCGGTCAGTCGCGGCTGCTTGAGAAGCATCCGGCGCTCGAATCCTCGATCCGCTTGCGGCTGCCCTATATCGAGCCGCTCAACCTGCTCCAGATCGAACTGATGAAGCGCCACCGCGCGGGCGAGCGTGACGAGCGGATCAGCGAGGGTATCCTCTTGTCGATCAACGCCATCGCCACCGCGCTGCGCAATTCGGGTTGAGCCGTGCCTGCCCGCGTTTCGCAACCGTCACGCTTGATCTACGTCATGCCCGCGTTACGATCCGCTCAGAAAGGATGCCGAATATGCGCAAACTGATGCTGGCACTGGGCGCCATGTCGCTCGCCGTTCCCGTCTCCTTCGCCATGCCGGTCAGCTCCGGCTCGGCGCAGGCCAAGACCTACAAGCACAAATATCGCGGCGTGAAGCGCTGCCGCCGGTCGAGCGGCACGACGGGTCTGGTCGCGGGCGGCGTCGGCGGCGCGCTGGTCGGCAGCTCGGTGCTGGGTCATGGCGCGCTCGGCACGGTCGCCGGGGCGGCGGGCGGCGCGCTCGCCGGCCGCGCGATCGACCGCACCATCACCGCCAAGAAGCGTTGCCACTATAGCTGAGCACGCGGGCGTCCCCTCTCGTTATGCGGAGGGGACGCCGAACAGCGCCGTCATCTCGGGCCTGACGCGCAGCAGGCGGCCGCTCGCGCGGTCGACCAGGGCCCAGGTGGTGACGCCTTCCACCATCACCCGCCCGTCCCGCCCGATAAAGCGGAAATGGCGATCGAAGCGCGCGCCGCGCGGCGCGTCCGGCACCCATGTCTCGCCGGTCACTTCCTCCCCTTCGGCGACATTGCCGCGATAATCGATCTCGTGCCGCGTCACGACCCAGATGCAGGCATCGCGCATCGCCGCCGGCGCGACGGCTTCCCAATGCGCCACCGCGAGATCCTGCGCCCAGCGCACCCATATCGCGTTGTTGACGTGGCCAAGCTCATCGATGTCCGCCGGCGCGGCGACGAAGGGGCGTGAGAAACGCCTCATGCCTTGCGCCAGTAGCGGACGCCGAAGAACAGCGCCGTCGCGACGATCACACCCGCAAGGATCGCCAGCAACGTGTGCGTATCCGGTTGCAGCCGCCCCATGAATTGCTCGACCCCGCGCCCGAACAGATAACCGAGGCTTGAAAAAACGATCCCCCACAGGATCGCCGAGACGAGATTCACCGCCACGAACAGCCGCGCCGCCACATTCGTCGTGCCGATCGCGATCGGGCTGACGGTGCGGAAGCCGTAGATGAAGCGGAAGGCGAAGATGAAGCCGACCGGATGGCGCTCGAAAAAACCGATCGCCTTTTCGAACGCCGGCTTCTCGCGGGCGCGCCGCACGATGCGGTGATCGTGGAAGCGCCGCCCGACGAAGAACCACAACTGGTCCGCCGCGAACGATCCCAGCGCCGCCGCCGCCATCGCGCCCGCCAGCGGAAACAGCCCGCGATGCGCGAGCAGGCCGCCGGCGACCACCACCGTCTCGCCCTCCAGCCCCGCGCCGAGGAACAGCGCGGCGAGGCCGTATCGGGCGACGAGCGTCTCGATCGTCACCGCTCGACGCCCAATTGCCAGAGGACGAAGGCATGTTCCTCCGCCGCTTCATAGAGGCTGTCGAACCGGCCCGACTTGCCGCCATGCCCCGCGCCCATGTTGGTCTTGAGCAGCAGCACGTTATCGTCGGTCTTGGTCGCGCGCAGCTTCGCGCCCCATTTCGCCGGCTCCCAATAGGTCACGCGCGGATCGTTGAGGCCGCCGGAGATGAATAGCGGCGGATAGGCCTGCGGCTTCACGTTATCGTAGGGCGAATAGCCGCGGATCAGCTCGAACGCCGCCTTGTCGGTGATCGGATTGCCCCATTCGGGCCATTCACCGGGGGTGAGCGGCAGCGTCTCGTCCAGCATCGTGTTGAGCACATCGACGAACGGCACGTCGGCGATCACCGCGCCCCACAGTTCCGGATCGGAATTGACCACCGCGCCCATCAACTCGCCGCCCGCCGAGCGCCCGGCGATCGCGATCTTCCCCGCGCTGGTCCAGCCCTGGGCGATCAGCCCCTTCGCCACGTCGACGAAATCGTTGAAGGTGTTGGCGCGCTTCTCCAGCTTGCCGTCGAAATACCATTGCTGGCCGAGATCGTCGCCGCCCCGGATATGCGCGATGGCATAAGCGAAGCCGCGATCGAGCAGCGAGAGCCGCCCGGTCGAGAAGCCCGGCGGAATCGCATGGCCATAGGCGCCATAGCCGTAGAGATAGAGCGGCCGCGATCCGTCCTTCGGGAAATCCGCCGGATAGACGATCGACACCGGCACCATCGTCCCGTCGCGCGCGACGATCTTCAGCCGCTCGGTGCGGTATCCGCCCGCGTCATAGCCGGATGGGATCTCCTGCACCTTCAGCACGGTCAGCGCGCCGGTCGCGGTGTCGTAATCATAGACCGTGCCGGGCGTGACCATCGATTCATAGCCGAGCCGCAGCACCCGCTGGTCATATTCGGGATTGTCGCCCAGGCCGGCGGTATAGCTCGGCTCCGGAAAGGCGATGCGCCTGCCCTCGCGCGGCGCATCGTAGCGATGGATGGCGATCTGATCGAGGCCGTCCTCGCGCCCCTCCACCACGAAGAAGTCGCGATAGCATTCCACGCCGGTCATGTAGAAATTCGGCGAGGGCGCGATCAGTTCGGTCCATTCGCCCGGCGCGGCGATCGGCGCGGTGGCGAGCCGCCACATCGGATCGGTGTCGTTGGTGTGGATGAACAGGGTGTCGCCGTGCGTATCCACATCATATTCGCGCCCCGACAGGCGCGGGGCGACCATGATCGGCGTCGCGAAGGGATCGTTCGCGGGCAACAGCCGCACCTCGCTCGTCACATGGTCGCCGGTGGCGATCATGATCCACTTGCGATCACTGGTTTCGGAGACGGCGACGCGATAGCCCTCGTCATCCTCGTGATAGAGTTCGACATCCCCGGCCGGATCGGTGCCGAGCCGGTGGAAGCGCGCGTTATCGGTGCGCCATTCCTTGTTGGCGAGGCCGTAGAGGAAGCCCGAATCGTCCGCCGTCCACACGATGTCGGAGAGCATGCCGGGGATCACCTCCGGCAGGTGCTCGCCGGTGGTCAGGTCCTTCACCCGGATCTCGAACCGCTCCGCGCCGGAATCGTCGATCGCATAAGCGAGCTTCGTCCCGTCGTTCGACACCGCGAACGCGCCGAGCCGGAAATATTCATGCCCTTCGGCCAGCGCCGGCTCGTCGAGCAGCAATTCGTCCGGCCCGCCGGCGACGGGCTTGCGCCACCATTTGCGATACTGGCCGCCCATGTCGAACGCCGTCCAGTAGAGCCAGTCGCCGTCCTTCTGCGGGACGGTCGCCTCGTCCTCCTTGATCCGGCCGCGCATCTCCGCGTTGATCCGGTCGGTCAGCGGCTTGAGCGGCGCCATCACCGTCTCGAAATAGGCGTTCTCCTCCTCCAGATAGGCGAGCACCTCCTTGTCGGTGACGTCGGGATAGTTGGGATCCTTCAGCCACGCCCACGGATCGTCGATGGTGATGCCGTGGCGGGTATAGCTGTGCGGGCGCGTCGCGGCGCGGGGCGGTGCGGGAAAGGTCATCCGCCCTCCATAACCGCCGATCCGGGCTTGTCGATGCGGCCGCGCACGGCGATTGCGGCTTTTGCATCCGTAAATACTTAGTTTGCAGTTGCACAATGCTATGTTGCGGCGCACAAGGGTCGGGCCTTTCAGGCATCCTCTCCTAAAAACTTTCAAGGCCGGTCTCACGACCGGCCTTTCTTTTTGCCGCGAAACCGCGCAAGGGAGCCGCGCTGAAGCGCGCCGAATCATAAGAAGATTTGGAGTGGAGCCGCCGGCAGGACCGGCACCGGCGGAGCAACAGTGCGGGGGATCGAGCGCCATCGCCGCACGGCCGCTCTCCCCCGTTTCGGCGGCAGCGCCATCCACTATCCCGCTTGCGCTAGCCCGTGAACCCGCGCGATGGTCGGCAACTTCTTCGGATTGCAAAGGATTACCGATGGCCGCCGGCCTTGTTGCGCTGCTTGACGACATCGCCGCGCTTGCCAAGCTCGCCGCCGCCAGCCTCGACGACGTGGCCGGCGCCGCCGGCCGCGCGAGCGCCAAGGCGGCGGGCGTGGTGATCGACGACACCGCCGTCACGCCGCGCTACGTCGTTGGCCTGTCACCGGCGCGCGAGCTGCCGATCATCGGCAAGATCGCGCTCGGCTCGCTGCGCAACAAGCTGGTGTTCCTGCTGCCGGCGGCGCTGATCCTCTCCGCCTTCGCGCCGTGGGCGATCACCCCGATCCTGATGGCGGGCGGCGCGTTCCTTTGCTTCGAGGGGGCGGAGAAGATCGTCGAGGCGCTGGGCGGCGCGAAGCATGACGACGCGGCGGTCGCCGCCGCCGACGCGAAGCAGCTGGAGGACCGTCAAGTGGCCGGCGCGATCCGCACCGACCTGATCCTGTCGGCGGAGATCATGGCGATCGCATTGGCCTCGCTCGCCGGGCGGCCGATCGTGACGCAGGCGATCGCGCTCGCGGTCGTCGCGGTGGCGATCACCGCCGGCGTCTATGGCGCGGTCGCGGTGATCGTGAAGATGGACGATATCGGCCTCGCGCTCGCCCGCCGCCCCGGCGCGATGACGCAACGGATCGGACGCGGGCTGGTCACGGCGATGCCGGTGGTGCTGAGCCTGCTCTCCCACATCGGCGTGGCGGCGATGCTGTGGGTCGGCGGGCAGATCATCGTCCACGGGCTGGAGCATTTCCACCTGACGCCCCTCCCCGGCTGGGTGCATCACGCCGGCGAGGCGGCGCGCGGCATGGCCGGCGGCGTGGGCGGGTGGCTCGTCACCGCCTTCCTCTCCGCGATCGCCGGGCTTATCGTGGGCGGCATGATCGCCGGTGTGCTCCATCTCGTCCGGCGGCGTCACTGATCCAGAACCGGAAGAAACCATGTCCAGCCATTCCGCCCGCCTCGCCGCCCTCCGCGAACAGCTCGCCCGCCAGCGCCTCGACGGCTTCGTCGTGCCGCTGACCGACGAGCATATGAGCGAATATGTCGGCGCCTATGCGCAGCGGCTCGCGTGGCTCACCGGCTTCCAGGGATCGGCCGGAACGGCGGTGGTGCTGCCGCAGGAAGCCGCGATCTTCACCGATGGCCGCTATACGCTGCAAGTGCGCGAGCAGGTCGACGGGGGCGACTGGCAATTCGTCGGCGTGCCGGAGACGAGCGTGGCGCAATGGCTGGAGCATCACGCGGCGGACGGCGCGCGGATCGGCTTCGATCCGTGGCTGCACACCCGCGCATGGGTGGACGAAGCCTCCGCCGCGCTGGCGAAGGTCGGCGCGACATTGGTGGCGGTCGACACCAACCCGATCGACGCGATCTGGCCCGACCGCCCCGCCCCCTCCGACGCGACGCTCTCCGTCCACGGCGATGCGGTCGCCGGCCGTTCCTCCGCCGACAAGCGTGCGGCGGTCGCCGACTGGCTCGCGGAGCAGAAGGCCGATGCGGTGGTGCTCGCCGCGCTCGATTCGATCGCGTGGCTGCTCAACGTGCGCGGCGCCGATGTCGCGCGCACGCCGGTCGCGCTGGCCTATGCGATCGTCAATGCCGACGGCACCGCCGACCTGTACGTATCGCCTGGGAAGATGACCGACGCAGTGCGCCAACATCTCGGCAATGCGGTGCGCGTGCATGATCGCGCGGCTTTCGCGCCCGCGCTGGGCGGCTTCGCGGGCAAGCGGGTGGCGGTCGATCCCTCGCTGTCGGTCGCGGCAATCCCGCTGGCGATCGAGGCGGGCGGCGGCACGATCCTGGCGCTGCGCGATCCGGTGGTGATTCCCAAGGCGTGCAAGAACCCGGCGGAGATCGCGGGCCATCACGCCGCCAGCCTGCGCGACGGCGCGGCGCTCACCCGCTTCCTGCGCTGGATCGCGATCGAAGGGCCGAAGGGCGGGCAGACCGAGCTTTCCGCCGCCGCTAGGCTCCAGGAGTTTCGCGAGGCGACCGGCGCGCTCAAGGACCTGTCGTTCGACACCATCTCCGCCACCGGCCCGCACGGCGCGATCCCGCATTATCACGTCACCGGGGAATCGAACGCGCCGATCGAGCCGGGCCAGCTCTACCTGATCGATTCGGGCGGCCAATATGCCGACGGCACCACCGATCTCACCCGCGTCGTGCCGATCGGCGCCCCGACGGCGGAGATGCGCGACCGCTTCACCCGCGTGCTGAAGGGCCATATCGCGCTCGCCACTGCCGTCTTCCCACACGGCACCACCGGCCAGCAGCTCGACGCGCTCGCCCGGCTGCCGCTGTGGCGGGCCGGCCTCGATTTCGCCCACGGCACCGGCCACGGCGTCGGCAGCTATCTCTCGGTCCATGAAGGCCCCGCGCGGATCGCCAAGCCCGGCTATGCCGGCGGCGGGCCGCAGGAGCCGCTGCGCGCGGGCATGATCCTCTCGAACGAGCCGGGCTATTACAAGGCCGGCGATTACGGCATCCGCATCGAGAACCTGCTGCTGATCGTCGAGCGCGAGATCCTCGGCGGCGAAACCCCGATGCTGGCGTTCGAGACGCTCACGCTGGCCCCGATCGACCGCGACCTGATCGAGCCGGCGCTGCTCGACGCGGCGGAACGCGTGTGGCTCGACGCCTATCACGCGCGGGTGGAGACGGCGCTGGGCGCGGTGCTGGAGGGCGAGGATCGCGGCTGGCTGATCGAGCGCTGCCGTCCGATCGGGCGGTGACGGGCGGGGTCAGCGCGCCGGCGAATCCCCGGTCGCGTCCGGGGCATCGGGCCCGCACATCGGCGAATCCTCCACCCCCCACTCGCCGGCCGGCCGCCCCCGCGACTGCTCCTTCCGTTTCCTGAGATTGGCGCGCAATTGCCCGGCAAGCCTCGCGGCCCGTTCTTCTCTGTCGTTCACCATCCAATATGCTATTGCGCGCCCGCAACGCCTTGACAATGCCGCCGCCCTCGTCTCTAGGGCGCGCCTGTCCTTCGGGTCATGCTGCCGTAGCTCAGTGGTAGAGCGCATCCTTGGTAAGGCTGAGGTCGTGAGTTCAATCCTCACCGGCAGCACCATTTTTCTCCTCAGATATCAGTGACAAACCACCCCTCCGGGGGACGCGAAGTTGGGTACGAGGCCCTTCGCTACCACCTTCGTCTCCAATTCGTATCCACTGAAAAGAGAGCAACCAGCTGTTATCGACTACGCTCGGTAGCGAACAGTTTATCGTCCGCAACCATCGAAGCCGCCCGGATCTTATTTCAAACGGGGCTTCTCGATGACGTGTCGCGCGCGCCCCCAAAGGGAGCCCGCTGACCAGTTAGGTGTCGTCGCTAATCGCCTCCCTGCTTTCCTTCATCGCATCCACCCACAGAAGGAGTATCGCACCCGGGAAGGCGTTATGGCGTGCGGGCGATTTGCGAGCTTTTTGAGCGCCTCGGGCCGGTTCTAGACGAGACCGATCATCCAGACCTCGCCATTGCAACCGACATCCGCGACCGCTGCACGCCGCCGCACCGGCCGGCCTTTCGCAAGAGTGCGATTTCCTGTGCGCCGCCGAGGCGGCGCGGGGCTGCTAGGGGCTTTGCCCCCGCGACGCGCAAGGGAAGCTTCGCCGTCCGGGACGGTGTCCCCAACCTTCCGCGCCTTCGGCTTGTGCAAGCCGGGAGATACCCCTCCGCCCCGGCCGCCCTTGCCGCTTTGCTACCCCAGTCTCGGCGACGGCCAGAAGGTCACCGCGGCAGATCGCTACGCTGATCTTCAGGCCAGGGATTATGGAAATGACCAGAAATGCAAAGGCGCCCCGCAATGTGATCTTCAACGCGGATTGCATCGACGTGATGCGCAGTTTCGACCGGGGATCGGTGGACATGATCGTAACCGACCCGCCTTATATCACCCGCTACCGCAGCCGTGACGGTCGGACCGTCGCCAATGACGACAACGCCCGGTGGCTTCGCCCAGCGTTCAACCAGATGCATCGCGTTTTGAAGGACGGCGGCTTTTGCGTCAGCTTCTACGGCTGGAACAAGATCGACCTGTTTTTCGAAGCGTGGAAGGAAGCGGGATTCCGCATCGTCGGACATATCGTGTTCCACAAGGGCTATGCGTCGTCGGAGCGGTTTCTGCGCTACGAGCACGAACAAGCCTATCTGCTGGCGAAGGGCGAGCCGGTATTACCGGCGCATCCGGTTCCCGACGTGCTGGACTTCCCCTATACCGGCAACCGGCTGCACCCGACCCAGAAGCCAGTCGAGGCGCTGATGCCGCTGATCGAGGCTTTCACGCGCCCAAACGACCTCGTGCTGGACCCGTTTTGCGGTTCGGGTTCCACGCTGGACGCGGCACAGCGGCTCGGGCGCGATTGGGCAGGCATCGAGCTGGACAACGGCCATTATCGCACCGCGCGGCGGCGGCTGGCCCGTCCGATCGGCCCAATCGCGGCCTGATCCCTCACCCTTTCTCTTCATCGGCGCCCGTCCGTATGGACGGGCGCCGCCCCATAACCGAACCGGCGAGACGCAGCCGCCGACCAGGGCGGGCGGCCCGCTTGCGCGGACCGCGCAAAATCGCGCTAGCCGGGCCGCGGCCCGGCTCGCAATACTGTTCGGGATTCCGCTTGCGCGGTGAAAATGGTATAAAACCAATGCGTCATGGCGGATGGCGGGAAAGGCGCACCTCGACCCATCGAAGGAGGCCGAGATGGCCATCGCGCTGCTGTTCCCGATCCTCGCACTCTTCGTCTGGTTCCTGTTCACCGCCGCCGCGTGGGCGTTGCCGCTCTCGCTCGGTCTGTCTGCTGCATTCGCCGCCGACCATGCCGGAGCATCGGGCGCGACCACGTTCCTGATAGGTTTCGGCATGTTTGTGGCGACGGTCGCGACAGGCCGCGCACTCCTGGCGCTGCTACCCGAGCGCGGGCTGGCGCGGCTGGGATTCGTACTGCTGTTCGCGCTTCCCGCCGCTGTTGCGACCGCCTCGGTTAGCGTCAGCTTGAGCCGGATCATGGGCGTCGATGAGTGGGCCGTCATCGCGGTGGCGGTGATCGGCGCCATTCTGGGAGGATTCGCCGGTGCGCGCGTGCTGGATCAACCCGCTACCTGATCGCCGCGCCCATCATCAGATGGGAGAAACGCTCGCACGTCCGATCCTATCGCACGAGGTGGCAGGCTCCGCCCGAAGATGGGCGGTCCAATCCCCAATATACGCCTTAGCCGGCCCACCGGTCGTTTCCTGGGCAGAACATCGCCACACTCCCTCCCATGCAGCCGACCCGTCACCCTCACGGCCTCTCACGATGGCGTGATGACCGAACACCGCCGCTCATGGGCGCAACGGCGGCCGTTCCCCTTTTTTCCCCTGGAGCAAGCTCCATTCCGCGCGGAACAAAAAAGGGTCCGGCCGCCGTCCACCGCTGCGCTCGGGGCCTTCGGCTGCGCCCGCGTCGAGATCCGGTCTCCGATCAGCCATCGAGACCGCAAAGGCGCGGGCTCGAAACATCTGAAGGAGATATGACATGACCACCATCGGCACTTTCACCCAGACCGACGAAGACGAATTTGTCGGCGAACTGCAATGCTTCACCTTCCACCGCGAAAATCTCCGCATCGTTTCCGCGACCGATCGCACCAGCGACAAATCGCCCACCCATCTGATGATGTACGGCGACAGCGAGGTGGCGCAGGGCTGGCTCAACCATACACAGGATGATCGGCCCTATATCGGTTTCCGGATTGACGACCCCGGCTTCGTCGCTCCGATCTATCCGGGCCTGTACGCGCGCGGCGATGGCCACAGTTTCGACCTCAACTGGACGCGGCCGAAGAAGCGCCGGGAAGACTGAACCCACGTCCCCCGCCCGGCAATGTCGGGCGGGGATCATAACACGAGCGTTATCGCCGCATTAGCCGTTGCCGCGTTGGCGTGGGCCGCTGTTTCGCTATTCGTGTCGGCCGGAAGCATTCTTCAACCGGGAGTGGACCATGCCAGGCTACCATCGTCTCACCCTGCCCGCGCCCTATCGCGCGCTGCTCGACCTCGACGCCGCCGGGTTCGCCTGGGAATGGCTACGGCGCAATCCGGGGTTCCGCGCGCTCTGGCAACGATCCGGCGTGCTCGAGCAGCGCGCATCGGCGCACGCGCTCGCCGCCGCGCGGCGGGGCCGCCTCACCATAGTCGGCCGCCATCCGCTCGGCATCGCGACCAGCCCATGGGGGTTATCCTTTCGCCGCACACCCTGACACACCCGCCATCGCCAGCCCGCCGCTCGGCTGGATGCCGGAGCTTCGAGTTACAACGATCTCGCTGGTCCGGCCCCTGCCATGGGCTCGGGCCCTCCCCAGCCTCCGCTTCACGCCGGAACGCTGGGGCACGGCGCTCGGGATGAAAGCACCGGGCGGTACGCACCTCCTCATTCGCCGCCACGACAGCCCGGAGATCGCGTTGTGGCTCCCCGAACGCCTCGCGCCCCGGCCCGGCGAACCGTTCGGCCTCTATCTCCATCCCGACGTTCATGTCGCCGATCGCCTGCGCGCCGCGGCGGCGCTGCGCCGCGCACTCGCTATCGGATCGCCGCTCCGGCACGTCGCCTGTCACGATGCCCACCGGCAGGCGGCGATGCTGTGCGTCCACGACCTCACGGCCGAAGGCCAGCCGCTGCGCGACATCGCCGAACGGCTTCTCGCGACATGGCCCGACGACTGGCGATCAAGTTCGGAGCGATCCGACCTCCGCCGACTGGTCGAGGCGGGTGCGGCGATGGTCGCGGGCGCCTATCGCACCCTGCTGATGCCGCGCCGCCCCGCCGTCCGCTGAACCGCCAAGACGATAATCTGACGGCATCGCCATGCCCCTTGTGGCCGGAATCCGCATCGCTCCGGTGCGGCCACCCACGGAGTCCTTTCCTTGCCGATGATGGCCGCGGTCGCGCCGCCGTCCCCCACCAGCGGCGCGGCCACCGCCCATCGGAAGGATGCTCATGCCCGATATCATCAAGGACACGCGCTATCTGCGCACCAAGGAGGCCGCATACTATGTCGGCCTCTCCTCCCGCACGCTCGAAAAACACCGCATCTACGGCACCGGCCCAGCTTACCGGAAGGTCGGCGGCCGCGTCATCTACACGATCGAGGATTTGCGCGCCTGGGCCGATCGCGGCGCCTGTGCGTCCACCTCCGATCCCAATAACGGCGCGGTCTCGCCGCCGATCCGGCGCAGCCAGCTGTGATGCTCGCCTACGCATCACGGACCGGCACACGTCGTAACCTTGCCGCCCTGCGCGCCGCCGGCTGGCGGTTGATGATCTCGGCGCGCGGCGCTTTGCGGACCGAGGGCTTCCGATACGCGCTCGACAACGGCGCCTGGACCGCGTTCCAGCGTGGCGAGCCGTTCGATACCGCCGCGTTCGAGCGCGCGGTCGCCCGGCTGGGGCCGGATGCCGACTGGATCGTCGTGCCGGACATCGTCATGGGCGGGCTCGCCTCGCTTCGCTTCTCGCGGCGATGGTTGCATCGGCTGCGGCAACGCAGGGCGCTGCGCGAGACGACGTTCCTGATCGCCGTCCAGAACGACATGGAGCCGCGCCACGTTCGCCGCCTGGTCGGTCCCCGTACCGGGATTTTCGTCGGCGGTAACACACCCTGGAAACTGACGACAATGGCGATGTGGGCGCGGCTGGCGCACGATCACGGCGCAATCTGTCATGTCGGCCGGGTCAACAGCGCGCGCCGCATCCGTCTGTGCGCCGCCGCGGGCGCCGACAGCTTCGATGGTTCGGGCGTCTCGCGCTTCGCGTCCGCCCTCCCGCCGCTCGATCTCGCCCGGCGCCAGCCGGATATCGAAGCCTGGCTCGCGGCAGGTCGCTAGAGATGCGCGCGCTCGACCTGTTCAGCGCGGCGGCGGGTGGCTGGACGCTCGGCCTGCATCGCGCCGGCTTCATCACCGTCGCCGCGTGCGAAATCATCGAATGGCGGCGCATCCTCTACGCGGAGAACAACCCGCATGTCCTCCTCTACGACGATATCCGCGCCCTCACGGCAACTCGACTTCTTTCGGATCTTGGGGTGCTCCCCGATATCATCGTCGGGTCGCCGCCGTGTCAGGACATCTCGGTCGCGAACACCAAGGGGCGCGGCATCGACGGCGAGCGGTCGGGGCTCTACCTCGAAGCCGTCCGCCTGGTCGGAGATTGCCGCCCTCGCTGGTTCGCTTTTGAGAACAGCGCTCACTTGCGAACTCGCGGCGCTGACCGGCTGCTCGATGCGCTGGCAGCGATCGGCTACGCCTGCGAACCATGCGTGGTGGCTGCTGGAGACATTGGCGCCAATCACGTCCGCAAACGCTCATGGCTCATCGGCTACGACCCCGGACAACTTGCCGACACCGGGATCCAGCGATGCGGCACACGGCCCCGAGATGATCAAGGTTCGCGGCGCGAAACGGGCGGGTATGAATCTGCGAACGATACGGCATCCGGCAGCACAGACGCGGATGCTGGCGACGCCTCGCAAGTCGGACGGCGAACGCGGCGGGCGCGGCGACGTGCTCAGCCAGTTGCAGGGTCATGCCAGCCGTCACGCGGGCATGTTGCCGACGCCGGTGAAACCGAACGGCGGCAGGAGATTGACGGCGACGGAAATCGAGACCGGCAAACGCGCGAACGGATCGAAGGCGCAGATCGACACACCGAACCTGCTCAGATGTGCAGCGGCGATGCTGCCGACGCCAACGAAGCGCGATCGGCGGATGGACGACTGGAGTCCGGCCTACGATCGCCGCAAATCGCCATCGATGGATGCGGTGATGAACGGCGCGATGAAATCGCTGACGCCGACCGGCAATCTGACGGCGCCGTCGATGCAGAAATGGGCCGGTGCGCGGGCGCTGGCGGCGATGCTGCGGACCCATGGGCTGTGTGGAACGGCGGCCTTGCCGGTCACTTACGGGTGGATGATGGGCTTTCCGCCTGGGTGGCTGGCACGCGCGTTGCGATCGGCAATGGCAAGCGGCCGTCTGCGGCGAGCCTGATCGTCGAAGCGTTCGGAGACGCGGTGCTCCCGCAAATCCCCGAAGCAATTGGCCGCGCCATCCTGCGCACGGAACGCGCGCTCGACGCCGTGCTTGGCCTGCATCGCTCCCGTGACCTGATCGGCGGAGGCGACCAATGAACACGCGCCGATTGCCGCTGCTCGCCGCCGCCACGGGCGTCGCGGCGATTATCGCATCCGTGCCCGTGAAGCCGGTGGCGTTGGTCTGGAACGCATCGGCCAGCGTGCCGGTCGGGCTCTATAGGATCGCGCCGGCGGGTGCGGTATCGCGCGGCATGGTCGCGGCGGTGCGCCCGCTCCCCGACATTGCCCGGTTGATGACAGCGCGGGGTTATCTCGGATCCCACGCGCTGCTGTTGAAGCCGGTCGCTGCGATTGCCGGGCAGACCGTGTGCCGCGCCGGATTCGTCATCACGATCGACGGCTGGCCTGTCGCCACCGCGTTGCGCACGGACCGGATTGGACGGTCGCTTCCGGTCTGGACCGGTTGCCGCGTCCTCCCGGCCGGCACGGTGTTCCTGCTGGCGCGGAGCGTGCCCGCATCGTTCGACGGGCGCTATTTCGGACCGGTCGCTAACACCCGGATCGCGGGCCGCGCGATTCCGGTCTGGACACGACCATGAGCGCCGGGCTGCGTCGCGCGATTGTCATGTTCGCCGTCGGCGCGTTTGGTCCGTCCGCGCCTGCCGCTGCGCGGGCGCCGAGCCCGACAAGCGCCTGTCTCGCGCACGTCCCGGAAGCCTCGGCGCGGTCGGGCCTGCCCGCAGACTTCATTGTGCGCGTGATGATAGTCGAAAGCGGCGGCAACCCCCGCGCGCTTTCCGCAAAGGGCGCGATGGGCTGCATGCAGATTATGCCCGCCACCTGGGCGATCCTGTCGGCCCGCTACGCGCTCGGCGGCGATCCGTGGGACGCGCGCGCCAACATGATCGCCGGCAGCCTCTACCTTGCCGAACTGATTGCCCGATATGCTATTCCCGGTGCGCTCGCGGCCTATAATGCCGGAGAAGGCCGTTGGCAGCGCTATCGCGACAACGGCACGCCGCTTCCCGCCGAGACCGTCGCCTATATCGCACGGATCGAGAGCGGGGCGCGCGACGTGCCGGCCGCTGCGCCTGAAGCGCGGTGGCAGGAAGCGGCATTGTTCATGCCGCGCGGAGATGCCCAGACTCCATCCGGCAAACAGCCCGCGCCGTCGCAGTCGGCGGCGACCTCCGATCAGCGTCCAGAAGGTGTCGCTGGAGCAGCTACGCCCAAGATCTTTCCGCTATCAACGTCTCGTGCCACCCAGACCGTCCCGGAGCGGGAGCCGTGAGGATCGGCTATGCAGACCCGCGTTACTCGGCGGCGCGTCTTGGGCAGCGTGGATAAATTCCGCAGGTGCGGAATGACTGCGATGGGTGGTTCCCGACTGGCCCCTCTCGGCCGGAATCTGGGACTTAGGCGCCATTCCTCGCGGGTGTGACGAACGTCAGCATGCGGCAGGAATGGACGTTCAGGCGTTTGCTGCGGTCTGGTGTCGATGCCGCAAGTTGGGCCGGTTGATGGGTGCGGGTCGCATGATCGACACTGCCTGCGGCTTTCGGCGTCATTCCAGGCGACAAGAAAATGCGTGCGGTTGTACATCGACAATCGGACTTCGCAGAATTATCAGAAGATATGCGGTGGGTCAGACGAGCGATACTGATTGCGAACATAGCGATGTTCGGCCTTCTGCTGCTGTTGTTGGACGCGCAAGGCGCAGCGCTGATCCGCCCCGGCGACTGGGAGTATAAGGATCTTATAGCGATCCTGCTGACCGTCGTGTCACTGATTGTGACGTTCATTGGCTTCATTGTCGCTGTCGCGGCGATCTGGGGATTTCAGACCCTTCGCGGTATTGCTGAACAATTGGCGATCGAGACGTCGAAAAGCGGAAGCGACAACTACCTCAGTTCGGAAAAATTCAAAGAACAAGTCGACGCCGCCATTGCTGCCGGCATGGAAGCGCGCGCGCGCGATGCAGTTCAGGATGTGCTGGGCGCGTCCATTGTAAGATCCGACGTCGCCCCGGAACATCAGATGCGAGACGAAGAATGGCGCGACTAAGCATTCCTCAGTTGCCCCCGTATGCTGCGGAAGCAATTACGCGCCATCAGGTCGAGGCGCCCGTGAAACTGGGAGCGATTGCCAACGATCTGGGGGTCAAAGTCGTCATCAGCGATCTCCCGCTGGCCGTATCTGGAATGTTAGTTCTGGATAAAGACGACCGCAAGAGCTGGACGATCAAGGTAAATCGGCATGAGCATCGTAACAGGCAACGATTCACAATCGCTCATGAAATAGCTCACTACGTATTGCACCGCGATGCCATCGGCAATGAGTTGGTGGATGATACATTTTACCGCAGCGGCTTGTCAGAGCAGCGCGAATGGGAAGCAAATGCCCTCGCTGCCGAAATATTGATGCCTTGGCACCTCATTACTCAAATTATGCGCAGTGGCGAGAGAGACGTTGAAAAATTAGCAGAAGCGCTTCAAGTCTCGCCGGCAGCGATGAACATTCGCTTGGGGGTTTTAACCTAACTGCGCGAGACCTTGGAGAGGGCGCCAATTGCTGACACCCAAATATTTCCCCAGCCTGACCATTCGCCTGAGCGAGGCGGAGGCTCTGCGCCGATTGGCCGAACCCATCAAGGACTCGCTTTTCCCGATCATTCGAGTCCAGGCTTGGCCCCACCCGAAAAAGGGCGAAGGCGGACCCGTAGAAAGATCGACCGATCATGTTGTGGGCGCGTACGGCGCTCGCCCAATCGGCATCGACCTCGCCCCGCCACTCCCTCCTTCTGACAAGCCCTATAAAACCAAAGACCGTGCCGACTGGGCGGAACTGGGGCGCTCAGAAGTCGCAGCCCTCCACAACCCGGCAAACGGCTACCAAGCGTGGTGTACCTTTATCGGTAGTGATGAGAGACGCATCCCCGTCGTGCAATGGACTGATGATGCGCAAATGCTTAAAAGCCAGGTCCAGCAGCTTGCCGCTCTGAACCGCGGGCTGATTTTTCGGTTCCGACGGTCGCAAGGGTGGAACCTTGCGCAGGCTGCCGCTCTTGCGGACCTCTCCCTCGGCCAGAATCATATCCTGATGGTTTATGATTATGAGCAGATCGGGCTGCGCGATGACCTGACCTCGATCGGCGTAACCACTCAAAGCGCAATCCTTACCTCAAATATTCGAATATCCGGAGGGTCGCGAACTCATGTATTCAAAGCGTCGAGCTTCCCGAGCGAGTTTACCTCCACCGGTGAGGAATATGCATGCCTCACGATCCGCGAGCGGCAGCTTTACGAGATGCTGAAAGCCAGCCCTCCGATTGTCGCCGCGGGAATCGAACTGAATTATGGCGATCACGCTGCCATATACGCTTCAGAGCGTTTGCCTGCATTTCGCGGCGTCCCGCGCGTCGACTATCCGACTCCGGGTGAATGGATTTACCATCGACGACGCGAAGGCTTCCACGACGCGGCCAGTCGCGTGCGTGCCGACGCAAAGTGGGACGACGGAAATCTCTGCTGGGGAGCGCAGCGTATTCGTGAGGCTGCCAACGGACAAATGGAAGGGTTGGGCGCGCCGGGGAAATGGACGACCATTAGGATGAACATCCACATGCATGTGCAAGCGCAATTCGGGGACGCAGCGCTGTCAACGGATGAGCCTTGGATGGATTAACCGGTGAGCAGGGCCACCAACTCGGCGGGGACGGGGCCAAAGCTTCGTCCGACGTGGCTGTAGACTTCGTTATCCTGGCACCCTGGCTGCTTCTCGCCGCAGATTTGCAACACGTTTTCCGTCTCTGTCGCCCTGTCGACTTGGTTCCAGCGCCTGAGGATCGCGAGGTCATCAGCTCGTATTCTGCGGCGCCTCGTAGCACGAAGCAAGGCTCGGCTCTTCGGGCCATATCGCTCAGAGAGGAATGCAATGACGGCCTGTTTCTTGATCAGTTCGGGCAGTTCGATTGCCTGCGCGATCGCATCTTGCCGGTTGAGCCGGCCACTCAATGCGAAGCGAGCCTGTAGCTCGGCAACTGGAAGAAGCGACAGCATCGCATCGACCTCACAAGAAGGCGAACGCTCTGGCTCCCTGACGACGCGGATCGGGTTCGGGCCGTCGAACCTCACCATCTCATATATTCCGACGTGGGGGGGCACCCGCGAAATGATCGTATTGATGTGTTTCGTTGCCGCTACGATGGTAACGAAGTCCGCATGACGGTCATAGACTTCGAGTTGGCGACCCAACCGAACGAGGTTGTCGCGCTCGGTTTTGATCTCGAAGCAGTGGAGGTCGGTAGGGCCGCACATTACGACATCGGCCCGCACGCTGTACTTGTCTAGAATAAGTTCGGCCGTTGCCGTCACCTTGGTAGTGAGCAAGCCTCGTGAGCGAAGAAAATCCAATAGGGCGGCTTTTGCCTTTGCCTCTGGTCGATCATCCGCGCGGGGTTTGGTCACAGATATTTTCCTGGGGATGGTCCGCATTGGGCAGCGTGAAAGCGGCGCCGAATAGACCGTAACCGAACGGCAGACAAGCGCGAAGGGTTTTATCCGCCGTCCAGCTAAGCGACACTCTACGTCCGGCTTACTATATGGAAACGCTTCGGAAAATTCGTACTCGCCCGTCTTGATGGGCATGACTGCGGCACTGTCAGCGACGTCACGCCAATCTAAAGGATAGCCGCTCATGGGGGCTATCAGGGCGCAAGAGCTTGCCTGAAATTTCCGGCTGTGGAGATCCACTACGGTAGCGCCCCCGCCTAGTTTAAATGACCGCTATTGTCAGGGTCGGACGTCCGCATGTCAGGAGCGAATGTCGTCACGTCGGCGGGGGCCTCGGCGCATTCCTGTTCATCAGCTCGAAAGCGTTCTTCAGACGGCCAATCTGGCCATCGGAGAATGATCATGGAGATGCCTAAAACTGAACCCACCACCACCAAGCGCCCGGTCTGGAATGCGGGAAGAACTGTCGGCGCAAAGCGCGCTCTGAAACCGAAGAAAATATGGGAGATCCGATTTTACCTCAACCAGCGCCGCCGCTTGCGAGATCGGGCGCTGTTTGACTTGGCGATCGATAGCAAACTCCGCGGCTGCGACCTGGTGCAAATGAAGATCGGCGACCTTGTCAGCGGCGGGCAGATCCGAACGCGTGCCATCGTGATGCAGCAGAAAACAGGTCGGCCGGTTCAGTTCGAACTCCTTCCAGACGCCCGGGCCAGCCTGCGGGCGTGGCTTGATCGGCGGGGCGGCACGGTTGACGACTATGTCTTTCCGAGCCGTGTTGATCACAATGGCCATCTCAGCACCCGCCAGTATGCCCGGCTCGTTGACGAATGGGTGACAGGGGTCGGTCTGATGCGAAGCGAGTATGGCACGCACTCACTTCGCCGGACGAAGGCGTCGATCATCTACAGGGCGACCGGCAACCTTCGCGCCGTCCAGATCCTTCTCGGTCATAGCAAGATCGAGAACACGGTGCGCTAGCTCGGGATCGACGTGGAAGACGCGCTCGCCCTTGCTGAAAATACCGAAATCTGACCTACCGGCTCCTCGCCTTGGGGCGAGGGGCCAACTTCGCGATGCTTGGGACAAAGCCGTCGTTTGCCGGTTCGACGAGGAACGTCGGCTCCCGTTGCAAACCGACATTCGAATGCTTTCGCATCGATGCTCCTGAACGAGAAACTCAGGCCACTAGCTGCTTGGCAAACTTCGGGCGGCCGCGGTGGTGCGCAGCCTATACCGGAGTCCCTATAACCGGCGGATCGATCGGCTCGCACGCATCAGGATCGATCCCGTAATATTGTCGGAACTGGCGCTTGGCGAGCGCGATGAGGGCGGCATTGTCGCTCTTCCCGGTGAGCCATTTGAAGTCGTAGCGGAAAGGCCCCGGCCGCAGGGTCCATTGGAGCGCCAGATCGTACACGAGCATGCCAGTGAAGAAGGTCTGCACGAGCATCTTGATGTTTTGATCGCTGCGACCGGGCATCGCGCGCGGAAAGATCTGCTCCGTATCGACTCGGTCTTGAAAGAGGGACAGATGATCGACAAGGAGAGCGCCCTCCTCTGGCGTCGCCTTCCCGCCGGCCAGCCACATGCCGGGCCAGCAGAAGAATTCGGGTCGCTTCAGCTTGTCGCGACAGAAGGCGATATAGTGCGCGACCATGACGCGCACTGGCGTGTTCACGGCCTTGAAGCCAAATGTGCGATGCTCCTCCATCAGCGCATCGACCGGACCACCATCTCCCAGAAGACCGACGACCGCCTCAAGGGCTGTACGCGGATGGTCATAGCCGCAACGGTCGGTCAGTCGACCCGCGATATAATCATATTCGAGGGCGGAATAGGTCTGCACGCCTTTTGCAAGTTCCGGCGCCTCCGCCGCAGCCAGACACAGAAGCGTGAAACGGGCCCCGGCATCCACATCGCTGATGAGGTCGTCGAAATGCTCGATATCCAGCGGAAAACCGCGCGTGGGGTTGATCGCCAGATCGCAGATCAGAAGGAAGAGACCGACTAGCGGGTCGTCGCAGCGCTCTGGCCATTGCGTGGCCGTCAGCTTGAGGAACAGCTCGAAGGCATCCCCGTAGAGTGGCGCGAAACAGCCGTCGTCGCGATAGATCTGAAGCAGTTCGGGGCCGCCGGCCGACGCCAGAAACTGGATCTGACAGAAGCGGGCTTGGCCCTCAAAGATGTGGCGCAGGCCGATCTCCGCGTAGGGCGGCCGCGGACCATAAGGGAAGCCTTCGCTGCGCTCGGCATGCAGCCGGCGGGTTTCCGCATCCCAGCTCTCGGGATCGGGAAACTGGCCGTCAGCGAAGTCACATGAGCCGTTGATGGCGCTGACGGTGTCGCCATAGGCCTTCAGATAGCTGTGCCCCACACCGAGGAAGAAGGGCAAGCGCTCATGCTCCAGCACCGACTTGGGAAAGAAGGCGAGTTGCTTGTAGTAATTGATATCGAGTGCGTTGTTGACGGCGACATTGCCGGCAACGAGCCCTGGATCGAGGGTCGGCGTGCCGTCGATCAGAGAGCGATCTGTCCATGCCTTGACCGGCTTCACGGCGCCGACCTCGCGCGCAAAATCCGCGAGGAAGCCCATGCTGCCATAGACCTGTGCGGGATAGGCCAGACTCAGGATCAGGCCTGCTGTCGATCCAACGTGCTGCCACCAGTGGATCGTTTCATGCAGATAGGTGGAATAGGCCTGATACAGTTCGGCCGTGTCATAGCCGTCCGTTTCCTGCCGGGTGATGGCATCGACCAGTTCGTGCGTGCGGGGGCTCAGGCGCAGCACGAAATGCTCCGTCGTGTACGTGCCGAACGCGTTGATGGTCGCCTCGAACACAGTCTGATCGCTGCCGGGATTGAGCAGGGCCGGGTCAAGATCGGAAAACCGAAGCATCGGGCTAATCCTTGCTCGTAAAGATGGCGGTGGGATATTCGCGGAAGATCCACTCGTCGCCGCCGCCTTCCTCGCTCAAGAACTGGACTGTGTTCTCCACCATGTCCGGATTTCCATGACCGGTCGGCAGGGGAAACTGGCGCACGAGGAAGGTGGCGGGAATGCGAATAGCGCCGTCATGCTCCCATTGATGGATGCGCTCCATGTACGCACGGGTACGGTTGTCGGCCACACCGGAGCGCGCGCCCTCGGGATAGGCGACATAGACCAGCCCGAACTCCCCGCGAGGGACCTGCGTCACCGCCTTCGCGAACAGGCCCAGCGGCGCCCGGCTCCGCTTGGTGATCGCGGCCTCGGCGTCGACCCGCCAGGCGAGACCCACCGGCGAGCGGACCCGGTCTACGGCTGCGGCGGGCGGTCCGTCGATCTGACAGATGATGCCATCCCAGCTCGGCATCTCCAGGTTCCAACCGAAAACCTCCTTCAGCATGATCGGGCTGTACGCCTTCGTCACCTCGTCGAGTTCGACGCGACGTGGCAGCGGTCGAAACGCAACGCTGCCCCAAGGGTAGGCGAGCAGCCGCTCGGGATGCGCGGCAAGCCGCTGCCGGAGGCACGTCGCGGCGACATCCGCGATATCGACCGCGCTGGCTTCCACCGAGAACGCAACCTCGTACGTGCCGAACTGGCCGCGGGTCATCGCACCAGCCCTGAGCAGACGAAACAGGTCACGCATCCGCGCTTCCTCACCGATCTCATAGACCGTGAGCGCCGCGCTGCGCTTGCACTCGACGACCATGTTGAAGGCGTCGGTGCAACGCAGATCAGGCGATTTGACGCTCGTTGGCTCGACGAAGACCATGGCTCGGCCCTTCGCCGAGCAAGCAGCAGCGACGAGAAGCTCGAACATGATCGCATCGGTCTCGGCGCCGGAATAGAGGGCGTCGATCCTCTCTTCGGCGCCACCAACCGCCCGCAGCGCCTCGATCCGCCGCCCGAGCTGCGCGAGCTGGGTTACGGCCAGCGCGCCGCCGAAATGGTCGTAGCGCGGATCGTTGGCGAGATAGTCCTTCGCCAATATCATGGTCTGACGAAGCCGGTGTCCCTTCGGCCGTTCGCTTTCCAGTCGCACGCCCTTCACGATCGAGACGGGCTGATCGTCGGCCACCGATGAAAGGCGAAAAAGGTCGGCAGGTTCCTGTTCGAACCAGCCGCTTGGCGCGTGGCGTTCGATGAGCTCGATCGCCTCGGGCAGATGGTCCTCGACATAGGCGGTCGCAGCCGGTGCCTCGTCCACGATCGATGCCCGACTGAGCCTCGGGAAAGGGTCGCCGACCGGCTCTCTCTCCTCGGCAAGATCGTCCGGATCGATCCCGGCGGCCTCGAACGTGGCCGCGACCGCGGCATCGAGATCGACACGGGCCCGTTGCGCGCGCTCGATCGCCGCTTCCATTGCCGTTTTGGCAACTTCGGTCCGCTCGACGAAATATCGGCGGCGCAATTCCATCACCTTAGGCCATTCCACATCGAAGGCCTGCTGGCGGCGATCCAAGTCTTCCACGAGCACTCTGAGATGCTCGGGCATGTCATCGGGGAGTGGGGGAAAGGCCGGCATCAGGACGCGCCTACGGCTGGGAGAGCGCCGTCAATCGCTAGGCTGCCTTGTCGACAGCGGCCGCTATAAGCGCACCTGCGGCGATCCGACGCTTGAGATCCCGCCATTGGCAGTGATGGAACTCGGCGCGCGAACGGCACCGGGAATCGATCTGCGCCGCCTCATAGAGGCGGGAGACCAGCTTGGGATAAAGCCGCAGCTTCTCGGCGTCGTCCGAGCACGCGGCAATCTCGCGCGCCGCATGGCTGATCTTCTGCCAGCGGGAGAAGGGAAGCGCGATGCCGTCCGGCCCGACCACCACGCCCGTCACGATCTTCACGGTGTCGCCCGTGAACGACCGATCCTTGTGCGCACGCAGGCCCGCCTTGAAGATCGCCGATCGCGCTTCATGGAGGACCGCGCGCGATGCGCCGGGGCCGGACATCGTGATGTCGTCGACATAGCAGGTCATGACTAGGCCATGCTGGGCAGCGAGCCCCGCAAGCCCGTCGAACAGCGACTTGTAGGCGTAGTAGGAAATGATCGGGCTGATCGAGCTGCCGGTCGCCAGAACGCCGCGGTAGCAGATCAGGTTAGCGAGCAGGCCAGCCACGTCCGGTGCGCAAGACAGCACATCGCGAAAGAAGTGCATGACCTTGTGCTGCGGGACCGACTGATAAAATTTCGCGATGTCGATCTTCAGCAGCTTGCCATCGCCGACATGGGCGCGCGCATTGGACAGGTACGAACGGCCCTTCACGGCTGAATGAAGATAAACCGGCACCTCGATCCGGGCCAGATACCGATGCAATTGCCGGTGGAGGCTCTGCAGCGCGGCACCCGGCTCCTGGATCTCACGGCCGGTGTCCTTGTGGTTGTAGACGCGGTAGCCGCCGTACGCGGCCAGACTGTCGAGCTTGTTCAGCTCCCAACCCAGCCGCTTTGCCAACGCGTGCGGCGACCGGATGCCATACAGGTGGCAGCGGTCAATCGGTATGCGCGGTTGCTTTGCCTGCTTCCCCTGGCTCACCGTCTTCCCCTTCCGCTACCCATTCCAGCATCTTCAAAACCTTGTCGGCAACAAAGACACGCGCCTTGTCGAAGGTCGTGCCCGCTCCCTGTTCCGCAAACAGCATGAGGGACGACAAAGGAACCTCGAACCGTTCGGCATATTTCTTGAGAACCTCTAGGCTGGGCTCTTTCTTGTTGCGCTCGATCTCATTCAAATAAGACCGAGAGATATTGATCTGTTCGGCAAGATCGGACTGCGACAGCCTATGATACTGCCTGATTGTCTTCAACGCTCTGTCATACATAAGTGCCTCCGCAACCTCCGTTGGGAGAGTTAAGGGGGGATTACGTCAACATGTCCCAGATCTTCGCGCCCACACGTACCGCCTTCAGGATGAAATCCAGGGCGGCCGCCGCGGCCTTCCAAGTCGTCGGCTTCAGAAGAGCATCCCGAATTGGATGCCCCCGTCGGCTAGTCTTCGCACGCTTCTTCTCAGCACTCGGTGAGGGAATAGTTCCCATAGGTAGTTCTCCTACACGCTCGCCCCAGGATTAGGACCAGCTCCACCAGCAGGAGTACAACGAGAGAAGAAGCATCCCCCCGAAACCCTTCGCGTCCGGTCCACACGGACGCGCCTTATCGGTGCCGTCGGCGGTCCCCTCGCGGGGGGCCCTCAAGCTCCTGACAAGTGTGAGGATCAGCCGAAGCAGACCCCGCAGGTGATTACTCACCCAGAGTTCAGTGGGATGTTGCCTATGTCCCGAATGCTTGACGCTCATATGCGGAAGACGTCGCCGAGTGTCAACACATATTCGCTGGTAGCGAACAATTTTCTTCTAAGGGCGTCAATTTTGCTGCCTCGATGAAGGCGAGTGTTCCCCTGAAAGTAAAGCGGCGATCTCAAAAATGGCCGGATCGTGAACCGAAGAGCGGCTTGCCATTCTTCACAGCCAAGGCGATCTCCTTGGCGCACATAGGTCCGTTATCAGAAGCGTCGTCATATCGACCAATGAACGTAAATCAGGGCCCGCTGCCGCCCATCAAGTCCATGAGACATATGGCGGATCTTGGCACAAGCTGCCGTCGGCGGCGCTTCTGCTGAACGGCGTAGTTTGGTCGCGTGCCGACGAACGGGAATGATGCGGAAACGACGGCGGGGACCAGGCATCGGAACGGTCAGACCTTAGTGAGCGTCGCTGAAAATCCGACCGCCTCTGTATCCTCCGCTTCGGTCGCCAACGCGTGCGCGCCACACTGTCGGAACACCTCGCATAGCGGCGCGCCACCTTCGTCCCGCATACGCGCCGCCAGATCGAGAAATGCGCCGTACAGCATTGTGCGATCATCGTCGGCAAGTCGGGCGAGCCCGGCTTTCTGCACGAGCCAGCCCAGCTCGATCAGGCTGCGCGTTCGTTCGCGCCGCGTCACCGCCCGGTTCCGCGTTTCCGTCCGCGCCCGTGCCGCATCAAGCCGGTTCCGCGCCTGGCGCAGCTGTCGTGTCGCCCTCGCCGCCGCCGCGAGCGCGGCGCGAGGATTTCCGGCGCGTGTCGCGAAAAAATTGCGCGCCCTTTCGACCCCATGCGGCGATCGTCGCTATGTCCTGCTCGGCGACCGCCGCCAGCAGCGCGCCGGCCAGTACATCGGCGTCGAGCGCGTCGGCCCCGGTCGCCTCGACCAGCTCGCCGAATTGCTGAACCTTGCGTTGCTGCAACAGCCGTGCGCGCTCATTGAGCGCCTTCAGCTCGGCGTCGAAATCCCTGACCTTGCGCATGTCGACATCTCCTTGTCTGTCGTCGATGCCGGCGATCTGGCCCGTCCGTTGCCCGGTTCAACGGGCGCATACCCGCCATCGTAGCAGCGGGTAGAAGTGCGCGCTTATACGTCGTACCGACGTCGCGCTGTGTGGCGTAAATGGATTGCCGTCATGGCGATCTACCACTTCTCGACAAAGATCATCTCGCGCGGCGCAGGCCGGAGCGCCGTCGCAGCGGCAGCCTATCGCTCGGCCTCGCGAATCCCTGACGAACGGCTCGGGCGTGATCATGACTTCACCAACAAGTCGGGCGTCGTCCATTCCGAGATCCTGCTCCCCGAGGGCGCCCCCGAGCGGATGCTCGACCGCGAAACGCTATGGAACGAGGTCGAGGCGGCCGAAAAGCGCAAGGACGCGCAGCTCGCCCGCGAGGTGGAGTTCGCCATTCCCAGAGAAATGACACAGGAACAGGGCATCGCGCTTGCCCGCGAGTTTGTCTCCCGCGAGTTCGTCGAACGCGGCATGGTCGCCGATCTCAATGTGCATTGGGATATCGGCGCGAACGGCGAAGCCAAGCCGCACGCGCATGTCATGCTTAGCCTGCGCGCGGTCGGCCCCGAAGGGTTCGGCGCCAAGGAGCGTGAATGGAATGCGACGGCGCTGCTGCAGCACTGGCGCGCGGCATGGGCCGGGCATGTCAACGCGCGCTGCGCCGAACTCGGCATCGAGGCGCGCATCGACCATCGCTCCTATGAGGCGCAGGGCATCGAGCTTGAACCGCAACACAAGATCGGCGCGGCCGGCGCACGCCGCGAGGCGAACGGCGAGGATGCGGAACGCGCAGGGGATCATCGTGCCATTGCGCGCGAGAACGGGAACCTGATCATCACCGATCCGCGCATCGGCCTGGACGCGCTGACCCACAGCCAGGCGACCTTTACGGTGCGTGATCTCGCGATGTTCGCGCATCGTCATTCGGATGGTCAGGACCAGTTCGATCGCGTGCTGGCCAGCATGCGTCATCACCAATCCGTTCTCGCGCTCGGCCGCGACGGGCACGGCGCCGAACGCTTCACCACGGCCAACATGATGCGCGCCGAAGAAGCGCTTGTGCGTGATGCGGAGCGGCTCGCCGCATCGCGCCGTCATGCCGTCGCGCGCGGCGATAACGAACATGCCGTCGGCAATGCGGGGGCACGTGGGTTGCGGCTCAGCACGGACCAGCGCGCCGCCCTCGATCATGTGCTGCGCACACCCGGCCTCGCGCTGGTGGTCGGTTACGCCGGCGCGGGCAAATCCGCGATGCTTGGGCTGGCGCGCGAGGCGTGGGAGGCGGCCGGCTATACCGTGCGCGGCGCGGCGCTGTCGGGAATCGCGGCGGAAAATCTCCAGGGTGGTTCCGGCATCGTGTCGCGTACCATCGCCAGCCTCGAGCATGCGTGGGCGAAGGACCATGACCGGCTTGGCTCCCGCGACGTACTGGTGATCGACGAGGCCGGCATGGTCGGCACCCGCCAGCTTCAGCGTGTGTTGGCCGAGGCCGCCGGAGCCGGCACCAAGGTGGTGATGGTAGGCGACGTCCAGCAATTGCAGGCGATCGAGGCCGGCGCCGCGTTTCGCCTGCTCGCCGAACGGCACGGCGCCGCCGAAATCGGCGAGGTGCGCCGGCAGTCGGCGGAATGGATGCGCGAGGCGACACGGGCCTTCGCTTGCCAGCGGACCGGCGAGGCGCTGGCCACCTATGCCGATCACGGCATGATCCATACCGCTACCACACGCGATGCGGCGCGCGCGGCGCTGATCGATCGCTGGGATGCCGAGCGGCGCGACGCGCCGACAGCCTCGCGGATCATTCTCACCCATACCAACCGGGAGGTTCAGATGCTCAATCGTGCCGCGCGCGAACGGCTCCACGACCAGGGCGAACTCGGCGTCGATATCGCGATCCATACCGAGCGTGGCGTGCGCGACTTCGCCGAGCATGACCGCATCATGTTTTTGAGGAACGAGCGCGACCTCGGGGTAAAGAATGGCACGCTCGGCACCGTCGAGAAAGCGGCCTCCGACAGATTGGCCGTGAGGCTCGATGACGGCCGCCGGATCGGCGTCGAGCTCAGCAATTACGCGCATGTCGATCATGGCTATGCCGCCACCGTTCACAAGGCGCAGGGCATGACCGTCGATCAAACGCATGTGCTGGCGACACCGGGGCTCGATGCGCACTCCGCCTATGTCGCGCTCAGCCGCCATCGCCACGCCACCGCGCTGCACTATGGCCGTGATGACTTCGCCGATGAGGCGACGCTGCGCCGCACGCTGGCGCGCGAGCGGCCCAAGGACATGGCGCTCGACTATGATCGGCGGATTGCGTCGTCGGCGCGGCAGCAAGGTGCGACCGGCTCGCGTACGCAGAGCGACAGTGGAACGACCGCGCCGCATATGCAGCCGCGCGGGTTTGCCGCACTGGTTTCGCGAGTGCTCGGCCGGTCGGGCGACGAGCGCACGCCCGCGCCGGATGCTGGCCGGGATGCTGGCGACGATCGTGGCCCGGCATCAGGCGCGCAGGGAACGAACGCTGCCGGCAACCGCAGTGCCGATCCGGCGAACAGCGAGCAGGCGAAGGCGCTGCGCGCGATGATGGCGGCGCGGCACAATGCGCCGCGCCACACGCCGGAATCGATGCGCGAAGCGCTGGCCATGGCGAAGAAGGCACCTGCCGCGTCGCGCGAGCAGGATTATGGAGCGGAGCGGTGATGGCGCCCGGCGGTGGACGCGGCTCCGAGCCAATCGTCCAGCAGATCGCATTTCTCTCGGCGCTCGCGGCGATCGGCCTGTGCTGGCCGCTGGTCCGGATGCAGGTTCCGGCCGACAGCCGATTTGGGTTCGTCGATCTCGCATGGGAGCATTGGGCGCATCGACACGCGCTTGAACCCTGGCTCGAACAGCGTTGGGCGTGGCTCGCGCTCCACGGCTATCACCTGTGGTTTGCGCTGGCGATGCTGCCCGGCAATGTCGCGGTCGCCATCGTCCAAAGCGTGGATCGGCGCACGTTCTGGCCCCTCCTCTACGCGCCGCTCGGGTGGCTGGGTGGCATCGTGCTGGGCTACTGGCTCTACACCAGCTTCCGGACCGACAGTTGGCCGCTCGCGGTGATGATGCCGGCGGCGTTCGCATTCCTGGGCGGTGCCGTCGCCGCACGGCTCGCCGCCATGCCCCGCAAGGTTACGCATCTCCGGGGCACGCGCATGGGCGGGTTCACCGGCAGGCGTGGCGGACGGCTGCGCGCGCGGCTCACCGGCGGGGTGGCGCTCGCGGGCGTGCCGCTTTCCCGCGAAGACGAAACCATGCATGTCGCCGCGATCGGGGCAACCGGCTCGGGCAAGTCGACCGCGCTGCGCGCCCTGATGGGCGACGCGCTTCGTCGTGGCGATCGTCATATCGTCGCCGATCCCGAGGGTGCGTCGATGGACGTCTTCCTCGCGCCCGGAGACGTGATCCTCAATCCGTTCCACACGCGCTGCGCGCGATGGGATCTGCTCGCCGAGATCGAGCGCCCCGGGGATCACGCCTTCCTCGCCCAGTCGCTGCTGCCGCATCTCGGCATCGGCGAGCATGACCAGTGGATCACCTATGCCCAGCAGCTACTCGCGGCGGCGCTGGAGAATTTTGGGCGGATGGGGCTCGGCACGACCAGCGACCTGATCAATATGCTCGCCTCCGGCTCGATCGCCGAACTGAAACTATTGTGCCAGGGGACGGCCGCCGCGCGGTATTTTGAGCCGGGCGGCGAAAGGATGCTCGCCAGCATCCTCGGTACGCTGGCTCCGGCGGTCGGGAATCTCCGGTTCATCGCCAGTCTCGAGGGCGAGCCGTTCTCGATCCGGCGATGGGTGCGATCGGGGTCGGGCTCACTCTGGATGCCCTATACCGGCAATCAGGTCGCGGCACTGCGTGGGCTAATCTCCTGCTGGATCAATATCGCCATTACCGAAACATTGTCGCTCGCCCCTGATCGTCATCGGCGCATCTGGTTTCATGTCGACGAGCTGGACTCGCTCGGCCGGATCGAGGGATTGAAGGACGCCCAGGCCCGGCTCAGAAAGTTCGGCGGCTGCGTCGCAATCGGGTTCCAGTCGTTCGCTCAGGTCAAGGCGGTTTACGGCGAAGCCGCCAACACCATCATCGAGAATTGCGGGAACCTGTTGCTGCTCCGCTGCGGCGCCAGCGACGGCGGCGGCACCGCCCGTCTCGCCGCCGAACTGATCGGGGAGCACGAAATCGAACGCGACGAGGTCAGCCGATCGCGCACGCAGGGGCGCTTCACGTCGCGTTCCATGTCGACGCAGCCGCGGCGGGCGGTCGAGGATACGGTGCTCGCCAGTGAGATCATGCAGCTTGCCAACAACCAAGGCTATGCGAAACGCGCGACCAGCCCTCGCTGGGTCAGGGTCTCATTCCCGCTGGTGAAGAACCCCCATCACGCCAATCTTTGAATTCCAAGGCCGGCGCAGTGCTGTTGAAGACCCCTTTATCTGTGGAGTTGAGGAACAGCATTGATGGGCCGGGCAAACCGTCGTTCCCTGGGGCCGCCGGCAAACGACGGCTTGTGGCAGGCGCGGATGCTCGAACATTCTGCCCGGGAATGAGCAAACCTGGGCCGTCAAGCGACAGGCAGGTTCCGGGCAGGCGATAGCGGTAAGCTGCCCTTCGTAAAGGTAGGCGCTGTCGATCAAAATCTGGCCACTGATCGCCTGGACCTGGGCCGTTACGCGACGGGCAGGTTTGAGACCGACGATCGCGGTGAGTTGCCCTTCGTTAAGGTATACGGCCTCTACCTTCAGCGTTTTCATGAAGCTCTCATCGATGATCGCGTATGGGACGCCTCGACCTTCTCGAAGAACCGCGAGCGGCTCCTGGACGGCGAGGTCGCGGTGCGCTTCTTGTCGTCGATCCTGGCGTTGTCGCGGGTGAAGCGCCTGCTGTCGAGCGACCACTTTTCAGTCGACGGCACACTCATCGACGCATGCTGCAGCATGAAGAGTTTCCGCCCCAGGGATGACGCCCGCCCGGCGACGGCCCCGGCGGTCGTAATGCCGAGGTCGATTTCCGCGGCCACAAGCGCAGCAACGATACGCACGCGTCGACCAACGACCCGGATGCGCGCCTGCACCGCAAGAGCGCCGGCACGGGCGCGCGATTGTGTTACATGGCGCATGTGCTGATGGAGAACCGCCACGGGCTGGTGCTCGATACCGAGACCACGCGGGCGGCGGGTTTTGCCGAGCGGCTGACCACGTTGGCGATGGTCGATGACATCGCCCGGCCCGAGGGCCGGCGCGTCACGCTGGCTGCGGACCGCGCCTATGACACGCGTGCCTTCGTCGCCTACCTGCGCGATCGCTGCGTCACGCCACATGTCGCGCAAAACACCAGCGGCCGACGTTCCGTGATCGATGGCCGAACGACGCGGCACGCTGGCTATGCTGCCAGCCAGCGCATCCGCAAACGGATCGAGGAGGTGTTCGGCTGGGCCAAGTCCGCGGCCGGACAGGGCAAGACGCGCTTCCGCGGGCTGGCGCGGGTCCGCTTCGCCTTCGCCCTGACCGTTGCCGCCTACAACCTCGTCCGCCTGCCAAAACTATTGGCGGCGGGATAATGGTTATGGCCGCTTCACGCATCGGCAGGGAGCGGATCGGCCAATCGACCGCATGGGCCGACCTGCGCGAGGAAGCCACCTTCATCGAGAAGTCATCGCCTTTTTCAGCGGCCTGCTAGAGCGGGCGCCGTTCGCTAATCATCTGGTGAAGCGATTACGGACATAGCCTTTGTTTAAACAGATTTCCTTTATACAGCCCAGTAAGAACGCATCGTCACCGACCCGATACCAGTCGTTCCCTCGCCCTTGATAACCAAGTCCATACTCGTGTCTCTTCGCCGTAAGGCGATACTGCTCGCGAGCGCATCCCGGTGGAAGATGGCTATGGGTATAATCGTTTCCGGGACATTCGCGCGACCAGACATAGGCCGGTGCCGCTACCCTCAGACCGGGATGGGTATCACGGGAATTCACCCCCCCCCATCTGCGCCAGAAGGGCAACCGCGATTATCGCCAATCCGGAATATATGCCAAATTTTAGCCGGGTTAGCCCTACGCCGCCTCTGGTTGAATTATTCATCGTCCGTCCTGTCGCTCGCGTCGGATGCGATCTAGCAGCGCGGGGTTTCGGTCGCGTTAAGCGGTCGTCCAGTTACGACCATCTCGAAATGGGGAAGTATGAAGCGGGGTGGATCGAGCCTTAGCGCGAGGCGTGGCACCTGCTCGAAATGCAACGCCGATTTAGCAGGCCGCTGAAAAGGCCTTGTCTATCGGGGTTCTGGCTGATTCATCGTTGATGGGACGATGAGGGCGAGTGGATGCGAGGCAGTGACGCGGGATCGGGAGCTTTGTGCTCCTACGTCGATCTGGAGCGCCGGGTGCCGGCGGATCATCCGGACACCTTGATTTACCGCTTTCGGGCGCGACGGTCTCGGGCAAGCGGCGGGATCGTGCGGGTCCAGCGATGATTTTCGATTGAGCGGCTCGGTTTTCGGAGCGGTGACGGGTTCGGGGCACGGTGCCGCACCGTCCGGTTCAGGTCATCGCCACCTTCTGTTCCCAATAGAGGAAGCGTTCGAAGTTGAAGGCGATGTTGGCGAGGCCGATTTTTGCCTGCCGGGCCAATTTGATTGCAGCGGGCTCTCTCTCGCTTCTAACGCACCGCGGGCCGCGATTGCTTGCTGGCTTTCGTCTGAACCTGACGAGCAAGCCACCAATGTCAGCGGCAGAACCAAAAGCACGAAAGGTCGCATGGGTAAGAGGCTCTGCGCAACCGGCTGGTTTTTCAAGCCCCTCGCCGAAGTCGAACCGCTTTCCCCCAGTCCACGGCATGTCCGGACTCATGACCCGCGCCATCCGGCTGAAAGCAGCCCGACGGGTTTCGGGAAACGGCATCGGCCGTCCGAACGACTGGAATGGGGCGCCTAGCCGAACGGCAGCTAGTCGACCCTCAAGAACCGAGCCGACGGTCCATCATATTCCGGGGCGGTAACGTAGCGCCTCAACCACGGCAGCGAAGCCCAACGAATGTTGCCTGCGGCTCGGATAATAAAGGTGGTAGCCGGGGAACGGCGGGCACCATTCCGCGAGCACGCGTGTCAGGCGTCCCTCTGAGATCAATGGGAGCACCTGATCTTCGGTTATGTACGCGATACCGATCCCGTCCATCGCTGCCTGCAGGGCAAGCGTGGTGTCATTCACGGTTAACTGGCCGTCGACCCGGACGTTGAGCGCGCGGCCGTCCCTTTCGAACTCCCACGCGTAGAGTCCGCCATAGGTGGGAAACCGCAGGTTGATGCAATTATGGTCGCGCAGATCGTGCGGTGTCGTCGGTGGCGATCGGCGTTCGAGATAAGCGGGTGACGCCGCAGCCGCCATGCGCATCTCCGGACCGATCGGAATGGCGATCATGTCTTGTGCCACCGTCTCGCCGAGGCGCACGCCGGCGTCAAACCGCTCGGCAACGATGTCGACGAACCCGGCGTCTGCGCTCAGCTCGACCTTCAGTTCGGGATGGATCGCGAGCAGCGGCAGAAGCGCTGGCTCCAATATGGTCTTGGCCGCATGCGCGCTTGTGGTGATGCGAATGTTGCCGGACGGTCTGTTTCTTAACTCTCCCAGGCGCGCCAGCTCAGCCTCGACGCCGTCGAACAATTGAGACACCGTCAAGAGCAGGCGCTCGCCCGCTTCGGTCGGCACCACGCTTCGGGTGGTGCGGTTGAGCAAACGGATACCGATCCGCTCCTCCAGGCCGCGCAACGCATGGCTTACCGCCGAGGTCGAGACGCGGAGCTGCGCCGCTGCGCGCGTGAAGCTGCGCTCGGTCGCGACGGCCCGGAACGCAAGCAGATCGTTGAGGTCATGTCGCGCCATTGTTGAATCGCATTCAATACCGTTTCCCGATTGTGCAGCCTAATCGTGCCGGTCGCGCAATCCTAGATGGTGCCGACAAGGAGCAGACATGCCTGACCCAACCAAACCGATGCGCGCACCATGGGGTGACGTCGCGTCCAAACTCACCGAGATTACCGACACCGTCTTGTTCGACGATATCTGGCAGCGTCCGGGCCTGTCACCGCGGGATCGCAGCATGATCACGGTCGCCAGCCTGATCTCGCTCTACCGCGTCAACGAACTACCGTTCCACCTCGGCAAAGCGCTTGAGAACGGAGTTACCCGCGACGAGATCGTCGAGATGATAACCCACCTCGCTTTCTATGCCGGCTGGCCGACGGCCGGCACCGCGGTCGGCATCGTGCGACAGATGTTCGCGCAAGCCGACGCCGCGGCAACGCCGTCCGCCTGACTTTCGCAAATCGATGGAGATATCACATGCACAATCGCGAACTCGGCCGTAGCGGCCTTCACGTCTCAGCCCTCGGCCTCGGCTGCATGGGCATCAGCTTCGGCTATACCAACAAGCTGGACAAGGCAGCCGGCGTCGCGCTGATCCGGGCGGCCGTTGAGCGCGGCGTGACCTTCTTCGACACCGCAGAGGTCTACGGACCGTTCGAGAACGAGGAGGTAGTCGGGGAGGCGCTCCGGCCTGTCCGCGACCAGGTGGTGATCGCCACCAAGTTCGGGTTCGATATCGACTTCGCAACGAGCGAGAATCGTGGCGTCAGCAGTCGGCCCGAACGCATTCGGCAGGCGGTCGAGGGGTCGCTGAAGCGGCTCGGCGTCGAAACGATCGACCTGCTCTATCAGCACCGTGTCGATCCGAATGTGCCGATCGAGGACGTCGCCGGGACTGTCAAAGACTTGATCGCCGAGGGCAAGGTTACGCACTTCGGCATGTCGGAGCCCGGCGTCCAGACGTTGCGCCGTGCGCACGACGTACAGCCGGTGACGGCGATCCAGAACGAATATTCGCTGTGGTGGCGGGAGCCCGAAACCAACGGCATCATGGCTGCGTGCGACGAGCTGGGCATCGGCTTCGTGCCGTACTCGCCGCTCGGCAAGGGCTTCCTGACCGGCGCCTTAACCAAGGTCGACAACGGCGACTTCCGTGCGACCTCGCCTCGCTTCTCGCCTGAGGCAATGGCGAAGAACCAAGCCTTTGTCGAACTGCTGAAGGATGTGGCTGACGACAAAGGTGCTACGCCCGCGCAGATCGCGCTCGCCTGGCTGCTCGCCCAACGCCCCTACGTTGTGCCGATTCCGGGAACAACGAAGCTACATCGGCTGGACGAAAATCTAGGTGCGGCGGAAATCGTGCTGAGCGAAGCTGACCTCGGGAAAATCACTAACGCCGCATCCGGGATTCAGGCAGAAGGCGACCGCTACGCGCCGGCACAAATGGCGATGGTCGGGCGGGAGGCGCCAACGGTCCCGTGATCAAAGACTGGTTTTGCGTTCGCATAACCGCTCCTGCGCAGGCGCGTCAGGAGCGGCTAGCGCCACCGACCCGGAACTTCGACTGGCGCTTGTTCCGGCAAGCGGACTGAAATCTAATCACTAATATCCGCCGCCGCGCCTGATCCGACAGAGCTAATAAGCTTGCCTTATCGCGCGAATGACGCGACTGTATCCCCGCTCTCGAAAAATCCGGGAGTGGGGCGTGGAAACCCCTCGCAATGCAACTCGGTCGGATTCACGGCCGGGTGGCATGCGCGTATGTCCAGCCGGCAACGGTAAAGGCGCATGCGCTCTGTGCATTGCCAGGGTTTCCAACATCCGGCTTTGGCCGTCGCCCCGAGAGGACATAGGCGCGACGCATGGACCAAAGCCACACGAACGAACGACGGACCTCGAACGGACACCGACATAGTCGGGCCGTCCGCGTTCGTGGCGACCACCATCGTTCACATCGCCATGCAGCGCATGATCGAAGCCGATGCGCGCGTCCTCTCCACCATGCGGGAGACAGCCATGCTGGAACGGTCCATTGATATCGGCGGGGACGCCGAGCAACCGAGCGATCCGAAAGCGGAAATCACAGCACTTTATCAGGCTGAACTCCCCCGGATTACCCGATATCTTCGTCGCAAGCTCGGCCATCCCGAAGAGGCCGCAGACGTGGCCCACGACGCCTTCTTCCGCCTTGTCCGCATTAGACCAGACCGCAAGATCGAGACGCCGCAGGCCTATCTGCGCCTGATCGTGGCCAATCTACTCAAGGATCGCGCAGCGAAGGTCGCGACCCGTATACAGGGATCCATCGACCCGCTTGACGAAGAATCCCTACCAGCCAGCATGATCGACCCTCACCGGGAACTGGTCGGACGTCAGGAACTGGATCATGTCCACCACGCGCTGAGGAAACTCAAACCGGTGACACGACAGGTATTTTTGCTTAGTCGTGTAGAAGGGTTGACCTATCGCGAAATCCAGGAACGGCTTTCGCTATCTGAGGGGGTGGTCAAGGCTCATATGCGCAAGGCGCTCCATCTTATCAGCCGTGTCAGGAGCACGCTTTGATGCTGGACTGGCTGCCATGGCTTGGCCGCTGGCTCATTGGCCGGCGTATCGGGTATTTTCTGACCGAGATGATCGATGACGCCGATAACCATCGCGCCGATCGTTATCGTGCCGAGCGCGAACGCTGGCTTGCGGGCGGTGTTCGACGACGCCGTATGTATAATGAAGCCCTACGCAGACTCCAAGCTCATGGCTGGGGTTCCGGGCTTGAGCAGCCGCTGGCCGATGAAACCGCCGGTTCGTGGCATTGGAGCGGGATAGTTGGTGCGCTCGCAGCCGCCTGCATTCTTCTCGGCCTGATCGGATGGCACGTGACGCGGAACCCGCTTGTACCCGATCAATATTCCTCGCGGCAGGTCACCGGACAGGAATTCAGCACACTCCCTGACCAGCGACGATCGATAAAACTCGCTGATGGTTCGGCGATTACGCTGGAGGCCGACACGGATCTCGTCGCGGCACTCGTCCCTGATCTGCGCAGGATCGATTTGAAAAAGGGAGCGGCAAGCTTCAGGGTCGCGCACGATACGCGACGGCCTTTTGTCGTTTGGGCCGCCGGAGGCGTGACGACCGCCACCGGCACGGTTTTCAGCGTCCGGTTGCAACCGGATCAGACAATTCGCGTGGATCTCACTGAGGGATCCGTCACGGTCGCGTCCCCGGCGATGAACGGCAAGGGGACGAATCCGGCGCGCAAGCTGACGGCCGGCCAGCATGTGGTCTATCCTGCGGCCAGCACGCCGGCCTCCGAAGATCGGCGGGCAACAGCGAAGGACAATAATATCCACTTCGAGTATGAGCATCTCGACGCGGTCGTCGCCAGGCTGAACCCGCACAGTCCGGTCGCCATCACGCTGGCGGACCCATCGCTAGGCGCATTGCGCGTCTATGGAGATTGCGATCTTCATGATGTCGTCGGGTTCGTGCGCATGCTCGCCTCGAGCCTGAACCTCGACGCGATCGATCGTCGCGGCAGCATCGTGCTCCGGACGAAAGGCGCTGCGTCCGAAAAATAGTTCGTCCGGTTCTCGTCCATTCCCGTCTTTCCCGGATGAAGGCCCGCACCACGCGGGCCGACAATCGGGGAGGACGAGATGGTAAGAGTGGGTGCGCACGTGCGGCGCGCAGCGTTGGTGGGCGCGGCAATCAGCGCTTTCTGTCTATCGGGCGTCGCTGCAGCCCAGAGTATCGCGGCGAATGACTACCATATCGCCGCGCAGGATCTCGGGCAGGCGCTGAGTGCGCTGGCGCGACAGGCCGGGCTGCAACTCGTCGCCGACGGCGATCTCATCCAGGGCAAGCGATCCACCGCCGTAACCGGACATCTCAGTCTCGAGGAAGCGCTGGAGCAGGTACTCGATCGCACGGGTCTCACCGCTACCATATCCGACAACACGATTGTCATCCGGGGGCGATCAGAGCCGCCGCGGGATGAGCGGACGCACGCGGCGGAATCATCGTCCGATGTTGTCGTGACCGGTTCCCGCATTCGCGGGCGGGCACCGGCGGGCGCGGCGGTGACGGCGATCGACCGTACCGCAATCGAGCAGACTGGCTATGCCACCACCCAGCAGCTCCTCCAGGCCTTGCCGCAGAATTTCGGGGGCGGCCCGAACGAGACCACCGCAGCGACGGCACGCGGCAATGCCGACTTCAACTCGGCCTATGGATCCGGCATCAACCTGCGCGGACTCGGCGCGTCCTCGACCCTGGTGCTGCTCAATGGCGAGCGCCCCCCGATGGCGGGCCTCGCCGGCGTATTTACCGATCTTTCGCTGATCCCATTGAGCGCGATCGGCCGGATCGAAGTACTGCCCGACGGTGCCTCGGCGTTGTACGGCTCGGACGCCGTTGCCGGCGTGGTCAACATCGTTCCGCGCAGCGATGTAGAAGGGCTCGAGACCAGCGGACGGATTGGGCTCGCCGATGGCTTCACCGAGCGGCAGGCAAGCGCGCTCGCCGGTCACCGTTGGTCGACCGGCAATTTCCTGATCGGCTATGAATTCTATCAGCGCGGCGCGCTCGCCGCCGCCGATCGCCCCTATGTCAGCGAGGATTTGCGCCGTTACGGGCTCGGCGATTTCCGCTCGGGCGCCGCGGTGCCCGGCACGATCGTCGGCGGCGGCCAGTTCTTCGGGATTCCCGCCGGGCAGGACGGCCGCGCGCTCGCGGTTTCCGCCCTGCTTCCCGGTCAGCGCAATGTGCAGGACCGCTATCTCGACGCCGACGCGCTGCCAATGCAGCGGCGCCATGCCGTGCTGGCCACCGCGCGGCAGACGATCGGCAATGTCGAACTTTATGGACAAGCGTTGTTCGGCGATCGCCAATTCGATGTCGCCAAACCGGCATTGTACAATTCCAAGACGGTCGTCGTGCCGGTCACCAATCCCTTCTATGTCGATCCGATCGGAACGCACCAGCCGGTGCAGGTGCAGTACAGCTTCCTCAACGACCTCGGCCCCGAACGCATGCGCGGCGAAGCGCGGGCTATCGGCCTGTCGGGGGGCGGCAAGCTCAGCATCGGCCGCTGGCAGATCGATGCGCACGGCACCTTTGGCACCGAGCGCGACAGCACGACCAGCTACAATCTCGTCAACAGCGCCCGGATGACAGCGGCGCTTGCCGACACCAATCCCGCAACCGCGCTCAACGTTTTCGGTAACGGGAGCGCCAACAATCCCGCGACGCTTGCGACAATCCGCGGCAGCATCCGGGCGGGTGGGCATTATCGCCTGTGGGGCGGCCAGCTTCGGGCCGAAGGGCCGTTGCTGGCGCTGCCGGCGGGCGATCTCCGCCTCGCGACCGGCGTCGAGCATCGCGACGAACTGTATGTGTTCGACAAGGGCGTGCTCGACACCGCAACGCTGACGCCTACGGTGCTGTCGACCAACTGGACCGGCCGACGAAACGTCACCGCAGGCTATGTCGAACTCGCCGCCCCCCTGTCGGGTGCGGCCGATGAAGGACTGGGGGTTGGTCGGCTCGACCTTTCGATCGCGGCGCGCGGTGAGCATTACAGCGACTTTGGCAACACCTTCAATCCGAAGGTCGGGCTATCGTGGGAGCCGTTCCGGCGCGTCGTGCTGCGCGGCAGCTGGGGAACCTCGTTCCGCGCCCCCAATTTTCAGGATCTGCGCCAAGATCCCAATGCGATCCTCTATTTCGCCTATCCGGTGCCCGATCCGACGGCACCGGGCGGCGTCACCAGGGCGCTGATCATCCGCGGCAACGATCCCAACCTCGGCCCCGAGAAGGCGACAAGCTGGACGCTTGGATTCGACGTCAACATGACCGACACACCGGGGCCATTCGCCCGGCTCACCTGGTTCGGGATCGACTATCGCGATCGCATCGCCAGCCCCGCCTCGGCGCTGCTCACCTTCTTCACCGACCGGGCGATCTACGCGCCGATCATCACCGACAAACCCGACCCGGCGGTGGTCGCCGGCTATTTCGCCAGCCCCTATTTCCAGTTACTGTCGGCCGTCACCGCCGGCCAGGTCACTGCGATCGTTGACGCCCGCACCCAGAATCTCGCGCGCCAGACCCAGCGCGGGATCGATTTCGATCTTGGGTATCGTTTCGACGTCAACGGCCACCACGGCGAGATCGGCATGAGCGGGAGCTGGTTGCTGTCGTTTCGCCAGCAACTGACCGCCACGGCGCCAACGATCAATCTCGTCGGCACGATCGGCAATCCCCCCGATCTGCGCCTACGTGGCCGCATGAGCTATGGCGGTGCGCCGCTCGGGGCGGCGCTGTTCGTCAATTATATCGACGGCTATCGCAACAACACGGTAACGCCGTCGCAGCCGGTCGCCTCCTGGACGACGGTCGATTTCCAGCTGTCCTGGCGGTCGCGCCGCACCGATGGTCCGCTATCCGGCCTTTCCATTGGCCTGAATGCGACCAACCTGTTCAATCAGGCACCGCCGCCAGTCCGCTACGCGGTGGGCACGAACACGATCGGCTACGATGTCGAAAATGCGAATCCCTTGGGCCAGATCTTCTCGATCGAGGTCACCAAGCGGTGGTAAGGCCCCTCCTGTTCGCCACTACGCTGCTCGCCGCAGCGCCTGCCGCTGCCGAGACCTGCCGCGACCGGCTCACGCCGTCGGTCGCGCGCCTGCCACCAGGAAATCGCGCGCTGACCCCGCAGGATCTGATCGGGCTGCGCGACTTCGGGCCGCCCTATGACATTCCGGGCGGCGACCGCAGCTTTGCGGTATCGCCCGATCGGCGCCGGGTCGCGCTGATCCTGCGCCGCGCCGACCCGGCAACCAACAGCTATTGCATCGGTCTCGTGGTCGTGACCGCCGAAACGGGCGCGGCCGGCATCCTCGATAGCGGCGGTGACCCGATCTTTGCGGCCTTCGATCTGCACGGTCTCGCCGACCAACGCACCGGCGCGATCGATCCGCCGGCACCAGTCTGGTCACCCGACGGAAGGAGGATCGCCTTTCTGCGTCGCGATCAGGGCCGTACCCGGCTGTGGCTGGTCGACGCCGACGGCAAGGCTCCTGCCCGTTCCCTCACCAACGAGACGAGCGACGTGCGCCGCTTCGCATGGACATCCAACGGTACCCGGCTGATCTATTCTGTTCGGCGCGGAATCGGGGACGCACAGGCCGACATCGACGTCGAGAGTCGCTCAGGCTTTATCTACGACCACCGCTTCTGGCCGATGGCAGATGCTAGGCCGCTGCCTCCGGCCTCGGTTCCATTCGATTATCGCGTCGTCGATCTCGACGGCTCAGCTCACCCGACGAGCGATGCCGACCGCGCGCTGTTGGCACCCGCCGCAGCAATCGGGATTCCCGCAAATGCGACACTCCGGGCGCGACGGGAAGGCGCGAGCGCGTGGGTCGCGCCGCGTTATGCCGGTCGATACACCAGTCCCGGTGCCCTCACCGCAAGGGTCAACGACCGGCTTTACCCATGCGACGCGCCGGCCTGTGCCGAGCGGGTGGTCGGTATCTGGTGGACCGATACCGGCGACCTTCTGTTCCTGCGCGACTGGGTCGGTGAGAAAGCGGGTCACCTCGAGTTTTTCCGCTGGCGGCCGGGGAGCGCGCCAGTATCGCTTTATGAAACCGCCGACGACCTAACCGGCTGTCAGCGGGGCGTCGCCGGGTTGCTGTGCGCGAGGGAAGCAGCGCAGCGCCCTCGCGAACTCGTGAGCGTCCTGCCCAAAGCGCGCCGTATTGTGCCGATCTACGATCCGAACCCTGAATTCGCCGCGTTTCGGCTCGGGGCCGTCACCCGGCTTCCTGCGCGCGCGAGCGATGGCGCCATGAGTTTTGCCGATCTCGTGCTCCCACCCGACCACCGCCCCGGCGAGCATCACCCGCTCGTCATTATCCAGTACAACAGCCGCGGATTCCTACGCGGCGGCACCGGCGACGAATATCCGATCTTCCTCTTTGCCCAGCGCGGATTTGCGGTGCTGAGCTACCAGCGACCGCAGTCGTTCGCCTTCGGGTCGGACACGCGGGACTTCCAGGCCTTCCAGCGACTCAACGTCAAGGACTGGGCCGATCGTCGACGCGCCTTCACCGCGCTCGATTCAGCAATCGATGCCGCCATCGCGCGCGGCGTGATCGACCCCACGCGGATCGGCATCACCGGTCTCAGCGATGGCGCCTCGACCGTGCAATGGGCGCTGCTCAACAGCGATCGTTTCCGCACAGCCGTGATCAGCAGTTGCTGCGAGGATCCCGGCTCCGTGACCTACGGCGCCGGGCTCGCCTTCCAGGACGACATCCGAAAGTTCGGCTACCCCCTCCCCGGCCCCGCTGCGGATGTTTTCTGGCGGCCTTTCTCGCTCGCGCGCAATGCAGGACGCGTGCACACGCCGCTGCTGATTCAGGCGGCTGATCGCGAATTCCGCGCCGCGCTGGAAACGGTAGGCAGCCTGCGAGACGCCGGGAACCCCGTCGAGATGTTCGTGTTCCCCGACGAATATCATCTCAAATGGCAACCGGCGCATCGCCTCGCGATATATGATCGCGTAGTCGACTGGTTCGACTTCTGGCTCCGCGGCGAAGTCGATCCCGATCCCGCCAAAGCGGCGCATTACGCGCGATGGCGCGCACTAGCCGCTCGCCCAGCATCCTAGCCATGCCTCGATCGCAAGCAGGCGCAGCAGTCGGTTGGCTGACCGTTCGGCGATCGGCCGTTCACCGAGAAGCGCGGCGTCGAT
This sequence comes from Sphingomonas sp. CL5.1, assembly GCF_013344685.1. Classification (NCBI taxonomy): domain Bacteria; kingdom Pseudomonadati; phylum Pseudomonadota; class Alphaproteobacteria; order Sphingomonadales; family Sphingomonadaceae; genus Sphingomonas; species Sphingomonas sp. CL5.1. Next base: position 88,524 of record NZ_CP050137.1, read on the forward strand.
CGCGGGCAAGTCCAGCAGGCCCGCGCGCGCAAGATGCCCCTCGCGCAGCCGCGTGTGCGCTTCCCCGCGGCGCTCGAGCAGCACCTCGTTGGCGAAGCCGTCAAAACCACCCTTGGTGCGGCGCTCGAGGATCGCGCGCGGCAGCATATCGGCAAAGGCGTGCCGCGCGACTGCCCGATTGCGGCCGCCGGCGCACCATAGCCAGCTCGGCACGCTTAGGCAGAATTCGATGACGGGCTGTGCATAGAAAGGCGTGATCAGCGGCGCGACCTCGGAGCGATCATAATATTCGAAATGATCCTGCATTTGGATCAGCGCGCGAACATAGGCCCTGACGCCGCGACGGGTGCCGCGCGGCGCCGCCCACCACGGATGCGGTGGGATCGCCGGCAGCTCGCGGCACACATCGGGCGCAAGGAACAGGCAATCGTGCGGCCAGGGCTGCGGTCGCCGATGAAGGAGCTTGCGCGCGGCCAGCGCGAGCGCCCGCGAGCGCGGCACCGCACACATTTCGGCGAGATCACCGATCGTTCCGAGGAATCCCGCGACCCCGTCAACGGCGAGACGATCGAGCGCGGGGGTCACCGTGTTGAAATACCACATCACCGTATCGCCGGTACCGCCGCTGAAGAAGGCCTGCGTGGCATGAGTTCGTCCGAGCGCAGCGATCTGCAGGTCACTGGCCTGGCCGAAGATCCGCGCCGTCGGCCGCGGCAGGCGAGCTGACGCCGACCGCCCGAGGTCAATGAAGGCGGTGTCGAGCGTCAGGCGATGCAGCGGTATATTACAGGTATCGGCGACCAGTTGGGCGTAGGGGGTCTCGTCGAGATCGGCCTGGCGCCCGCGCACGGTGACCCCTGCCACCTCGCCGCCGGCCCTCGCAAGGCATGCGGTGATGATTGACGAATCGAGCCCCCCGGACAATTCGCTGAGGGATTTGGGATAAACCCGCGCCCAGGCCCCCACGGTATTGGTCACTATCCGGCGCAAGCCGTCGGCGGCATCATCGATACGCGCATTCGCGGTCCATCCCTCGACGTAGCGATAGGGCGACCAGAGGCTGTCGACACGCACATCGATGCCGTCAGTGTGCAAGGTGCTGCCGGGAAGCAACTCGCGGATCGGGTCGAGCGCGGTACGCGGGGTTCGCAGGCTGACGAAAATCAACTGGGCGAGGATCTCATCCCAGTCGATCGTCGGCGCGATCAGGCCGGTCGCCGTAAGCAATGCCGCGTCGCTCGCCAGCATAAGCCCCCAGGCGGTGGCGGCATAATAACACGCGACGCCGCCGGAGGGATCGCGCAAGACCGTCACGCCGTCGTCGCCGGGCAGCAGCGCGAGATAGCTGCCCCAATGCCGGTCGAGCAGCGCCTTGCCACCGGTTGCGCGCCATTGGCGAAAACTGTCCGGATCGCCCGCCGATATCCGCGTCGATGAAGGGTCAAACAGATCACCGACAATTACGCCGTCGCCGTCAAAGAGCAGCCACGGCGTGTCGTCCGGGACAAACAGCAGTATTGTATCGGACCCTAGACGCTCGCTCATACCAGGGGGGAGTAGCGCTTGCCGGGCGGCGACGGCGCTGTCGGGATTACGCGGCACGAGGGCAAGAAAGCTGTTGAGCTTCATATCACGAGGATCGGGGTGAACAGCGAGACGCGATCGACATGGTCGTTCAGGACATGATCGCCGGCCTGGATCCAGCAATGCGCCCCGAACGGCATTGCAATCACACCGAGGACAATTGTGCCGTCGCTTCCAGCGCGGTGCAATCGGTCGACCAGCGCCAGCGAGCGCACCAGACAATCATCGCCCGGACCGAGCGCCGCACCGGCCGCGAGCAGCCCCGCCGTGATGGCGCGGGGGTCGCGATATGGCCGCAGCGCTACCCGCTGCATCGCCACATGGGTGAGCGCACCGAACAGGCGTCGCCGCGCAAGGCGGCGACGAGCACGATGGAGAGCCTGACGAAACAATATGGATTCCAGCAGCGCGGCGGCCGAACCAGGCCGTCGCGGCGATACCCCCGAACGGGCGGCGACCATCCCGCAGGGCATGGGCATTGCGTTGCCCTCGACCGGCTCAAGCAGACCGGCGCGCTCGAGCATCGCCACTGCCTCGCAGGGTTCGGCCGGATGATTTCCCGACACCCATGGCACGAACGGCGCGTTCAGGTGTTCAGGCAAGCGCGTATAGCGGTCCGCACGCACGTCGAGGAAGATCGCCTTGTTCGAGGCGATACAGAACGTCACGTCAGGTGCGAGTTTCCAGCCCATGGTTCGATACGCGAAAGGCGCCAGCAGCGCAGCCGCCGGCGCCCATTGCGTCAGTCGGCGTCCGACATGCCGGTCGGAATACCGACACCGAACTGATCGAGGGCGAGGGGTTCGCCGCCACGGGTCTCGACGCTCGCAGCGCCGAGATCGATCAGTTCCTCATTTCCTTGATGATCAACGCGGTTCATGACTACCTCCTTGGTTGTACCGCGAGAGATCGCGGCGCAATTAAGGCTACGTACGAAGCGCGATATACAAAGCTTATAGTGTAGTTATTTTCGGCTTATTTTCGGACAGACACGAGCAACCAGATTTTTCCCGACAAACAAGCAGTGTCACTGCGAACCGGTAAGGACTTTTCTTCCGGAAAACGGGCTAGGCCAGACTTGTTTGCACGCCCAGCGAAGGACCGGCCTCGGCGAGACGTCTGTCGAGCGTCACCAGCGTCACGCCGTGTCTCGATGCGATGGCGAGATGCAATGCATCGCCCGCGCGCAGGTTCAGCCCATGATTGTCGGCGAAATGCGCGGCCGTCCGAAAATCGTCGCCACGTACTTCGAGGATTTCGAAGCTTTCGCTCGCGAGGCGCGTGTAGGCGGCCAGAACGCGGGCGCGCTCCTCGGGCGTGATCTGGCCGCTCCGCAATTTGATCGACAGCGCCGAGGAGATTTCGGTGACGACCCAATCACTGATGACCAGCGACCCCGCTTCCTGCGCTTCGAGCCAGTCCTGTACGCGGGGTGTCGCCGCCTCAGGGGTAAGTGCCGCGATAATGAGCGATGTGTCGAGATAGAGCGTCAATAGCGATCGCCGTCACGCATCTCGCGCACCACCTCTGCCGCCGACGTGCGCTGCGGCTTGATCCCGGACGTCAGCGCGCGCAGTTCCGCGGCGATGACCGGCCGGGCGGCACGGTGCGCGCTGCTCAACCGCGCAACAGGCTTGCCGCGCCGGAGAATTTCGATCGACTCGCCGTCCTCGACCCGGTCGATCAGTTCGCTCAAATGCGCCTTGGCGTCCGCGAGATTGATCGAGTCCAATGCCACGCTCCTGACCATGTATCTGGTCATATAGGCGTAAAAGGTCAATTTCGCAACGCGGATGCCTATCCGCGCGCTTCCGGTCGATACATCGCATGGACAATCCGTCCGGCATGGGTCTGCCTGCGCAGGTGATAGAGTTCGATCTGGTTCCGCAAAGCCGGTGCGTTCCCGCCCGCCACTATTTTGATCAGAACGCGCAATTCCCTCTCGTCGGCAATACCGAGCCTGACCTCGGCGATTCTGGCGGTACGAAGCCGATCGCTGACCGCCTCGATCGCGATACCATGTTCCGGGTTGTGCGAAGATGCGCCGATTGCCTGAAACAGCCGCTCCGCTCGTTCGACCATATTGCCCTCGCGAGGATCGTCGATTGTATATTTCGCGCTCCCGAAATTCATCTGCGCGATCACCAGCAAGTCCCGGTTCCAGGCGTATAGGTCATGAAGCTCCGGTTCGGTAATGGCCGGCACCGCAAAGCCGTCATGCACGCCCACCGCAAGAAGGCGTTCGCCATTGAGGCGGTAGAGCGCATCGCGTACCGGGGTGACGCTGGCGCCGAGCGCGTCGGCGAGCGATGCGAGATCGATGCGATGACCGGGTGGCCATTCGCCTGACAGGAGGCGCGCCCTGACGCCCGCATAGACCCGGTCGAACAGCGGCGCGGGATTCATGGTCCGGCCTCATTTGGCTTCGTGCCGGCGGCCTGGTCTGCAACAAACGCGGCGACCAGTTCTGTCTGGTCAGGCCGCAGCGCATCGACCGCGCCAATCCTCGCGGGAAGGGTGTCCCCGAGCAATAACGATGGGCACAGGCCATCGACGTTCCCGAGATTGGGGCGGTGCTGCTGGTAGCCGACCAGCCGCGCCAGCGACGGCGAAAATGTGCGCGCGATAGCGGGCGGATAGGCCAGCCACTGATTTTCGTAAGGTTTGAGCCAGCCCAGACAATAACTGACAATGATTCCCCGGCGGGGCACATCAGTTTCATTCCCGCCGGCACCATGCAGGGTTGAGCCGAGGAAGACGATCGCCGCGCCCGGATCGCATTCCACCGCGAGCGACTCGCCCGGATCGGCATCGTCGAGTGCCGCGGCCCCATGACTGCGCGGGTACATCCGGGTTGCGCCATTATCATGCGTGAACGGCACGAGCGGCCACATTACGTTGAGGAGATATTCGACCTCGCCCTTCACGCCCTGCCACATATCCTGATCGCGATGCGGAAGCTGTGACAGGGCGTCGGGATGAATTTCGATCGCCTGGGTCAGGTTGAGTTGGATCGTATCGCACCAGGGTTTGAGCGCCGCCTCCGCCAGCCCGAGGATCAGCGGGTGCTCGACCAGCGCTGCGGCATGCTTCGACCGGGCGAGCAAACGGCCAAAGCGTTTGGTACGCTCGCCGTAGAAACCGCCGGTCGAGAACAGCGTCTGCTCGAACCGGGGCTGGAGGTCGGCTTCGAGCGCGGCCAATAGCGGCCCGGGCAAGGCGTCCTCGATCAGGCACCAGCCCTCTTCGCGCAGCTGACACCAGTTCGGGGCAAAGCGCTGATCCTGCGCGACCGGGCCCGCGCTGCATGTTGGATGGTGCACCATGTCACGCCGCCTCCAGTGGAGGCAGGTGGTATACCGGGGTTCTGCTTGCCGGCCCGTAGATACCCGCGTCGCGCAGTCCGGAAATGGTGTCCTCATCGATATCGATCACAAGCGCCGACAGGGAACGGCCCGCGTGAATATGCGGCAGCCCCAGTGGTCGGCATCGCCAGCCGAACCGCATGATCTGTCTAAGCCAGGGGAGTTCGGCAACACCGGTATAGCGTCTGATGCCATGATCGAGCGCATGGTCCGCAAGCGCGCTCACCAGCCGGTTGCGCGCCGCGAGCCGTTCCGCGGCATTCTGGTGCCGGTCGAGGCAGAAGCGGGTGATCTCCCATACCCCTGCCCCGCGCGGAATGTCGTCCTGGCAAAGCTCGGGAAATAACGTGTCCAGAATATGCGGCCGCGTCGTCGGCAGCAGGCGCGCGGATGCACGATGGCGACCTTGCGCATCGAGCAGGATGAGATAGCGGGCATGCACGTCGTCGAACTGATCGAGTTCGAAACGGCCATCGAGCATCGGGACATCCCAGCCCAGGAGGTCGACAAACACCTCCTTGCGCGCCACGAACATCGCACGCAGCGCGTGCCCTTCATCCAGGTTTCTCCGGTCTCCCGACATCTTGAATCGCCCCGCTATTATCGATGACGAAACAGGATTTGCTCGAGAAGGGTCGGTCGATCCTATCCTGTAAACACGGGATAGGCTCGACCAGGAAAGACACTACATTTGATCGATTCGCCGTCTCTTCCGCCCGACATGGGTTAATCTGATACCCAGATTCTCTGCCCGTTTTTTCAGGAACAACTTCGCGATCGCGGCGAACAACAGCCGGGCAAAAGCTCGCCATAGGTGATCGATCCCGTGAACAACCCGTGGACGACCAGCGGCGAGCTCTTGCTAAACCCGCAGCGCGAGCGTGCGTTCTTGAGGTGCGCGTTGACCGTTGCCGGGCTGATCGCGAGATGACGCGCGATCTCCTTCTCCTGCTTGCCCTGCCCCAGACACACAATGATTTCGCGCTCCCGCTCGGTCAGCCGTGCGGGGCGGCGGCGAGGTGATGAGCGTCGGACGACAAGATTCCTTGCCGCCTCGAACGCGAAAGCGCCGAGCGATTGTGCGAGCGGAATCTGGTCGCGGGGAAAGCGAAGACCCGGTTCCATCGCAAAAGAGCAGGATCCGCTGCGTTCGCCCGGCACATGATAAGGAACCGTATAGCCATCGCCGATGCCCGCGGCCACCGCCAACGCCCGAATCCTGTGGTCGTCGGGCGTCAGATCGACGAGGTGTTCGAGTTCCCACCAGCCAAAACCGGAATTGCGCATCTGGCTTGCCCGGTGAACCGGATCACGCACGCCCAGCCCCTGCGCGTCGAACCATGTCGCCCAATGGATGGGATAGTTGTGCACCCGCAGCAATTCGGAACAACCCGGGTGCCAGTGCGCATGGTGAGCAATCGCGAAATAGTGGAAGCCCGCTCCCTTGCATATCGCGGCGACCGCCTGCGCAATCGCTTCCAGGCTTTCGAAGAGTTCGATGACCTCATGAAACCGTCGGACGATATCGATAAGCATTGACTGCTCCCCGATTGCGGCCAGCACACGTGTATCTGTCTCACGTCTTTTCCGGCCGCTCCTGACAATGTCGACAGATTTTCGCGGATGCACACGTTCTGTCGGCGGCTTACGCACCCGGTCGCGCAAAAGCACGGCCAAAACAAATTTCTATAAAGATCTTTGTCGCTCAGCGCGAGTCTGATCACCGCGCCTCATGATTTTGCGGGATCGTTTCGCGAGCCGTACGCGAATGTCGGGAATATGACGCGTCCTCCTCCCGCATCTACGGGAAAGCCATCGCTCTATTTTTATGTTTCGTTTGGACGTTGCTCTTTTGCGATAACGCTGCGCAAAAATCGAACGGTTCGATACTCGCGGCCGGACACGAAGATCATGAACCGGGACGTCTTTTCACCTGTCGCAGCGACCGCGCATAAAACTGTCGGTGCACACCCCGCGCATCCCGAGTTCCATCAGCTCGCCGTATTCCTGCGCGTCGTCGAAAGCGGCACCTTCACCGGCGCCGCGCGGCGGCTCGGCTGCAGCCAGCCCGCGATCAGCCAGACCATCAGGCGGCTCGAGGATATCTATGGCGGCGATCTGTTTACGCGCCGGCCGGGCGCGCCGCTCAGGCTGACGCCGATCGCACGCGCGATCCTGCCGAGCGTCCGCCGTGTCATAGATACGGTCGACCGTCAGATGGTTGATGCAATGAGCGCGGCGCGAAGCCGCAGCGGTACCTTGTCCGTCGGGTTCTGTCCGGGCTTTTTCGACGGCCGCTTCCTTATCGGGCTGGCCGCCTTCGCGGCCGAGGCGCCGGCGGTGCAACTGCGGCTTGCCGAGGCGTCCCCTCAAGCGCTTCCCACTGCGCTCGACCGGTGCCGGATCGACATATTGGTAGCTCCATTGTCCGGCACACTCGACGACACGCGCCACGAAAACGCGTTCCTGTGGAACGAACGGCTGGTCGCCGCGATACCGGAGAAAAGCCCGCTAGCCGGTCCAATCGAAATCCACGGCTCGGCGCTGCGGCCGCTCAGGTTGTTCTGGCCGTGGTATATCGGTGAGGCGCTACGTGACAGTGTGTTGGGCGCCCAGATCAACGAGTCACGCAGCCCTCCGCTTCACGAGGTGACGCCGACAACGATTCTCGATCTCGTGGCGAGAGACCGGGGAGCGGGCATCATACCGGCGTCCGCCGCGACCCCCCGTCCCGGCGTCTGTTTCCGGCCGCTCAGCGGGGAGCACGCCCGTATCGCGATCCATGCGTGTTGGTTGCGCGATGACGCCAACCCGCTCCGGCACCGATTGCTGCGACATCTCCGCGCGACATCGCACGACGCGTGAAAGGATTAGCGGGTCAATAAACGATGCTCGAGCAATGCCTGCATATCCCGGCGCCCATCGGCGATCACGAGAATGAACACCGTCTCGCCCGCGACCCGATAGATCAGCCGGTAAGGCGTCAGCAGAATTTGGCGGAATTCGCGAATCCCAAGCGCATCGAGTTCCCTGGGAACCGCGCCCCGCAACGGAAAGCGCTCCAGCGTCTGGACCTTGTCGAGAAACGAATCCAGCAGCGCTTCGGCGTCGTCGGGTGAACGATGCTCGGCGAGCCAGGCGTGGATGGTTTCCAGATCACGTTCCGCGCCCTCGGTCAGTTCGACCTCGAACCGCCGGTCCGCCATCAGCGCGCGGCGCCCTTCGATCGCAAGCCGTCGACAATCGCGCGCGCTGGCCTGGTTTTCCCTGCGGCGATGTCCTGGTTCCCGAGCGCGAGCAGCTTGAGGAGCGCAAGCGTTTCCTGCGTCTGCTCGAAGCTTGCCACGTCCTGGATTACCGCCTTCGCTTCACCGTTTTGCGTGATCACCACGGGTTCGCGCCTTTCCCTCAGCTCGAGGAGTACCTCCGCAGCATGGGCCTTCAAATAGCTGATCGGTTTGATCTGGGCAGAATATCGCATCGCCGCACCTGTCTATATTCAGACCGAATATAGTCCAGTGCGTCGATTGGGCAAGTGCCGGCCATTTGCGCGTGCCCGGATACGACAGTGGGAAATCAGCCACCGTTCCACGCCTCGAGGACAAGATCGCGGCTAACAAGCACGCGCACCCGCGCGCCTGGCCGCACGGTGATCGTCGGCTGCACATCGAGCTGCCGGCCGACGATCCTGTCGCCGACGCTCTCGACCGATCGCGCTGCGCTCTCGCGGATCGCGAATGCGATATCATTGTTGCCACCACCTCCCGCCGTCGCGGCATTGGCGCCGACGCCAAACAGGGTGGACAGCAATCCCGCGGTGAGCAGCTTGCCGGTATGACTGTTGACCCGATCGGCGAACCCCGACTGCCCGGCGGCATCGGTGCCGATCATCCGGTCGAGGTCGATCGAGCGGCCATCGGGGAAGATCATCCGCGTCCAGACCACCAGCGCGCGGGTCTGCCCGTAGGTAACGCGCGCATCATAGCTGCCGATCAGCCGCGTTCCCTGCGGCACGAGCCGCGTGGCGCCGGTCACGCTATCGAACACATCCTCGGTCACTTGCGCCACGACCTGGCCGGGAAGATCGGAGGACAGGCCGGTGATCAGCGCCGCGGCGATCGTCGAGCCCGCCAATACCACATAGCGTCCGGCAGATAAGGCGATCCGGCCGCTGTTGACGGTCGGCTCGCGCGCACCGCCGGCAACGAACGCGGCCTTGCGATCCTGCGCGTCGGCATTCGCGATCGGCGCTGCGGCGGGCGTAGCAGGCTGCGCGGTCGATGCAGACGGCGAGTCCGCGCTGACGACGGTCGTCCGAGTACCTTCGCTGGTTCCGGCAAACAGCTTGCTCGCGCGCGCGCTGTCGTTTTGCTGGCGCCCGCGCTGCCGGTCGGCGGCAGCCTGGTTGTCGAGCGGCGTAGATGGGACGACCGTGCCGGCGGTGGTCGACGTGACGGATGTTCGGCGCGTAACCGGCGGTGCGCCGATCCCCGCCGAGGCGATGCGGGCCAGATCACCATAATCCTTCGGCGCGCCGGCCAGCGCAGCGGTTTGGCGGCGGTCGATCGATACCGTCTGCCGCGCGGCGACGGTGCGATGCCCCTGGCTCAGGCTGTAGCCGAGCGCCGCCGCCACGCTGATCGCAGCCACGCCCGCCAGCGTGGCCAGCGCCCGCCGTGACAGCCTGCGCGGAACCGGCGGGGCCGCGCGCGTGGGGATCGGCGCCGGCCGGGGCGGCGAGCCCGTCCCGAGATCGTCGCGCCCGCTCACGCGTTCTGCTTCCGACCGCGCGTCCGCTCGATCCGGACGATCTGTTGTTTCTTCGTGCCGAGCCGGAGTTCGGCGATCGAGAATAACCGGTCGACCACCATGTAGCGGCCCGACACGCGATAGTTGACCAGCTCGGCCGTGTTGCGCTCGCCAATCAGGAACAGCGGCGGCAGCTCGCTCTGCCCGATGCTGTCAGGGAACAGCAGGTAAGTTTTCGCGCCGTCATCGAACACCTGCATCGGCTTCCACGGCGGACTGGCGCCGGTGAGCCGATAAGCGAAGTCGAGCTTTGCCGGATCGATCCCGGTCTGAACCTGCGCGGCGGCGACCTGTGCCGCCGCCTGCGCGCGGCTGCGCACCGCGATCAGTCCGTCCTGCGGATAGGACCAGCCGACGCTCGCCATATAGGTCGCGGGCGTCGAACGCAGTTCGACATGATAGGTGCGCGTGGTCGTATTGATAACAAGGTTGGTGCGCAGGCCAGGATCGGTCGGCTTGACAAGAATATGCGTGCGACGGCTGGTGCCAGTCCCGCTCGACGCCTCGCCGATCACCCACCGCACCGTGTCGCCGGCCGCGACCGCGCCGGTGTCGGACAGCATCTCGCCTTCCTGCAACATGATATCGGTGACCTGCCCGACCGCGGCATAGATCTGATAGAGTCCGCCCGGCGCATAGACGAACAGCTGTGTCGCCCCCTGCCAGCCGGCGGGGCGCGGGGCGATCCGCGCGGCATCGGTCGCGGTCGCCACCGGATGCGCCGATGCGGGCGACGATTGTGCAAGCGCCGGCGTGGGGGTGAGCAGCAGGGGTGTTGCGAGCAGCAAGGAGCGCATGATCAATCTCCGAGATCCTGTGACCAGTTGATGGCATGGACATAGAGCCCGAGCGGATTGCGGCTGAACGTCGCCGCATCATCGGGCGTGCGGATGACGATGGTCAGGATCGCCGACCAATGGGTGGTGGCGGCAAGCTGGCCATGGTCGTAATGGCGTTCATCCCACGCAATGCGAAAGCTGTCGGCCGAGGCGCGCACGACGTTCTTCACATCAACCGACACCTGCCTGTCAGCGAGATCGGCGAACGGATCGCTGCTCCGCGCATAGTCGTTGAGCGCGGCGGCACCCTGTTCGGTGGTGAAGTAGTAGGCGGTGGCGAGATTCTGGCGCAGCACGATCGGATCGGCCGGCCGCGACCGGACATTTTCGATGAACCGCGCGAGTTGCGATGCGATCAGCGCGTCGGTCGGATGATAATCGGCGGTCGCGGGCGCCACGGCGCGCGCCGCGCCCAGCCGGTCGACCTCGACCACCCAGGGCACGATATGCGCGCCGAACCGCAGCCGCAGGTTGTCGACCACCGACAGCGACAGCAGCGCGGTCGCGCCGAACGCCATCAGCCGCCAGCTATATGCCTGCGCGCGCGCCGAGCCGATGCGCTCGTCCCACGCCTGCCCAGCGCGCTGATAGGGGGTTTCGGGAACGGGCTCGCGGCCGAAGCGCGATGAGGAACGGCGGAACGGATTCATGAACGGTCCTCCAGCGAGATATGGGCGGCACCCCCATGGTGGTCGGCTGAACGCAGCGCATGCGCGGCCATGGTCGCGCCCTGGAACATGGCCTGCCGGCGACGCAGCCGCTTCGCCCATTCCGGTGTCGGCGATGGGGCGGACGCCGCAGCGTGCATGGGAGCCAGCGGCAAGGACGCATTGCTGACGCCAGTCTGTTCCGCAGCTCCCGCACCAGCTTCCATGGTGTCGCTTCCCGCCGACGCCGGTTCCACGCCACCGTCGCCCACACCGTTTGCAACCGCACCGCCTTCGGGCGCTCCGAGCGGCGGGGAAACCGTCGGAGCGCCCCCTCCGCCTCCATTCCAACGATGCGGCACACCGCTGGAACCCTGGGAGGCTCCGCCCGAAGGCGCCGAGGGAGCGGGCGGCGCGGGCGGAGGTCCGCCAGATCGGGCACCATAGGCGCCAGAACCCGCGGACCGGGAGAGAGTGGAGGCCGCCGCCGACGTGGCCCGGCCGGCCAGTCCGGCAGCGCCGGCAACGCCCGCGCCGACGGCGGTCCCGATCCCGGCCACCGTCATGCCGGTCGCGAATGCGGCACCTGCACCAAGCTGCGGACCGCCCGAGACCAGCCCCGACGCGATGCCGGGCCCGAACATCGCGAGACCGAGCAGTGTCAATGCGGCAAGCGCGATGGCGCCGACCTGTTCGAGCGTCGGTGGCATGTCGCCGAAATCCACCACGAACTCGCGAAAGATGGTCGAGCCGATGCCGATGATGACAGCGAGCACCAGCACCTTGACCCCGGTCGCCATCACATTGCCGAGCACCCGCTCGGCAAGGAACGCGGTGCGGCCGAACAAGCCGAACGGCACCAGCACGAACCCGGCCAGTGTCACGAGCTTGAACTCGATTAGCGTCACGAACAGCTGGATCGCGATGATGAAGAAGGCGAGCAGGACGATCACCAATGCCAGCAGCAAAATCGCGATCTGCGCTGCGTTGGTGAACAGACCGACCGGCCCGGCGAGCGCCGACGCCTGATCGAACAGCGGTCGCGCCGCGTCGATGCCGATGGTGGCGATCCTGCCGGGATGCAGGAGGTCGTCGGCGCTGCCCGATCCGGCCGCCTTCAGACCCAGCCCCGAGAAGCTCAGATAGATGACCTTCGCCAGGCCGTTCCAATTGGCAATCAGGAAGGCGAAGAAGCCGACCTGAAGCGTTTTCCTGACCAGCCGCGCGACAATGTCCTCGCCCTCGCCCCACGTCCAGAACAGGATCGCCAGCGTCACGTCGATGACGATGAGCGAGCTGGCGAGGAACCCGACGTCACCATGGATCAGCCCGAAGCCCGAATCGATGTAACGCGCGAACAGGTCGAGGAACCTGTCGATGACGCCGGTGCCCTCGCCCATGGCTCAATGCTCCCCGGTGTCGCTGGCGATCGCCGGCGGGATGTAGATCCGACTCTCGCCCATGAAGCGACGGCGGTTGACCTCCCACGCCTCGCGGCACGCCGCGTCATCTGTCCCTGCAGCAAGCGCTCGGCAGCGCTGCAGTTCGGCCATCAGCGGATCGGTCGATGCGTGTGCGGGCGGGTTCTCCTCGCCCATCAACACTGCAAAGCGCGATGCAGGCGGCGCGGACTCGTGGAGTGCGACCAGCACAACCATGCCCGTTCCCGCGACGGCGGCACCGATCGCCAGCGTCCGTTTGCCCGGCAAGACGAACCGGCGGCGTGGCGGTGGCTGCTCAGTCACGGAACAGCGACACGCTTTGCGCGACGTAAGGCGAGCCCGCCCGCGAGAACCGCCGCGCCTGCTCGCGGCCCTGCGCTTCGTCGGCGGCCGCGCGCGCCGCTGCGATGCTCGCCGAGCGCGCCTGGGCGGCGAGCATCGTGGTCAGATCGGCAAGCTGGCGGGTTTCGAGCGCGATCAGCTGGTTGCCCGCCTGCGCCGCCTGAAGCGCGCCGGTCGAGCTCTGACTCGCGTCGACGAGCGTGCCGACATGGGCGCGCGTGTCGTCGAGATTACCGGCGACCGTGGCGGAAGTCCGTAACGTATCCTGATACGCGGCGAGCGCGTCGTGCCAGCGGGCCTGCGCGTTGGCGACGAGATCGGCCGAGCTGGTGCCCGACAGCGATCCGGCCGGGTAACGCTGGTTGAACACCCGGTCGATGTCCGAGACGTTATAGGCGACCTGCTGCGCCTGCTGAATGAGTTGCCGCGTGCGGTCGATATCCCGCTGGATCGGCGCGAGGATGCTGGTCGGCAGGCTGGCGAGGTTGCGCGCCTGGTTGATCAGCGATTGCGCCTGATTCTGGATTTGCGTGATCTGATTGTTGATCTGGCTAAGCGCGCGCGCGGCAGTCAGCACGTTCTGCGCGTAATTGCTCGGGTCATAGACAATGCCGCCAAACTGCGCGTCGGCCGGGGCGGCGAGCACAAGCGCCATCGCGGCGGCGCCGGACAGCAGCGGACGGAAGGAGCGAATCTTCATGACAGAAACTCCTCAGTTTCGGGGGTGGAAGCGGACACGGTCCCGGCCGCGATCAGCTCGGCGGCCCAGCCGAGGCCGCGATAATGGAGCCATACCTCGGGGAAGCGGTCGGTGCCGTAGCGCTCGACCAGCGCAGCAATCGCGTTGAGGTCGGTGCGCGACGATGCGGCGGCAAAGGCCAGCGCGACCGGGCCGATGCCGAGATCGAACAGGCGATTGCCGAGCGACGACTGGCAATAATAATCGCGCTTGGGCGTGGCGCTCGCGATGATCTGGATCTGGCGATCGTTGAGCCCGAACCGGCGATAGATCGCCATGATCTGCGGTTCGAGCGCGCGCTCATTGGCGAGGAAAATGCGCGTCGGGCAACTCTCGATGATCGCGGATGCAATCGCCGAGCCTTCGATATCGGCGAGGCTCTGCGTGGCGAAGATCACGCTGGCGTTCTTCTTGCGCAGCGTCTTCAGCCATTCCTTCAATTGGCGGACGAACAGCGGATCGTCGAGCGCGAGCCACCCTTCGTCGATCACGATCAGGGTCGGCCGCCCGTCGAGGCTGCCTTCGATGCGATGGAACAGATAAGCGAGCACCGCGGGACCGGCGGGCGTGCCGACCAACCCCTCGGTCTCGAACGTCTGGAACGCGCCTTCGCCGAAATGCTCGATATCGCCATCGAGCAGCCGCCCGTAGGGTCCGTCGAGCGTATAGGACGCCAGCGCGCGCTTGAGGCCGGACACCTGGATCAGCGCCGTGAGGCCGGTCAGCGTGCGCTGTTCAACTGGCGCATCGGCGAGGCTGCCCAGTGCGGTCCAGAGATGCTCCTTCACCTCCGGGGGACAAGCAAAACCTTCACGCACGAGGATCGCGGCCAGCCAATCGGACGCCCATGCCCGTTCATCCGGTGCGTCGATCCGCGCCAGCGGCTGGAGCGACACCGGCACAGCGTTGTCGCTTAAGCTCCCACCAAGATCGTGCCACTCGCCCCCGACACCGTGGGTCGCCGCGCGCATCGAGCCGCCGTGGTCGAACGCGAATATCTGGGCTTGCCCGTAGCGGCGGAACTGGAGCGCCATGAAGGCGAGCAGCACACTCTTGCCCGATCCGGTCGGGCCGATGATCAACCCGTGGCCGACATCGCCGACATGGATCGCGAAGCGAAACGGGGTCGCCCCTTGCGTCCGCGCGTGGAACAGCGGCGGGGCATCGAAATGGGTATCGCGATCCTGCCCGGCCCATATTGCCGAGACCGGCATGATGTGCGCGAGGTTGAGGGTCGAGATCGGCGGCTGGCGGACATTGGCGTAAGGGTTGCCGGGCAGCGAGCCAAGCCACGCTTCCACCGCGTTCAGCGTTTCTGCGATGCACGCAAAATCCCGGCCGCGCACGATCTTCTCGATCGCCTGCAGGCGAAGATCGGCATCGCGTGGGGTATCGCCAAGCACGGTAATGGTAGTGGTGACATAGGCGTAGCCAGCGATATCGGCGCCGAGATCCTGCAACGCCGCATCGGCTTCTGCCGACTTGTTGGCGGCATCGCTGTCGACCAGCACGCTCACCTCATTGGTCAGCACTTCCTTGACGATCGCGGCGACGCTCTTGCGCTTGGCGAACCACAGCCGCCGGATGCGGGTCAGCATCCGCTGCGCCGACACCTTGTCGAGCGTGATCGCGCGCGTGGTCCAGCGATAAGCGAAGCCCAGCCGGTTCAGCTCGTCGAGCATCCCCGGCACGGTCGCGGCGGGAAAGCCGGTGATGGAAAGGCACCGCAGATGCTTCGCGCCCAGTTGCGGCGCGAGCCCGCCCAGCAGCACTTCGTCGGCAAGCAGCGCGTCGAGGTGCATCGGCGTCTCTGGCACCGCGATGCGCTGTTCGTGCGTGGAGACGGTGGAATGGAGGTAGGTCAGCGTCTCGCTGTCCGAGAGCCACGCGGCCTCGGGCATCACGCCCTCTACCTGATCGAGCACCCGGCCGGTCTCGCGCTCGAAATCGTCGAGATGGTCGGCTGCGGTCGCTATCGCCTGCGCGCGCCCTCGGCCGCCATTCCAACGATGCTTCGCATCGCCGGAACCTTGGGCGGCTCCGCCCTCGTAGAGCAGCGATGATGCCTTCGAGGTGTCGTCGGCCGGCGGCAGCCATTGCAAGGTGAGATAGAAGCTGCTGGTGAAGTTGGGCTGGTTGATATCGCCCCGTCCGCCGCCATTCCAACGATGCTGCGCATCGCCGGAACCTTGGGCGGCTTCGCCTTCGAACAGGTCGCGACGCTCCTCGTCGATCAACGCCGATACCGGGTCGGCGAACCCGTCCGACACTGGATAGCCGGGCGCGGCCCTGCGCTGCGCCTCGACGTAGATCGCCCAGCCAGTGCCGAGCCGCTTCAACGCCGAATTGAGCCGGGCCGAGGTCGCGATCAACTCGGCCTGCATCGCGCTGTCGAGGTCGGGACCGCGAAAGCGTGCGATGCGAAGGAAGCTGCCGTCCTTGTTGAGGATGATGCCGGGCGCGATCAGCGCCGCCCATGGCAGGAAATCGGCGAGCCGCGATGCGTGACGGGCATGTTCGCGCAGGAACAGCATAAAATCAGCTTTCGAAATGAGTGGGGAGCGCGATGTGGCGGCGGGCGACGGGGAGGATTTGCGGGTCGCGGCGCGCGGCGAACACGGCGAGGCCGTGGCCGACCACCGCCATGACGATACCCGCGATCCACAGGCGGAGCCCGATCCCGACCGCCGCGGCGAGCGTGCCGTTGACGATCGCCAGCGCGCGTGGCGCGCCCGCCAGCAGGATCGGCTCGGCGAGCGCCCGGTGAACCGGCGCCGCGAACCCCGGCAAATCGCCCCCCATCATGGGGTCCTGCATCAGACCAGCGCCCCGCCGCCGAAGCTGAAGAAGGAGAGGAAGAACGACGAGGCGGCGAAGGCGACCGACAAGCCGAACACGATCTGGATCAGCCGCCGGAAGCCGCCGGAGGTATCGCCGAACGCCAGCGTGAGCCCGGTGATCACGATAATGATCACGCCGATCACCTTGGCGACCGGCCCCTGCACCGAGTCCACAATCGACTGGAGCGGCGTCTCCCATGGCATGCCGGTGCCGCTCGCCCAGGCCGGTGACGCCATGAGCAGTCCGGCGGCCGTGACCGCGCTGATACCGATTTTGTCGAACATGTTGCCGGCGCGCAGCCGGCGCTTGAATGCCGTCATGGCAGGTCTCCAGGAAGTGGGTGAAAGGGGATCGGGAGCAGCCGGTAGTTGCCTTGCGCGTCGAGCCCGTCGACGCGGACCAGCTCGGACAGCTGGCGGTCGGTGCCGCGCCCCGACAGGACCGCGATCAGGTTAATGGTCTCCGCGATCAGCGGGCGCGGGACATGAGCGATGGCTTCGAGGATCAACTGTTCGAGCCGGTGCAGTGCCGCGGTGGCAGTACCCGCATGGATGGTGCCGATTCCGCCGGGGTGGCCGGTGCCCCATGCCTTCAAAAGATCGAGCGCCTCGGGGCCGCGCACCTCACCGACCGGAATGCGGTCGGGGCGCAGGCGCAGGCTCGAACGCACGAGGTCGGTCATGGTGACGCCTGGTGCGGTGCGAAGTGCTACGACGTTGGCGGCGTCGCAGCGCAGCTCCCGCGTATCCTCGATCAGAACGATCCGGTCGCTACCGGCGGACGCGACCGCGAGCAGCGCGTTGGTGAGCGTGGTCTTGCCGGTGGAGGTGCCGCCGGCGACGAGGATGTTGGCGCGGTCCCGCACTGCCCGCGCCAGATACGCGGCGGTGGTCGCGGTCATCGTGCCCGCAGTGACATAGTCGCCGAGGGTCAGCGGGAGGCTCGCCGGTCGGCGGATCGAGAACACGGGAGCCATCACCACTGGCGGGAGCAGACCCTCGAACCGTTCGCCGCTGCCCGGCAGTTCGGCCGAGACGCGAGGAGAACCGCGATGGACCTCGGCGCCGACATGGTGCGCGACCAGCCGGATGATCCGCTCGACCTGCGTCGGCGACAGCCGTTCGCCAGTCTCCACCATGCCGGTGTCGAGGCGATCGACCCACAGCCGGCCGTCCGCGTTGAGCATGATCTCGGCCACGCCCGCATCGTCGAGCCATCCCACGATCGCAGGGCCGAGCGCGCTCCTCAGCATTGATGTGCTGCGTGCGTGGACGATCGCCGAGAGCTGGGGCACTTGCCTGTCTCCGTTGGTTCAGCGCCGCGCAGCGCGGCATCGGAGACAGGTAAAGAATGCGAATTTTGGCGGATTACAACAGTATTCGGATGGCGTCGTAGGGGCGGTTATGGAAGGATATATTCGGGTGAAACCCCCGCTGTCGGGAATAGTCTCCCATGCGCTCTGCGGACCGAGAATCGCTTGCAACCCGGGCAATCAATGGGTCGTGTACTACGGGATAATGTAGAAATCGGCGATTCACGGGCTCGTCCACACATGGATCACGTCACCGCCAATTTTACGACGGGTAAATGAAGGCGCTGACCTGCTCGTCGCTTGCCCCAAACCATCGGTTTCAAAAGCGGTAAATCAAGGTGTCCAGTTGGCGGACCTCGGGTCCGGTCCAACAGCGCGCGTGACCACGCGCTTTTTGTATCGACCTTCCTCCGCCGCATCACTGGCGCACTGCTGAATTCACCAATGATACGACGGAAGCGGTGTCTTATCGTGCATCGGCGCCGAAGCGATATTTGAGCGAGAAGCCAAACATCCGCGGGGCGGAATACATATTCGACACCGTCCCGACCGAGGAATTTTGGGTCAGATCGTTAGTCCCGATACGATAGAGCTTGTTTGTCACGTTGGTCATGAAGAACCCGATGTCGAGCGGGTAGCCGAGAAAATTGTTCCAGCCTGCGGTGAGATTCAGATAACCGTAAGGCTTCTCGATTGGTCTGCCATGGAAAAACTGGTCCAATTCTGAAGAGAGTCCGTTTGAGCATGAGAATTGGAGAAAGGCATGGGACGTCAGCGATATACGCCGGAACAGATCATCGCGAAGCTGCGTGAGGTGGATGTAATTGTCGGGCGGGGCGGGACTGCTGTTGAAGCTTGCCGCCAGATCGGGATTGCGGAACAGACGCTGTATCGATGGCGCAAGGAATATGGCGGGCTGAAGGTTGATCAGGCGCGCCGGATGAAGGATCTTGAGCGCGAGAACGCGCGACTGAAGAAGCTGGTGGCGGACCTCGCGCTCGACAAGGCGATCCTTCAAGAGGCATCGAAACTGACTTTTTGAGCCCCTCCCGTCGCCGTGAGGCGATCGAGCAGGTCCGTCGCGCGTTGCCGGTATCGGAGCGACGGACCTGCCGTGTTCTGGGCCAGCATCGTTCGACACAGCGCCACCCGCCGAAGGACGATGCCGACGAGCAGCGCCTGACGGCCGACATCGTCGCGCTGGCCAGGGACTATGGCCGATATGGCTATCGCCGCATCCATGCCTTGCTGGGCCATGCCGGCTGGCAGGTCAGTCTGTCGGTAGTCGAGCGCATCTGGCGGCGGGAGGGTCTCAAAGTGCCGAAGCGGCAACCGAAACGGCGTCGGCTCTGGCTGGGCGACGGATCGTGCATTCGGCTGCGCCCGCAGCATCGCGGGCATGTCTGGTCCTACGACTTCGTTGAGGATCAGACGTACAACGGGCGCAAATACCGGATGCTCAACATCATCGACGAGTTCAGTCGCGAGTGCCTGGCGATGGTTCCGCTACGGCGGTTCCGCTCGCACGACGTGATCGACGTGCTGGCCGACCTGTTCATCGAGCATGGGCCGCCCGAGCATATCAGATCCGATAACGGCCCCGAGTTCGTCGCCAACGCGGTACGCGAATGGCTCGGCCGGCTCGGCGTCACCACCCTTTATATCGAACCGGGAAGCCCGTGGGAGAACGGCTATATCGAAAGCTTCAACGCACGCCTGCGCGACGAGCTGCTCAACGGTGAGATCTTCTACAGCCTCGAGGAGGTACGGATCGTCACTGGCTGGTGGCGTGCACATTACAACCGGGCAAGGCCCCACAGCAGCCTCGGTTATCGACCACCGGCGCCGGAGACGATCGAGATGCCAGCCTGGCCGCTCGGCTCCGCTGCGCTCCGCCCCCCGCCCAGGCTGGCATCGGAGGTCCGCATCAACTAACTGTGCAACCGGACCAGTCATCGCGGGCAGTCCATCTACGCAGCCGGCGCTACTTCAACCGGGCTCGAGACGTGATCGCGGGTAATCGGATTGCGCTTTTGACCCTGGCCACCGCATCGGCGTTTCGGACTCAAGCGCCGCTCCGAACTCCAGCCAGGGTGCGATGGCAATCGTGCGCATGTCGCGCTTGCTGATCAACCACCGACCGTCTCGCTTCACATATTCATCGACATATCGAACCGCGCCGTAGATCGCCTGCCCGCCCAGCACCAATTCGAGGTGCGCGCCGACCAGACCGCGCGCGCGATCAGCATCGTCGAACGTGATCTGCACGTAATGAGGGGTATGAATCGTGAGACCCATGTGGCTGCGCGCACCGCGAATGAACTCGACGATGCCATCGCGGCCCTCGCCGGATATTTGGCCGGAGGAAGCGAAGATCGCGTCCGGCGTGAAGCTTTCGCCAATGGTCTTCAGATCGTCGCCATCGGACGCGAGAAAATAGCGTACAACTAGGTCGTTGATCGCTGCTCTGTCCTCCAGCCGTGCCACACGTTGTTCGAGGTCCATTTGCGTTCCCTTCAATCAGCGAGGTGCCATGCGAATTGCCCCGTCGAGACGGATCACCTCGCCATTCAACATAGGGTTGGCGATGATGCTCTCGACGAGCAACGCATATTCTTCGGGCCGGCCCAGACGGCTCGGATGGGGCACCTGCTGACAGAGTGAATCCTGCGCCGCCTGCGGCAGCCCCATCAGCATCGGGGTGAGAAAGATACCCGGTGCGATCGTAACCATCCGGATGCGGTGCTGGGCGAGATCGCGGGCGATGGGCAGCGTCATGCTCACCACGCCACCCTTGGACGCCGCATAGGCCGCCTGTCCGATCTGCCCGTCATAAGGGGCAACCGACGCGGTATTGATGATCACGCCGCGTTCCTCGCCGATCGGCTGGGCAGCCGAAAGCCGCGCCGCGAATTGCGCGACCACGTTGAATGTGCCCACCAGGTTGATCGACACCGCGCGCCGAAAGGCGTCGAGCGAATGTGGTTGCCCGTCCTTGCCGACGGTTTTGATCGCGGGTGCGACGCCTGCGCAATTGATGAGGATGCGTGCCGCCCCGTTGGCACGTTCGGCGCTGTCGAGCGCGCGGGCGACACTTGCTTCGTCCGTCACGTCCGCTTCGGCGAAAGTCGCGCCGATGGCAGTTGCGGCGGCCTCGCCCGCTGCGATATTGAGATCGATGATCGTGACACGCGCGCCGTTGGCCGCCAGAAGCGCGGCGGTCGCGCCGCCCAGCCCCGAAGCCCCGCCGGTAACGATCGCGCTGACTCGATCGACATTCATCATCTGCTCCTAAAGCGCTTCCACGATCGTGGCGTTCGCAATGCCGCCGCCCTCGCACATCGTCTGCAGGCCCCAGCGCTTGCCGCGCGCGTGCAGCGCATGAACAAGTGTCGCCATCAGCTTGCTGCCGGTGGCGCCGAGTGGGTGACCAAGCGCGATCGCGCCACCATTGACGTTCATCCTGGCCGGGTCCGCGCCAGTAGCGGCAAGCTACGCCATGGGAATCGCGGAAGGCTTCATTGACCTCGAACAGATCGATATCATCGAGCTTCAGGCCGGCCCTTTGCAGCACCTTGCGCGTCGCCGGGATCGGCTCCTCGAGCATTACGACCGGATCGCCTGCCGTAACCGCCAGCGCATGGATGCGCGCGATCGGCGTAAGGATGAAACGCTTGAGCGTCCTTTCGTGGACGACCAGCGCGGCAGACGCGCCATCGGTCATCTGGCTGGCGTTGGCGGCGGTGATCGTTCCACCGACCTCGATCGGCTTGACCGCCGCTATGCCCTCGGCCGACGCGTCACGGCGTACGCCCTCGTCTTGATCGAAGGTGCCGCCATCGGCGAGCGTTACGGGGGCGAGTTCTTCCGTGAATGCCCCAGCATCGATGGCGCGCGCGGCCTTGCGATGGCTGTCCAGCGCGAAGGCATCCATCGCCTCGCGGGAGAAACCATATTTGTCGGCGATCATCTGGGCGCCGGTGAACTGGCTGAACTCCGCGACGTCGTAGCGGCGTCTGATGGTGTCGCTTAGCGGGCCAGTCGACACACCGGCGTCGGCGGCGAGCCG
This sequence comes from Sphingomonas sp. CL5.1, assembly GCF_013344685.1. NCBI lineage: Bacteria > Pseudomonadati > Pseudomonadota > Alphaproteobacteria > Sphingomonadales > Sphingomonadaceae > Sphingomonas > Sphingomonas sp. CL5.1. Next base: position 110,513 of record NZ_CP050137.1, read on the forward strand.
CACCGGTGATCCCATGGCGACACGCGTCATATGCTCGACACCGCCCGCGATCACCATATCCTGCGTGCCGGACATGACTGCCTGCGCGGCGAAATGAAGCGCCTGTTGCGACGATCCGCACTGACGGTCGATCGTGACGGCGGGCACCGATTGCGGGAGCATGGAGGCAAGCACCACCGACCGCGCGACATGATTGGATTGTTCGCCGATTTGGCTCACACAGCCGAAGATCAGGTCATCCACTGCCGCCGGATCGATCCCGGTGCGACGCACCAGCGCGTCTACCGCGACAGCCCCGAGATCGGCTGGATGGATATCCGCCAGCCGCCCTTTGCGACGGCCGCCCGGTGTGCGCAGGACATCGACGATGAAGGCTTCCATCGCGCGCGCTCAGTTCGCGTCGAGCGGCATGAAATTGCCGTATTTGCCGCGAAAGAACAGCAGCGGCTGGTCCGCACGCTCGATGTCGAGTTCCCGGACGCGCCCGAGCACGATGAAATGATCGCCCGCGTGGTGAACCGCGTCGAGCGTGCAGTCGACCCACGCGACGACATCGTCGAGCACCGGCGAGCCGTTCCGCGAAACCCGGTGCGCCAGCCCGGCGAACTTGTCCTCGCTCTTCGATGCGAAGCGCCGGCAAAGCTCGCCCTGGTCGCTGGCGAGCACGTTGACGCAGAACTTGCCGGCGCGCTCGATGCGCGGCCAACTGGTCGAGGACTTGTCGGGGAAGAAGGCCACCAGCGGGGGATCGAGGCTCACCGAGGTGAACGACCCCACGACCATGCCCGTCGGCGCGCCACCCGGCTCAATCGCGGTGACGACGCAGACGCCGGTCGGATAATGACCGAGCACGCGCCGAAAGGTCGCGCCGTCAACGTCCGGAGCAAGCGTTGTCGTCACCGGCCGGTCCATACCGGCTTGCGCCGTGCCGCGCCCGCCGCCTCGCCTTCCTGCTTGTCCGCACTCTCGGCATATTGCTCGATCGGCTCGAAACGGGTCATCAAGGCTACCTCCAGCGGATGGCCGAGCCGGCCGAGCGCCGCCGCCTTGGCCGCCTGATTGGCAAGCGGCGATGCGGCGTTGATCTTGTCTGTCCATTTCTGCGTCGCCGCAGCCAGTTCGGCGAACGGCACCACCTCGTTGACGAGACCAAAACGCTCGGCGGCATCCGCCTTGATCCGCTCGCCGGTCAGGATCATCGCCATTGCGATGTGATAGGGCAATTGCCGCATCGCGCGATGAACCACACCGCATTCGCCGATAATGCCGACCTTGGTCTCGGGAAGGCCGAATTGCGCTGTATCCGCCGCGACGATGATGTCGGCGCACATCGCCAGCTCAAATCCGCCACCCACGCAGAAGCCCTGTACGGCTGCGATCAGCGGCTTCTTCAACGTGACGAGCGGTCCGCCAATGCCGGTCAGCCCGCCGCCCAGCGCCATGCGCGTCTTGCGCTCGGCCCCCCCCGACACATCCGCCCCGATGCAGAACCCCTTTTCACCCTCGGCCGACAGCACCGCGCACCAGATATCGGCATCGTCGTTGATCATCGTCCACGCCTCGAACAGCAGATCGTCCATCTCCTGCGTGATCGCGTTGAGGCCCTGCGGCCGGTTGAGTCGGATGTGCGCAACGTGGCCGTCACGCGTGAATTCAACATCTGCCATGGTTACTCCTTCGGCGCGACGAGCGGCGTCGTCGGCGGGACTTTGAATTCCTGGATCACGGCCTTGAGGCCCTTCTCCTTCATGCGCGCGCGCACTTCCAAGACCGCCGGCGCGAGATGGAGGAGCGCGTCGATCTCGGCGATCCCGGACAGCGCCTGGCGGAAGCCGCCGGCCTCCGCCGCGCGATTGATCGACAGCTTCTTCAGCCGCAGCACCGCCGACGGGGTCAACGCGATACGCACGGCCAACCCCCGGACGGCACCGATGAGATCGGCCGCCGGGACGCAATGGTTTGCCCAGCCCCATGTGACCGCCGTCGGGCCGTCGATCGAGTTGCCTGGCACGAACGCGAATTCCTTGGCGCGCTTGTGCCCAACGAGGCTCACCCAGGCCGGCGCGATGAACCCGCCACCGATCGGAATGGTCGGCTCGCCGATGCGGACATCGTCGGCAACAACCGTGATATCCGCAAAAACGCACATCTGCGCCGCCGCCGCCATGCAATAACCGTGTACGGCGGTGATGATCGGCTTGGGATGATCCCACATCTTCAGCCAGCGCTGAACATTGTCATGAAGGCGGTTCCGGTCCGCCATCGGGTCGGCCGGCCCGGTATCGCTCGCGCCATAGCTGCCCAGATCCATCCCCGAACAAAAACCGCGTCCCTCACCACGGATCGCGATCACCGGGCCGCCTTCAGATTGCAGACGATCTAGCGCGTCGCTGAACTCGTCGAGCAGTTGCGGCGAAAGCGCGTTCGCGGCTTCCGGCCGGTCGAGCACGATCCAGCTCAGCGCAGGCTCGTGGTCGACCCGGATCGTCTGATAGGGGCCTGCCACCCGATCAGTCCGCCCGACCGATCGCGTTGGCCGCCCGGACGTGGTAATCGGTGGTCATCGTCGTGCGCAGTTCGCGGCGCTTGAACTTCCAGGCGCCGTCGACCTTCACGACGGTGTCAAAATACTGGCCATAGAGAATGCCGTCGGGGCGTTCCTTGGTGTAGCGGTGAACGGCCAGCACGATCGAGCGCACGTTCGCCTCAGCGGCACTGACGAAGTCGACGCAGATGTTCGAATTATGGTGGCTGGTGCCGCGAAAGAACGTACCGATGCCCTCGAGCGTCTTCTTATAGGCCTCCATCCCGGTCGCGCCGAAATTGGGCGCATAGCTGACCTCGCAATCCTCGACGAACAACGCCGCGAGTGTATCCGGCTGGTTCATGTCGAGCGCATAGCTATAATCGAACATCATGCGTTCGATTGCCTGCTGCTCGACGAGTTTCTCTATTTCCGTCATGTTCATAATGATATTCTTCTCCGGGAAGTGGCGCGTTCACCGCGTCTGATATTTCACTGTGCAAGCATTCCGGCGTCGATGAGATGTTCCGCACCAGTGATGTACGAAGACTCGTCGGAGGCGAGGAACAGCACGAGTTGCGACACCTCGTCGGGATCGGCGATCCGCCCGAGCGGGATCAGCGCCAGCGCATCGCCCCCTTCCTCGTTGGTCGCCTCGACCATCATCGGCGTCTGGATGAAGCCCGGATGGACCGAGTTCACTCGGATGTTATGCCGGCCGTATTCGATCGCCGTCGCCTTGGTCATGCCACGGACGGCGAACTTGCTCGCGACATAGGCGAGGCTGGGAAAGCCGTAATTGGCGGCCATGCCGGCGATCGACGAGATGTTGACGATCGACCCACCCCCGGCACGAAGCATCGACGGCAACACCGCGCGCATGCCGAGAAAGACCGAATGCTGGTTGATCGCACAGACGCGAAGATAGTCCGCCTCGCTCAAGTCCTGCGTACGGGCGATCGGGCCGAGGATGCCGGCGTTGTTGATCAGAACGTTGATCGGCCCGAACACTTCCTCCGCCCGTTTGACCACCGCGTCCCATTGATCCGCGTCGGTCACGTCATGCGGCAGGAAGAGCACGTTCCCGCCCAATTCCTCCGCAAGCGCCTGCCCCTGCGCGACCGACCGGTCCGTCAGGATGACCCTGGCGCCCTCCCCGGCGAAGCGGCGGGCATGCGATTCACCCATGCCGCGCGCGGCGCCGGTGATCAGGGCGATCTTTCCCTCCAGCCGGCTCATTGTGCCGCCCCCTCGGGCGCGCGCGAGATCACGCCGGCCATGATCAAAACTTCACCGAGATTTCGGCCGCGACGGTGCGTGGCTCGCCCGGATAAGCGGTGTTGTAACCGCCCGCCGCACCCATGGCATAACCAGACACGTAATAGAGCTTGTTGAACACGTTCTTGACGTAGACGCCCGCCGAGAACTTGCTCTGCATAATCTCGTTCCAGCTCAGGCGCAGATTCGCCGTGGTATAGCCGTCGAGGCGCGTACCCGGCGTGACCGAACCTTCATTGCTCGAGAAGAAGGTGTGGGTCTGCGCGTAAACATCGCCGTGGAGGATGAACTTGCCCACGCTCTCGGGCGCCGGCAGCGTGATGTCCGCACCAATCGAGCCCGAGAATTTTGGCGTGTCGGGATAGGAGTCGAACAGGATGGTCGATCCCGGCGTGCCGGTGAGGTTCGACACATCGACCACGCCCTTGGTATATTTCGCGTCGGTATAGGCGCCGGTCGCGTTGATATTAAGCCATGGCGCGAGGCTGATCGAGGTATCCACCTCCACGCCTCTCGTCCTGGATTCTGGAACATTGAGCGTGAAGCCGGCGGGGTTGCCATCGACGACGGCATAGACCGCATGCTGGGCGTGTTTGACGGTTTCGTTATAGAGCGCGAGGTTGAACCGGAAGGGCACCGTCCCGACGCGTCCGTTATATTTGTACCCCAGCTCGAAATCATGCGCATATTCGCTGCCGAACGAATTGTCGTTGTTCAGCGGATTGACCGTTCCATTGAAATTGCCGGAGCGGAAGCTGCCGCGCTGCGAGAAATAGAACATATTGTCGGAATTGAGCTGATACTGAAGATTGAACGTCCAGGATGGCGCCGACAAATTCTTGTGCTGCGGCACGCCGACCGACGTAACGCCCGAGATCACGAAGATGCTGCCAGTCGCCTGAGACAGCGTGAGGCTCTCCCAGGTATAACGGCCACCAAACGTCGCAGTCAGCTTGTCGGTAAACTTGTAATCGACCTGGGCATAGATCGCCTTGGACGTATCCTTCGCATTATAGGTATAGTCGATATCGGCGGGAAGGCCGAACGCGGGGGCGGCGCCCGCGCTGCCGTCAATATCGGCGCCGACGTTGACCGGGATGATATCGAAATGCTTGAGCGACGAATAGAATGCGCCGACCGTATAGTTCAATTTGTCATCGAAAAGCTTGCCCTGCGCCTGCAGTTCTTCCGAGTATTGCGTCGCTTTGAATATCTGGCCGCCGGGACCGCCCTGTCCCGACAAGCCAGTCGCGTTGTTCGGATCGTTATATAGCCAAAGCCCCGCGAACGGCGCGCCGGCAAGATTGCCGCTCAGGCGCGTATAACTGTTCATATAGCTGAAGATATTCTTGATCCGGAGCGAATCCGACGCATCGACCTCGGTCGTGTTCGAGACGAAGGTGTTGTGCGCGCGGTGCGGAAGATCGAATTGCAGATAGATGTCATAGGGATTGGCGCGCGAGAAGGCGGCATATCCCGCAACACCGCCTGGGAAACGCCCCGGGGCGTAGGCAGGTCCGGGGGTCAGATTGCTGTCGCCGATATTGTTGCCGGCCTTGTTGAACAGCACCCCGGAATACACATTATATACCGTGTCGAGCGTCGACGTCAGCGGCGTGCCGTTGGTGTTTTTCACCGACGTAATACCGTTGTTAATGAATTGCTCGCCAGCCGCGTTCGGCGTCGTATAATAATTATAGAGATTACCCTGGCCTTCCGTACCACGGAAATTGCTATATTGGACCAAAGTCGTATTCTTGATATTGCTGGTTGGGGTAAATACGATCGTCGCACGACCGGATTTGCTATCCTTGTCGCCCAGCGTGTTGCCGGTATAAAGATTGCGGATATACCCGTCCGCCCGGGTGAAATCACCGGCAAGGCGGATCGCCAGCACGTCCTTGACGATCGGAAGGTCGATTGCCCCCTGAATCTGCACTGAGTTCCGCTCGCCGGCACGCACGATCAGGTTACCCCCGATCTCGTTGCCGGGCATGGGCGTGGTGTAAAGCACCGCGCCGCCCGTTGCGTTGCGGCCGAACAGCGTGCCCTGCGGCCCCTTCACGACCTGGATCGACCCGAGATCGAAGAAGCTGGTCGACGTATTATATGGCGTATAGGGAGCCTCATTCAGATAGGTCAGCACCGCCGGGCTCGTTCCGGAGAACGGATCGAGCGTCTGTCCACGCATGCTGAAGCTGAGCTGATTGGAGGTCTGCCCGTTCTTGACGATCAGACCGGGAACCAGCGTGCCGACGTCCTGCTCGCTGACGACCACCCTGTTCTGGAGCGTCTGAGCGGTGAATGCCACCACCGAGACGGGAACGCGGGAAAGCCTTTCCTCGCGCCGCTGCGCGGTCACCACGATATCGTCGGCAAGAGATACGGTGTCCGTGGCGCGCGTAACCGCTGCGTCCTGATCGGGAGCGGTTGGGCTGGTCTGGGCCAATGCCGGCGCGGCAAACATTGCGATCATCGCGGCACCCCCAAGGAGCGCACCCCTTTTCGAATCGATGTGAGTCTTGATCACGAGCATTCCTTTCCTGCAGCCCCGTTCGGGCCTGTTGCCCGGCCTTGTGGCGACCGGTTCAAAGGCGTCGCGTTCAGCACCGCGACGACCTATCAACACTGTAGTTGACGAACATTCGCGGTACGTCAACACTAAAGTTGATTTACGCAAATCGAGAATGGATAACGGCGTTCGCGGCGCCAGGGAGAAGGAAACAGGGATGGCTCACATCGAATTGGAAGAGCTGCACTCGCTGGCCGAACAGGCGCTCATCGGGGTTGATGCGGGGCCGTCGCTGGAGGTCCGCGATGCCGCGCTGATCTGGTTCGGGTTGACGAGCAGCGTGACCGCCCTTGCCCCGGACGCAATCGATGAAGCGCTCGCCGCCGCGCTACGCCACGGTGCGTCGCCCGCACAATTGCAGGAGGTAGTTTCGCTCGTCTCGGGCCTTGGCGTGCATTCGCTCATGACGACCGCCGTGCGGCTTGCGCGTGCGGCCGGGATCGCCACGCGCGCCTTGAGTCCGGAAGAACAGGCATTGTGGGATCGCCATGTCGGCGACGACCCGTTCTGGGCCGGGTTCGAGCGTGAACTGCCCGGCTTCCTCGGCGCGATGCTGCGGTTATCCTCCGACCAGTTCGTCGCCTTCTTCGATTATTGCGCGGTGCCGTGGAAGAGCGGCACGGTGCGCGGACGATTGAAGGAGTTGATCGCGATGGCATGCGATGCGACGCCGGGTCACCGCTTCCTGCCGGGGTTTCGGCTTCATCTCGCCAATGCCGTGGCGCTTGGTGTCGGCAGGACGCAGATCATGGAGACCATCGCCCTCGCCGCGCGCGTACCGTTGCACGAAGGGACGCGTTAAGCGTTGACACCGCGCCAGGCGAGCGTGCCGCCGTCGATGACATAGGCCGCGCCGGTAATGAAACTGGAATCGTCCGACGCGAGAAAGCAGGCGAGCTTGGCGATTTCCTCGGGCCGTCCAAGGCGCGGGATCAGGTGCGCGCCGGTGAGCACCGACATGATCTTTTCCTTGTCCGGCGCCGCCTCGTAATATTTCTGCATCATCGGTGTATCGATCGCGCCGGGGCAATAACAATTGCAGCGGATGCCATATTTGGCGAGATCGACGGCGGCCGCCTTGGTCAGCATCAGCACCCCACCCTTAGGGTCAGGACTCGTTGATCAGAGCCAGAAGATGACGGTGGCTGCGAGTGCGATGGCAGAGAAGAACACCCGCGGGCACCGGTCGTAGCGTGTGGCGACGCGCCGCCAGTCCTTGAGGCGGCCGAACATGATCTCGATGCGGTTACGGCGTCTGTACCGGCGCTTGTCGTATTTGACGGGCTGCAGCCGAGATTTGCGGCCCGGAATGCAGGGCTTGATGCCCTTCGCCTGCAAAGCCTCTCTGAACCAGTCGGCGTCATAGCCGCGGTCACCCAGCAGCCATTTCGCTTTGGGCAGGTCGTCCAACAGAGCCGTAGCTCCGGTGTAGTCGCTGATCTGCCCGGCGGTCATGAAGAAGCTGAGCGGGCGGCCGTTGGCGTCGGTGACGGCGTGAAGCTTGGTGTTCATGCCGCCCTTGGTGCGGCCGATCAGGCGCCCGAGATCCCCTTTTTAACCCGCAGGCTCGAAGCTGTGCGGTGCGCCTTCAAATAGGTCGCATCAATCATGATCGTCGCTGGTTCGGCGCCTTCAGCAGCCAGCCCTTCCATCATGCGAAGGAACACGCCCATATCGCCCCATCGCTTCCACCGGTTGTACAGCGTCTTGTGGGGGCCATACTCCTTGGGCGCATCGCGCCAGCGTAGCCCGTTGCGGTTCACGAATACGATGCCGCTCAACACCCGCCGATCGTCAACACGCGGCTTGCCGTGGCTCTTGGGAAAATAGGGGCGCAGACGATCCATCTGCTCGTCAGTCAGCCAGTACAAGTCGCTCATTCTCAGTCTCCTCACGGAGCCTGAATCAGATCGCGCTTCTCATATCAATGGGTCCTGACCCTAGTCGCGCAATAGGCGCCGGCCTGCGGGTAGGATACGAACGAGCCGGTCGATGCGACATTGACGATCGCGGGCCCGCGCTGCGACAGTTTGAGATGCGGGACAGCATATTTGATCGCCAGCCAGATCGCTTTCAGGTTGATCTCATAGACGATGTCCCAGATCTCGTCGGGCAGGTCCTCGATCGACGTCTGCGTGGTGAGATCGGTCTCGTGGATCGCGGCATTATTGTGCAGCACGTCGATGCCGCCGAACCGGTCGACGGCAAAGTCGATCAATCCTCTGATGTCGTCCGGGCGGCGCAGGTTGCAGACGAACGCGGCAGCCTCATGGCCTGCGTTCGTGATCGCGGCGAAAGTCTCTTGAACGGATGCGTCATTGACATCGGTGACGACCACGCGACCGCCCTGCGCGGCCATTTCGATCGCGCAGGCCCTGCCCATGCCGCTGCCCGCGCCGGTGACGATGCAGACCTTGCCGTCGAGTCTATTGCCCATCTCTCACCCCTTGGCGCGTTGCGCGAATCGCACGGAAAGTCAGATCGCGCGGGCGCATTCGGGGTCGATGACCGCCTTGATCACCTCCCCCCTGTGCACCGCATCGAGCGCCTGCTGGGCGTCTTCGATCGCGAAACGGTGCGTGACGAGGCTCGCGAGCGGCACCTTGTCCTGCAATCGCGCGGCCATATGCATCGCCTCATAATAATGCTTGGGCTTGGGGAAGCTCGCGCCCGCGACGGTGATGTTCTTCGTCGTCATGTCGCGCGGCGAGATCGGCTGGGTTCCGATCGCGCCCCACAGACCCAGGATCACATAGCGGCCGTGCGGCCCCGTCAGATCAACCCCCTCGGGGAACGCGGGCAGGACACCGGCCGCCTCGACCACCAGCGACGGTCCGCCGGCGCCGGTCAATTCGTACACTTTGCGCCGCCGCTCTTCGGGGGTGTCGCGCAGCGAGATGGTGGCGGTCGCGCCAAGCGATCGGGCGACTTCCAGCCGTTTGTCGACACCATCGATCACGATGACATCACGCGCGCCCGCTTGCGCGGCGACCATGACGGCGGATAGGCCGACCGGCCCCGCCCCCTGCACGACCACCGCTTCACCCACCCGCACGGGGCCGCAGCGATCGAATCCGCGCAATACCGTCGGCAGCGCGCAGCCCAACGCGGCAACCGCCAGCGGGTCGGCGTCGTCGGGCAGTTTGAAGAACGCCAACCCGTTCGGCAGCCACGCATAATCGGCGTAGCTGCCCCAGTTAGGCTTCTCGGCATGTTCGAAGAACCGCGAATTGTCGCACGGCGATTCAGCCACCACGTTGCACGAATAGCACCGATGGCATGCTGCGATCGGCGACCAATAGACCAGATCGCCCGGCTTGACCGGGACGCCGGCATAGTCCGTCTCGATGCCGCCCAGTTTCTCGACTCGACCGATGCCCTCATGGCCGAGAATGATCGGGAACGGCATGATCCCCGCCTCACCCGTGGTGATGTGCACGTCGCTGCCGCACACACCGCCGACAACGATCCTCACCAGTGCGCCGCCGGGTTCGGGATCGACGACCGGCACGTCCCACGTCTCAAGCTTGTTCGGTTCGACGAGCACCGTCGCACGGCCGATCGACATGTTTCACTCTCCCAGGATGCGCCACCAACTCATGGTCCGGCCTGACGCAATAGTTTGGTTCAGGCGGTTTCGAGATTGGGCATCCGCACCTTCGGGCAGACCTCGGTGGCGAAACGCCGCAACGATTCCTCCCACGGTTTCGGATCATCGAGGCTGTCGTGCTGGTTGGCGACGATCTGCCCCCAGCCGCCGACCTGATCGGCGAGCTTTTCGAGCTTTTCGATCACGGTCTCGGGCGATCCGCACAGCACGACATGCTCGGCCAGGAAATCCGCGTCGACCTGCGCCGGCGTGATGTCCATCCCGGAATCGTGGATGATGCCGTCGAACAGACCGAACTTGACGTAGATTTCCTTCAGATACTTGGCCCAGGTCTGCGCCATGCCGCTCTTGAGGAACAACCGCTTGGCCTCCGCGTCGGTATCCGCGATGAACACGTCGCGGCACACGCGGTAGCGGCTGCGCTCCGCGACCCGTCCCATCGACGCCATCGCATCGGCCCATGTATTCCAGTGCGCCTTCATCTGCGGCGTACCGCCGAAGAAGGAAATCGGGCTGTAGTCGCGCTCGCCGGCGAACTTCATCGACGACGAACTCATCGACAGACCGGTGACCGCGATTTCCAGCTTGTCGCGGCCGCCATATGGTCCATTATCGGCGACGATCACGTCATATTCCGGCATGGTGTCGGGGCCGGGGAAGCCCGCCTGGAAATATTTTCCCTTTTCGAGGAACGGCTTGCCCTCCCACACCCGCTCCATGAGGTGCAGCGCCTCAAGCTGGCGCGGCGGCAGTTCGAAGATATTGTCGAAGCCATGCAGGATGGCGTCGGTGTGGTGGCCGCCGGGCGCAACGCCGAGGAAATAGCGCCCCTCCATCACCTGGCTCAGCCAACCGATGCGGATCGCGAGCGTCGCCGGATCATGATAGGGCAGCAGATGCGCCATCGGCGCGAAACGGATCGACTTCGTAGTCTGCGCGCAGGCCGCGATGATCGCCTCGGGCATCGGGATATTTTCCCAGCCCAGCGTATAATGCTCGCCGATCATGAAATCGACATAGCCCGCCTCGTCACAGATCCGTGCGATGTCCAGCGCCCAGTCGAACACCTGCCGTGGCGTCCGGCTCGGGGGGTTGTAAGGGGTCATGAACACCCCGCACTGCATGGCCATTCCTACTCTCCTAAAAACCTGTTCGTTATGCCGCGTGATCGAGGCGCCCGGGGTCAGACGAACGTGCCGGCCGCATCCTTTGTGGAGAAGCGCGGCGCCACCTTGCTGATGAATGCCTCCAGCTCGGCCTGATTTTCCTCGGGCTCGAGATGGCCCTGGCCGAACATCAGGAACAATTCGTCGAAGCCCAGCCGGTCGTGCGCCCGCCCGATCTGGTCGGCGATCTCGTCGGCGGAGCCGATCAGCACATTTGGCGGGCGCTGGCCCATCGGGATGAACCATTCATCCCAGAACCACATATGCTCTTCCATCAGCTGCCGCGCCCGATCCTTGTCATCGGTGAGCATGAGGAAGCCACCCCAGGCGGAGGCCTGCGCGTTGGTGACCTGGCGATCGTTCTTCGCCGCCGTGGCGATGTAGCGCTCGTTGAGCTTTTCGCAGAAATCGAGATTGTCGGACAGGACGATCAGCTTGCCGCCCTCCTCCGCCCAGAAATCGATCGTCCGGCCCGACGCGGCGAACCCGCCATAGATCGGCGGATGCGGGCGCTGATAGGGCAGCGGCGCGATCCCGATCTGCCGGACCCGGCCGTTCTCGTCCTGACCCTTGCCGTATTTGGCATAGGCCGGATGACCGCCAGAACCGCCTTCCGGCGGGAATTGCCAGTTATTGCCCTTGTGGCTGAAGACGTCGTTGGTCCACGCCTTCTTGATGACGCGCACACCTTCCTCGAACAGCGAGCGGTTCTTCGCGTCCTGCTCGTCGCGCGCCTTCACATTGTCGGGCGTGGTCGCGCCGACGCCCTCCTTGATGCCATAAGCATCGACCCAACGCGCGTGATATCCGCGCGTAAAGCCGCAATAAAGCCGACCTTGCAGCATATGATCGAGCGTGGCGATCTCTTCCGCGACGCGCACCGGATTATGCGTGGTCATGGTGTAGCCCATGATGCCGGCATGCATCCGCTTGCAGTGCTGGCCGACGAACAGGCTGAACATGCCCGGATGGTTGTTCGCCTCAAAACCCTCGATCTGAAGGTGATGCTCAGGCTGGCAATAGCCGTAGAAACCGAGATCGTCGGCAAGCCGCACGTAATCGCGAACTTCCTCGAGAAAGCGCTGGTACAGCTCGGGACGCTGCCCCGCCATGCCTTGCTCGATCTCCTTGCGACGACCGACCACGCCGGTCTGCATCAGGTGAAATTTCATGCCCTCTCCGCTCATTTTTGGCTCGGCGGCCAGTGCCCTCAAACGGGCGCCGACTTGATCGACCCCTGTTAAACACTCGATTCGGACGCGGTTGTCAACTCATGCGTTGACTGGCTCGCGGTTATTTTCAACAATGCGCTAAAGACGAAGCGACGCCGATCACGGCGCGGTGACTGGAGAGTGGAATGACGGGTGTGGTGACGACCGAAGTATCAACCTTGGGGGATCTGCTGATAAGCTCAGCCGCTCGCCACCCCGATCGACCCGCCCTTGTTCTGCCCGGAAAGGAAAGCTCCTATCAGAGCCTGCGTGATGGGGCGTTGCGTGTCGCGCGGTCGCTTCACGCCAGCGGCGTGCGCCCCGGTGAACATGTCGGGATCCTCATTCCAAACTGTATCGAATATGCCGAATGCCTTTTCGGCATCGCCTTGCTGGGCTGCGTCGCGGTACCGCTCAACGCACGCCACAAGGCGAGCGAACTTGGCTATATCGTGCGCGACGCCGCGATCGTCGCGCTGCTCACCAGCAACCATCCCGATGACCCCGTGCGCTTTTCGGATATCGTCGCGGATATTCTCGTCGAAGGGCCGCAGCCAGCGCTGCGCTTCGTGGCGTTCGCGCGCGGTGAGGCGGTCGCGACAATTGTCGGCGCCGAAGAATTCGCGTCGTCTGCTGCCGCCGTTGCCGATTCGGCGATCGAAGCCATCCGACGCGGCGTGCGGGTGCGGGAACCGGCGCTGATCATCTATACCTCCGGCACGACCGCGAACCCGAAGGGATGCGTGCTCAGCCATGAGGCGGTGACGCGAGGCCCGGTCGAACGCGCCCGCTACCGCCTGAGCGCGGGTGAGCATGACGTTACATGGGCCGCCGGGCCGCTCTTTCATATCGGATCGCTTGCCCCCTTCGTCGGGTCGGTGGGTGTCGCGGGTACGTTCCTCAGCGACACCTATTTCGAGCCGGGCAGAGCGCTCGCGCTGATGTACCAATATGGCGTCACCCTGGCCTGGCCATGGTTTTCCGCGATCGCGCAAGGGCTGATCGGCCATCCAGATTTCGACGCGGCGCGCCTCGCGACGCTCAAATATCTGTTCATCATCGCACCACCGACGCTCGTCGCCGAGGTGCAGGATCTCCTTGCCCGTACCGAGATCATCCAGGCGTGCGGGATGACCGAGACCGCCGGCATTTTCGCATTGTGCGATGCGGACGAAACCGCGCTCAACCGGACACTCAAGCATGGGCGCCCCTCTCCCGGCGTGGCGGTGCGCATCGTCGATCCGGAGACCGAGGCCGATCTGCCCGACGGGACGATGGGGGAGATTTGGGTCCGCGGCTATAATGTCATGGAATGCTATTGGAACGCCCCGGCGAAAACGGCGGAGGCGCTGACGCCGGACGGCTGGCTCAAGACCGGCGATCTCTACACGCGGGATCCAGACGGCAATCTCATCTTCGGCGGCCGCTTCAAGGATATGCTCAAGGTCGGCGGCGAGAATGTCGCCGCCATCGAGGTCGAAGCATTCCTGTGTACCCATCCCGCGGTTAAAACCGCCGAAGTGGTCGGCCGGCCCGATGATCGCCTCGACGAGGTGCCCGTCGCCTTCATCGAACTGCACGATGGTCAATCCGCCAGCGCGGACGCGCTCATCGCCCACTGCAAGGGCCGGATCGCGAGCTACAAGGTGCCGCGCGCGATCCATTTCATGGCGGCGGCGGACTGGCCGATGTCGGCCACCAAGATCGACAAACGCGCGCTGCGCGACCGGCTGAAGGAGCTCTCGCTATGAACGACCGAATCGACCCGAAGGCCGTCGTCGCGGATTTTCTGGCCACCTTCTCGCGCGGCGATGTCGATGGCGTGCTCGCGACCATGGCCGATGGCGCGACCTGGTGGGTGTCAGGCGGACTCGATGGGATGGCCGGCACGTATGAAAAGGCGACCTTCGGCGATCTGCTGCGCGGTGCGACCGCGCTTTATCTCGAGGGAGCTTTGCGGATCACGCCGACGAGCATGATCGCGGAAGGAAACCGCGTCGCGGTCGAGGCCAAGGGGCTGGCGACGATGACGAACGGGCGGGTTTACGCGCCATCCTATCATTTCCTGTTCGAACTCGCCGGCGACAAGATACTTCGCGTTCGCGAATATATGGACACGATGCACGCCTGGGAGACGTTCTTCAAACCCTAGCCGAGCCAAGCGGCATACAGGTCGCCAGCACGATCTGGCCGAGTGTGTCGTCCACCGCGTCCTCGAAGCTCTCGTCGTCGGACGACCGGACACGGTCGTCGGCATAAGCGGTCAGCATGTTGAGGAACATGAAACAGGCCGTCACCAGCCGGCGCTGCGCAATGTGCTCGGGCAGGAAATCGAGCCGCTGCCGCAGTAACTGCAACGCGCGCGCGATGTTCGGTGGCAATTCCGCGCCGAAGTCGCCGAAGTCCCGTCCATCGTTGCGCAGCAGATAGAGCAGCAGGAAATAGGCATAACTGTGATTATCTCGCTGTCCGGGCAACTCGAGCTGCGGCAGGAAGATAATCTCGACGATCGCCCGCGCGTCGGAGAGCCTGCCGGCCGCTTCCGCCGCCGCCAGCATCTCGCCGCGCCGCGCCTCCATCTGCTGCATGCGATGGACGAAAATCGCATGGACCAGGCCCTCGCGCGAACCAAAATGATATTGAACCGCATGGTGATTACCCTGCCCGGCCGCGGCGGCAATCTCGCGTAGCGACACGCCGTCGATCCCGCCCTTCGCGAACAATTGCTCGGCAGCGAGGATCAGCCTGGTCTTGCCGTCCGACCTTGCCGCTCGCGCCGTCGCCACTCCTGCTCTCCCATTCATCCGCGCGATCCCGCTTGACCGCTCCGATCGCCCATGTCAATTAAGCCACATGGCGTAAATTAGATCACGAAAATCACGAGGAGAGATGAAATGGCGATGCAGACCGGATTGATCTTCCACCCGTACATGCGGCCTGACCGCACCGCGCGACAGACATTCGAATGGGGCGTGCAAAGCTCGATCGCGGGCGACAAGGCCGGGTTCGACTCGATGATGATCTCCGAACATGCCTCGCAGATCTGGGAAAATATCCCCGCCCCCGAACTGATCATCGCGGCCTCCGCACTGCATACCAAGACGATCAAGTTCGCGCCGATGGCGCACATCCTGCCGCACCATAACCCGACCAAGCTGGCGATGACGGTCGGCTGGCTCTCCCAGATTCTGGAAGGGCGATATTTCATGGGGATCGGCGCCGGTGCCTACCCGCTGGCGTCTTACATGCACGGCATCCGCGGCGACGACCAGAAGACCGAGCACCTGAACGAAATGGTGCGTGAATCGCTCGACATCATGGAGCGCATCTGGAAGCGCGAACCCTTCTTCTTCGAAGGCAAATATTGGGACGCGGGATTCCCCGAGGAAGAAATCGCCGTGACCGAGGAAGATGAGCAGCACAAGCTCGCCAATTATTCACCCTGGGGCGGATCCTTCCCCGAATTCGCGGTCACCGGATTCAGCGCCAATTCGCCGTCGATGAAGCTGGCGGGCGAGCGCAATTTCAAACCGGTCTCGATCTATTCGGGGCTGGACGCGCTGAAGCGCCATTGGGAAATCTACGCCGAAGCCAATATCAAGGCCGGCTTTACCCCCGATCGCCAGCGCCACGCGGTATCCCAGACGGTATTCGTCGGCGATACCGATGCTGCGGCGAAGAAGGAAGTGATGGAAGGCCCGATCGGCTATTGCTTCAACCGCTATCTGATCCCGATCTGGCGGCGCTTCGGCATGATGGATGGTTTCGCCAAGGATGCCGGCATCGATCCGCTCAAGGCCGACCTCGAATTCCTCGTCGACAAGGTCTTCGTGGTGGGATCGCCCGACACCGTCGTCGAGAAGATCAGCACGCTGTTCGAAAAGTGCGGCGGCTGGGGCACGCTCCAGATCGAGAGCCATGATTATTACGACGATCCGTCACCTTGGTTCCATTCACTCGAACTGGCGGCGAAGGAGGTCGCACCCCGGATCAAGCTCCCCGGCGCAGTTGAGCGCGCGTCAGGTACCGCGAAGGTCGCCGCCTGATAATAACTGAACTGAATGCCCCGGCGGATCGGCGTCGGGGCACCAGATCGAAATTGCCCGCCAAGCTTGCGCTTCCAGTCGTGCTCAAACGCGGTTCAGGTCGACGGCGCTTCCGCAATGCGCTCGCTGCCCGGCAGCGCCGACCCACTGGCGGCCTCCGGTTTCATGCCGCCGATGAAGATCGACCAGAAAGCTTCGGCTACCTGCTGGCCCGACATGCCGCCACCGGGGACGAACCAGCGATGGGTCCAGTTGAGCATCCCGAAAAGGGCGTTTTCAACGATGCGCACGGGTATGTCGCCGCGCAGATCCTGCTCTTCGATCGCGCCACGGATGAACCCAAGCAGCATCTGATCGAACTTCCGCGTCTTCGCGATCATCTCCTGCGCCCAGGCCGTCTCCTCGGCCCCGATCTGGTGCATCTGTTCCTGAATATACACGAAGGTCGCCGGATAATTCTCCTCGTAGCTCACCATGAGTTGCACGAAGATGGCGCGAAGCCGCTCCAGCGACGTCAGGCTGTGGTCGGCCGACAGGTCGCCAGCCATTTGCATGTTGGCATCGAAGGCGCCCTCGACGGTTTCGTGAAACAGTTCCTCCTTGCTGCCGACATAATAATAGACCGTTGCCCGGTCCAATCCCGCCTCACGGCCGATGTCGGCAAGCTTGGTCGACTGGAAACCCTGTTCCTTGAACAAGCGGGCCGCGATGCGCAGCAGTTCGGAACGTTTGGCGGCATAGTCGGCGCTCCCGTCGGCCTGAGCCGAACGCCGACGTTTCGATATGTTGCTCACCTTGGTCATGCGAGCGAGTTTGTGACCAAACCCATCGAGCCGCAACCCCAATTGCGTCAACAAAGATGTTGATAGTTTCCTCCGGGGCCATATGATGGCTCCAACGAGAGGATAAACATTGGCACTGCACCACCTGCAGCCCAACCCGGCATATGGTACCGGCCGATATCGGCGGCGGATCGAATTTGTCGCCAGGCCGTCGCGCGTGCTCGCGATGCTCGACGATACGCATCACGCGATGTGGCTGGTGCTCGAACATGACGGCCACATGGTTACCGGCGTGAGCGGCGCCTTCACACGTCAGCCGGCGACGCCATGCGGTGGCGCGGTCGACGGGCTCCGGGCGCTTGTCGGCATGCCACTTGATGCGGCTGTGAATGATCTGCGCCGGCATCTGCCGTTCGCCGAAAACTGTACCCATCTGGCCGACCTGTCGGTCTCGGCGATGCGCCCCGTGCATCGACGTACCGGATCGACGTGCTACGACATCGTCATACCGGACGCCGGTAATACCCCCAGATGGATCGAGATCGCCCGCAACGCGCGGCCAGTCCATCGCTGGGCTGTCAGCGGCACGACGATCGTCGCCCCCGAACCGCTCGCCGGACGACCGCTGCTGGGCAAATTCACGCGCTGGGCGCGGGAGACATTCTCCGGCGACGATCTCGACGCCGCGATGATGCTCCAGCGCGGTGTCTTCGTGGCCCGCGCGCTGCCTTATCATGTGGATCCCTCGCCGCCGATCCCGCTGCGGGACTATGGCGGGATCGAGGGCGCGTGCTTCAGCTATTCGGGGGCCAATTGGCGCACCGCGACCGGCGCGCAGGATTTCGTCCGCGATTTCACCAACGGTGTCACACCCCAAAAACTTCCCGCGCATGTCGCGGATGCCTTTGAACTGGAACCCAAGATATGACTGATCCGGACATCGCTTCGATCGAAACCATCATCGAGGATGCCCGCAACGGCCGCCCCTATATCCTGGTGGATGCGCCAGATCGCGAGAATGAAGGCGACGTGATCATTCCCGCGCAGTTTGCAACGCCCAGCGCGATCAATTTCATGGCGATGCACGCACGCGGCCTGATCTGTCTGGCACTGTCGTCCGAGCGCGCCCGGCAGCTTGATCTGGCGCCGATGGCACCGCGCAACGAAAGCGGACACGGCACCGCATTCACCGTGTCGATCGAGGCACGGCAAGGCGTCACAACGGGCATCTCCGCACACGATCGTGCGCACAGCGTCGCAGTGGCGATCGATCCGACGAAAGACCACCGCGATATCGTCTCGCCCGGCCACGTCTTCCCGCTCGTAGCGCGCGACGGCGGCGTCCTGGTCCGCGCCGGCCATACCGAGGCGTCGGTGGATATCTCGCGCCTCGCCGGCATGACGCCGGCCGGCGTCATCTGCGAGATCATGAATGACGACGGCACGATGAGCCGGCTGCCCGAACTGATCTCGTTCGCCCGCCGACACGGCCTCAACATCGGGACGATCGCCGATCTGATCGCGTATCGCCGCCGCACGGAATCGCTGGTCGAGCGCGTCGCGGAGGCACCGTTCGACAGCTGGCACGGCAATTTCCGGATCGTTGTCTATCGCAACCGGATCGATGGCGGCGAGCATGTCGCGCTGGTCCGTGGCACGCCCAAGAAAGACGCACCGACGCTTGTGCGCGTTCACCAACTCGATCTCACCGCCGATATTCTCGGCTGGCGCGCGGCGCATCGCGACTATGTGCCGGCCGCGCTCCGCGCCCTTGCCGCCCATGATGGCCCGGCGGTGGCCGTATTCGTGACTGATCCGAACCCGTCGTCGATTTCGGAACGGGTGAAGGGCAACCGCAAGGCGTATTCGGACACGCACGGGTATCGCGATTATGGCATCGGTGCGCAGATCCTGCGGGACCTCGGCGTTGGGGAGATGATCCTTCTGACCTCCAGCTCGCAGAAACTCGCCGCACTGCAAGGGTTCGGCCTCACCGTCGTCAATCGTCAAGCGCTGGTCGAACCCGGGATGAAACTCGTCGGTTAGAGAACCGGCAAACGCTCGGCCGGCCACGCCTTGAGTGACGTGGTCGACCGAGCGAGCCATTCTTCAACGCCGCGCTCAATCTTCGGGCGCGATCGTTACCTCTAGCCCGTCGAGCGCCTCGTCGATCATGATCTGACACGAGAGCCGCGACCGGGCCGTGCGGTGCGAGGATGCGTCCAGCAGATCGTCCTCGTCGGCGCTCATCACGGGAAGGCGGTCGACGAACTCCTGGGCGACATGGACATGGCAGGTCGCGCAGGAGATACAGCCGCCGCACAATGCGAGCAGTTCGTCCACGCCTGCGTCTCGAATGGCTTCCATGACGCTCAGACCGGCGTCGGGGCGAATGGTCAAGCGCGCGCCCTCGCGCGTCGTCACGATAATCTCTGGCATGCGTGGCGCTCAGTTCTTTGACGACCAGACGAGCGGGACGTCATCGACTGCCGCCACGATCCCCGAGTGGTAAACCGGCGTCGCACCGTCCGCGAGACGGAATTCGGGAATGCGCTTGAACCATTCCTCAAGCGTGACGATGACCTCCATCCGTGCCAGATGCATGCCGGCGCAGCGATGCGGCCCCCAACCGAAGGTAGTGTGAGAGATTCCGCGCCGCTCCAGATTCACCTGCCATGGATCGGGATTCTGCGTTTCGTCGAGGCCGTGAAGCACGGTCGGCAACAGGATCATATCGCCGCGCTTCAATTGCAGGCCGCGATATTCCTGATCCTTCGCCACCATCCGCGCTTCTGAGACGACCGGAAAACGCCGGAACATCTCTTCCGCGCTGCGCATCAGCTTGACATTATCCTCGCGCAGTTCGGCGACAAGCGCCGGATTGCGCGCAAGATAGATCATCATGAAGCTGAGGAAGTTCACCACCGTATCGAGCCCGGCGAGAAGCAGGAGCGCGATCAGACCGAGCGCCTTTTCATGCGTGATCTGCTCACCGTTGATCTCGGCGTTGATCATGACGCTGATAAGATCGTCGCCATCGCCGCCACGGCGTGCATGAATGATCGGATCGACATAGTCGAACAAACCGCGATTGCCCGCCTCGAGCATCGCCGCCATCTCCTCTGGCGTGTTGCCTTCGGGGCGCGTCATCATCTTGGCGAGGCGGCCGAGCATGGCGGCGTCTTCCATCGGCAGATCGGCCAGCGCCATGAACACGCGGACCGGGAAGACATTCGCATAATCGCTGGAGAAATCGCATCTCCCGGCGTCGGCGAACCCCTCGATCAGATCGATCGCGACCTCGCGCACCTTGGTCTCGACCGTGCGCATGCGCCCCAGATTGAGGCCCTTGTCGAGCGTCTTGCGATACGGCGTGTGCTCCGGTGGATCCATCCGGGTCGGCACCATGTCATATTTCTCGCCCGCCTCCTTGGGCAGGAAGATCACCTCGCTCGAAAAACGGCTCGGATCGCTGTAGATTTCGCGAACCGTGTCGCCGTTGGTCGCGATCCAGTGCCCGCCGGTGAAGGGCGTCCAAACAAGATCAGGAATGTCGTCTGTCTGAATACGCTTCCACGCCTCGTGATATCCCTCCTCGATCCCGTCGAGCGCATACATGTCGATTTCGCGGACGCGATCTTGCGGCACATGATCGGGACGCGGCGCGCGGCTGCGTTCGATGGGTGCTCGGACTTCCTCAGGCGTGGTCGCCATGACATCTCTCCTGCAAGCGCGGCCTCGTGTCCGCTCATTATGCGTGGACGCTACACGCACAAAATGGCGGCGGCAATCAAAATCAACACTTTCGTTGACGAAACGTTGCTCCCGGCGCCGGACAAGCTATGACGCTGTCATGAAGATGCGCGAACTCGAGCAACGCACCGGCGTGAACAGGGAGGTGATCCGGATCCTGTTCCGCAAGGGCCTGTTGCCCGATCCTTCCAGAAGCGCGCGCAACGCTTCCGATTATGACGAGAATCATGTCCGGGCCATCGCGGCGGTGCGCAGGCTGCAGCAACAAGACAGGCTCACGCTGGACGAAATCAAACAGGCGATGGCCGGCGAGCAACTGCACGGCCGAAACGAAGCCTCTGTCTATCACCGACTGGACGAACTCCTCGCGATACGGATGGGGATCGAACAGTCGCCGGTCGTTTCGCTTGCCAACCTGCAGAAGCACACGCCCGCGGCCGAGCGCGACGCCCGGGCCTTCGAGGCGATGGGGATGCTGGAAATCGTCGAGACCGCTGATGGGCCGTCGCTCAGCCTGGGCGATGCCCGCCTCGTGGAAATTTGGGGCCGAATTCGCGAAGCCGGATTTGTCGAGGAAACCGGCTTCCCACCGGAGAACATCGCTTTCTATCGCGAGGCAGCGGAACTCGTCGCCCGCCATGAGGCGTCAGTCTTTCTTTCCGGAAGCGCGGGTCAGATCAGCGATGAACAGGGCGCAGCGATGCTGCACGTCGCCCTGCCGTTGATGCTCGATTTCTTCGGCCTCCTTCGCATCAAGGCTTTCATGCGCAACATTCACGTTCAGGATTAGCCTCTCTGCGCTTGGTCGCCATTTTGGACTCTCGATCTCAATTGTAGGCCGCACCGACTTCTTTTTCTTGGCGGCGGCGTGTTGGCACGCGTCGATCATATCGCGACTTACACGCCGCATCTCCACACAGAGATCGCCCGCGCGCAGCAGGCGTGACGAGCGTCGGGCGCCGAAATACCTGTTTGCTGACAACGGCAGCGCATTTACCGGTCATCTGGTCGATCTGTGGGCCTATCACCATGGTGTCCGCATCGACTTCTCGCGACCGGGAAAGCCGACCGACACGGATGTTGTAGACAAGCCCTATGTTGGTTGGAGCGGAGCTTTTTTGGCTCGAGGCTTCGCTCTCCATCGTGATGCGAAGTAAGTATATTCCTGTTCGGCGGCCTCAACCCGACCTCGTTCTTCCGCTCGTTTCTCGGGTATGTTGTAGTCGTAGGCCGATCCGCGCTTGGTATGGCTGGTGGGTAGCCCTGCGCGCAGTTCAATGCTCCGGAATTTGCGCGCGAGGAGTGCTGGTCGCATCCAGATGTAGTCGGTGCCCTTGGTCAGCATGTGCCAGATTATCATTGCGAGCTTCCGGGCGGTTGCCACTGCCGCGATATGCTTACCGCGACGCGAAGCGATGCGCTGGAAGAATGCGCCCAGCGGCCCCGGTGAACGGGCAACCGCCCAGGCTGCTTCGACGAGCATCCCGCGGGCCTGACCGCGACCCTGCTTTGTGATCCTGCCGTGGTATGCTGGTCCTTCGCCGGATTGATGGACGCTCGGGTTGAGTCCGAGATAGCTCGCCAGCTTCGTCGGATCCGCGAACCGCCGGATGTCGCCAATGGCAGCTGCTACGCCGGAAGCCACGACCATATCCACGCCTGGCAATGTCATCAGGCGCCGGATGATTGGATCGGCCATGGCTTCGTGCGCGATCTCTCCCTCTATCACCTTGAGCGAGCTTTCGATCAAATCGATCTGCGCCAGGTGGCGTTCGATAGCAGCCCGTTCATCGGCCGGCACAATCTGGGCAGCGATCCATTTTCGCCCACTGATGCCGACCAGATTACCGTGCGGGCAAGGTGGAATGAGGTGGCTGTGAAGAATCGACTGGATCAGGTTCTTCAGCCGAACCCTTTGTCGCACGAGCTGCGTGCGACGCGCCACCTGTCGGCGCAAAGCAAGGGTGCGTTCGTCCGGCACCCAGACTTCCGGAAGAAATCCGGTGGAATAGAGCTTCGCCAATACGGCGGCATCGATCGCATCTGTCTTGATCTTGGCGTGGGCGATCATCCGTACCTGCTTGGGGTTGGCGATCACAACACGATCGACATGTGACGCCAGAACCTCAGCAACCGCCGCGGCGTTGCCCGTGGCCTCGACGATCACGTGGTCATCGTGCGTCAGTTCTTTCCGGGCAAATGCTTCCAGGCTGTCCCGGGCCATGGGGATGCGCCCCATGCGGTGGAGCTGCCCGTCCAGCAGCGATACGACTTCAGCAGCCACTCGGTGAATATCCATGCCAATGATGCGCATGTCTCCCTCCTTGGTCAGTGCGAAAGGGAGCGGCGGGCAACACGACAATTACGGATCCGCGCTCGCAGCGCATCCGGGCTAGTCGCAGGGGCGGCCAGATAACGACCTCGAACTCGCGGTTCATGTCAGTGCGACGGCCTGCCCGCACTTGCGTGCTCCGGTGCCCCGAGGCCCGGATCGCGTGAACCTACACGGTCCACTTGAGTCGGGGAACCGGGACACCGGCTACATCATGCCGGATAATGCCTATATCGAGACGTTTTACGGGTCGCTGCGCGACGAGTGTTTGAATGTGCATTGGTTCGAGACCATCGCCCAGGCCCGGCAGCTGATCGAGGCCTGGAGAGGCGAATATGTAAATAGGCGTCGAACCGGGACCCCCGATCTGCGTCCAAAAGGGCCCCCCTTATGGTGCTGGCGAACGATGATGCGGAGCGCACCGTTCGCGCTGCTTGCGGCGTAGGGAGGGCGTAGCCCGACCGGAGGCGCAAGCAGCGCGAACCGATCTTCACTCCGGCGTCAGCTGCGGTTCTTGAAGCGCCAGCTGTCGTTGCCGGTCTCGACGATGTCGCAGTGGTGGGTGATGCGATCGAGCAGTGCGGTCGTCATCTTGGGATCAGCGATGCGTCGCTGGTATCTGCTGTGCATCCGTGACGACACGCGCCGGCAGCTTGGACAGCGGGGCGCCGACAACCGCGATCGACAATTGATGACAATGCGCTCGGTCTCGAAAATGACCTCCTCGACGATCAGCTGGCGTGGAATGAGTGGCAGGATACGCTCGGCCAAGGTTCGACAGGCTCCTTCTACGGAGCTTTTATGAATCAACCAGATTCATGATTCGTTCCCGACGCTTGCACCGAAATTGCGGGAGAACCCATATTCGCGGAGAATTACTCGCCCGCTGACAGATAATGCCAGAGGTCGTAGATCGTCCGGTCGCGACCGAAGAACCGGGGGTGATCGGCGATCACTTCGTCGCCCATCCGCACGACTACGCCCGAACATAGACCGCCCGCGACGCACACAGCCGCACATGAGCGACCTTCACGCGCATCGGCTTGCCTGCGATCTCCACGTCTTCGTGGCTCCAGTCGAACTGGTACGCCTCGCCCTGCCTGAACAGCAGCGGGATGAACGCCGCCACGCCGTCGCCGGGGTCCTTGCGCCGCGCCTCGACCCACCGCGCGGCGTAGCGCCGGACCGCATCGTACGATCCCTCGAAGCCCTCGCGCAGCAGCAGATCATGGATACGCGTCATCCGCAGCCGATCGCGACGCGGGCGCGCCTCGTTCTCGGCCAGCAGCGTATCGAGCCGCTCCTGAAACGGCCCGATCCGCGGCAGCGGCTGCACCGAACGATGGTAATCGAACGCGCCTTCCGGCGACCGGATCGCCTTGCGGATCACCTTGCGCGACAACCGCAGGTCCCGCGCGATCTCCTTGATCGGCTTGCCACCGGCGTACTCACGCCGAATCCGTACCACCGTCTCCACCACCAACATCCCGATCTCGCCGCCTGAGAATACCCGGGCCGCCGTCTAAACCATCGAAATGAGGGGTCCCTTTTGGACGCCGATCACCCGGCCAAGGGGACCCTTTTTGCACGCCGATCCACACGCTGAAGATGGACTATCAAAGCCAAGCGCTTCAAGGCAACAATGCACTAACAATCAACACGGACCACTCAGTGGGAGCCGATCATGATCAAAGAGGAAGATAATAGCAGTCTCATACGCGACATTGGCAAAGGCGGCGTGACGATCAATGACGTGGCCGCTGCGGCGAACGTTTCGATCCGGACCGTCTCGCGGGTTCTCAATCGCTCACCGAAGGTCAATGCGGAAACAAGACGCCAAATCGAGGAGGTGATTGAACGGCTTGGTTTTAGCCCCAGCCAGCGTGCGCGGGCACTGGCTGTCGGCCGGTCATCGTTGATCGGTATGGTGCACGATGATCCCAATGCGCTGGTCCTGGATGCCGTCCAGCGCGGCGTGGTCGCCGAATGCGTTCGGCGTGGATACGAACTCGTGGTCCATCCTGCGGGCCTTGTCAGCGACGACGTCGTCGCCGACATCGTTACGTTCGTGAACCGCTCACGCGTCGATGGCCTGATAGTCCTGTCACCCGTTTCAGAACTGCCGGCGATCCCCAAAGCGCTGTCGACGATGAAGGTCCCGGTCGTCGGTCTCGCGTCGGTGCGCATCCCTTCCTATCCCGCCATGCTCGTGTCCGACGAGCGTCGAGGCGCGGAAGCCATCGGAAACCATCTGATAGAACTTGGGCACCGCCGGATAGCCATTATCACCGGACCGCGCACGTTTCATTCGGCCACCGAGCGCGAACAGGGTTTTCGCAGCGCGCTTCATACGGCAAGGATCAAGCTCGCGGCTGAACATGTCGTGGAGGGCGACTACGGCTTCGATTCCGGAACTAGCGCGGCCCATCACCTGCTGACGCACGACAATCGGCCCACGGCGATCTTCGCCAGTAACGATGTCATGGCAGCGGCCGTGCTCAAGGTGGCGACCCAACTCGGCCTGTCGGTGCCGCAGGATCTGTCGGTTGCAGGTTTTGACGGCAGCGTTATTGCCAAGATGGTTACGCCTGCCTTGACGACAGTTCATCGCCCTTTGCTGAACATGGCGAGCAATGCGACAGCCCTGCTGATTGACATGATCGAAGATCAATCCTTGGTCTGGACGACAGATATTTCTGTTGATCTGAAAATTGAAATTCGCGAGTCTACCGGCCCGGTTCCTTCCACCCCGCCTAGACCAGGGCGCGGGCGATAGCGCGCGGATCGGCCATCGCGGAATGGGCAGCGATGACTTCGCGACGGAACACGGCGTCTTGTGCGAGTGCGCCGAAAACATCGCGAAGGTCGAGCAAAGCCGCCGGGTCGTCGGCTCGCTCCAGCAAACGCGCGGCCAACGGATCGACGAGATCCTCGATATGCGTCCTCATGGAGGCGAGAAACCTGAACCAGGCGGCAATCGGCACGGCCAATCGATTGATCGGACGGCCTTCCTGTCGGGCGTCCCGGACGGTGTCGAGCAATCGATAGGGCAGCTTTTGCGATCCGTCCCAGGCGATCTGGGACAACTTATGTTCGATCGCGGAATTGGCAAACCGGGCGAGGATGGCATCGATATAGGCCGGCAGCGAAAGGCTCGAGGGGACGCGCAACGAAGGGGTTATGTCGCGACGCATCAATTCCTCGACAAATCGCGCGAGCTGCGGATCCGCCATGGCCTGCACCACAGTGGAATACCGCAGAAGCAGGCCGATATAGGCGAGAGTCGAGTGCGCGCCGTTCAGCAGCCTCAGCTTGGCCGTTTCGAATGCACGCACATCGCCGGCAAAGGTTGCGCCGGCGAGGTCGAGAGGCGGGCGGCCCGAGCCAAAGGAGTCCTCGATGACCCATTGCGAAAATCGTTCGCGCTGAATGGGCCAGGCGTCGGCAAGCCCCGTCGCCTCGACAACGCGTCTACGCAAAAGGTCATCGGTCGCGGGGGTGATCGAATCCACCATGGTCGAAGGAAATCGAACCTCGTCCTCGATCCACCGCGCAAGATCCGGGTCGGAGCGCTCCGCAAAACTTCGCACCGCGCCAGCAAGCTTGCGCCCATTTTCGGAAAGATTGTCACACGACATGATCGCTATGGGCCCGCTGCCCGCCGCGCGCCGCGCGGCCAAGCCGGTAACAATCCAGGCTATTACAGAACTCGGGGGACTATTGCTCGCCAAGTCGCGGCGGATCGCCGGATTGGTCCAGTCGAGTTGCCCGGTTTCGTCCAGGCAATAGCCTTTCTCGGTGACCGTGCAGGTTATGAGCCTTGTCTCGGGTGAGGCCATGTAGCCAACGATCGCCGCTTGGTCGTTCGTGGTAAGGATCTGCTTGATCGAACCGATCACGCGCACATCCGGCGTCTGATCGAGCTGCGTCAGAGTATAGAGGCCGTCTTGCGGCCGGAGGGCCTCGGCCACGCGCGCCGAATTGATGCCAACGGCCGCGATGCCCCAGGCCGGGTCATGATGCAGCACGGTATCGAACGCCGCCGCCTGATGGGCACGGTGGAACGCTCCCGGGCCGAAATGCAGCACTCCGGCCGTCACCTGGGCGCGGTCATAGCGTGGGCGGAATACGGCGCTGGGCAACAGCCTCATCGTCGTGTTCGATAGACGCGGATGTTCGGCCATCATGCCACCCCTAGGGCTGCGTATTCATCCGCATCGATCCGATAGGTGCGGCGTACCAGACGATAGGCAAGGTCGTGGGCGAGTTCGAGAGCGCAATCTTCGCCAAGACGATGTTCGGCGACGAGGTGGGCGAGGAAGCCGCAATCCACCCGCCGCGCGACATCGTGGCGTGCCGGGATCGAGAGGAATGCGCGCGTATCGTCATTGAAGCCGACGGTGTTATGGAAGCCCGCCGTTTCGGTCGTCATTTCGCGAAAACGGCGCATGCCTTCCGGGCTGTCGTGAAACCACCATGCCGGACCGAGCTTGAGACAGGGATAATGCCCCGCAAGGGGTGCCAACTCACGCGCATAGGTGGACTCATCCAAGGTAAAGAGAACGATCGTCAGGTCCCGCTCATTGCCGACCACGTCCAGCATCGGTTTCAACGCATGCACATAATCGGTGCGCGTCGGGATATCGGCACCCTTGTCTCGACCGTGGCTGGCAAACAGCGTCGCATTGTGGTTGCGGCGCGATCCGGGATGGATTTGCATAACCATCCCGTCCTCGATCGACATCTTGGCCATCTCGGTCAGCATCTGAGCACGGAACATTTCGGCGTCGGCCGAATCCCAGGTGCCCTGGACGATTCGACCGAAAAGCGCCTCGGATTCGCGAGAAGATAGGTTGGCAGTCTGCGCCGTGGCGAAGCCGTGATCGGTGGCAGTCGCACCCGCGGCGCGAAAATCGGCGCGGCGCTTGCGGTGCGCGGCAAGATAGCCAGCCCAGGAATAGATATCCTCGCCGGTCAGTTCGCCCAGTCGCTTAAGCGCTTCTTCGAAGGACTCATGCTCGGGATCGATCACTGAGTCGGGGCGGTATGTGGTGACCACGCGACCTTGCCAGCCCGATCGGCGGATGGCGGCATGATGGGCAAGGTCGTCGTCCGCACCTTCGGTCGTCGCCAGCAATTCTATACCGAACCGCTCGAACAATGCGCGAGGACGAAATGCCGGCGTCGCCAGCGCCTCGCCAATCGTGTCGTAATACCGGTCCGCGGTCGCCGCCTCGAGTGCGACATCCATGCCGAACACTTCGGAAAACACATGGTCGAGCCACAATCGCGAGGGTGTCCCATGAAATAGATGCTGATGCTGAGCGAAGATGCGCCAAGCGTCCCGAGGGTCGGTGGCGGGAACCCCGTCCCGTGTCGGAACGCAAAGCGAATCGAGGCGAATGCCATGACTGTAAAGCATGCGATAGAGATAATGATCTGGCGCCAGAAGCAGATCGGTCGCGTTATTCCATGCTTGGTCGCTGGCAAACCAGGCCGGATCGGTGTGGCCGTGGGGACTGATGATTGGCAAGCACCCGACCTCCGCATAAAGGCGCTTCGCGATTGATCGGGTGCTGTTGTCGGCGGGAAACAGTCGGTCGGGATGAACCATCAAAGATGCCATTTTTTCCTCTGTACTTGTTCCAGATTTCCCGGTCGTGCGGACTAAGCATATTGTGCCAGCGCTGGCAATCTGATATCCGAATCATCATGGGCGAGATCGAAACCGCTGAACATGAAATTCCTGCTTTCCTCCGTATTGCCGCGGAGGACGACGTCGCTGTCGCCCTGCGCGATCTGGAGCAGGGGTATGTGGTTAGGGTTGGAGACGGGGGAGTGACCCTGCGCCAGCCAATTCCTTCGGGTCACAAGTTTGCATTGAAAGCTATCGCGCCCGGGGACCGAGTGCATCGCTATCGGGAGTCGATCGGCCTTGCGACGCGTGCGATCGCGCCGGGCGAGCATGTCCATTCTCATAATCTGCGAACCGCGCTTTCGGGGGAGCTGGACTATGCCTATCGGCCGCGCACGCGCGCACCACAGACCGTCATTCATAATCGCCTGAATTTCATGGGTTTTAGACGGCGTGACGGAACGGTCGGTACGCGGAATGAAATCTGGATCATCCCGACGGTCGGTTGTGTCGGCCGCTTGGCCGAGCGGCTCGCCGCGGCGGCGTCGGCGACGGCAGCGGAGGGGACGGATGGCATATATGCGTTCAATCACCCCTATGGCTGTTCGCAGCTCGGGGCCGACCTCGAGGCAACGTCGGCATTGCTGGCGGCGCTCGCGCAGAACCCGAATGCGGCCGGCGTGCTGGTGATCGGACTGGGTTGCGAGTCCAACCGGCTCGATGCATTGCTGGCGCGAATTCCGCTCCCTCGACGCGATCGGGTAAGGGCGCTGCTTGCGCAGGATGCGGAAGATGAGTTCGCCGCCGGCATGGCTGAGCTCGGCAAATTGCTTGCGCTGGCAAAGAACGACAAGCGGGAAAAATTCCCTCTTTCGACGTTGCGCATCGGGGTGAAATGCGGCGGCTCGGACGGCATGAGCGGATTGACCGCCAACCCCGTGATCGGCCGTGTGGTCGATGCCGTTACGGCGGCGGGTGGGTCCGCCCTTCTCACCGAGATTCCGGAAACATTCGGGGCGGAGCAACTGTTGATGGCGCGGGCCGACGGCCGCGCGACCTTCGACCGGCTCGTTGAAGTGGTCAATCGGTTCAAGCGGTATTTCGTCGAGCATGGCGAGCCTGTCTCAGAGAACCCAAGTCCCGGCAATATCGCGGGCGGCATCACAACTCTTGAGGAAAAATCGCTCGGCGCGATACAAAAGGGCGGCGTCGCGACGTTGACGGACGTCATCGACTATGGCGGCCAGCTTCGGCGACCGGGCCTGACCCTGCTCGAGGCTCCGGGCAATGATGCGGTATCGACGACGGCGCTC
Source organism: Sphingomonas sp. CL5.1 (assembly GCF_013344685.1). Lineage (NCBI taxonomy): Bacteria > Pseudomonadati > Pseudomonadota > Alphaproteobacteria > Sphingomonadales > Sphingomonadaceae > Sphingomonas > Sphingomonas sp. CL5.1. The sequence continues at coordinate 140,735 of NZ_CP050137.1, forward strand.
GCAGCAGCGGGCGCGACGCTGATTCTTTTTTCGACGGGCCGCGGTACGCCGGCGGGCAGTCCAGTGCCGACGCTGAAGATCGCCTCGAACAACGCATTGGCGACCCGAAAGCCTGGGTGGATCGATTTCGATGCAAGTCAATCGTTCGAGATCGGCATTGCTGCTGCCGCCGAGAATTTGCTCGATCTCGTCCTGAGAACCGCGAGCGGCGAAGGCGCTCGGAATGAAGTCAATGAGGAAAGATCGATAGGCATCTGGAAAAGAGGCGTGACCCTATAGAAAACGTGTGTTGCCGGGCGGCGGAAAAATTCGCGCCTTTGCCAGGAGAGGAAACATGGTGTGGCAAATAATGTTCCAAAATTCGGCGAAATATACGGCAGAGGGAAATACCGTTGGGTGATTTGTTTGTTGCTGTTCCTCGCGACAGCTATCAATTATATTGATAGGCAAATGATCGGTATTCTAAAGCCGACATTGCAAACGGAATTATCCTGGAATGATAAAGATTTCGCGGGAATTATCTTCTGGTTCCAAGCGGCCTATACCGTGGGTTATATCGGCTTCGGAAGACTGGTGGATCGCATCGGCGCCAAGGTCGGGTACGCCGCCGCTTTCGTAATCTGGACGCTGGCGCACATCCTCCACGGCGCCGCGGGTTCGGTGGCCGGCTTCAGTGCTGCGCGCGTCTTGCTGGGGCTTGGAGAATCGGGCAATTTTCCAGCCGGCCTAAAGGCGATCGCAGATTGGTTTCCTCCGCGCGAGCGCGCCCTCGCGACTGGCATCTTCAATGCCGGCGCCAATGTAGGCGCTATCGTGACACCGTTTCTTGTGCCGATACTCGTCGTCACCTACGGCTGGAGGGCGGCATTCGTCATAACGGGAATTGCCAGCTTGGCCTGGCTCGTGGCGTGGTTCGTGATGTATCGGCTTCCACCCGATGCGGCCGCGCGCGCAGCAATCACCGCGCAACAGCCTTCGCCGCGCTATGCCACTTTACTGAGGCAGCGTGAGACCTGGGCCTTCGCTATCGCCAAGCTGCTGACCGACCCGATCTGGTGGCTTTTTCTGTTCTGGCTGCCGGATTTCCTGTCACGCCGTCACGGCCTGGACTTGCTGAGCTTCGGCCCTCCGCTGCTCGTTATTTACCTGATGTCGGACCTGGGCAGCGTCGCAGGCGGCTGGGTCTCGTCGACGCTCATGCGTAGAGGAGCACCGGTCAATCGTGCGCGCAAGATCGCAATGCTGATCTGCGCGCTCGCGATCACGCCGATCTTCTTCGCGCAATATATCGACAGTCTTTGGGGTGCCGTCGCCATCATCAGCGTCGCGGCCGCCGGCCACCAAGCCTGGTCGGCCAATCTGTTCACCCTGCCCTCGGACATGTTCCCGCGGGGCGCGATCGGCACGGTCATCGGTCTGGGCGGTGCCGCAGGCGGCATCGGCGGAATGATGATCGCAACCTATACGGGTTTCGTCCTGAGTACTTTCGGGAACTACGGACCGATCTTTGTCGTCGCCGGGAGCGTCTATCTCATCGCCCTGCTGATCATTCACCTGCTCGTGCCGACGATCAGCGCCAACAGGTCCCTGGCAGGTGAATAAGACGCCTCAAATTGCGCGGCCGGAGGCCCGCTGTCCGCGACGACGCCGCATGTGTCGTAGCGAGAACGCCCGTTCGCCAGGGAGGAAAGGGATGAATGGAAAATTCGGGCTCCTGGCGGCCGTTCTGCCTTTCCTGCTGGCCGTGCCGGCCGAAAGCACGACTGCGTCCGCTCCTTCGGAATCACAAGCGGACTACAAGGCGTTTATAACCGCACTGGACAGCATTGCTCGCCAATCGCTGAACGCGCGCGCCGAAACCGTAAAGGCGATCGACAGCGCCGAGAAGGCACGTGCCCGACAAGAAGCGGTCCGCATGCGGCTTCTGGCGCTGATGGGTGGGCTGCCGGACCGAAAGGCACCGCTCAATGCGATCGTGACCGGTCGCTTCGAGGGCCCGGGGCTTCGCGGCGAGAATATCGTCTTCGAAAGCCTGCCCGGACTGAAAGTTGCTGCCAATTTCTACCGGCCTGCCGACAATCGGAGGGTTCCGGTCGTCCTGGCTCTCCCCGGGCATAGCGAAAACGGGAAGGAATGGCTGGCGCCCTTCGCCGTCGAAATGGTCGGCCGTGGCTTTGCGGTTTTGGCGATCGACTTTGTCGGCGAAGGCGAGCGGCTGCAGTATCCCGATGGAAAAGGCGGGTCGGTCGTCGGCAAGCCCACGCTCGAACACAGCATGGACGCTTTTCCGGTCATGCTGCTCGGGGACAACCTAGCCCGCTATTTCATCAACGACGCGATGCGGGCTCTCGATTATCTGGGCACGCGCGACGACATCGATCCGGAACGGATGGCGACCTACGGATGCTCGGGCGGCGGAACGATCGCAGGCTATCTCGCCGCCCTCGACAGCCGGGTCAAGGCGGCCGCGGTGGCCTGCTGGGTAACCGACTACGAAAGTTCGATTCCGCTCATCGGACCCCAGGAAGCCGAGCAGAGCATCCAGCGCTTCGTCGTCGAAGGGTTCGATCTTCCCGACTGGGTGGAGCTCGCAGCGCCCAAGCCCTATGCGATCGTGTCCACAACGGAGGACTTCTTTCCGATCCAGGGAGCCGCCGCGGCCTATGTCGAGGCGCGGCAATTCTGGTCGCTGCTGGGCAAACCGGATTCCTTGCAATGGATCGTAGGGCCGGGACCCCATGGCAATGTGATCCCCTTGCATGACGAAATCGGGGAGTTCTTCGCCGGCGCTTTCAATGTGCCGCCAAAGGCGGGAGGCGCTTCCGCTGATCCCGTCGGCCCCGCCGCCCCTCGTCAGGTCACCCCGACCGGGCAAGTCACGGGAAAGATCGGCGACGTCACGATTCAGTCGATCAATCGCGAGAGGCTGCGCGCCGTCGGTTTCGATCCCCGGGTTTTCGACGACGGCAAGAACGTCGCCAGGCTCAGGGACCGGATCCGAAACTTGGCGGGAATCGAGGTTCGCGACCGGAGCGCGACCGTGCCCAAGGTCCAACTCGCGGATCCGTCGGCGAGCTACGGCGTGGAGCGCATCCGTTTCGCGTCGCGTCTCGGCGAATTTCCGGCCTTGAAGGCAGCACCGGCATCCGGACCGGGACCGGGATCGAGAGCGGTGATCCTCATCGGCGATGCAAAGGTCGAGGAACAGATGCCGCGGGTCAAGGAGCTGGCCCAGGCCGGCTGGACGGTTCTCGCGCTGCAGGCCCGCGGCGCCGACAATCCAGAGGCGAACAGATCCGGCCTGGCCGGCGGGAAGAACATACTCGCCTTGCGCGCAATCCTCGTCGGCAAGACGCTGCCCGGAATCACGGCGGAAGACATCCTGCAGACGGTCGATTGGCTGGCCAGCCAGGGTCACCGCGAAGTGCGGATCATGGCAAGCGGCGCCGCCACCGTCGCCGCTCTGCACGCCGCCGTTTTGGACGACCGAGTCAGCGCCTTATCTCTAGAAAACGGATTGGTTTCCTGGCGCGCCGCGGTGACTGCGCCAATCCAGAAGAACTTGGCAGAAGTGACCGTTCCCGGAGCGCTCCGCTTCTACGATATTCCTGTGTTGGTGAAGGCCGTTTTTCCAAGATCTGTAGAAATAAAAAATCCTACAGATGCCGGCGGAAATCCCATTTCTATCAATGAATTTCGGAAATTCGTGGGAAAGATTCCGAATAACATCAAGATAATGCCATGAATATGGATGGTGTTTTATAGAACAAGATGAATGTTGAAATATAAGTAAAATGGAGGGGGTTTTGGAAGATCGTCAACTGGAACTGAACCGCAGGGGCGCCCTGAAAGGCATTGCGGCGGGGACCGCGACCCTCGTGGCTCCGACGGCATATGCTCGGATAGCCAAACCGAAACGGTACGCGATCGTGGGTGCCGGTCACCGCTCCCGCATGTATCAGGATGCGATCTGGGGTGCGCACAAGGCGACCAGTCACTTGGTGGCCGTGTGCGACAAGAATCCGGGCCGCGCTGCATATGTCCAGCGTCGTGCCGCAGACGCCGGCGCCGCTCCTCCGCGCACATTCCTGCATACCGACTTCGACAAGATGCTGGCCGAAACCAGCCCCGATGTCGTGATCGTCACTACGCCCTGCGCGCATCATTCCGAATATATCGTGCGCGCGCTCGATGCGGGCCGTGACGTGGTCACCGAAAAGGCGATGACGACGACGGCCGAGGAAACCCAGCAGGTCCTCGACGCGGCAAGGCGCAACAACCGCCACGTCCGGGTTACCTTCAATTACCGTTATGGCCCCATACGCACCCAGATAAAGGAACTGCTGATGTCTGGGGCGATCGGCGACGTCCTGTCGGTCGATTTCCACTGGCTGCTCGATACCGTGCATGGCGCGGATTATTTCCGCCGCTGGCACAGTCGCAAGGAAATTTCGGGCGGCTTGATGGTGCATAAGGCGACGCATCACTTCGATTTGGTAAACTGGTGGCTTTCGGCGATGCCGGTGCGCGTCGACGCGACCGGAAAGCGCGAATTCTACACGCCAGGAATGGCCCGCAGGCTGGGCCTTTCGGGGTATCACGAACGCTGCCGCACATGCACCGAAAAGGCGGCGTGCAGTTTCTACCTCGATCTGGCGGCCAACCCGTCGCTCAAGGCGCTCTATCTTGAGAACGAGCATTATGACGGCTATTTTCGGGACCAGTGCGTCTGGCGGCCCGAAATCGACATCGAAGACACGATGAATGTGATCGTCGGGTATGACAGCGGCGCGACGCTGTCCTATTCGCTCAACGCCTGCAATGCCTGGGAAGGCTATAGCGTCGCCTTCAACGGCACCCGCGGCAGGCTGGAGCACAGCCTGATCGAGCGTAGTTTCGTGACCGGCACTGCGCCGCCGCCGGACGATGTCAAAAATGCCAGCATACGCCTATACTCGCTTCGCGAGGGCTCGCGCGAAATCGAGCCGCGCTTGGGCGACGGCAGCGGTCATGCCGGGGGAGATTCCGTCATGCTTGCCGATCTCTTCGGCGAGCATCAGCTCGATCCCACTTTGCGAGCGGCGGACGAGCGAGCCGGTGCGGCATCATGCCTGATCGGCATCGCCGCCAACCGCTGCTTCACAACCGGCAAGCCGGTCTTGATCGATGAGCTGGTCACTGGCCTCCGCCGGCCCGACCTGGCGCCGATGCCCACCCGCGCAGATCGCGTGCCGATGCCGCCGCGACCAACCGCAAGCTGAAGGAATTGCGGGACGATCACGCCGGCTTTGTCCGTTCCCGTTCCGCCTGACGACACATTCACAACAACAAATGCGCCGCGGGACGCCCGCCGCAAGGAGGAGGAAAAAATGATTAACTCAAAAGCAGCGAGAAACAGGAACAGGGGTGCAGGGGTCTCCTCACTGGCCTGCATGTTTGCACTGCTGTTCCCGGCAGGGGGCGCATATGCGCAAGACACTGCGTCCAGCGCGTCTAAAGAAGGCGTCGGTCAATCGGTGAATGACCAACCACAGAACGGTGACATCGTCGTTACGGGCTTTCGTAGCAGTATCACTGCCGCGCTTGACGAAAAGCGCGACGCCGCCGGCATAGTCGATGTCATCAAAGCTGAAGACATCGCCGATTTTCCCGACACCAACTTGGCGGAATCCATTCAGCGCATTCCCGGTGTTGCCATGTCGCGCGGCGACGGAGGCGAGGGGCGAAGTCTCACGGTACGTGGTCTAGGACCTGGTTTTACGCGCGTGCGCATCAACGGCATGGAAGCCATTGCGACCACGGGCGGGTCTGATTCCAGTGGTGGCGTCAATCGCAGCCGTGGCTTCGATTTCAATATGTTTGCCTCCGAACTTTTCAACTCCATCACGGTCCGCAAGACAATATCGGCCGATGTTGAAGAAGGTTCGTTGGGCGCGACGATCGACCTGCAGGACCGCCCGTCCTTTCGATTATTCGGATCACCTTGTATTGGCCGGTTCGGCCCAAGCCGGATACAACGATCTTGCCGAAAAAGTGGACCCGCGCCTGGCAGGTCTCGTGAGTTGGAAGAATGCCGACGAAACCTTTGGCGTTCTAGTGTCGGCAGCTTACTCGCAGCGTCGCGTGGTAGAACAAGGCCACGCTACCGTGGGGTGGGCCCCGACCGGTACGAGTGGCGGCTTCAATCCGGCATCCACGCTTCCCGGCTACACGATCGGCCAGATCAATCTTCTTCCGGTGAGCAATGGCAGCAATTGGGACAGCCTTATCTATCAGCCACGAATTCCCCGATTTACCAATTGGCAGTATGATATGAAGCGCCTCGGGCTTACTGGATCGGCTCAATGGCGCCCGAGCGACACGACGTTGCTCACCGTCGATGGGCTCTATTCGCAATCGAAGACACAGCGAAACGAAGATTACCTGGAAGCGGTGTTCATCCTTCCCACGGCAACCGGCAAGCCCGAAACCATCATCCGGGACGGCATGGTGAATGAAAAAAACAGCCTAGTATATGGCGTGTTCGACAACGTTGATCTGTTCGTAGAATCACGCCGCGATCGCTACCAGACCAAGTTCCAGCAGTACAATGCCACTCTCGAGCAGGAATTTTCTGACCGGTTTCACGCCACCCTCTTTGGTGGCTATGCGAAATCGGTGTTCGAGGTGCCGGTTCAGACAACGATTACACTCAATACCGACAACGTCGATGGATATTCCTGGGATTATCGCGATAACGACCGTAGCCCGGCCATCAACTTGGGCTTCGATCCTTCCAATCCGGCCAACTGGAAGGTCGTCAATGGTCAATCGGCCATCACCATAGCGCGGCAGGATGTCTCCAACAGCTATCGCACGCTAAAACTGAACGGCCAATGGGAAGTGGCCGATGGACTCAAGTTCAGTTTCGGAGGGGAATATCGTCGATTCAAATATAGCTCGCAGAGTTTCGGGCGTCGGGTATCTGATCAGCAATCGATAACACTTACGCCGGATCAGATTGCAGCGAACACGACGATCAGAAATGGACTGACTGGCGATCCAAAGTATGGTAGTTTCGTGATCCCCGATTTTGATAAATTTGCCGAGACGTTCAACATATATTGCAATTGTGTCCAGACGATAAATGGCCAGAACGTTGATCTTCGGATCGGGGGATTGGAGAATCCGAATACGCGTAGCGCTTGGGTGGACGTGACCGAGACCGAAAAGGCCGCCTTTTTCCAAGCGCAATTCAATGTGCCTTTGGGCGATATGACGCTTCGCGGCGACGCGGGCATCCGCTACGTCGCTACGAACCAGGTGACGGTCGGCTATACGGCGTCCAACGCTTCGATCGAGCGGCTCGTAGTTGATCGCGATTACGATCATTGGTTGCCGTCGCTCAATCTAGCGCTCGACGTCACTCCGAAGTTGATCTTCCGCTTCTCCACGGCCAAGGCGATCAGCAGGCCGGGCCTTGGCGCTCTGTCTCCAGGCGGCGCTTTCATGGCACGGGTGCAGGGCCGTAGTTTCTCGACCGGAAACCCTTTCCTCGATCCCACTGCGGCCACGAACATCGATCTGTCCGCTGAATTGTACTTCGCGCGCGGATCGTTGCTCTCGATAGGACTGTTTCAGAAGAAGATCAGCACGCTTTCCGGCACGGCGGTTACAGACGAGGTGCCGTTTACGGCATTGGGGCTGCCGCTCAGCTTGCTCGACGGCACCGGCGTGCTGCCGACCGATCTCTTTGTCTACAGCCGCACCGTGAACGGAGAGGGAGGTACGCTGAAGGGTCTGGAAATAAACTATCAACACCAGCTAAGATTTCTGCCCAGCTTCCTGAGCAATTTGGGCGTCCTGGCGAATTACACCTACGTCAAAGCCAATATCACCTATCCAGGCCCGGGTGGCAGTGCGCCGCTGGTGGGACCCCTCACGAACCTCTCGAAAGAATCTGCGAACGCTACGCTCTTTTATGAGGACAAAAGCCTCAGCATTCGTGGGTCGGTGGCATATCGGTCGGGTTACATTACGGCATTCGGCGGCGGTGTCAGCGACAGCGCCACCGAACGCGGCGTGAACTCCACGCTCAATTTCGATGCGTCGGCTTCTTACAAAATCACGGACAATATCACCCTGACGCTCGAAGCGCTCAACCTCACCAACGAACCGCAGGATCAGTATGTCGATGAGGATAACCGGGTTCTGACCCATCACCAAACTGGCCGTCAGGTCTATGCGGGAGTGAGAGTGCGGTTCTGATTGAAGACGAAGTTCGTCGCGGGTGAAACCAGGCGGAATAATTCCGCCTGGTGAGCCTCCACCGCCCTGGTCTGGCTGCGTGAGAAAGTCGAACCAGGGCGATGGGAGGGTCTCGGCCGTTGCGGTGGGCTCGAAGCACCTTAAACACTTCGCTGAAAGAAGAGAGAAAGATGACCCATAAAGCGCTCTACATTACGCGTTCCGACATTGTGGAGTGCGTGTTCCGCGAAAAGGAGCAGGCAGGTTGAGCCGCGGCATGTCCGGCGACCATCGTTCCGCACCGGGGGATGGTTTCTCCGCCACAAGGCGCGATCTTCTCCGCTTGGGAACCTTCGCTGCCGCCGCGGTGGCGGGTCGTCTGATATCTCCGGGACAGGCCGTTGCCGCGCGCCCGGTCCGAGGGCAAGGCGGCTTTGCGCCACCGCCGGGCGGCGGTGGCTTCTCCGCTCGCGGCTGGGAGGATTGCCCGTCGATCCTAGCCCGGATCCAGGTGCCGATCTTCCCGACGAGGGATTTTCCCATCACGCGCTTTGGCGCTCGCGGAAACGGCCGGAGCGATGCCACGTCTGCAATCGCCGCCGCGATCGATGCATGCAGCCACGCCGGCGGCGGACGCGTGGTGGTTCCCGCCGGCGACTTTCTCACTGCCGCGATCCATCTCAAGAGCAACGTCAATCTGCACCTCGCCGACGGCGCCACGTTGAAATTCGTCACCGATCCCGGCCGCTACCCGCTCGTCCTCACGCGCTGGGAGGGGGTGGAGTGCATGAACTATTCGCCGTTCATCTATGCTTTCGAGCAGCAGAATGTCGCCGTGACCGGCAGGGGCACGCTCGACGGGCAGGCGTCGCTTCAAAACTGGTGGGCCTGGAAGAGCGCTGCCGAGGCCGCGGCCGCCGACAACGGAAATCGGGCCGGTTCCCAGGGAGGTCGGCAAGGACCAGATCAGAAGGCGCTCGATGCGATGGGCGAAACGGGCGTGCCGGTCGAGCGCAGGGTGTTCGGCCCCGGCCACTTTCTCCGCCCTAACTTCATCCAGACCTACCGCTGCCGCAACGTCTTGATCGAAGGTGTGCGCATCATCAATTCCCCGATGTGGGAAATCCATCCCGTGCTCAGCACCAACGTCACCGTCCGCGGCGTCAGTATCGTCTCTCACGGGCCGAACAACGACGGTTGCGATCCGGAGAGCTGTTCCGACGTCCTGATCGAGGACTGTTCATTCGACACCGGCGACGACTGCATCGCAATCAAGTCGGGCAAGAACAACGACGGCCGTCGCGTAAACGTGCCTTGCGAGAACATAGTCGTGCGAAATTGCCGCATGAAGGACGGCCATGGCGGCGTGGTTCTCGGCAGTGAATGTTCGGGCGACATCCGCAACGTCTTCGTTGAAAATTGCGACATGGACAGCCCGAATCTCGAACGCATGCTGCGCTTCAAGAACAATGCGGTGCGAGGAGGAGTTCTCGAAAACGTCTTTGCTCGCAGCATCAAGGTCGGGCGTGTCGCCGAGGCGATATTGACGATCGATTTCCTTTACGACGAAGGGACGGCTGGTTCGCACACGCCCGTCGTTCGCAATGTACAGATGGACGGCATCACCAGCACGTCCAGTCCGCGCGTCATGTACGTCGTTTCTTTTCCCGGTGCGGTCATCGATGCAATTAGCTTTGCTAACTGTTTATTTTCAGGCGTGGATGCAACGGAAGTTCTGAACACGTCCGGCAGGGTATCCTTTCGAAACGTGAAGATAGAACCCAAAGAAAAGCCGTACAGTCTAAGTACACGGAAGAATCCATCCTAGACTTTATTTTTTCTAGACGTATTATACCTTTTAGAAAAATAGCTCTGCGCGATGTGGTTTTTCTCAAAAATCAAAGGCTCATTTCCGGTTATGATTGGGGAAACGAGAGCGCTGTGGATGTCCGGACAAACCAATACGCGATTGGAATGCGATCATTCGGATATGTTCCAGCTGATGTTCGACAGAGGATGCATGTGACGGGATTTACGATAGGAATTAGAAAATCGATTTGGTCACTTCTCCTGATTTTTGCGCTATCGAGTTTTGTGACTGCAAAGTCTCAAGCCACGGAGGTCAGCCTCTTTCCGGCGAACGGAGCAACCGGCGTAAATCCAGATACGCATCTTGTCTTGACCTTCTCCGTGCCGCCCACATTGGGAAAGTCCGGGCAGATCAGGATCTATGATGCCGCGGACAATCGGTTGGTGGACAGCCTGGACATCAGTATCCCAGCCGGTCTGGACGCTACCTGGCAAGGGCAGACTCGTCCCTCAGTTGCGCCGCAGGGGCCCTATCAGACGACCACGATCGGCGGAATGGCCGGCCTTCACTTCCATCCGGTGATTATTCATGGAAACATTGCCACGATCTATCCGCACAATAATCGGCTGCGGTATAATCGCACGTATATCGTTCAAATCGATCAGGGCGTGCTTGTCGCCGGAAACGCTCGGTTTGCCGGCATTCAAGGCAACAATAACTGGACCTTCAAAGTCAAGCAGGCACCGCCTTCCGACAATGCGACCCGGATCGTGGTGGCTGCCGACGGCTCCGGCGATTTCAATACAGTGCAAGGAGCCTTGGATTTTGTTCCCGACAATCCCCCGAGCCGTGTGACCATATTTATCAAGAATGGGGATTATGAGGAGATAGTGTACTTCCGCAACAAATCCAAACTCACCATCCGAGGTCAGGACCGGGAGAAGGTGCGGGTGGGGTATGGAAATAGCAGCCTGTTCAATCCGCCATCGAATCCGCCTGTGGCGCGGGATGCCTTCACCGTCGCCGCATCGACGGAGATACATCTAACCAATTTTACGATCAGTAACTATCTTAGCGGACAGGCCGGCGCATTGTACATCTCCGGCGATAAAAACATTCTTAGCCGCATGAACATAATTCGTTCCGGAGACACTCTGCAGGTGCAAGGGCGTCTCTATGTCGTGGATTCGAAGATTGTCGGGGAGGGGGATTCTATCATCGGAAAAGGGCCCTTATTTTGCAACAAATGTGAAATATCTTCCTGGGGTTCCTATGCTTGGCCTCGCAACCCTCAAGAAAATCATGGCTTCGTCTTCCTGGATTCCCTATTCGAAACTCCCGATGGTCCGAGCCCGCTTGGCCCCTTGGCTGGGCCGCCCCTGCTGGCGCGTTCCCCCAACAATCATGGTATCGATTATCTCTACGCCGAGATGGTGTTGATCAATTCCCGCCTCAAGGGAATACTCCCCGTGGGCTGGGGTGAGATGGCCAGCGACACGAAAAACGTGCACCTCTGGGAATACAATAGCAGGAGCCTTGTCGATGCTAAGCCCATCGACGGTAACATGCGACATCCCGCGTCGAAGCAGCTGACAATGGAACGGGACGCCTTGACCATCGCAAACTACAGCAACCCGACCTATGTGCTGGGCGGATGGACGCCAGAGTTGGATCAATGAACCTGATTTTGTCGATCTTGGAAACATATCGATTGCTTATGGCGGTAGCGCCCGGTCACTCCTTCAAATTGCCTGAGGATGCAGTCCTGTTCGCCGAAACCGGGCACGCCCCGCACGCCGCGCCCTCTATCCCCGCCGTCGACGGCGGCTGGCGCGCGCGCTAGGCTCCCACCATGTCCGGACGCCTCGTCTTTTTCGGCGAATTGCTCATCCGCCTGACCGCGCCGGGCAACGAACTGCTGATGCAGTCGCCGTCCTTCTCGCTGAACGTCGGCGGCGCCGAGGCCAATGTTGCGATCGGGCTCGCTCATCTCGGCCATGACTGCGCGATGGTCAGCAGGATTCCGCCCAATGCGCTCGGTCGCGGCGCGGTGGCGGCGGTGCGCGGCGCGGGCATCGATTGCGGCGCTGTCACGCCTTCTCCGGGCCGCATGGGTCTTTATTTCCTCAGTGTTGGGGCGGGGTTGCGGTCGTCCGAGATCGTCTATGACCGCGCCGGGTCGAGCTTCGCGGCAAGCGGCGCGGACGATTATGATTGGGATACCTTGCTCGGCAGCGCAGGCTTGCTCCACCTGTCGGGCATCACCCCCGCGCTGGGGCCCCGTTCGGCCGAGGCCGCGCTCGGTGCGGCCCGCGCGGCCAAGCGGCTCGGCGTGCCGATCAGCTTTGACGGAAATTACCGCGCGATGCTATGGGAGGCATGGGACAGCAATCCACGGGCGATCCTCTCCGAACTGATCGGTCTGGCCGACATCTTGTTCGGCAACCATCGCGACCTGTCGCTCGTGCTTCACCGCGATTTTTCGGGTGAGAGCGAGGACCGGCGGCGCGAAGCCGCGGATGCGGGCTTTTCTGTCTTCCCCAATCTCAAGCTGATTGCCTCGACGGCGCGGCATATCGTGTCCGCCGACCATCACCGCATCGCCGCGCGCGTCGATCTGCGTGCCAGCGCCTATCAGACGCCCGAGATCGACGTCACCGGGATCGTTGACCGCATCGGAGCGGGCGATGCCTTTGCCGCCGGCGTGCTTCACGCGCATCTCGCCGGCGGCAATGCGCAAGCGATGGCTGAAAGCGGTCTCGCGCTGACGTGCCTCAAGCATTCGCTGCCGGGCGACGCGAGCGGCTTCCGCCAGGTCGATATCGATGTCTTTCATGGCGGCGGGCTCGACGTCCGGCGCTGAAGGCCGGATCGCGCATCAAAGGCTCGGGAAGCGTCCAATGGGCCTCCTGCCGTCGCGAGTTGCATGGAACACGACGCGGATCGGAAACTACGGCTCATCCCCGTTCAGCGTAACCGAACGGGTGAGGCCGCCTGCCGTGCGGAGGGTTGAGCGGTTAAGAGACGTCCATAAGGACGTCGATATGGACGTCCTGAGCGAGAGCGAGGGACGGCGGTGGTGGACTTGTAACGGTTTTGTGCCGGTCACCTATCTCATGCTTCGAACGCGAGTCTCATGCTTCGAACGCGAGCGGGCTGATGCCGCCCAGATATGAATGTCGTCGGCGGGTGTTGTAGAACCCGTTGATGTACTGAAAGATGGCGGCTTCTGCCTGACGCCGTGTCGGCCAGCTCTGCCGCCAGATGAGTTCCGCCTTCAGAGATTTGAAAAACGTCTCGACGGAGGCATTGAGGCTCCTATTTTTGTCAAGCGGTGAGTGGTGCGTTTTGACGCTGGCAAAGGTGGGCGAAGATTTCACGCACGATGTAGGTAAGACCGTATGTCCGCTGAGCGACTGAGGGCAATCCTACGCTTACTCTGTGGTGGCGAGGGCGGCGCGAGTGCCGAGCCTTCGCTATCGCGGAGGGCATATTATGGCTGAGCTTGGAGAAGCGTTTGTCGGCATCGACGTGGCGAAATTGCGGAACGCGGTCGCGATCGCCGAAGATGGGCGCACCGGCGAGGTGAGGTATCTGGGCGAATTCGATGCTGACGAGGCGAGCATGCGCCGCCTGGTGAAGCGGCTCGCAACGAAGCACGGGAAAGTCACTTTTTGCTATGAAGCTGGACCGACGGGATATGGACTTCATCGCTTGATCCGGTCGATGGGGTTCGATTGCACCGTTGTCGCTCCCTCGCTCATCCCACGGCGGCCGGGTGATCAGGTGAAGACCAACCGTCGCGACGCGATCGGACTGGCCCGACTGCTGCGTGCAGACGAACTCACCGCGGTGTGGGTGCCTGACGAGGGCCACGAGGCAATGCGCGACCTGGTCCGCGCCCGCGGGTCCGCCGTAGAAACTCAGCGCGTCCATCGCCAGCACATCACATCGTTCATGCTCAAGCACGGTCGGATCTTCCCGCGGAAGCGAGCTTGGTCGATGCGCTACCTTCGGTGGTTGAGCAGAACGTCGCGGCTGACGGTGCCGCCGGCCAGCGCTTCGGCGCAGGCCGCTTCGACCGCATCCAGCCCATCGCTGGTGACCGTAGCCAGGATGCCGACCACCTGGCGATCACCGTCGACATAACCCCCAAGACGGCGACGCACCCGCTCGATCGCGGGCGGCAGTGGCCAGTCCTTGAACGGCGCGCCGTTGCGCAGCGCACCGGGCGGAGCAGCCCAAGGTTCCGGCGATGCGCAGCATCGTTGGAATGGCTGCGGAGGGTTCTTCGCCAGCACCGGCACGTAATGCCAGGGATCATAGATGATCTGCTCGCGACCGAACCGGCGGACATGCTCGCCAACGATCTCGCCGTCCTGGCGGATGACGATCCGGTCGGCATAGGCATGGATATCGACCGGCCGGCCGGCTGCCGCGGCATGGACCGAGTATTTGTTGTAATCGAACCGCACCAGCAGCGTCTTCGATACCGCCGCCGGCATTGCATGAAAGCCGTCGAACGGCCCGCGATAGGCGATCAGCGCCGGCCGATCGGCGGTCTCGAACACCTCCCAGACGGTGTGATCCTTGAGCTCAGGATGCGCCGCCTGCTTCGACCGCGCGACGCAACGATCCTCCAGCCACGCATTCATCTCGGCGTAGCTCTTGAACCGCAATCGCGGGGTAAAGAAGCGCTCGCGCACCAGGCCCGCCTGGTTCTCGACCTGCCCTTTCTCCCAACCGCTCGCCGGCGTGCACGCCACCGGCTCGACCAGATAATGCCCGCACATCTGCTGGAAGCGGCGGTTGTAGCGTCGTTCGCGGCCGACGAAGATCGCATCGACCGCGGTCTTCATGTTGTCGTAAATGCCGCGCTGGAGGCGCCGCCGAAGAACGCGAACGCCCGGTCATGCGCGTCGAATACCATCTCCTGGCTCTCGCGTGGATACGCCCGCACGTAGAACATGCGGCTGTGGCAAAGCCGCATATGCGCGACCTTCACCGTCGTCGTGACGCCCGCGATGACGACGACCTCATGGCTCCAGTCGAACTGGTACGCTTCGCCAGGGGCAAAGCTCAGCGGCACGTAAGCGGCCGCAGTCACCACAGATCGCTCACGGTGCCACGATGCCGCATATCGCCGCACCGCATCATAGCCGCCGCGATAACCGAGCCCTTGCAGTTCCTCGAAGAGGCGGATCAGCGTCAACCGCTCACGCCGCGCCTTGCGATCGTTCGTCTCCAGCAACCGAACCAGATCCGCCGCCCACGGCCCCAGCTTCGGCAGCGGTTGAACGCTGCGCTCGTAGGCGAACGCCGTCTCGCCCGAACGCAGCACCTTCCTGACCGTGTTCCGCGACACGCCCAGATCGCGCACGATCTCCTTGATCGATTTACCCCTGACGAAAAACTCGCGCCGGATCCGCGCTACCGTCTCCACGACCAGCATCTCCCAAGCGCCCCCGCCGCAAAGGACGAAAGCGTGAACCGCGCCTGTTCAGGGGGTCAATTTTGGGCTCTGACTCAATTTTGATGAAATTAGCGGGCTAAAATGGCGTGGTTTCCAATTTGGGAGCAACGCCATGCAGAAAGCACTTCGACCATCCTCGGTGATCCCGCCGGGCTTTACGATTGTGGCCTCGTCGGTGGCGGATGACAGTGCAACGATCCTGATCCGTAGTACGTCGCGGACGAGCCAATGCCCGAGGTGCGACAGCGTCAGTTGCCGCATTCACAGCCACTACCAGCGTCAGATCTTGGATCTGCCCCTGGCGGGCCGCCCTGTTAAACTGATCGCGGATGTCCGCCGCTTCCGCTGCGAAGCTGTACGATGCGGGCAAAGGATCTTCGCGGAACGCTTCGCCGATGGCGTCGTAGCGCCCTGGGCACGACGCACAGGCCGACTGGAAATGCTGGTTCATCACCTCGGTCTCGCCCTTGGCGGTCGGCCCGCAGCCAGCTTTGCGCGGCGGCTCATGTTGCCGGTCAGCAATGACACGCTGCTCCGCGTCGTGCGACGTCGGGGATATCCACCATCTCCGGCGCCGACGGTGATTGGTATCGATGACTGGGCATGGCGGCGCAATCAACGATATTGCACGATCATCTGCGACCTCGAGCGGCGCCGGCCGATACGTCTGCTGCCAGACCGGGAATCAGCGACTGCCCAAGCATGGCTCGCAGAGCAGCCGCAGGTAGCGATCATCGCTCGCGATCGCGGCGGCGCTTATGCTCGCGCGGCGGCCAGGGCCCTGCCGAATGCGGTGCAGGTCGCCGACCGCTGGCATCTCATGGAAAACGCCAGCCGTGCCTTCCTTGACGCGGTGCGCCGGTCGATGCGGAATATCCGATGCGCCATCGGTGCGATGACAATCAAGCCCGAGTTGCTCACGGCCGCCGAGCGGCTCCAATACGAAGGGTATCTTCATCGCGAGGATACCAATGCCGCGATCCTCGCGCTCTCCAAGGACGGCGTCGCGATCAAGGAGATCGTGCGCCGCACCGGCCACAGCCGGGGCACGGTGCGGCGGGTACTGCGCGGGGAACGCAGCGACGTGTTCAGAACGCGGGAGACATCCCTCGAGTCCTATCTGCCATGGCTGGATCTGCAGTGGGCGGCAGGTTGCCACAATGGCGCGGCACTGTGGCGTTCGTTGCAGACGCAGGGCTTTCGGGGGTCGCTGCGCGTCGTGACAGAGTGGGCAACACGCCGACGGCGCGCCGACAAGATCGATGCCGACACGCTTCACCGCGTACCGTCAGCCAGAACCATCGCACGGTTGATGACGATCGACCGCAATGATCTCTCCAAGGCGGAAACGCTCACCGTCGCGGCCGTTGAAGCCGGCGTGCCATCCCTGGTCGATGCGCGGCGCATCATCGAGGGCTTCCACGCCATGATCCGTCGTAAGGTCGGCGCCGATCTTGATCCGTGGATAGCTCGGGCGCACGGCAGTCTTGTCGCGTCATTCGCAAACGGCGTCGCCAAGGATATTGCCGCGGTTCGCGCCGCCATCGTCACCCAATGGTCCAACGGCCAGACCGAGGGGCAGATCACCAAGCTCAAGCTGGTCAAACGTCAGATGTATGGCCGTGGAAAACTCGACCTCCTCCAGGCGCGGCTGATCGGCGCGACATGACCATCGATCATCAAAAATGCGTCAGAGCCAATATTGCACGCCGATTCACACGGCGCCGATCCCCTGCGGCACGAACCCCGTCGCGCGCACGGTCGCCGGGTCCTCGGAGAACGGCCCGCCATCGGGGCCCATCGGCACGCGGCTAATGCTCTCGAACCCGCCGGCCGCGATCAGATCCTCCCAGCCCGACGCGATACGCGACGCCGCCTGGTTGAAGGCGTCGAGCCCTGACGCGCAGAAGCGGTTGAGATGAACGCCCGGCACCGTCTCGGCCCAGCCCGCCTTCTAGTGCGCGATCTTCGGGAGGACGGAGCCGTTCTCCCTCACGGGAGCGACGCAGCCCATCACGAGATCCTCGACCCTGGCGGTGTCGAGATCGGTGCGCCGCTGCATCTCGATTAGCAGGTTGGTGACGAGGTCGATCGGCTTGACCTCGTTCAATGCGCCATCCGACTTCCCTTTCGAGCGCGGGGTGCGAATGGCCTCGTAGACGTAAACCGGTTCGCTCATCGCCATCTCCCTGATCGGGTCTGGTCTGAACACTGCTGTTCAATTGGAGACAATGGCGTCAGGCTTGAGAGGCGCAGGGTCTTGGGTCAGAGCAGTGTGAACCCGCCGTCGATGTTGATCGTCATGCCGGTCAGGAAAGGCGATTCGTCGCTGGCAAGGAACACCGCCAGGTTCGCCACCTCCGCGGGATCGGCGATCCGGCCGACGGGTGTCGCGGCCTCCAGGCCGGCGATGAATTCCGGCGGCAGATCCGCGACCATCTGCGTACGGATCACGCCGGGCGCGATGCAGTTCACGCGGACGTTGGACCGTGCGTTCTCCACGGCGGCGACCTTGGTTAGCTGCATCACGCCCGCCTTTGAGGCGCAATAGGCCGCCATCTGCGGCATGACGACCGACCCGGCGATCGAGGCGACGTTGATGATCGCGCCGCCGCGTTCGGCTAAGTGCGGGGTCGCATACTTGATGCCGAGGAAGACACCGCGCAGGTTCACCGCGAGCACGCGGTCGAACTCGGCGGGATCGTAATCGACCAGCGGCTTCTGCGCCCCGTCGATCCCGGCGTTGTTGCACAGCACGTCGAGCCGGCCGAAACGCTCGATCGCGAACTCGATCATCGCCGCTGCCTGTCCCGGATCGCTGACATCGGTGCGGATGCCCGCAGCGGACGCGCCCAGCGTCCCGATGACCGCCTCCAGATCGCGGCTGAGGTCGGCGACGACGACCTTGGCACCTTGCGCGAGAAACGCCTGAACGGTTGCATGACCAATCCCCGATGCACCGCCCGTCACGATCGCCACCTTGTCGCGCAGCCGATCCGTCATGACACTCTCCTTGTCTACCGCCGCCGCTCGTCGGCAGTCGATTGGTTGCTCAGAGAAAGGCCCAGCCCTTCTCGTCCCGTTCGCACGCCAGGAAAGCGTCGGGCTCGAGGGGTTGCAGGAGGCCGGTGGACACCTCGCCATCGCAGGTGATGCGGCAATGGTGCTCGTCCAGTCCGCGCAGCGCGATCCGGATGTCCGGATCGGTAAGATCGTGACGATCGCCCTGCACCGTTCCGTCCGGCTGGGCATCGCCCTGCCAGATCGAGCGATCGGGCGAGCCACCATAGAGCCCGCAGGTCATGAATGCGGTCTGCTGACCGAGCTTCTCGAAATGGACGCGCTTCATGTCGCCGTTATCGAGAGTAAAGTCGATCACGGCCTCGGCGAAGACCTGCGTCACGGGCTCGAAGCGGAAGCGTCGGTCTACCTTACGCACCTTGCCGTAGCGCGCCCGCGAATCGCCGTAGCGATAGAGGACGATCGGTCCCCAGATGGCGAAGTCCCGAAAAGCGATCCAGACGCCGCCGATCCAGCCCGCCTTTGGCGGCTTGCCGTCCGACTGGAAGCGCGGCCCTCCGACACCCCGGCCGATGCCCCAGTGACGGTCGCGCGTGCCGCGTGCGGTTCCAGGATCGAGCGTGAACCGCTCCCCCTCGAATTCGACCCAGCCGCCCACCGTGCCGAAGCTTTCGAAGCCCGCGGTGACGTGGCGCTGCCCGCCCGGCGGATTGCCGTTCTCCAGCGAACCATAGGCTGCGCGATACATCTGACGGTGCGAGTCCCGCCACGTCAGATCGTAGGCGAGGCCATGCTCGCGGGCGTCGAGTTCATGCCGCCACTCGCGCATTCCCGCGACGATCGTCGGCCGGATCGGGCCGACATGGATGGAACCGCGATTGGCGCCGATTCGCCGGAACGCTCGGACCGACCGCTGCACGCCCCGACAAGTGACGATTGCATACGCTTCGGCGGTGTCGAGATTGGGATAGAAACTGCCGCCCGTCGCGATTAACAGCTCGCCCGCCTGGTCGTGGAAGATGTTCCAGTGCCGTTCGAAGAACCGCGGATCGGTCGTCGCCGCGACGCGGATCGGATCCGGGGTCTGGTGGATCAGGTGGTCGTCAAGCGGCGAAAGCGGATACTGCTCCTCGAAGTAGCCGTCCGCCTCATACGCCCAATCTCCGCTCACCGGGTGAGCTTGAGCGGCAGTCGGGTCGGCCCCCGCGTCACCATCGAGTTGATCCAAGTGACTTCCTCCAAAGGAGCCGCCAGGTCGATCGAGCGATATCGTTGCAGCATCTCCCGCAGGACGATCTGCCCTTCGATCCTGGCGAGCGGAGTGCCGAGGCAGAAATGGGGTCCTTTGCCGAACGCCATGTGCGGATTGGGATTGCGCGTCACATCCAGCGTGTCGGGATCGTCGAAGACCTCTTCGTCGCGGTTGGCCGACAGCAGCATGAAAAATGCTCGTTCACCCGCTGAAAGCTGCTTGCCTCCGAGCTCGGTCTCCTCCTTGACGACACGGCCGATCGACAGGATCGGGCTGTCGTAGCGCAGGAATTCCTCAACCGCGACGTCGATGCCGTCGGGGTTGGCGCGCAGCCATTCAAGCTGATCGGGATGCTGCACGAGCGCCATCAGCGAGTTGTTGATGAGGTTGGCCGTTGTCTCGTGACCTCCGTTCAGCACCATCATCAGGCAGCCGACCAGTTCGTCATCGTTCAACGCCTGACCGTCGATCTCGGAGGCCATCAGCTGTGACAGGATGTCGCTATGCGCCGTGTGGCGGCGCTCGGCGATCATCTCCTTGAAGAGCGCCGCCATCGCCGTCGCGCCGCGGCGCGCGCGCTCGTACTTGTCGGGAACGCCCCGCGCGCTCCCGATGAACAGCATCATGTCGTCGGACCAACTCTTGACCTCGAGCAGCCGGTCCCGCTCGACACCCATCAGCTCCATGACGACCATGCCCGGCAACAGGATCGAGAACGACGAGACCATGTCAAACGGTGCATCAACCGGCAACTCGTCGAGGAGCATGTTGGTCAGGTCGGACACCGTTCCCCTCAGCGCCTCGAACGTGGGAAGACTGAGCACCGCCGCCATGTGGCGCCGCAGGCGCGTATGGTCGGGCGGATCGCGGAACACCATCCAGCTGTTCAGATAGCGCAGGATGTCCTCGGCCGCCGACTGAGCGCCGCTGGGCAGGTGCTTTCGCACGTTCGTCAGCCGCTCGGCGGAAAAGGTGCTGCTGTTGGTCAGCCCGTCGAGGATGTCGTCGTAAGTCGTCACGATCCACCCGGACATCGCCTCGCTCCAGTGCACCGGATCCTCGCGACGCAGGGTTGCGAAGATCGGGTGCGGGTTACGCAAGGTCGCAGGATCGGACGGATCAAAGGACAGGTCGGTAACAGTCATGTGAATATCCTCAGGCGCGACCCCCACCAAGTCGGGAGAAGATCAGGTCGACCATCTCTTGCAAGCAGTGTTCCGGAGTCCTGCCCTTGAAGGCATAACCCTTGAGCGCCCTCATGTGGGACAGCATGATGATCTCGTGCGCGAGCAGCCGATCGTCCACCTCCCGAAACTCTTCGGTGAGGACGCCGGCGCGGATCAGATCGCTTAGATACTCGCTGATGGCCAGCTCGTCTGCCCGGTAACGGGCCTTGGCGTCGTCTGAGAACGACTGATACTCGCGATACGCAAGAAGGATCAGGGCGGCGTTGTTCCAGTGGCGCAGCCAGTAGGTTCGAATGGCGCCCTCGAGCTTGGCCCGCACGCCTCGCACGGAGGCCGCGGCGGCCTTCATGTCCCGGAGCAAATCGAGGTTGATCTCGTCGCAGACCATCTCGAGCAGGTCGTTCTTGGTGTCGATATGTCGATAAAGGCCACCCACGCTCAAGGAGGCACGTTCCGCCACCTCGTTCACCGAAATGGCGTGAAACCCGCGCTCCTTGACGAGTTGCATCACCACCTCCGCGAGCGCCTGGCGACGCTTACGGGCATTCTCCTTGCGGACGCCGCCCGGCTTGGCGGGAGCCTTGCCCCCCTGCACGACCTTAAGCTGAGATGTCATGACCTGCTTCATCGTTTCAGATGGGAGCGTTTGCTCGCATTTCTGAGGATGTCAAATCGTGGATGCCGCGTCAATGCCCGGAGCCAGGCGAGCCGAAAAGTCATTGGGAAGGAAGTGCCGAGTGCGGGGCGGCTTGCCCGAATTGACGAGTGCGGCCAATCTGCACTAATCGGCGAAATTGAGAGCGACCACTCGCATCCAGTCGCCTCGCGGAGCCAGGAGAGGAACTCGCGGCGTGCTGCCCCACTATCAGAATCATCATCTCTGTAACCATGCGATCTCGCACCACGCCATGATCCAGCCCAACCGTTGCGCGCTGGTCTGTGGCGAGGATCGGCTCTCCTGGGGCGAACTCGACTGTCGCGTGAACAGGCTCGCGAATGCGCTCATCGATCGCGGGTGTACCAAGGGCGACCGCATCTGCATGCTCCTTCCCAATGGCGTTCCTGCATTTATCCTGTTCTGGGCGGCGACCCGCGCCGGCGGCGTGATCGTGCCGCTCAACATGATGCTCGACGACGTCTCGCTCGCCCGGCTCGCCGCGGCCTCGAGCGGCAGGCTGATGTTCGCGGACGCGGCGTCCGCCGAGCAGATCGACCGCATCCGGACGAGGCTTCCCGATGTCGACGACGACGGCTTCTTCGTCTTCGGGGGCGACCGCCCGGGTTGGGCAAGCGCGGAAGCGCTCGCCGCTGCGGGCAGTTCCGCGCCGCCGGCCGTCCGGCTGGATCCGTCCGACGCCATGACCGTCTTCTACAGTTCGGGGACGACGGGAACGCCCAAGGGCATCGAGCACAGTCACTTCGGCCGGCTCAACTATTGCTACGGCTTCGGTGCCGGCCTTGGCATCGGCCGCTACACCGTCGCCGTCTGCACCACACCGCTCTATGCGTCGGGGACGATGATCACGATGCTGCCGACGCTGTACTTCGGCGGCACCATCGTGCTGGTGCCGAAATTTTCGCCGGAGGCGTTCAGGGCGGCAGTGCGACGTGAGGGCGGGACGCACAGCTTCATGGTCCCCGCGATGTACGTCGCCATCCTCCAGCAGGACGGGCCCGACGAGGATCTGGCGACGCTGGGCGTCCTGGTCAGCGCCGGGCAGACGATGCCGATGGCGGTGCGCGACCAGATCGCCGCCCGCGTGCCCTCCGCCGGGATCTACGAGGTGTACGGCGCCACCGAGGGATTCTTCACGCTCGCGGTTCCGGGCGATTTCGCGTCGGGCAAGCGCAACACCGTCGGCAAGCCGGGCTTCCTGGAGGACATCCGCATCCTCGACGAGGACTCGCGGGAACTGCCACGGGGACAGACCGGCGAGATCGTCGCCTATGGCGCGGGCATGATGCGGGGCTATGTCGACCGGCCGGACCTGACTGAAGAGGTCGTTTGGACGTCGCCCGAGGGGCGGACCTACCTTCGCAGCGGCGATCTCGGCCATCTGGACGAGGACGGCTTCCTGTACGTCTCGGGTCGCAAGAAGGACATGATCAAGTCCGGCGGCATCAACGTCTATGCGGCCGACTTGGAGGAGGTTCTCGCCTCGCACCCGCTGGTGGCCGAATGCGCCGTCGTGGGTGTCCCGCACCCGCGATGGATGGAGACGCCGATCGGTGTCGTCTCGCTCGTCCGCGACGCGCCGGCGGACGTGGCGGACGAGATCTGCGTGTGGGTCAACGCCCGGCTCGCCAAGTACCAGCGGCTCAACCGCGTCGTGGCACGCTCCGACTTCCCGCGCGCGACCTACGGAAAGATCCGCAAGGACGCACTTCGAGAGGAGTACCGGTCCTGCTGCGACGATGCCGATCTTGCGGCCTCGCCCCGCTGACGCACGCCCTTCGCACAACCCAACAGATCGACGAAGAGAATCGAAGTGGTCGCTGCCTCTGGCGCGCGCAGAGGTTCACCCTTCCGCTGCGCGATCGCGCTACCGACCGTCGATCGCGACAGCCTGTGGACTGCCCGCGATGACTGGTCCGGTTGCACAGTTAGTTGATGCGGACCTCCGATGCCAGCCTGGGCGGGGGGCGGAGCGCAGCGGAGCCGAGCGGCCAGGCTGGCATCTCGATCGTCTCCGGCGCCGGTGGTCGATAACCGAGGCTGCTGTGGGGCCTTGCCCGGTTGTAATGTGCACGCCACCAGCCAGTGACGATCCGTACCTCCTCGAGGCTGTAGAAGATCTCACCGTTGAGCAGCTCGTCGCGCAGGCGTGCGTTGAAGCTTTCGATATAGCCGTTCTCCCACGGGCTTCCCGGTTCGATATAAAGGGTGGTGACGCCGAGCCGGCCGAGCCATTCGCGTACCGCGTTGGCGACGAACTCGGGGCCGTTATCGGATCTGATATGCTCGGGCGGCCCATGCTCGATGAACAGGTCGGCCAGCACGTCGATCACGTCGTGCGAGCGGAACCGCCGTAGCGGAACCATCGCCAGGCACTCGCGACTGAACTCGTCGATGATGTTGAGCATCCGGTATTTGCGCCCGTTGTACGTCTGATCCTCAACGAAGTCGTAGGACCAGACATGCCCGCGATGCTGCGGGCGCAGCCGAATGCACGATCCGTCGCCCAGCCAGAGCCGACGCCGTTTCGGTTGCCGCTTCGGCACTTTGAGACCCTCCCGCCGCCAGATGCGCTCGACTACCGACAGACTGACCTGCCAGCCGGCATGGCCCAGCAAGGCATGGATGCGGCGATAGCCATATCGGCCATAGTCCCTGGCCAGCGCGACGATGTCGGCCGTCAGGCGCTGCTCGTCGGCATCGTCCTTCGGCGGGTGGCGCTGTGTCGAACGATGCTGGCCCAGAACACGGCAGGTCCGTCGCTCCGATACCGGCAACGCGCGACGGACCTGCTCGATCGCCTCACGGCGACGGGAGGGGCTCAAAAAGTCAGTTTCGATGCCTCTTGAAGGATCGCCTTGTCGAGCGCGAGGTCCGCCACCAGCTTCTTCAGTCGCGCGTTCTCGCGCTCAAGATCCTTCATCCGGCGCGCCTGATCAACCTTCAGCCCGCCATATTCCTTGCGCCATCGATACAGCGTCTGTTCCGCAATCCCGATCTGGCGGCAAGCTTCAACAGCAGTCCCGCCCCGCCCGACAATTACATCCACCTCACGCAGCTTCGCGATGATCTGTTCCGGCGTATATCGCTGACGTCCCATGCCTTTCTCCAATTCTCATGCTCAAACGGACTCTCTTCAGAATTGGACCAGTTTTTCCATGGCAGACCACCTGCACCTGGCGCGGCCATTACTGCGAGGCGCGGCCCCACCTGCCTGCCGCGGCTGCGTTCGCGTCGAGGTCCAGCACTTGTCGGGTCTGGATGGTTCGCCGGCTGCTTGAGGCCGGGCGCCGGCCAACATAATCGTCTCTTCCGGCGCATATCACCGCTTCGACCTTGCCGGGCTCCGCCCCCTCAACGATTTGCTGGAACGCGACCCGTTCGGGGTCATGTCCACGATCGGATCTCCAGCGGGGGCCTGCACCGCTCGTCACCGATCCGCGCCCGGCGCTGCCCGTCCGCTCCCTTCATCCGGAGCGATCGGCGGGGGGCTGACCTTCAACACGGACAGCCCCCACGCGCCGCGGCGCCTAGAACTTGACGTTCAGCTCGAAGCCGTAGGTTCGCGGCAAGCCTGGCACCCTGGCGTTCGTACCGGTGATTTGACCGATGGCGATGCCGCCGACGTAATATTTTTCCCCGGTGAGATTGCTGACGTAGGCCGCGGCCGATACCTGCGATCCAAAAATCTCGTTCCATTCGGCGCGCAGATTGATCAACTTATAGCCGTTGACTATGGTGTTCGGCAACACCGAGTCGTTCAGATTGCTATAATAGAACTTCGTCTGACCGTAGTATTCCCCGCGCAGCGCGACATTTCCCGCCTCGCCGATGTCAGAAGCAACACGCGCGTAGGCCGACCCTGAAAATTCAGGCGCGTCGGCATAAGGGCCAAAGACAAAGCTTCGGCCCGCGACGAACGCCCGACCGTCGGTGAACCGGGCATCGGTGTACGTGAAGGCGCCGCCGATGCTGAAGTTGCGGGAGATCGTGAGGTTACCGTCCGTCTCGACACCCGAAACACGCGCTCGGTTCACGTTGCCGGCCTCCGCCGAATTGTCGATGTAGACGGAGCGCTGCACGTTGTGGATGTACTGGTCGTAGACGGCGACATTCAGCTGACCGCGCATCGTGCCAATGTTCCCGGCGAATTTGGCTCCGAGTTCGAAGTCGTACGTCGTTTCCGGCCGGAACGCATCCGGGTTGGGGAAAGCCGCTCCGGATGTGCCGTTGAAGCCGCCCGTCCGCCAGCTTCCCCGATGGCTGAAATAGACCAGGAGAGAGTCGGTCAGCCGGTAGTCGAGGCTGACAAGCCAGCTGGGCTTCGAGTCCTTGATGCGTCCCTCGTTGAGTGCGCTCAACAGCTTGGGATCGCTTGCAGACCCTTGCCGAAAGTCGATTTTGACGTCTTCCCAGGTGTAGCGGAGGCCGCCGGTCGCGTTCAGCTTTGGCGTGATCGCGTAGCTCAGCTGCGCGTAAAGCGCCTTCGACTTGTCGTCAGTCAAGCTGTCGTACGAGCCGAGGTACGGTTGCCCGAGGTCCGGAAGGACAGTGAGAGGAATGTATGATCGCGTCTTCTCCTCGGAGATAAACGCGCCGACGATGTACTTCAGGTTCCCCGTCTTGCCGGAGGCCTGAACCTCATCGGAAAGCTGGCTCGTGCCGAAGATGTAACCATCACCGCTGTACGTCTTGCCAAACACCTTCTGCGGCGGGCCACCCTGCGCGCCGAAGAAGTCATAGGGGCTGCCGTCCACGTCGATGAAGTCGCTGGAGACGACCCGGTTGTACCCGAAGATGTTCTTGATCGTCAGATCCGTCCCGGCGTCGAACGTCGTCGTATTGGACAAGAAGGTCTGATCGGCGCGGTGCCGCTGGCTGCGGTTGATCGAAACGTCGTAGAAACCGCCGGCCTGCCCCGCTTGGCGCTTGGCGATATAGTCGGCGATGCCGTTGTACAGGGCGTTGACGCGCGGGTCGGTCGAACTGCCCAGGCCCGGCCCGAGCGCATCCGGGCCGTGCAAGTCCCGCATCGTCGTCACGAGCGGCTTGGTGACCCCGTCGCTCGGGTCCACGTAGGTGTCCGGCCCGTTGACGCCGTTGACCGTCTGCACGTCCAGCGAGACGTTGGTTCCTCCGAAGACGCCGTGCTGAAGGACCGTCAGGTTGCTGAACCGGCTATCCTCGGGCCGCAGGAGAAGGCTGCCGCGAACGACACGACTGTCGATGGCTCCGAGCTTCGATCCGTCGATCAGATTGGTTTGAAAGCCGTCACGTGCCTGATACCGACCCGACAGCCGCAGGTAGACGCCAGTGGTGATGGGCAGGTTGATCGCGCCTTCGGCTTCACGATCGTTGAAGTTGCCGTAGCCGACCTTGAGGTATCCGCCGAAGGTCTCCTCGGGCTGCGCCGTTTCGTACAGCACGGCGCCGCCGGTCGCATTGCGACCGAACAAGGTGCCCTGCGGCCCTTTGAGCACCTGAATGGACGATAAGTCGAACAACGCCGTGCCGGTGGTGCCACCGACCGGGACCACGTTGATGTACGTCGTCACTGCGGGAGACGAGAAAGAGAAGGCGTCGATCGATTGCCCGCGGATCGCGTAGTTGATCTGGTTCGACGTGAGCGCCGCACGGACCGTCAGCCCGGGAGTCGCGACCTGAAGATCCTGTTCCGTCAGGATGCGGCGTTCGGCAAGCGCTTCCGCACCGAACGCGGACACCGAGACCGGCACGTCCTGGAGCCGTTCGCTCGACCGACGCGCCGTGACGATGACGTCACCTCCCGCGGCGCCCGCGGCTGCGTCCGGAGTTGCGGCTCCAGTGCTTTGGGCATCTGCGCTTGCGGCCGGGGTGGCGGTGGTGGTGACCGCGGGTGGCAGATTCCCCTGCCCCTGCTGCTCGCCGCCCTGCGTCACTTGAGCCATTGCAGGGGCCGCCGTCGTCGCAAGCGCCACGAGGCTAACACTAACCAGCAAGGCGCTTCCGTGGCGTCGGTCGAGATGTGATACGATCATGTTATCCTCCCCATCTGCCCCCATTTGTTTTTGAGGGAGCTTGTCGCATTTTCCGCGCTTCAAGCCGGCTGCTTCACCTTCTCGAAGGTTAGATCCTGGGCAAAGCCGGTGTCGATGGACCTTTGAAGCTCGTCGAAATAGCCGGCGGCTCCGCCGAAATAGTGGAGCGGCGCATGGGCCTTGCCGGGGATGTTGGCGCCCATGAACCACGAGTTCAGTTCGGTCGCCTGGCCCAGGAGAGTCGCGTCGAGCAGCTCATACATCAGTCGGATCCAGCGCTCCACCGCCTCCGGCCGGCCCTCGATCACGTCGGCGCCACGCGCTTCGGCCGCCTGGATCGCCTTACCGATCCAGTCCACTGAGGCGTCGACGACCGGCGGAACGTTGGAAAATGGGGATTGGGGTCCGGTGATGATGAACATGTTCGGGAAGCCGTCCATCACGATGCCGAGATGCGTCCGCGGCCCGGCTTGCCACTTGTCGCGCACGAGTTCGCCGCCGCGCCCGCGCACTTCCATATGCGTCAGCGGCCCCGTGACGGCGTCGAACCCGATCGCGAAGATGATGATGTCGAGCTCGTACTCGCGCTCGCTCGTCGCCAGGCCGCGCTCGGTCGCCGCAACGATCGGCGCGCTCTTGACGTCGACGAGCGACACGTTGTCGCGGTTGAAGCTCTCGAAGTAGAAGTTGCCGAGCGGCGGGCGCTTCAGCGCGATCGGATAGGTCGGGCACAGGAGTTCGGCCGTCCTGGGATCCTTGACGATCGACCTGATCTTTCGCCGGACGAACTCGGCGGCGGCGCGATTGGTGCGCTCGTCGACGAGCATGTCGGCAAAGGTCTCGAACAGGAAACGGAAGCCGCCCTGCTCCCAGCCGTACTCGAAGATGCGTTCACGCTGCTCGTCGTCGACGTCGTCGTAGGTGAGTGCCGACGTTTCCATGGGAAAGGCGAAGACCTGACGTCTCACCTGCTCCCAGACCTGCTCATAGTTCTGCTTGATCGCACGGCGATCGTCATCGTCGAGCGGGTGGTTGCGCCCCGGCAGGACGTAATTGGGTGTCCGCTGGAACAGCGTGACGTGCGCCGCCTGCTTGGCGACGACCGGCATGATCTGCACCGCCGTCGAACCCGAGCCGACGATTCCGACTCTCTTCCCCGCAAAGTCGACCTTCTCCTTGGGCCACTGCGACGACATGTAGCATTCGCCCTTGAAGAGCGTCATATCGAACGGCGGCTGCACCGCCACGGCGAACCACCCGACCGCCGAGATGAAGTAGCGGCATCGCCACGAACGCCCGTCCGCCGCAGTGATCGTCCAGAGATTCTCGTCCTCGTCGTAGACCGCCGAGGTCACACGGGTGTTGAAGTCGATGTCCTTGCGCATGTCGAACCGGTCGGCGACGTGCGAGAGATAGGCTTGGACCTGGTCCCAGGTCGGCATCCGCTCGGGCCAGTTCCAGTCGTCCTGGAGTTCCTTGGAGAACGAATAGCAATAGGCCCACGCCTCGCTGTCAGTCCTCGCACCCGGATACCGGTTCCAGTACCACGTGCCGCCGACGTCGCTGCCCGCATCGAGCAGCCTGACTGTCTTGCCCAGCCGCCGCATCTCGTAGAGCGCACGCAGGCCGCCAAATCCGGCGCCGACGATCACTGCGTCGAAGTCCGGATCTGTCGAGTTCACGCTGTTCATGTCGCGCACGATCTCCTCCTCTCCTCACTCGCTCGGGTTCGTGGAGCGTTCTCCTTCGAGCCAAAGTGCGAGTACTGGCTCGCTTGTTATCGGGCGTGAAGAGCTGGGTCAATGCCGCGCTGGACGCAAAAATGAGCTCCGCTCCCGGCTGTTGGACCGCATCCGTCGCCGATCATACGCGTCATTTTGCCGGTTGCCGTGAGCGTAGCCGCATGGCTGAGCTGCTCATGGGCTTGACGCGTAGCCGGCCCGGACCTACGATTTTTGTGAGAGCGATGGCTCGCGTCGAGTGCTTCGCCAGATCGCTTTGTCGCGCGACGCGCATCGAGGAGGGGCCATGACTTGTCCACTTGAGGGGTTTGGCGCGTGAGCTACCCCGAGTACGAGAGCCTCAGGCTCGATTGGCCGTCCGAGCGGGTGCTGCGCATCACCCTGGAACGCGGCAAGATGAATGCGATGGACTTCCAGCTCCATCACGATCTCGCCCACATCTGGTCGCTGATCGACAAGGATCCCGCGGTGAACGCCGTAGTGGTCACGGGTGCTGGCCGCGCCTTCTCGGCGGGCGGCGACTTCGAAATGATCGAAGACATCATCGCCGACCACGATTTCCGCTGCAAGATGTGGAAGGACGCCCGTGTGATGGTCGATTCGATGCTGAACTGCAGCAAGCCGATCGTCTCCGCCATCAACGGCGCGGCGGCCGGGGGCGGTCTCGCGCTTGCGCTGCTCGCCGACATCAGCGTCGCCGCCGAGTCGGCAAAGCTCGTCGATGGCCACACGGTGCTCGGCGTGGCGGCGGACGACCATGGCGTCGCCGTCTGGCCGCTGCTCACGAGCCTGGCGAAGGCGAAATATTATCTGATGACCAGCGAGCCCATCGATGGCCGCGAGGCGGAGCGGATCGGGCTCGTCAGCTTCTGCACTCCCGACGACGAGTGCGTGACCCGGGCGCTCGCGATTGCCGACCGGCTGGCGAAGGGGCCGCCGGCGGCGGTGCGCTGGACCAAGCTGTCGCTCAACAACTGGATGAAGAACGCCTGGCCATCGTTCGAGGCGTCGTTGGCGTTCGGGATCCTCGGCTTCACCAGCCCCGAGGCGCGCGAGGGGCTCGACGCGCTGAAGGAACGCCGCACGCCCAGCTTCAATCCCCAATCGTACGTGTGAGGTCGCCAGTGGCAGAGGAGAGAACCTATATCGTGACGGGCGCGGCCGGCGGCATCGGCGGCGCGACCGCACGTCGGCTGCTGCGGACCGGCGCAAACGTGCTCGGCGTGGATATCAGCCAGCGGCGGCTCGACGCTTTCGTCGAAAGCTGCGCCGATCTGCCCGGCACGGTTGCGGTGCATCGCGCCGACCTGTCCAACGAGGAAGAGGTGAAGGGCGTCATCGCGGCCTGCCTGGACACCTTCGGCGACCTCACCGGCGTCGCGAACGTCGCCGGCGGCATGGTGGCGATCGAGGCGGACTCGATGGACCGGCCGCTCGCGCAGATCGGCCTCGACTATTTCCGGCGCACGTTCCAGGTCAACGTCGATAGCGCGTTCCTGATGTGCAAACACGCCGAGCCTCACTTCACGACGAAAGGCTATGGCAAGATCTGCAACGTCGCCTCGCTCGCGGCCTTCGCCAACCGCCCCGATCTGGGCGACGCCGCGTACAACTCGGCCAAGGCGGCCGTGGTCGCGCTAACCCAGACGCTCAGTATCCTGCTCGGCCGGCAAGGCATCCGCGTGAACGCGGTGGCGCCGGGACTGGTGTTCAGCCCGAAGGTCTCCGAGACGTTCGGCGGAGCCTATGTCGAGCGCCACCTGAGCTATACCGCGCTTGGCAAGTTCGCGACCGTCGAGGACGAGGCGGAGGGCATCGCCTTCTTCCTCGAGCCGCAGTCCGACGCGATCAGCGGCGAGGTGTTGCGCGTGTCGGCCGGCACCCGGTGAGCGAGGCGACGCCCCCGGCCGACGAGGCCATGCAGGCCGCGTTGGCGCCCCTGCTGGCGCCGCTAGGCGAAACACTGGTCCGCGCGAGTTGGAAGCGGCAGTTCGGCGGTAATGCCCGACAGGCCTTCCGCTTCGACACCACGACCGCCGCAGGCGTTGTGAAGCCGCGCATCCTGCTGAGCCAACTCGCCGCCAAGCACGTCGAGTCGGAGACGGCTCGGGAATATGCGGTCCTGCGCGCGCTGAACGGCTCCGGGGTGCGCGCACCCGCGGCGATCGCGCTCGACGCGCACGGCGCGATCACCGGCGGTCCCGGGCTCGTCATGGAGCGGCTCGATGGCGAGGCGAGCGCAGTCGACTTCCTCCGTCAGCCCGATCACGCGATCGGGCGCGCGCTGTGCGAGGATCTTGCCGCCGCGACCGCGGAGCTGCACCGGTTCGACTGGCGGGCGGCGGGACTGACGACCGGGCCGAACCCCCTCCTCGCGCAGATCGATCACTGGGAGGCATCTTACGTACGGCATCGGCTGGAGCCGCTGCCGGCACTCGCCTGGTTGTTCGGCTGGCTTCGAGCGCACGTTCCCGCGCCATCACGCTTATCGCTCGTCCATGGCGACCTTAGGCCCGGCAACTTCCTGTACTGCGACGGTCGGGTCACCGCACTGCTCGACTGGGAAATGGCTCATGTCGGCCATCCGGCAGAGGACATCGCCTGGATTTACCGCGCGCTCTGGAGCCCCGGACGCTTCCTGCCCGTCGAGGACTTCCTCGCCGCCTATGCCCGCCATGCCGAACCGCCGATGGCGCGCGACGTATTGTTCTATCGGGTCTTTGCCGAGGCGAAGTTCGCCGCCATCTCGGCGGCGGCGGCGCATGCCGTTTCGACGGGCGGCACGACCAACCTGCGTCATATCGACCGTGCCGCCAAGATTCCCGAATGTCTCCGGGTCGCGACGGGGTTCATCGATTTGACGGCATCGAGCGCGCGCGATGCTGCGGCCTAACGCCGGCGAACTGCTTGGGGGATTGAGGCGCAGCCTGGAGGAACAGGTCCTGCCGGCCCTGCCTCGCGGCGTGCCGCAGCAGCAACTGAAGGCGGCGCTCCATCTGATCCGACGGCTCCAGCGCAGCTGGGACCTGGCGCCGTCGCACCTCCGCGAGGACAATGCGGACATGACGGCAACGCTCGGCGCGCTGTTCGCCGCTCGTGGCGGCGCCGATGTCGAGGACAGGCTCGGTGCAGCGCCACGGCCCGCCGTCCCGGGCTTCAACGACCCCGCGCTCGCCGCCGCCGCGACCCGCAACCTGATGCTCCAGCAACTCGTCGCGGAGGAGCCGGACGGCGTCGAGATCCGCGCCCTGCACCGACGCATGACGGCCCGTGACGCTCGCTACGTCGGCGACGTCCCCGAACCCGAAAGCTCGACATGAACGGCCCCGGCAGCTTCACCGCCCGCATCCGCGAAATCCGTGATGAGGCGTCGGGCGTAAAGTCCTTCGCGCTCGAAGCGGTGGACGGCACGGCACTGCCGATCTGGTCGTCCGGAGCGCACATCGACCTCGCGTTGGCGCCGGGGCTCAATCGCCAATATTCGATCTGCGGCGACCCGTCCGACCCGACCTGCGTGCGCTTCGCGGTGCTGCGCGAGCCGGAGAGCCGCGGCGGCTCGAGGCATCTGCACGAGCAGCTCCGCGTCGGGGACGAAGTGCAGGTGCTTGCGATCCGAAACAACTTCGGACTCGTCGACGCGAGGTTGACCCTGCTGGTGGCTGGGGGGATCGGCGTGACGCCGCTTCTGGCGATGGCGCGCGAGATGGAGCGGACGGGGCGTGCCTGGCGGATGCTCTACGGCGGGCGGAGCCGCGCGAGCATGGCGTTCCTCCCGGAACTCGAAGGCTACGGCGACAAGGTGACGGTGCGGCCGCAGGACGAATTCGGGCTGCTCGATCTCGCCGGCTTCTTGGGATCGGCCGAACCCGGCAAGGTTGCGTATTGCTGCGGGCCGGAGCCGCTCATTGCCGCCGTCGAGGCGCATTGCGCGGGCTGGCCGGAGGACCAGCTTCAGATCGAACGCTTTCGACCCAAGGACGTCGAGCCGCATCAGGCGGATGCGGCTTTCGAAGTGGAACTGCGCAGGTCGGGCCTCACGCTGACGGTGCCGCCCGGACGCTCCATCGCCGACGTGCTGGAGGACGCGAACATCATCATCCCGCGCTCGTGCAACGAGGGGACCTGTGGCACCTGTCTGACGCGCGTGATCGAAGGCCTTCCCGATCACCGCGACTCGTTCCTGCGGCCCAAGCAGCGCGCGAAGAACAACGCGATCATGGTCTGCTGCTCGCGATCACTGACACCACGACTGGTGCTCGACGTTTGACGGAAGGGATGAAGCGGATGCAGCGTGATCGTCTCGGGCTCGTGCCCGTGCTCCCCTGCCCGGAATCGGGCTTCACCATCCGCACGCTCGTCTCCCCAACCGTGCTCGCGGGCGCCAACGGACTGCGATGGGGCGCCGATGGAGCGCTCTACGTCGCGCAGGCATTTGGGTCACAAGTCAGCGCCGTCGACGTCGCCGATGGCACCGCGCGGATCGTCTCGGCAGCGGACGGCCCGATCGTCGCCCCGGACGATCTCGCCTTTGATTCGCACGGCAACCTGTTCGTGACCGAGGTGATGGCGGCGCGGGTCAGCGCCATTCGTCCCGGCGGCACCGTCGACGTGATCGCCGCCGACGTGCCGGTCGCGAACGGCGTGACGGTGCATGGCGATCGTATCTTCATGAGCGAGTTCCGGCCCGGCGGCCGGATCCTGGAGTTGTTCGCGGACGGGTCTACGCCCCGCCTGGTGGCCGATGACCTGATGATGCCGAACGCATTGTGCCTCGGCCCCGACGGCTGGCTGTACTTCCCGCTCGTACCGTTGGGCGAGGTTTGGCGAGTGGGCACGGCGGGCGGGCCGGCCGAGCGCGTGGCGGGTGGGTTCGACGTGCCCACGGCGGTCAAGTTCAACGCCGCTGGACACCTCCACGTCAATGAATCGGGGAACGGCGCGGTCACCCGTGTCGATCTCTCGTCGGGCACACGGGAGACTGCGGCGCAGGTCGCCTTCGGAACCGACAATCTGGCCTTCGCGCCCGACGGACGAATGTTCGTCTCGCATTACACCAACGGCGAGGTAACCGAATTCTCGCGCGACGGCTCTTCTCGGATTGTAGCGAAGGGGGGCATGACCGGCCCGTTCGGGCTCTCCGCGGCACCCGGCGGCGGACTCGTCGCCGCCGACGGCATGAGCCTCGCCTGGATCGACGCGGGCGGTCGGATCGAACGTCCCGCGACGCTGCTACAGCACGGCTTTCCGGGCTATGTCCGCGGAGTGGCGACCGACGGCGCGGCCGCAATCGTCACGAATAGTGCCGGTCAATGCGCGCGCTACCTGCCTGGCGAGGAGGCGATGGTGCTGCTCGACGGGTTGGACGAGGCGATGGGGCTCGCACGCGAGGCTGACGGCGCGGTTCTGATCTGTGAGGCGGGCGCGGGCAAGATCGTGCGCATCGCCCCGGACGGTGCCGTCAGCATTGTTGTTTCGGGACTGGCCCGGCCGACGGGGATCGCGTGTGCGCCCGACGGCGGCTGCTTCGTGAGCGAAGCGGAGTCCGGGCGAGTGGTGCATGTACGAAACGGCGATGTGTCGGTCGTCATGTCCGGGCTCGTCGAGCCGCACGGCGTGGCGGTTCTCGACAGCCACGCGGTCGTGCTCGATCGTGGCACGGGCACGCTCTATCGTGACGGAGGGGGTCGCGATGGCTCGTCGCTCCGCGTCATCGCATCGGGACTGCCGAGCGGAACGGGTCGTGCCATGACGCCGAACACTCTTCCCGGCATCAAAGACCTGATGCCTGGTCCATTGCTGCCCTTCGCCGACATCGCCGCGCTGGGCGACGGTGCCATCGCGGTCAGTGGCGATCGCGCAGGATCAATCGTCGTGGTCGAACCCGGCTAGCCCCAGGACTCACAAACGGGGTAGCCGGAAATCGTCACTTTCCCGATACAGAACTAGGGTCAGGACCCATTGATATGAGAAGCGCGATCTGATTCAGGCTCCGTGAGGAGACTGAGAATGAGCGACTTGTACTGGCTGACTGACGAGCAGATGGATCGTCTGCGCCCCTATTTTCCCAAGAGCCACGGCAAGCCGCGTGTTGACGATCGGCGGGTGTTGAGCGGCATCGTATTCGTGAACCGCAACGGGCTACGCTGGCGCGATGCGCCCAAGGAGTATGGCCCCCACAAGACGCTGTACAACCGGTGGAAGCGATGGGGCGATATGGGCGTGTTCCTTCGCATGATGGAAGGGCTGGCTGCTGAAGGCGCCGAACCAGCGACGATCATGATTGATGCGACCTATTTGAAGGCGCACCGCACAGCTTCGAGCCTGCGGGTTAAAAAGGGGATCTCGGGCGCCTGATCGGCCGCACCAAGGGCGGCATGAACACCAAGCTTCACGCCGTCACCGACGCCAACGGCCGCCCGCTCAGCTTCTTCATGACCGCCGGGCAGATCAGCGACTACACCGGAGCTACGGCTCTGTTGGACGACCTGCCCAAAGCGAAATGGCTGCTGGGTGACCGCGGCTATGACGCCGACTGGTTCAGAGAGGCTTTGCAGGCGAAGGGCATCAAGCCCTGCATTCCGGGCCGCAAATCTCGGCTGCAGCCCGTCAAATACGACAAGCGCCGGTACAGACGCCGTAACCGCATCGAGATCATGTTCGGCCGCCTCAAGGACTGGCGGCGCGTCGCCACACGCTACGACCGGTGCCCGCGGGTGTTCTTCTCTGCCATCGCACTCGCAGCCACCGTCATCTTCTGGCTCTGATCAACGAGTCCTGACCCTAGGGCGTTTATTGAGGCGCAAAGCGATGGCATCCAGTTGTGCTTGTGACAGACGCGACAGATTGGTCGTCCGCGGCAAGTATTGCCTGAGGAGACCGTTCGTATTCTCGTTGCTGCCGCGCTGCCATGGACTGCGGGGATCGCAGAAGTAGACCTGGACATCGGTTGCGATGGTAAAGCTTCGATGGCGCGTCATTTCCTTGCCCTGGTCCCATGTCAGCGAACGCCCGAGTTCCTCGGGCAGTTTGCCGATCTTGCGAGCCAGCGCCGTCACGGCTGTCGTGGAGTCTCGCTTCGTCAGCTTCACCAGCATCGTGAACCGGCTATGCCGCTCGACGAGCGTCGCGATACGGGTATCGCCGGCACCGATGAGCAGATCACCCTCCCAGTGACCCGGGACGGCGCGGTCTTCGACTTCGGCGGGGCGCTCGCGGATCGAGACCATATCGAGGATCTGACCCTGTCCCGATCGGATTTGTGCGCCTTTGGTGTAACGCATTTGCCGCGTGGTGCGCAGATGCGACGTCAACTCCTTCTTGAGCACGCCGCGCGATTGGATGAACAGGCTGCGATAGATCGCCTCGTGAGAGATCTGCATGGCGGGGTCGTCCGCGTATTGCCGTCTTAACCACCCTGCTATCTGCTCCGGCGACCACTGCTGCGCCAGCTTTTGCGCGACCCGCCGTCGCAACCGTCCGTGGCACGCCAGGTGACAGCGCTTGGGGCGCAATGTTCGATCCCAGGCCCGCTGATCAGCTCGAGCCGCACGATAGCTTCGCGGACCACCGTTACGCGAGATCTCGCGGCAGATCGTCGAAGCGCTTCGTCCGAGGCTTCGCGCGATGCAGCGGATCGAGAGACCTGACGCGAGCCCGCGAGATATCTCCTCGCGCTCCTCCAGACCAAGCGCCACGGCCGCTCTGCGTCTCACCAGCGGAGCAATGCCGCCTCGAAGAGCGATGATCTGCTGAATCCCGCTATGACTTCTCCGATCTAGCGCCCTCGTGATCGACGATATGCTCTCGCCGCGCTTCCATCGCTCCCACAGCTCCGCCTTCTGCGCCGATGTGAAATGAATCCTCGATGTTGCCATCACACACCTCCTTATCCTTCCGGATTAAAAGGTGTTGCGGCGACCGGTTGAACCCACCCTGCTAAAGCGGCCATTCCGCTACCACCAATAACGCCAATCAGTGTTTGCTGAACGAGCGGCGGCTTTCAGGATCGGCGAGCGGCCAGCTCAACGACCGGGATTAGGGCGCATAGCCGTTGGTCGGCTTCCTGGCATGCGAACGACGGGTTCCGCCGGGAGCGGCCCTTCGCGTGTCGCCCGCTGAACGACGTAAGTTGGATCGAAGCGACTATTGCGACATTGCTGATGCGGCAGCGATCTGTAGCGACCACTCGTGTCGTTGTGGATTGTTCAGCCGGCCGAACTTCGAATGGTAACGGTGCCATTGCGGCCCACGATTCCGCCGACGAGCAGTGGCGAAGCGCCGATCGAGAATATATTATTATCGATCCGCTTCTCTGAACCACCTTGGAGTAGTGCCGAGATCGTGGCAGAAACGCGCTCGACAGCGGATTTAACGGCCTCGTCGATATGTACGTAGCGCCCCGTAACCGAACCCGCAGCATGACCTAGCATAGCTGCGATAGTGAGTTCCGAATAACCGAGTTCACCGGCAATGCTACCGAACGTGTGACGAAGCGTGTGGGCAGTCACGTCCTCAAAGCCAAGGCGCTTGCATATTCTGCCGAGAACGCCATCCGCAGCGATAAAATGCGACTGGCCGCCGTCTGACGGGAATATGTACGGGCTGCCTTCCAGCACGGGCTGTGCACGAATAATCTTTAGTGCCGGGCTCCCGATCACCCGAATCTGCGCGTCGGTCTTCGTGTCCGCAAAATTGATATAGCCTTCATCTGAAACCCACTTCCGCTGCAAACCCTGCGCTTCGTTTAGCCGCAATCCGGAAACTGCGAGAAGACGAACAATTGCCAGGCCGATCGGATGCTCAACAAGCTCCAGTTCCCGCAGCGCTTCCCCAAGGGCCGATATTTCGGCGCGGCTCAGTCGTCGGGTTCGCTTCTGGTCCGGAAACTTCCGCACGCCCGACGCCGGGTTGCTCTCGATCAGACCATGACGCTTTCCATGTGCGAATATGCTGTGGAGCGTCGTAACCGATCGCGCGGCAGCCCCTTTACCACCAACTGTCGCGCGCCCTCGACCATCGCCTCGTGGCTTCGCGGTTTTCCCCTCCGCAATATCAAGTTGCATCCGTTCGATATCAGGAAGCGTCAACGCAGCTACCATACGCCGGCCTAGCAGGGGACGAATATGGGTCTCGATCCGACTACGGTCCATGTAGAGGGTCGAAGCCTTGATCGGCCTGCCTTTGCGGCCAAGCAGGCGGCCAGCTTCGGCTTCCGTGAGGTACCAGTCGCACAAGGCTCCGACCGACAGGCCATTGCGCTGCGACCTTTTCTTATCGGCCGGGTCTTCGCCCTTCGCAATTTCACCAAGCATGATCCGGGCTTGGTCGCGCGCCTGTTCAAGCGTCATGACCCCATACCTGCCGAGCACCGTGCGGCGCTTCTGCCGTTCGGCATTTCTATACTGGAGCACGAACGATTTTGTGCCGGCCCCTTCGGCTTTCAGCCCGAAACCGCGCAACTCACCGTCCCATATGAACACGGCACGCCCTTTGATCGGCTTGAGCTCATCAAGCATGCGCCTGGTCAGCTTTT
This sequence comes from Sphingomonas sp. CL5.1, assembly GCF_013344685.1. Classification (NCBI taxonomy): domain Bacteria; kingdom Pseudomonadati; phylum Pseudomonadota; class Alphaproteobacteria; order Sphingomonadales; family Sphingomonadaceae; genus Sphingomonas; species Sphingomonas sp. CL5.1. Next base: position 179,671 of record NZ_CP050137.1, read on the forward strand.
TGGGTTCCGCCATGTCCACCTCCTACGTTCACCGCGGATATCTGGTGCGCGAAGCGCTCGAATCCAGATCGTCGACACCAACTCCAATTCATATCCAAATTCGAGGATGTCAGCGGCTACAAGAGAATACAAAAAGGACGGATGACAGTCCACTAAATAGCTGTCATAACGTCGTTATTATCGATATTGGCGCATAGTATCGCAAGCACGGCAGGAGCACCTAGGTTTCTTGGTAAGGCTGAGGTCGTGAGTTCAATCCTCACCGGCAGCACCATTTTCTCCTTATAAATCAAGGAGATATCACAGAATCGACGACTTGCCGTCTGTTTAGTCGGGGTCCACCGAGATCAACTAAGCAATAACTAAGCCGCACGCTCATCGCCGACCGATCGCTGCCCATCCACCCCGTCAGACCCTGGAGCGGCCGCTGCAGGCACCATTGGCGCGAGGCTTGATAACAGGCCCCATCGGACCAGCCAGCTTTCGAGCCATAGTGTAATGGTTTGAAGCCCGAGTTCAGTGCCCGCGCGGAAGGTGACGGCCGGGCGACCGGGCAGTCTTTCCGGCAACAGCGCGTGGTCCGGCACATCGACGAGCGCGACCAGGCGATTCCCTATCGGTTGTTCTCGGGTGACGGCGAAATGCTCGCGGCGAAGTTCCTGCCAAGCCGGCAGCGATGGCGGTGCGATCGATCGCGATCGGTGTCAGGCGCGGCTGGTCAGCGCAAAAGGTCCTGGCCTTTGCGCAACAAGCGCATCATGCCCGGCCACGGCAAGCCTGCGGGCTATGCGACCGCCAAAGCCGCCATAGCCGCCGAGGACGAGGATGCGGCTCAAGGCAGGTGCAAAGCCTGTTCGTGGCTCGGCGGCCCGCAGGTCTCGTGCTCGCCGAACAGATGGTATCGATCCGGATTTCCGGCCGCGCGACCGGCCTAAGCGTGCGTCTCTCCGCTCACGCCGCATTCCATATCGGTTCATTCCCCGACGACGGGTCTGGCGCGTCGAGACCGAGCGGATGCAAGGGATTGCCGACCAGTCCGCTGACCATTGCCGCCTGTATCCAAGTCGCCGGCCATAGCTTTGACATCGGCCCCACCAGCCGGTCCCGGACAAAGGGCAACAGGCGGCTGTCGGACTGATAGACCGGTGTGAACAACGCGGTGAGCCGCTGATAGAGGTGAACGTGTCGCCGCCGTCGGGCAACCGCGCGTTCCAATCCCGCCCTGACGCTTGCGCCTTCGCGCAGCCCCTTAGCCAGCGCCCATGCGTCGAGCAGCGCCATATTGGCGCCCTGCCCCAATTGCGGGCTTGCCGAATGCCAGGCGTCGCCGATGTGGATAAGCGCTGGCTCGGCCGGATCGCGTAGCGTCCGATGAGCGTAATGGGCAAATGTGAGTTGATCGGGATCGACGATCTGGTCGAGCAACGGCGCGCACGCCGGCCAGAGCGCGAGAACCTCGGCTTTCCAGGCGTCGAGTCCGGCGGTGCGCCACGCGGTCAGACTATCGGCGCGCAGCGACCAGAAGAACGCGACCTGCGGGCGTCTTGCGTTCGAAGACGTGCCGATCGGAAGAACGCCGATCATCGTGCTCGCCCGTCGATAACGCTGCTCGAGCGCGGCGTTGTCGAAGCTCGCCCCATCGGGCCAGTCGAGGCTGGCCCATAATGCGCCATAGGCCAGCGACCGGCCGGTGGGTGGCGCGAGCGGCGTGCGCGTTCCCAGCGCGTCCACAATCAGATCGAAAGGCCCAGCAATGCCGCCATCGGCGAAGTGCAGGTGGCGCTTCAACCCGTCAGGAACGCTGCTCGCCACCGTCCGGCCGTCGCGATCGGCACGCCGGCCGCCATCACCGCGTCATGGAGCAGCGCGAACAGGCTCGCCCGATGGATGCCTATGCCGAAGGCAGTCGGGCGCCCCAGCGCGGCGTAGCGCACATCGAGGACGACCGGGCCGGCTATTCCGGCCTGACCGATCAGGCGATCGATCCGGGCGCCGCTCCGCAATGCGACGTCGGCCAACCTCAAGCGATCGAGCACGGCAAGGCCGGTCGGCTGAAGCATGAGGCCCGATCCGATCGGGCGCGGCGTCTCGAACCGTTCGAACACCGTCACGCGATGCCCGTCACGCTTCAATAGCAGAGCGGCGGCCAACCCTCCGGGTCCGCAACCGGCGATGGCGATGTCGAGTGGCCCCATATCCTGCTGCTAGCGCGAATATTCGCCCGGACAAATGCCAAACGTCGGCCTCGCTGTTGCTTGGGTGGTTAAGCATCGTTGCCGACCCAAGGAAAAGCGACCGATAGTTTATGGAATGCGTCACAAGATCGCCGGAACGACCTGAAGTGGGACTTTTCTGCCATTTCTCGACGACGGGTCGAACGGCAGATATTGCCAAGAACCGACATCCGTCGCCCGCCTGATACCGGCACGGCAGAACGACAAAGGTTGGACCGGTATACGCTAAGCTGGGCGAAGACCTCCTTGGATGGTGGATCAAACTAGGGATGGACTGGTCATTGCCACCCGAAATCACTTAGGGCAGTCGCTGCAAGCACCCTCCAGCAATTGAACGCTCATGCTGCCCACCTATCCAAAGCTTGTTCGCGATCGACAGAACCGCAACATGGAGACGGTTCACGCGCGTGTCCGTCAGCTCTCGCCAATGATCGGACTGATCAAGGGCCACCAGCTGTTCGAGGGCCGATCATCGGCGATCCAGCGTGAGGACGGGAAGCTCGACGAAACGCCGATTCACCGCGCGAGCGGGGAAGTCACGATCAAGCGGGAGATGCTGGTCGATTTCAACGAGGCGACGGTCGAGCGACATCTGGAGGAGATGGCAGAGCAACTCGCCAGGGGCATGAGCGAGCAGTTCCAGCAGCGTATGAACGAGGTGACGGCAGAAACCGGCAATGTTGTTGACGGCGGCGGCAAGCCATTTTCGGAAGACACCTTCCTCGACGGCATGGAGGTGATGGAGCATAATTTCGGCAAAGACGGGAGATGGAAGCCACCGACTATGATCGTTGGACCCGGCATGGCCGAGAAGGTCGCTGCGGCCGGCGAGATGTCGGCTGCAGGCAACAAGCGCCTCAAGGCGATCCTTGAAAGGAAGCGCGATGATCACCGTCGCCGAGAGGCTGCTCGAATCCTGGTTGGATAGCCAGACCGAGCGCTGCTACCAGCCCGCATTCATCCAGATGCTCGTCTCGGAGGGCTGGACCATCCTCCACAACACGCGTCATTCGCCGATCGAGCTCGGCAAGGATGTGATCGCACGCGATCCGCAAGGCGTGCTCCACTGCTTCCAGCTGAAGGGCAATCCCGGCTCGCGCGTCACCAAAAGTGAAGCGGCCAGCCTGCTCGAGCAGTTCCACGAGCTACTGCGGCTTCCACCCGGCCCCGAGTTTTTGCATGATCGCGACGAAAAGCACGTCGCGGTGTTCGTGACCAATGGCGAGATCGACGAGGAAGCACGCTTGCTCTTCGAGCGCGCCAGTACGGCTTGCGGCCAGCCGGGGGTGGCAGCGTCGCGCTACGAACTCTGGTCGCGTGGCAAGCTGCTGTCGATGGCGACTCCGGCAATGCGCATCTGGCCCGCCAGCATCGAGGCCACGCGTCTCATCCTAAACCTGCTTGCCGGCGACGGCTGCGAGCCGCCGGTGCCTGCCGATATCTCCACCATCATGGCTTCCCTTCTCCCACCCGATGGAGCTTCATCGCCGGCAAGGACTTCGGCGATGAGCGGGATGCTGGTGATCTCCGAGATCATCAAGCAACGCTGGTACGAAAAGGAAAACCATCAGGCGCTGCACGCGGTCACAGTGTTAGCCTGCATCGCCGCGCTGCCAATTGCCGATACACGCGAACGGCTCGAGATGATCGAAGGCTATGCGCCGCTCGCGCTCGAGCATTGCGCGGACCTTCTGAGAGAAGCGGAAGCAAAGAATTTCGAACCCGATCGCTCTTGGGCCGAACAGGACATGCTGGGCGAGATCGATGTCATGTGGGAACGTCGCCGCCTTGTCGCCGATTGTGCTGCAATCGTCATGCTCGGCAAACGCGATCTGTCAGTCGAGTTGCGCAGCTACGCCATCGATCTCATCACTAGCGTCACGCACCAGGTGATGCTGTGGAGGCAGGCGCAGATTCCGTCGCTGGTGGTCGCATTCTGGGCGCGATCGCTTGTCGATGCTGGGATCGGCAAGGAGTTCGACTTGGCCGCGACCCTGCGTGCGGTCGAGGACGCCAATGGCGGCGACGACGAGCGCACCATGCTTCCCGGCCCCTATTATCCGGGCCTGGCACCAGAACAAGCCGCACTTGACCGACAGCCCCATCTTTAACGACACGGCGCATGGGCACCTCCATTTCGGGCGTGCAATCATGGGCATGCTCGCCAAGCGCAATCTCAAGCGAACCTGTGGTCAGCTCTGGGCCGACCATACGCGCGTCATTCATGAGGAGCCGGATTTGTCCGATCAGGTGTTCTTTTCAGCAGTGCTCATCGACGAGGGATCGATGCGGGACATCCAACTGCGCACTGGTATCTGGGCCGAGGTTGTCATCGACGCGATCGACGGCGGGTCGGCGCCGTTTCTCGACCGATTCGCGCCGCTCGCCTGGCTAATCGCAGCTTACATATCGATTGTGCCATACCGAGCCTGGACCCGCGTCTTGCTCTGGCTCGATCGACAACTCGCCGAGACTTGGTACAATGAAGGATATAGGCCGCATTGAATCACCAAACTGCGGACCTCGCGACGGCGTCTACAAGCGACTTCGCGCTGGGCGAGCGGCAAGTTCTGGCAAAAACTGCCGTTCAAGGTCCGACCGCGAACGACGGATAGTTGGTCGGAACCTGTCAATCCAAGCAACGATGTCATCGCGGCGGTAATCCGCCCAATCCAAGTCAATTCGGGGCACCGGTATTGTGTTTAACGAAGGGCGGCTTTCGACGAACACATGCGGCCCCGGGACGACCGCTATGTTGGCGACTCCGGACGAGATGTACTGCGGTCCCTGAACCGACCGGTGTCGACCAGGTATCGCCGTTCCTCGGTTGTGGAGCGAACGTCCGGGTCTGACAGGAACTGCTGGTCGGTAACCGCCCCGATATTGCCATTCATCGATCACCACGGCTTCCCAAAACCGGCTGCCTGAGGAATGCGCAACCGTCCCGTTTCTCCACCTCCGGTGCGACATTTCGGATCGGGAACAGGTTTCGAGACAGCCAGCCTGCCATCCGCGCGCCGTCACCGGCCGTCGCGCGACACGTTCGTTTGCGGGAAGGATGGCGCGGGTCGTTGACGTCTGTATGAGAGTGACCATGAAACTGACCAGCCTCGTCGTCCCGACCTTCAAGCAGATGCTGAACACAATGTCCGGCTGGCTGGACAAAGCACAAGGGGCGTTAGGCGGGGAGGCGGAAAGGTTGCTGTCAGTTCGCCTCGCGCCCGACATGTTTCCACTGTCAACGCAGGTTCGTTTTGCCTGCGTGCAGGCGTGGGAAGCCGTGTGTCGATTGCAGGGCGAGGACTTTCCAGCCTCGATCAATACGCTCCTTGATGAAGGGCGGAACGCGGGCGAACATCCCGGCATCATTGCCGACGCGCAAGCTCGGATCAGCGAGACAGTCGCCATGCTCGATAGTCTGGCGCCTGATGCGCTCGATGGCGATCCTGAGCGACCGATCGCGCATGCGCTGCCAACAGGCATGATCTTCGATCTGACGGCGGAGCAATATGCCCGCGATTGGACACTTCCCCAGTTCTACTTTCATCTAATGACCGCCTACGCGATCCTTCGCAGCCAAGGCGTGGACCTGGGCAAGGCCGATTACGTGCCCCACATGTTCGCCTATCTTCGGCCCGGAACGTGGCCTACTACTTAGCAGTCACCTTTCCCGGAATCCGATCCTTTTCGGGACGCTCGCGAACGGCAACTCTCGTTTGAATCCGCCGTTCGACGAAGCCTTTGCAGATGGCGGGTTCCCACAACTCCGCATTCCGCTTCCGGCAGCGCGCGACCCAACCCGGCCATTCCTTGCTAGGAGAGCGAAATCGACCGAGAGCAGCACCCTCCGGCCTGACGGCACAGTTAGGTGCGGGGACCACGGCAGCCCGGCATGTCAGCACGCCATCGCAAACACGGGCAAATGACCGAGGCGCATCGCGGGAAGGTTGTCAAACACCGTCGGCAGTGTGCATGCCGAATCCAATACGCGTATGGCAAAGTGATCGGCACACCGCCGAGGGACGCGCCGCGCGATTGATCGGTAGTGCTTCATCTGGCGCGTTGATACGCGTCAGGGGCGTCCGCTCCAACGCAATCAAGGCGTGAGCAGGGGCCTCACGGTATTGCATCGCAGCGATTACTATTGCGCGGGGAAAGCCCCGTCTCGATCGCTGACATGCGGATCGGCGTCCGCATTGACAGAAGCCTCCAGACACAAATCAAGGCACGCTGCCGATCGCCGCGGCATCGGGCCGGCGCGTGTCGGCCGCGCCGGATAACAGGCCGTTCTCGATCATGATCGACTGGGTGCTCCCCATTGTCGCGCCCTGCGTCACCCGGTGGCCGCGCTTGCCGAGGAGTTCGAGCATATCCCTGGGGAATCCCGGCTCGAATTCGATTGGCTGCTCGACGGTGCCCTGAAAGATTCGTGGCCGTTCGCTCGCCTCGGCGATGTTGAGGTGGTGATCGATCACGTTGACCAGCAATTGCGCCATCGCGGAGAAGATCCGCGCGCCGCCGGGCGTCCCGGACACCAACCACGGCTTGTCGTCCCGGAAGACAATCACCGGCGATATCGTCGAAACAACCCGCTTGCGGGGCGCGGGAGCGTTAGGGGATGCGCCACTCCCCGTCCATGCGAAATTGGCGAGCGCGTCGTTGAGCAGAAAGCCTGTGCCGCACGCCATGACATGCGCACCGAAATCGGAGCCGAGCGTGAAGGTATTGCTGACCGCATTGCCCGCCGCATCGACCACCACGAAATGTGTCGTATCGGGGCTCTCGTAACCGAAGGGATTGCCCGCGCCGACATCGCCGGGTTGCAGGGTACGGTCGAGCGAAAGCCGCGCGGCGCGCGCCGATGCATAAGGCTTGGCGACCAGCCCCTCCGCCGGGGGCGCATATTGCGGATAGCCGCCCGCATACCGGGCGCGATCTGCAAAGACGAGTTTAGACGCCTCGGCGATCAGGTGCAGGCTGTCGGCGCTGTTCTGGCCGAGCCTGTCCATCGGGAAGCGTTCGAGCAGGTTCATCAACTCTGCGAGGAACATCCCTCCTGACGGCGGCGGCATATAGGCGATGCGCAACCCGCGATAGCTGCCCCACAACGGCGCTTCCTCGCGTATGCGGTAGCCGGCGAGGTCGTCCTTGGTGATGAGGCCCCCCGCCGCCCGCATCCCGCGCACGAGGCGATCGCCCACCGCGCCGCGATAGACGGCGTCGGCACCATGATCGCGCAACTGCCGCAACGTCCACGCCAGATCGGGCTGGCGCAGCACCGATCCCACGCGTGGGGGCTTTCCTCCGTCGCGATAGAAAGCAGCGGCGACCGCCGGGTCGCGGACCATCTGATCGTGCTGGCGGACGAGGATATCGGCGAAATCGTCGGTGACGACCATGCCTCGCTCGGCGAGTCGCAGCGCCGGGGCAACCAGAGTGCGCCACGGCAGATGCCCGTAACGGCGGTGCGCCTCGTACAGTCCCATCGGGGTGCCCGGCACGCCGACGCCGAGGAAGGAATAGCGCTTGCCGGGATCAACCTTGCCATCCTTCCCCAGCAATGTGTCACGACGCAGGGCAGCGGGCGCCTCGTCGTAATATTCGAGCGCGACCGTCTTCTTCTGTTGCGCCAGATAGACCAGCATGAATCCGCCGCCACCCAGATTGCCCGCACGCGGCAGCGTGACGGCGAGTGCAAGCCCGGTGGCGACCGCCGCGTCGACCGCGTTGCCGCCCCGACGCAGGATGTCGACTCCGATGGCGGAGGCGGCCGCATTCTGGCTAGACACCATCCCGCCCCGTGACAGAACGGGATGGTGAATGCTGTCGTATTCGACGATGTAATCGGGCGGAACCGTGGTGCTTTGCGCAACGGCGGGAATCGCCGCCTGCGCCACGGCCCCCGCCAGCAGAAGCCCCGCCGCGAGGCGGCGGCACCGTGAGACAAGGCTCCGCACGCTCACTTAAGCCGGAAGGTGAGCTGGCCGTAGATGAACCGCCCGCGATCGTTGGCGAGCGCGACGTTGTAGCCGAACGTCGCGTTGGTCAGCGGTGGATCGCGGTCCGCGATGTTGTTGATGCCGAACCGGACGCTGGTTCCGTTCAATGGCCCGTGATCGAACGCGTAGCTCACCGAACTGTTGAGCACGAACCAGCTCGACACCGGATAATATAGCGCGGTCGAGGCCTGGGTCGGCCCGACATAATAGCCGAACAGATTGGCGCCCCAGTTGCTCTTGCGCCACGCGATGCTGCCACTCGCGCGGAAGCGGGGATTGTCGTCCACCTCGATCAGCGAGCCGCCCGCCGATGCCGGCAGGCCGTTAGCCAGCAATGCCGCACTGTCGGTATCGGCATCCTGATAATAGCGGATCAGATAGGCGACGTCGCCGGTCAGCGAGAACGACCCGATCGAGGTTTCCGGCGTGCGATAGGTCACGTCCACATCGATGCCCGACACGGTGCGCTTGCCGAGATTGAGGAAGGTGTTCGCGACGCTGAGCGGCTGATCGGTGGTGGCGCTGCGCAGCAGCGCTGGATCGGTGCCACCGCCTCCAAGGCGGCGCACCGCATCGAGGTTGAGATGGTCCTGCGCCGAGAAGATGCCGATCAGGCTGTTCTGGACGATATGCCAGTAGTCAGCCGTGATGGTCAGCCGACGCAGCGGCGTTAGCACGATGCCGGCGCTTACGGATTCCACCGTCTCGGGCTTCAGGTCGCGGCTGCCGCTGCGGTTGTCGACCACGTCGAAGCGATAGGCGCTGCACGCGCTCTTGTTGAGCTGGGCGAGGCTGGTGACTCCCTGCCCCTTCGCGCAGAGATAATAATCGGTCAAATTCTGCTGCACGCGGCTGATGAGCGAGGAATTGACCACCTCGAGGTTGGGCGCGCGGAAGCCCTGCGAATAGGTGCCGCGCAGCTTGAGCCAGTCGGTCATCTGCCAGCCGACCGACACCTTGGGCTTCACCACGCCGTCATGGATGTCGTAGAAATGCTCGAACCGGCCTGCGACCTGAAGATCGAGGCTCTTGACCAGCGGAATGTTGTCTGCGCGAGATATCAGCGGCACTGCCAGCTCAGCATAGCCCGAGATCACGTTGCGCGTTCCCCGGGTGTCCAGCGTCGGGCTGGTGCCCAGCACATCGCTCGTCACCACGCCGTTCGGGCTGGTATAATTGATCGTGCCGTCGACGCGCGGATCGCGGTCGTCGAAATAGGTCTCGCGCCGGAATTCGCCGCCGATCGCGATGCCGACATCCTGCCCGCGCAGGGAGAGGAGGTGCGCGTTCGTGAGCTTGGCGTCAGCCAGATAGAGCTGCGTGCGGCTGATACGGTGCACGGTGATGCGCATCGGGTCGGTCACGCTGGCGGGGTTCAGCGTCGGATCGAGCAGCGACGGGCTGGTAAGGTTGCCACCGGTGAACGGATTGTACGCGGTTGCCGGGTTGGAGGACAGCAACGCGGCCTCCAGCGCGGTGTTGCTGACGCGGTTATGCTCCTCGTCGTCGGTCTTGGCCCAGGAATAAAGGCCGGCCGTTTCCCACTTCCAGTTGTCGCCGATCGTGCCGCGCAACCCGCCGAGGATGCGCCCGGTGTCGCTCTTCACGTCGATCCAGCGCGGCCCGACATCATCGACCCGCAGGCCGACCAGCGTGACCGCCTGCGCCGGGCCGGTATAGCCAGGCAGGCGGCCGGGACCGGAACCGAACGGGTTATACGGATTGTCCGCCCCGACGATCAGTGGCGCGGTGGTGAGATTGGTCGAGCCGCCGCGATTGGCGAGCGTCTCGCCATGATAATAGAGGAACTGGCCGAAGAATTCGACGTCGCCGAAATCGTGCGAGAAATCCGACAGCAGGGTATAGCGCGTGGTGCGCGGCGTGACCGAACGCTGCGGCGCCTCGTCATAACGCAGTGCCGAGGGCAAGGTGGTCGAGCCGCCGTTGACGCAAACGCCGGGGGAGCCAGTGACTGGCGCGCGCGAGTTGGCGAGGGAACACGGCTGGACGAAGAAGCTGGTGAAGCTGGTCCCCAGCCCAGTGATCGGCGTCTTGACCGTGCCGCTGGTCCACGGCGTCAGGGTCGATCGGTTGTCGAAATAGCTGGCGTAGGCCGGACCGACCAGAGCGCTCAGATTGTCGCTCGCCGAATAGCTGCGTTCCGAGGCGGGCATGGCGGTCAGGTGATAATAATCCGCCGCCAGCGTGAAACGGGTGCGCCCATCCTTCGAGGCGACGCCGTATTTCGCGGAAAGGTTGCTCTCCCGCAGGCTGGTGCCCTGCGACCCGCCGTAGCGGCCGCTCACCTCGAGTCCGGTGAATTTGGGATCAGTGATGAAGTTGATGACCCCGGCGGTCGCGTCGGAGCCGTAGATAGCGCCCGCGCCGTCGCGCAGCACTTCCACGCGGCCTACCGCATTGCCGGGAATCGTGTTGATGTTGACTGTCTGGACCGGCACCGATCCTTCCTGCTGGGTCCCCGGATTGGCGACCAGCCGCCGCCCGTCGAGCAGCGCCAGCGTGTTGCCCGCGCCCAGCCCGCGCAGGTTGGGCGATGCGACGTCGCCACGCGCGTTGTTGGGACCCTGGTTCGAGCTGTTGAATCCCTGACCCGCCATCTGCGGGATAGTGGAAGCCAGCTCCGAAGTGGTCACCAACCCGGTCGACTGGATACGATCGCGATCAAGCAGGGTCACCGGGAGCGATGTCGCGATATTCGCATTGCCCACGCGCGATCCGGTGACGACGATATCGGGCACCGGAACCTCCGGTGCCGGGGTGGTGGTTTCGGCCTGCCGCCCGGGCGCCGCCTGTATTGGCGTGGTGGTGGCGCGCACGGGAACCGCGTGCGCCACGGGCACTTCATAGACCCGGATGATCCGCCCCTGGCTCAGCTCATAGGTGTAGCCCGAATTGGCGAGAACTCGCTCAAGCATCGCCTGCGCCGTGAAGCGGCCGGACAGCGGCACGGCTTGGCGCTGCGCGATCCGGGGGTCGCTGAACACGACCTGCATCCCCGTGGTCCGCGCGATGGCGAAGAGCGATCGGTCCAGCGATTGCGCCGGGATGGAAACCATAAAAGATTCCGATTGCGCCAGCGCCGGACACGCCATCGCCACTGCTGCGCAGGCCCCGAGCAAATACACTCCTCGCATGAATTTCCCCTTCCGCTCGCCATTATTCGGCTGTTGCAAGGGGAGACGAATTTTTTCCGTCCCGGCGAACGTCCACGCAAAAATATTTTGACGGGGTTCGCTTCGGTGCATTTTTGGCGTCTTCCTGTAAGGAGGCAGCAGAGGTCTGGGTGAATACGGCGAAATCAGAGGAAGCCGATGGTTCGGGGCAGGAAGTCCTCGGTGCGGAGGCGCTAGCCACCTATCGTGGGGCGCTGACCGCCTTCCTCGCGCGACGCTTGCGCGATCGCGGCGAGGTCGAGGACGTCGTGCAGGAGGCGTTGACCAAACTGGTGCTGGCCACACGGGTGCGCGCGATCCGCGAACCGCAGGCCTATCTCTTCCAGATCGCCCGGAACCTCGTGGCGGACCATTTGCGCCGCCGCGCGCCCGACGGGCTGCTCGAGCCACTGGCGCTATGGGATGAGGTTCCAATCCAGCCCGAACAGGAGAATGATCGCCATCGAGCCGACCTTCAGCGCCTCTTCGAAGCCGCGCTCGACGAACTCCCGCCGCGCTGCCGCGAGGTGTTCGTGCTGAGTTGGTTCGACGAGCAGCATAGCTGGTCAATCGCCCTTCGATTGAAGATCACGCCGCGCATGGTCCAGAAGCATTTGGCGAAGGCATTGGCCCATCTCCACGCCCGGCTGGGAGATTATGTAGAGTATCGATCATGACGGGGAACGACGCGCGGAAGCACGAGTTGGGCGAACGGGCCGAGATGGTCTTTGCCCAGTATCTGACCGATCAGGGCAAATGGCTGCATTCCGCCGATCGCGCGGAGGCCGAGCGGTTCGTCGACTTCCTCCAGCAGTTCGACCGGCCCGAGGAGCGGGCGCCGCGCCGGGGCGGGAATCGGCGGATGATCGCCGCCGCCGCCGCGATACTGGCGGCGGTTGGCGGCATGACCGGCTGGATGCTCCGTCCTGCTGCGCCCGATGTCGCTTCCTATGCGACCGGCCATGCCGAGCGCCGCGCGATCCGGCTGGACGACGGGTCAATCATCGAGCTTGCCGCCGAAAGCAAGGTGGACGTCCGCTATTCCGCGCGGCAGCGAGAGGTATTTCTCCGCTCCGGCGAGGCCCTGTTCACCGTAACGCATAACGGCTCGCGCCCCTTCTCGGTTGCGGCGGCAGACGGCCGGATCGTCGATATCGGCACGAAGTTCGACGTCAGGGTCGGCAAGGACGAAGCGCAGGTCACCGTGGTCGAGGGGCAGGTGCGGGTTGGCGTATCACATCGCACACAGCCCGAGGGCGACGGCATCTTCCGCGATCTGGGGCGCGGCCAGCGCGTCAACTTCGGCGTCCGCCGCGACCGTGGCGTTGCTATTGCCTATATGGGCGAGACCCGACAGGTCGATGCCGACGATGCGCAAGCGTGGACGCGTGGCAAATTGTTCTTCGACGGCGAGCCGCTGGAGCGCGCGATCGCCATCGTCAACAGCTACGCCGCCGACCAGCTTGTCCTGAAGGAACCGAAGCTCAGGAATATGCCGGTATTCGGCATGCTCGATCAGAGCGACGTGCAGGGGCTGCTGAGCCTCGTCAATGATCCGCAAGCAATCGAGGTTCGTCGCCACCCCGGCAATTCGGCGACCCCTCGCTGAAGCCACCGGACCCAACTCAACTACGCTGGCCGATTGGCTATGAACTGTCGATTGGGAAAATGCACGGATATATCCTTGATATCAGTTGTCCACGCGATCCCGCATTCCAAACGTGAATGCACAGCAGCTTCCGGGATCGTCGGACAGAACGCTGAATGACGACTATCAGGTCCTGTTCCGTTGGGAAACTCGGTCTTGCGGCAGCGCATGCGTGCTGATTCACTTACTGCGAGGAAACGGAAACGGGCCGATGATGGGCGAGCGGTAGCGCGCTGCATCGCCGAGGGGCTGGTCGACGGTCATGACTTCGCGGTGGATGCCAGCCTGATCCGCGCCGATGTCCATCGCCAGCGGTCGGTGCCGGGCGAGCAAGGTCTGCCGCCTGAAGCGGTCGGTCGTGCTGGCGCCGAGTATCTCGAGATGCTAGACGATGCACGCGCTCGATCAGGAGAACGTCGATGAGGATGTCCCTTCCCGCCATTGCTTGCATGGCATTCCTCGGAGGTCCTGCACTTGCCGCCGGGCCAGTTACTTTCACGACGATGCTTTCCGGCCCCGCCGAGGTGCCACCTGCCCCGGCCGCCGGCCACGGTACGGCGAGCGTCACCATTGATACCGCCAAGGGTCAGCTCTGTTACGAATTGTCCGCCACCGGAACGGACACGCCGACCATGGCGCATGTCCACAAGGGTGCGGCCGGGGTGGCCGGCCCGGTGGTCGTCGCACTCAATCCGCCAGCCCAGGGCTCGTCCAAAGGCTGCGCCACCGCCCCTGCCGATACGCTGGCAGCGATCCTCGCAGAGCCATCCAGCTACTACGTGAACGTCCACACGGCGAAATATCCGAAAGGGGCGATGCGCGGGCAGCTCGGTAAATAGCCGCGAGGGGCGCACGACTCTAACCTTGAGCGCGGCGGCGCGCGTGGCAGACTGCTATGCGGAGCGCATTCGCGCAAATGCACTGGTCGACGCCTTTAGCGAGGGTGGCTTTCGCTTATGCCGCCATCCGGTCGATTTGGCTCGAGCCTGAACCCGGCGCAAATCCTCGTCCATATCGCGGATTACCGGCCTCCTATGGTTGCCAGCCGATGGCGGGCATCAACCCGACCCTCGACTATCAGTTCATCGTCAACCCCGGCCCCGCCAGCTGTCCACGGCGACTCCACCGCCGGTCGTGTTTCGTGTCTGGACATGCCCCGATAGCGGGACCATTTTCACAGCGTGCGCGGCTGATGCCGACGCATTCCTGACGAGGAACGGCCGACGAACATCACGCTCACCCTGCTCGACCTTGCCGGCACCGTCGCCCTGCTCCTGTGGGGGGTCCATATGGTGCAGACCGGCGTGCAGCGCGCCTTGGGCGCGCGGCTGCGTTCCTTCCTCGCGCATCGCCTGCACAATCGCCTGAGCGCTTTCGCCGCCGGCCTCGGCGTCACCGCGCTGCTCCAGAGCAGCACCGCGACCGGGCTTATGGTGACGGGGTTCGCCGCCGAGGGATTGGTGGCGCTTGCGCCCGGCCTCGCGGTGATGCTGGGCGCCAATGTCGGCACGACCTTGATCGTCCAGCTTCTCGCCTTCGACGTGTCGCTGGTCGCGCCGATCCTGGTGCTGGCGGGTTATCTCCTCCACCGCCGCGCGCGGGCGGGCACGCGCGACTTCGGGCGGGTGTTCATCGGCCTCGGCCTGATCCTGTTCGCGCTGCACCAGTTCCTGATCGTGCTCGATCCGCTGATGGCCAATCCGCTGACACGCGAGTTCCTCGCGGCGCTTTCCACCCATATCGTGTTCATCGTCCTGATCGGCATGATGCTCACCTGGGCGGCGCATTCCAGCGTGGCGATCGTGCTGCTCGCCATGTCGCTCGCCGCCAATGGCGCGCTGACCGTGCCGGCCGGCATCGCCCTCGCGCTCGGAGCCAATATCGGCACCGCGATCAACCCGGTGCTGGAAGGCGGCGCGCGCGATCCCGCCGCGCGCCGCCTGCCGGTGGGCAATCTGCTCAACCGGATCGCCGGCGTGCTGGCGGTGCTCGCGGTCTATCCGTGGGTGACGCCCTTCGTGACCGCCGTCGAGCGCATGCCGGCGCGCGCGATCGCCGACTTCCACACCGGCTTCAACCTCGTGCTGGCGGTGCTGTTGTTCCCGCTGCTCACACCCTATGCGCGCCTGCTGGAACGGCTGCTGCCCGCGCGGCCGGCGGAGAGCGCGCCGGATGCGCCGCGCTATCTCCAGCCGGTCGCGGCGGGAACCCCGGTCGCCGCCGCGCTGGGCGGGGCGACGCGCGAGGCGCTGCGTCTGTCCGACGTGCTGGAGCAGATGATCGGCGGCCTGCGCGACGCGCTCGCCAACCCCAGCCGCCGCCAGATCGAGGAGACCCGCACGCTCGACGACCGGCTCGATCGGCTCAACCGCTCGATCAAGGAAAACCTGCTGGCGATTGACACCAGCCGGCTGGACGAGCCGACCAACGAGAAGCTCGCCCGCATCCTCACCTTCTCAATCAACGTGGAGCAGGCCGGCGACCTGATCGATCGCGGCCTGCTCGGCGTCGCGAGCCGGCGGATGAAGCGCGGCGTCGCCTTTTCGAAGGAGGGGACGGCCGATCTGGTGGCGCAGGTCGATCGCTTACTGGCGACGTTGCGCGAATCCACCGCCGTGTTCCTGAGCGGCGACCTCGCGGCGGCGCGCGCGTTGGCGACGGAGAAGGAAGCCTTCCGCCAGTTGGAGGAGGAGGCGACCGCCGCGCATTTCGACCGCCTGCGCTCCGGCAATGTCGAGACGGTGGAGACGAGCGCGCTTCACCTCGACGCGCTGCGCGACCTCAAGCGCGTGAGCAGCCATTTGATCGAGGCGTCGGCCTATCCGATCCTCAAGAAGCGCGGCGATCTGCTGCCGACGCGGCTCAGAAAGGTCGAATGACGCGCGGGTCGATCACCTTCCGATCGCTCGCGCGGCTCCAGGTCTTATCGCCCGTCCCGACCCGGTTTCATCCTCTTTGCGACGTTCGATTCAGCCCAACGATGACCGCTCCAGGCGCCGCGCGAGATCAAAACGCGTAAAAATCCACGGCGCCATGAACAGACTCGCCAAAGCCACCAGAATATAGCGGAGATATTGCAGCAGGTATCCGATGATCGAATAGTCGGACGCTACCAAGCTGAAGCCGCGCTTAAATCCCTCGAGCGTCAAAAAGCTCAAACCAATAGAGAATGCCAGTCTCAGCGCCTTGAACAGCACCGACCCGCTGCGGGGATCGAAATTCACCAGTGACTGTTCCAGCGGCCACGCGATCACGATGCCGGTGACGGTTCCCGCATAGCCCAGAAAGGCTCGTGGCTGGCCGTCGATCATCCCGCCATTGACGATTATGGTCATGAGCCAGAACGCCAGGCTTGCCCCGACCGATATCGCTACCTGACCGGCGTAACCGAAGCGGCTCCATGCGGCCGCGATCCTTTCACCGTTCCGAAGGGCGATGAGTCCAAGACCGAGGCCGATGGTCCAGCCCAGCAGGATGTCCTCCACATAATGAACGCCGAGATAGGGGCGTGAAGCCCCCGTCAGCAGGATGGCGAAGACGGCCAGAATGCGGATGAGCCGGTTGCGCCAACATCCATAGAGGACCGTGTAAAACGAAGCGGCCGCCATCGCGTGGCCGGATGGGGTCGACCATTCGGTGGCGAGGTCGCGCGCATTGTCCAGCGGCACGGCCCATTTCCGAAGATAATCCCCCTCCCGAATGAAAGGCCGCGGGTTCTTGATGATGATCTTCAGGATGTGGTTGGCGCACATCGCGAGCGACACCATCAGCGACAGGCGCACCGCGAGGCGCTTGTCGTAGAGCACGTAAATGCAGGTGGTGATCAGGAGATAGCCCTGCACTTCCCCCATGTCGCTGAAGAACAGGAAGATGTCGGTCAGGGCGCGTGTCCGGTGGTCCGCCAGCCACTCCATGACAGGCATGTCGAAGACAGGGTGATGCATGATGGCCCAGCGCCCTTTGAGTGGTCAATGCAACTCGATACAATATCGTATCCAGTTGCATCTGTGCTATCCGGCTTCCCGATGTCAAGAGTGCGCACCCGTCCGACCCGTGGGGAGACCCGCCGTCAGCTCTTCCGGGCTGCCGCGAAGCTGTTCGAGGAAAGAGGGATCGGTGCGACGAGCATCGATGCGATCGTCGGCGAGGCGGGATTTACCCGCGGCGCCTTCTACTCGAACTTCGCCACCAAGGACGACCTGATCATCGGCATGCTCGAAGCGCATGCGGAACTGTCTCTGGCGCATTATCGCGACCTGCTGGCCGAACACCGCGAACCGCAGGACCTGCTTTCCGCCATGCGCACAGCGGAACGGGCCCATGACGATCCGCTGGGGCGAGCACCGCTCCTGCACCTCGAACTCATCCTGTTCATGGCCCGCCAGGGTACGAAAAGGACGGAACTTGCGCGGCGTCTTGCCGCGCGGCGCACCCTCATCTCCGAGATGATCGACGCGACCTACGGCTCGGAAAAGATCGATTCAGCCTGGGCCGGCGATCTGCTCGTGGCGTTGGAAGATGGTTTTCGGCTTCACCGGCTGATCGATAGGTCGACCACGCCAGCGGACAGTTTCGACCAATCCGTCGAAATACTGGACAGCCTCATTCGGCCAATCAGTCGCGGTCCCGCTACAACCTCATGATGCGACCGAAATGCTGGTGACGCGGAGACGGGTCGATGATGGGCAAACGGGCGGTTGCAGAAATGGAATCAATGAGATCGAAGGGCTCGCCCGACGGTGATGCAGAATACCGAAATCGCGGCGCCGATAGTCGACAGGCCGACAAAGATCACCAGGCCGGACGCGAGACTGGTGGAGAATCCGGCGAGCAACCACGATATGCCGATGAGAGAGGCGGCCAGACATTGCGACGTGCGCGGAAAGCGGAGGTTTCGTCCGCGCCCCAGCAAAGCGTCGCGATAGCGCGCGCTGGCCGCTGCCAGGCCGAGAAATCCCGACGCATTGATGATGAGCGCAAGAAAGATCATGACGACAGGCGGCGGACGTTCGCGCGAACGGTGCGCTTATGTCGTGCAACGAGCGCGGCAACCACCGCCGCCGCCGCCATCGCCCCATCGACCGCTGGATAGATCGGGCTACCGTAACGCGCAGCCAGCGACCAGCTCGGCCCCACGGTGAGCAGGCTCGCGAGAGGGACGGCGGCGAATGCGAGAGCGGCACCCGCTGCGAGTTCGCGCCAGCCGCGCTGCGGCGGGCGTATCAATGCCCAGAAAGCGGCGGCGCCCCAGCTGAGGAACAGCGCCGCGATCTCACGATCCGGCCGGTCGGCGAGCGCGACGGGCAACAAGCGGTTGGCGAGGAAATAGCCGGCGATGCCCAGTGGGAAGCCGGCGATCGTCCCGATGTTCAGGCGCTCGACGATGCGGAAACCGAGCGGCGGCCTGGCCGGATCGGACAACCGCATGCGGCGCTTGGCCGTCCACAGCACCAGCCCCGTCGCCACCATGACCGTGCCGAACACGCCCGAGATGAAATAGAGCCAGCGAAGCTCCAGCCCGGCATAGCGGCCGGCGTGAAGGCCGATCATGACGCTCTCCGTCACCTGCGCGGCGCCGCGTTGCGACAGGGGAGCGCGCTGTCGTCCCGTCGTGCCATCGAACACCAAGGTCTCGCCGCGCGTGTCGAAACCCGCGGCGGGAGAACTGGTGACCGCGACCCGTGCGTTGCGGTCGCCGGGTAGTTGGACGTACAAATAGCCGATCTCGCGCGCGCCGAACGTGCGCGCCGCGCGCGCGACGATGGCGTCGAGCGGCGCGAGCGGCATCCGCGCCTTGCTCGCTACCAGGTCACCGCCCTGGGGGAAGGCGGCGGCGTAATAGGCATCTTCATTGCCGAAGGCGGCGATCATCGGCGCCGGGGCGTAAAGCGATGCGAGACTGACCAGCCCGGTATAGGTGATCATCAGGTGGAACGGCAGCGCGAGAACCGCGCTGACGTTGTGCGCGTCGAGCCAGCTGCGCTGCCCCTTGCCGAACCGCAGCATGAAGAAGTCCGCGAAGATCTTCTTGTGGGTGATGATCCCCGAAATGATCGCGACGAGCATGAACATCGCCGCGATGCCGACAATGTACCGCGCCCATATTACCGGCAGATAATGGAGGTCGAAGTGCATGCGGTACAGGAAGAATCCCCCCGCCGTCGCCCTTGCGGCGACCTCCCGTCCGCGCCCGTCCAGCGTCGCGGAGGTGCGCTGGTCGCCGCCGGGCTTCGCGGGCACCCAATAGACCGAGGTAACCGCGCTGCGCCGGCCCGGTGGCGTGATGAACCAGCTTTGCGCGTCTCGAGCATTTTGCTCCAGCCATGCCTGCGCCCCCGCCACCGCTTCGGCCTGATCGCGGGCGGGCGCGACCTCGGGCTGCATCCAGCGGGTTATCTCGTCCTGGAAGTACGCGATCGTCCCGCACACGAACATCACGTAGAGCAGCCAGCCGAGCAGCAGCCCCGACCAGGTGTGCAGCGACGACATCGACTGGCGCAGATTTCCCGTCGTCATTGCACGGTGCCGGCAACCGGAAGGCGCAGGTAGCCCGCAAGCAGCGCGGCGGCGACACCCCAGATGATCCAGAGCCGTCCGATGCGCCGCGTTCCGAACGCCCAGACGATCATCGTCGCGTAGATGGCGAAGAACGACAGGAACGCGATCGACACCGCTTCCACCGCGCGCACCGGCATGACCCTTACGAGCACGGCCGTTATCAGCGAGGTGAGCGCGTAGCCCGCGGGAATCGCCGCGAGACGTCCTGTGCGTTCCAATCGCGTCATCTTGAGCGTCTCATCGCTGTCATTCCCCGTCAGAAGTCCCGCGACAAGGTCAGGCGAAAGTTTCGCGGGGTGCCCGGCGACACGCGGTCGATCCCGCCGGTATCCGGCCAGTAGCGTTCGTCGAACAGGTTCGCGACGGTGAGCCGCACGCCCCACCCGTCGCGCTGATACGACAGACCGGCATCGACCAGCGTATAGGCCGGCAACCAGAGCAGCACCGACCCGTCGGGCCGCGTCGAATAGACGTCGCCGTTGCGCTTGCTGTTATAGGTGAAGGCAAGCGTCGCGCCGAGCCCGGCCAGCGGCCCCTTCGGCACCTCATATTGCGCGAAAATGCCGACATTGTGCGCCGGAATGTTCGACAGCGGCGCGCCCACCGTGAAGAAATTGTCCTTCGTGATCTTGGCGTCGACATAGGTATAGGCCGCGTTCAGGCTGAAGCCGGCAACCGGCTGCCACCGCAACTCGGCCTCCACCCCGCGCGATTGCTGCTCGCCGGTGATGACCGAAAAGTCCGGATATATCGGATTGGCGGTCGCGACGTTCTGACGGGTAAGCTGGTAAACCGCGAGGCTCCCGCTCAATCGCGCGTCGGGGGCAAACTTGAGGCCGGCCTCGACATTCCTGCCGCGCTCCGGGGGAACGGGACCGCCGATCGGATTGCCGTTGCCGTCAAAGCCGATCACCCACAGCGTATTGAGCTGTGGCAGGAACGAACGCGACCAGCTGGCATAGGCGTTGACGCCCGGCACGAGCTTCACCGTTGCGCCGATCCGTGGGCTGAACGCCTTGTCCTTCTGGCCGGCGGCGTTCGCCCAGTCGTAGCGACCACCGAGCGTCAGGGTCGCGATATCGCCGAACTTCAGGTGGTCCTGGACATAGATTCCCGTCTGATGGGCCGTGCTGCTGCTGCCGGCGCCGGTCACGGCGCTGGTGTCCAGTATCGCGTGATAGTCGGGATTGGCGATGCGCAGCGGGAAATGCGTCGGATCGTAATCGCCCGCGCTGAAATAGCTTTCCGAATTGTGGCGATAGTCGATGCCGGCGATCCATTCGTTGGTGATGCCCCCAAGCGTGAAGCTGCCCTTCAACCGGCTGTCTACCGCGAAATCCTTGTCGATCGCGCGATAGGGGCCGTAGAAATAGCGGCCGATCGTATCCGTCGGCGCTTCGTTGCCGTCGGCGTCATGGGAAGGTTGCCCGTTCGCATCGAGGAAGCCCGCGGCGAACATCCAGCGGTTCCAATATTCCTTGCGATGGGTGTAGCGCAGCGTCTGCGAAAAGCTCAGCGCATCGCTGAACCTGTGATCGAAGATATATCCGACCTGCCAGCGATCGCGGTTGTTGATGACGCGCTGGTCACCGGCATTGTTGATCGCGAAATCCTCCGGGATCGCCACCGCGCCCGGCAGCACGGTGCCATAAGCGGGCACCGGGGAGAACGGGTTGTCGCGGTCGCGCTGATAACGGCCGAGCAGGGTGAGCGTGGTGTCGCGGCCCGGCTGCCATGTGATCGCGGGCGCCACGAAGATTCGGTTGATCCCGGCGTTGCGCACGAAGCTGTCGGCGTCGCGATAGGTGAGGTTGATCCGCGCGAGCAATGTCTTGCCCTGATTGAGCGGCGCGTTGGCGTCGACGGTGCCCTCGATCAGGTTCCACGATCCCGTCGAGGCCGTCAGGCGAAGAAACGCATCGGCCTGCGGACGCTTGCTGACGAGGTTGATGAGGCCGCCGAGCGGCGCCTGGCCGAACAGCATCGACGCGGGGCCTTTCAGCACCTCGATCTGCTCGATCGCCGACAGTTCCTGGTTCAGGCCGACACCGGCTTCGTTGACCAGCCCATCAAGATAGACGCTGCCATAGGCCGCGTCGAACCCGCGGATCGTATAGGCGTCGTAGAAGCCGTAGGTCGTGCTGCGCGACACGCCGGCGACGGTGCGCAGCGCCTCCGACAGGCGGGTGACGCCGCGCGCGTCGATATCCTTCCCTGACACCACGGAGATCGCCTGCGGGGTCTCGATCAGCGGAATGTCGGACTTCCCGGCCTGCACCGTGTCCTGAAGGCGTTCGCCGGTGACGACGATGTCATTGCGCGTGGAGTCCGCGCCCGTCGCCTGGGCCAATGCCTGTGGGATCGCCAACGCCATCGTGCTGATCGCGCCGAGCAAAAACACTACCTTCATCGCATCGCCCCCGAAGTTGAGGCCGGGCAACTAGCAATGATGCGATTGACTCGCAATAGCTTGAACGATCGGCGCCCGTTCGAGATGGGAGAGTCCGAGGTTCATGCCGCGCGGGAATCGGGCCGGCCTTCGCTCCGGTCAGCGTTATGTCGTGATCTACGTCGCCAACGCGCCCCCGACGGTCTCCAGCCCGAACTCCACCGCGAGCGACGCATTGTCCTCGCCGCATTCAGGCGCGAGGCGACTGTCAAATGCCTGCCCCTCGACGCGGATCGGGGAGGACAGCAGCTCCAGCTCCTGGCCGTCGGGCAAGACCGTCCGGTAGGTGTTGCCGCGCGCGCGGAAGTGCGGATCATCCAGCACCTCGGCCAGCTCGTTGACCGGCATCGCCGCCGCGTTGACCGCCGCGAACCGCTCCAGCCACTCGGCGCGGTCGCGCGTCGCGATCACCGCCGCGAGTTCGCGCGCGACTTCGGCATCCTCCATCCCGTCCCGCGGCTCGCGGTCATAGATCGCCTGGAGGTCGGGGCGCTCGATCGCCTGGAGCAGGGCGCGCCACGATTTGTCGGTCAGCGACTGGATGTAGATCAGCTTGCCGTCCCGCGCGCGGTAATTCTCCATCCGCGCCCAGAAGCGCATCCGGCCGAGCGCGTCGAGATAGCCGGGCCGGACATGCGTCCTGTCCCGGTTGAGCAGCGGCTCCAGCACATCGGGCAGCCAGTGCGCGGAGGATTCGGCGGCGGCGATCTCGATCAGCGCGCCCTCGCCGGTACGTTGCGCGCGGATCACCGCCGCGAGCACGCCCAGCGCGCCGTGCAGCCCCATCGCGTGCATCCCGATCGCGGCCGGCTGGCGCCCCTCGTACTTGCTGATGCTCTCACCGATCGGCGCGCCGATCCCCGCGAAGGCGTCGAACGAGGGGCCGTGCGAGGCCATCTTCATATAGGGGCCGGATCGACCCATGCCGGAGATGGAGCAGAACACCAGCTTCGGATTGTCGCGCCGCAGCCGCTCATATCCCGCGCCGAGTCGTTCCAAAACCCCGGCGCGCATCCCCTCGACCACCACGTCCGCGCGGGCGGCGATACGGCGGAAATCCTCTATCCCGGCCGGATCGCGCAGGTCGATCGCGACGCTCTCCTTCCCGCGGTTCCAGCGCAGGTGCATGTAGCTGAAGCCTTCGGCGCTCCCCGCGCCGAGCGGCCCGGAATAGCGCAGCGGATCGCCGCCCTCGGGCGGCTCCACCTTGATGACCCGCGCGCCGAGATCGGCGAGATAGCCGCCCAGCGAATCCGGCCCGAATTGCGCGACCTCGACGACCAGCAGGCCGGAAAGCAGGTCATAGCTCATATTTCATCCTCCACTGGTCCGGGGCGCGATCGCGATCGGGATCGCGGTCATGCGCGGCATGGCGTTGATCGTCTCGACCACGCGGTCGCGCGCGATGAGCCGCGCGGTCGACGCGCCGACCGCTTCATAGGGGGCAGCGTCGCCCGGCAATCGCCCGCGCGCGTGGTTCATCGAGGCGACGCCCGGACGCACCCCGGCGTCGGCGCGCGCGATGGCGGGGATCGAGCCCGCCTCGGCATGGACCGTCACCGCCGCGCCTTCCGCGAGGCCGAGCGCCGCGAGATCGTCGGGATGGAGCCATAACGGATTGTACGGCGTCCGGGCGCGGATCGCGCTCAGCTCGCGGCCGAAGCTGTTCATCGTCTCGCGCTCCCGCCGCGTCACCAGCAGGTGGGTCGCCGCGCGGCCTTCCGCCACCGTCACCGGCGCGGATCGCCGGCGCAGCACGTCGGCCAGCTCCGCCGCGACATCCGCCGGGAACAGATCGAACCGCCCTTCCGCCCCCTCGCGCGGGGGCTGCACCACCAGCGCCGGCACGTCGAACATCGCGCCCGCCGGATGCGCCTTCACCGCCGCCAGCGGCACGCTCCCGCGCGCGGCGAGCATTTCCAGCAATTCATCGGCGTCGGGCGTGCGCGTCATATCCAGATCGCGGCCGGCGAAGCGCATCCGCAGCCCCATCCGCTGGCCGAGCGCAAAATAGACCAGCCAGTCCTCCACCGTGTCCGATCCGGCGGGCGGCGCGACGATCGCGGGCGTATATTGCGCGAACGGCTTCTGCAGCCCCAACTCCTCCGCGAAATAGGTGCAGTCGGCGCGCTCGAACGGCTGGCGCGCGGCGAACACATAATCTGCCAGCCGCGCGGTTTCGGACCACACCGCGTCGCTGGTGACAAGCAGGTCGAGCGCCCGCAGCGCGCGCACCGCATGGCGCTGGTCCGGCAAGGCGTTCGCGGGGTTGCCGCCGATGCAGAACAGCGCGCGGATGCCGCCCTCGCCCTCGTGCAGAATCTCGTCGGCGAGGATCGCGCTCATCATCTCCTTGTTCATCGTGCCCAGCCCGCCGGTGCGGCTCTTGTGCCCGCGCTCCCAGCTGCGCTGCGGCGGCGTCACCTCGGCATGGACGGGGCGGCGCTGGTGCAGCACCCCCGGTTCGGGGATCGTCTCGCCCGCGCGGTTGAATCGGCCGCAGACGATGTTGAGGCACTCGATCAGATGCTCGGCGAGGTTGGAGTGCGGCGCCATGTTCGGCCCCGTGCCGCCGCCCGCGCACCCGCGCCGCGCATCATGCGCGAACATCCGCGCCGCGCGCGCGAGATCGCCGGCGGCAAGCCCCGCGCGCGCCGCGACATAATCCGGCGTGAACGGCGCGACCGCCTCGCGCAGCGCGTCCAGCCCCGCGACATAGCGCGCGCAGAATGCCGCGTCGTGCCAGCCCTCGCGCAATACGATATGCAGCAGGCCGGCGAAGATCGCCGGGTCCTCGCCGGGGACCGGCTGGAGGTGGAGGTCGGCATTGGCGGCGGTCTGGGTGCGCACCGGATCGATCACGATCAGCTTCATGCCGCGCGCCCGCGCGTCCTTGATGACCTTGACCGGATCGTAGGACGGCATCCCCACCGATTGCCCGGCGAGCGACACCATCGGATTCAGCCCCGCCATCAGCCACACATCGGCATCGTAGAAACCGTGCCGTCCCGCCTCGAAGGTGCCGAGCCGGCCCGACGCGACCCACTTCGCCGACTGGTCGATCGTCATCGTCCCGAAGCGCGAGGGCGAGCCGATCGCCTTCAGGAACTCCATCGCCATGTAGCGGTAGAGCAAGTTATAGGCCGATTGCGTGCCGGTGAAGATCGCGACCGCGTGCGGGCCGTGCCGGTCGATCACCGCGCGGGTGGCGGCGGCGACCTGATCGATCGCGGCGTCGAAGCCGATCGGACGGTGTGCGCCGTCCGCTTCCCGCCGGTGATGCGCCCGCAGCCGCGCCGGCCCGTTGTGCAGTTCGGGCGCCTGCAGACCCTTGATGCAGGCATAGCCGCGCGTGAGCACATGTTCCTTGTCGCCGCGCACCGCCGTCAGCACGCCAGCGTTGTCGATCGTCGCGATCATGCCGCACATGCCGTGGCACAGCCGGCAATAGGAGCGGACCTCCCTCACGTCCCGTCCATCACGATCGCGGCACGCCCGACATGGTCGCGATCCGCCGCCGCGCGCATCGCCTCGGCGAAGCGGTCGAGCGGGAAGAGGAGGTCGACGCGCGGCCGCAGCTTCCCGTCGCGCAGCGCGTCGCCGATCGCGGCGAGGTTGGCACGCGCCGCCTCCGACTCGCGCTGGCGGAACTGGCGCAGGTCCACCCCGACCAGCGCCGCGCCCTTGAGCAGCGGCAGATTGGTCGGCAGCCGCGCGATCCCGCCCCCGGCAAAACCAATCACCAGCATCCGCCCGTTCCACGCGATCGCGCGGAACGCGGCTTCGGTGGCGTCGCCGCCGACAGGATCGACGATCACGTCGGGGCCACGCCCCCCGGTGGCGGCCCTGACCGCCTCGCGCCAGCCTTCCGCCCCCGGTGCCGCGATCGCCGCATCCGCGCCGAGCGACACGGCATGGTCGCGCTTGGCGGCCGACGATCCCGTCGCCACGACCCGCGCGCCAAGCAGCTTCGCCACCTCGATGCACGCCGCCCCGACGCCGCCCGCGCCGCCCAGCACCAGCAATGTCTCACCCGTCCGCAACGCCGCGCGCTGCGTCAGCGCGTGCCATGCCGTCTGATAATTGACGAAGGCGGTCGCCGCCGCCGGGAAATCGAGCGTGTCCGACAGCGGGATGGCGCTGTCCGCCGGCACCACCGCTTCCTCGGCGAAGGCGCCGCCCATCCCCGCCGCCGCCGCGACGCGCTGGCCGATCCACGTCGGATCGATCCCCGGCCCGGTCTCGACGATCGTGCCGCTCAGTTCCAGTCCAGGCACATAGGGCGTCGGCGGCTTCACCTGATAACCGCCGCCCGCGATCAGCACATCGACGAACCCGACGCCCGCCGCCGCGACGCGGATCCTGACCTCCCCGGCGGCGAGCGGCGCCGGATCGCGCTCCACCAGCGCATAACCATCGGGAGGACCCAGCGATTCGCCGGACACCGCGCGATAGCTGGCCATTTCGTAGCGCTCCCCTAGTGCCGCATTCGTGGGCCTCGCCGTGCCTGCCGAAGCAAGCGGCTTGCGCGCTACAGATATCAGATTTTATAAAACGTCAATGTCGAGAACGGAATTGGGGAGCGGGATGTCATGCGCCATGGCCGGCGAGCAGCGGCTCGACGACGAAACGCCGCACGAAATGCCGCAGCCGGTCCTCGTCGCCCATCTGCTCGGCGGTAGCGAGCAGGATCACCTGGTTGAGCGAAAGCCACGCGACCACCTCGTTGAAATCGAGATCGGCGGCCAGTTCGCCCGAGGCGCGCGCGGCCTCCAGCATGTGACGCCAGCGCTCGCGCGCCACCGTCTGATACGGGCTGGTCTCGGCATAGCTGTGCGCGGTCGCTTCCATCGATTCGACGAAGCGGCGCACATAGAGGTTCTCACGCGCCACGCTCACCGACACCAGCACCACCTCCGTCACCATGTCGGCGAAGCCGGCGCGGCGGGTCAGCCGCTCGCGCAACGCCTGCTGGACCTTGTCCAGTTCCAGCATGCTGATGTGATCGACGATCTCCATCTTGCCGGGGAAATGCTTGTACACCGTCGGCCGCGAGACACCGGCCGCCTTGGCGATATCCTCGATCGTGGTCTTCTGGATGCCGTAGCGCTCGAAGCACGCACGCGCGCTTTCGACGATGCGCGCCGCGGTCTGGCTCAACGCGGGCGCGGCTGCTTCCTCTGCGGACGATGGGGGATTCAAGCCATGCGCTCCTGTGATTCGCCCGTATCGTCTCGCATGCGCAACGGGCAGGAATGCCTCGCGCATAACCTCACCACGCGGATATCGCCACCCATGACCGGCCCGGTCCATGATCGGCGGCGCGAGACCATCTTTTCTTTCCTCCACTCCGGACGGGAGCCTCCGCATGATCTGTCTGCCTGACCTGTTTCGCTACTGGGCGAATTTCCGTCCGGACGACGAGGCGGTCGTCTGCGAGGAGACGCGCTACACCTGGCGCGCGCTGATCGCGGCGGCCGAGGGCGTGGCGGCCGAGCTTCAGGAGCGCGGTGTCCAGCCCGGCGACCGGGTCGCGATCCTGCTGCCCAATTGCGCCGAATGGGCGGTGGCCTATGTCGGGCTGTCGCTGGCCGGCGCGGCGCTGGTGCCGCTCAATCCGCGCTTCGGCAGCTTCGAGCTGGAGGCGATCGCGGAGAACGCCGATTGCGCCGCGCTCGTCACCACGCCGGCCGCCGGCCGCAGCCTCGCCGCGCACTTCGCACTGGACGGCGCGGAGACGGAGGATACGTTGGTCATCGCCTCCCCGGCGGCGCGCGCGCTTCCTCCCACCCCGTTCGCCCGCGCGGCGGCGAGCGGCGCGCTGGCGCGGCAGGTGGCGACAAGCCCGGACCAACTCGCCGCGATCTTCTACACCTCGGGCAGCACCGGCCTGCCGAAAGGCACGATGCAGACGCATGCGACGGTCGCCGCCTTCCTGATGGGCTATATCCTGTCGCTCAAGTTCACCAGCGACGATCGCGCGCTGATCGTCGCCCCGCTCGCCTTCACCGGCGGCTGCCTCTCGCTGCTCGTGCCGATGCTCGCGATCGGGGCCTGCGCGATCATCGAGCCGGCGGTCGATCCCGAGCGCATCCTGCACCGGATCGAGAGCGAGCGCGCCACCTTCATGACGATGGTGCCGGCGATCTGGGAGCGCCTGCCGGAGGTTCCCGGCTGGGCCGATGCGGACCTTTCCTCGCTGCGTGTCGCGATGACCGGCGGCGCGCCGGTGTCGCGGGAATTGCTCGCCCGCTTCCGCGCCAAGGGCGTGCGCATCCGCCAAGTCTATGGCTGCACCGAGCTGGGCGCAATGGGCTGCACCCCGCCGGAGGACCTTGCCATGGCCCGCCCCGAGACGGTCGGCTTCCCGCAGGTCACGCTGGAGGCGCGCGTGGTGCATGACGGGCGCGACTGCGCCCCGGGCGAGACCGGCGAGATCTGGGTGCGCGGCCCGCAGGTGATGCGCGGCTATTGGCGCGACGAGGCGCAGACCGCCGCCGCCTTCGCGGACGGCTGGTTCAGGACCGGCGATCTCGTCACGCGCGACGAGGCCGGCGTCATCACGGTGGTCGACCGGCTCAAGAACATGGTCATCTCCGGCGGGGTCAACATCTATCCGGCGGAGATCGAGCGCGCGCTCGCCTCGCTGCCGATGATCGCCGAATGCGGCGTGTTCGGCGCGCCGGACCCGCGATGGGGCGAAAAGGTCGTGGCGCTGGTCCACGGCCCGGAAGCGATCGATCCCGACGCATTGCGCGCGACGTTGCGCGAACTGCTCGGTCCGCTGAAGACACCGCGCGAAATCGTCGTTTCCCCCGCTCCGCTGCCGAAAACCGTCACCAACAAGATCGCGCGCACCGAATTGCCCGCGCTCTACGCCACGCTCTCCATTCCGCCGGCGGATTAAGGCGCATCTTTACAGATTTCCGATTTCCGTTAATCGTACCTTGAAAATAACCGGCGAATCGGCCGTATCAAGGAGGGGACGACGATGAAGGATCGGAAGCGTAGCCACAGGTGCGCCCAGTTGATCGCGATGCTGGCATGTTCGGTTTCCACGCCGGTGCTGGCCCAGGAGACCCCGCCTCCCGCCGCCGCGAGCGAAGTAGCCGGGATCGACAGCGACATCGTCGTCACCGCGCGCCGCCGCGCGGAATCGCTCACCAGCGCGCCAGTGGCGGTGTCGGCGGTCGGATCGGCCGAACTGCAACGGCGCGCGATCGTCCGGCTCGACAATCTGGCGAGCGCCGTGCCCCAGCTCATCATCTCCGACGCGGGCGCCAGCACGCAGGGCGGCGTCGTCCTGATCCGCGGGATCGGCGTCGGCGAATCGAACCCGTTCGCGGACCAGGCGGTGTCGTTCAACGTCGATGGCGTGCAGGTCGGCCGCGCGGCCGTCCGCCGCATGTCCGAGGTCGACATGGCGCAGGTCGAGGTACTGAAAGGGCCGCAAGCGCTGTTCTTCGGCAAGAACAGCCCTGCCGGCATCATCGTGATCCGCACCGCGGATCCGGGGGCGACGTTCGAGGCCGGGGTCAACGCCAGCTACGAATTCCGCGCCGACGAATATCGCACGGACTTCTTCGTCTCCGGCCCGCTTGCCGATGGCCTTGGCGCGCGTCTCGCGGTCTATGGCTCAGACATGAAGGGCTATTTCGACAATGTCGCAACGCCCAGCGCGACGCTCGGCCCAAGCAACAAGCGGCTGCCGACCAGCACCGAATATGGCGGCCGGATCACGTTGAAATATGATGGCGGCGCCAATTTCGACGCGCGCCTCAAGCTGAATTACAGCCATCTCGACGCATCCGGCCCGGAATCTAATATCCAGACGGTGAACTGCCCGCTCGGCTACGACCAGCTCGCGCCGGTGCGCGGGGATTGCTCGGCCGACGATCGCATCATCATCCCCGATCTCGGCCCGCTGATCGGCAATTACGCATCCGAATTCCAGAGCGTGCCCTATACCCGGCAGGATCAGGTGCTGGCGGGGCTGGAGCTGAATCTCGCGCTTGGCGACCATCTGAAACTCACCAGCCTCACCGGCTATTACCTGTCGTACATGCGCTTCGTCACCAATGCGAGCGTCGCCGATTCGACCGTGCCCGCGTTCATCTTCGGCGGCAGCCAGCGGTTCCGCGACCGCGAGATTTCGCAGGAGCTGCGCCTCGCCAGTTCGTTCGACGAGCCGTTCAATTTCCTCCTCGGCGCTTATTACCAGGATGCCGATCTGCAATTCTCGAACTATGTGCTGCGCAACGCGCTGGCGCCGACGGTGATCGGCGTGAAGCAGCCGGTGTTCCAGGACGGTACGGCCTATTCCTTCTTCGCGCAGGCGATGATCAATATCACCCCCACGCTGGAGCTGTCGGGCGGCGGCCGCTATTCCCATGAAAAGAAAGGCTATCGCCTGTATGATGCGGCCGGGAATCGACGGGCCACCGCATCGAACGGCAAGAGCTGGGACAATTTCTCGCCCGAGGTGACGCTCACCTATCGGCCGTCACACGACCTCACCATCTATGGCGCGTACAAGACGGGGTTCCTGTCTGGGGGCTTCGCGGTTTCCTCGGGCGATCTCACGCTCGACCGGTCGTTCAATCAGCAGACCGTCCACGGCTTCGAGGGCGGAATCAAGGTCCGCTCGCCCGACGGGCGGCTGCGCGGCAGCCTGATCGGCTATCATTACACCCACCCCGGCCTGCAAGTGACCGCCAATATCATCGATCCGGTGCGCGGCGTCGACCAGCGCATCGTCAACGCGGGCAAGGCGACCAACAAGGGCTTTGAGCTGGAGGGCAGTTTCCAGGCCACCGAGCAACTCTCGCTGCATGCCGCTTTCGCCTACAATCATGGGCGGTACAATCGCCTCATCACGACCTGCTATTCGGGCCAGTCGATCGCGATGGGGTGCAATCTCAATCCCAATGCGGCCGGCGTCTTCACCGCGCAGGACCTGAGCGGGCAGCAGATGGTGCGCGCGCCCGACGTCGTCGCGCAGGGCGGCATCAGCTACACCGTCCCGCTCGGCAGCAACGGCGACACGCTCAATCTCTCGGCCGACGGGAATTATTCGAGCAGCTATTTCGCCGCCCCTTCGAACAAGCCCCAGAGCCGCCAGGGCGCCTATGCGACGCTCGACCTCGGCGCGATGTATACCAATGAGGGCAAGGGTTTCTCGATTGGCGTGCTTGGACGCAACCTGACGAACAAATATTATTTCTCGCGCGCGATCGATTCCACCTTCACCGGCAGCGGCACCGGCACGGCCACGGTGACGCCGTCCGACACAATCGCTTCGGTCAGCCGCGGACGGCAAGTGATGGTGCGCTTCTCGGCGAAGTTCCACTGACAGGCCCGGTGATGCCGGCGATCCCGGCACCCGTTGACTTTCGCGTTCTTTACGTATTACAAAATTTGTAAATACCGACGCGGATCGTCACGGCGTCGTCCCGGAGCACGCCCATGACCAATATCACCCAGGAAGTCTTCGACCGCATGGTCGCCCATATCGATCGCGGGACGACCGACATGGCCGAGACGGAGCTGCGCGTCCCCGCCTTCAATTTCTCCAGCGACGCGCATCTCGCCGACGAGCGCGCGGTGTTCCGCCGCCAGTTCCTCGTTGCCGCCACCGCTTCCGAACTGCCCGAGCCGGGCTCGTTCGTCACGCGCGACCTGCTCGGCACTGCCGTGCTCATCGTCCGCCAGAAGGACGGCGCGGTGCGCTGCTTCCGCAACATGTGCCGTCATCGCGGCGGCAAGGTGGAGATGGCGGAATCGGGACGCAAATCCGCGTTCGTCTGCGCCTATCACGGATGGTCCTACGACCGCTCCGGCGATCTGCGCGGCATTCCGTTCAAGGAGAGCTTCGATCCGATCGACCCGGCGTGCAACGGCCTGTTCCGCGTCCATTGCGAGGAGCGCCACGGCCTCGTCTGGGTCGACCTGTCGGACGATGCCGGGCGGGACGTGGCGACCTTCCTCGGCGCACAGGCCGACGAGCAGCTCGCCACCTTCGCGCTCGACCGGACGACCGTCTTCCTCGAACGCAAATACGATCTGGAGGTGAACTGGAAGCTGGTGATGGACGGCGCCTATGACGTGCTTCATCCGCAATTCCTCCACCCCAACGGCGTCGGCAAGCTCGTCCACACCAATGTCGGCATCTGGAAGGACTATGGTCTCCACGGCCAGATGTTCACCGCGCGCAAGCGGCTGGCGGATGCGGTCCGGAACGGCGCGACCCCGGAGGCGGCGTGGCGCTATTTCGCCACCGTCTTCGTGCTGTTCCCCAACACGCTCGTCATCGCGGCGCCCGACCATTACGAATTCTGGACGGTCTGGCCGGGCGAGACAGCGGGCAGATGCACGGTTCACATCCGCTTCCTGATCGATCCGGCGAAGCTGACCGGCGACATGCCCGATCGCCTGAACCGCAGCCTCGCCATCCTAGAGGATGCGGCGATGAACGAGGACTGGCCGATGGAGCAGACCATCCAGGCCAATGCGGCGTCCAGCCCCGATGCAACCTATCTCTACGGCCGCAGCGAAATCTCGTGCCAGCACCTCCACCTGCGTCTGGCGAGCGCGATCGCGGCGGCCGGCTAAGCTGGCGGGTTCGCGCACGGACATGTTAGGGCCGCGCCGCATTCGGCAGCAATACGGGGCAGCGATGGCACGGACCGACCGCCGCAAGGCACCTGCAAGGGACGCCTTGATCGAGGCAGCCGAACAGATCTTCAGCGAACAGGGGATCGAGGGGGCGTCGCTGCGGGCGATCGCGCTGGCGGCGGGATCGGCCAACAGCTTCGCGGTGCAATATCATTTCGGCGACCGCGAGGGGCTGATCCAGGCGATCTTCGACCGGCGGCTGGCGCAGGTCGAGGCGCGGCGACGCGAATTGCTCGACGGCGGCGAGCCATCCGCCGGCATTCGCGCCCAGCTCGATCTGATCTGCCGCCCGCTGATGGAGCAGCGCGCCGCGAGCGGGCGGCACAGCTATGCCGGCTTCCTCCTCGTCCTGCGCCGCTCCGCCGGCGGGTTCGCCCGCCGCCTCGCGGTCGGGCCAAAGGCGCCACTCGCCGCCGCCGCCGTGGCCAACGTCCGCGCTGCGCTTCCGCCGATCGACGATGCGACCTTCGAATTCCGCGTCGGCCAATTCTCCACCCTGATCCTCGACGCGCTCGATCGGCTCGACGCCGGCGACAGCCCGATCGCTGACCCGGAAGCGCTCCTCGCCGAGATCGTCGTTCTCGGCGAGGCGATCTTCTCGGCCCCGTCCATATAAGGCGATTGTCTTAAATTAATCGAGCGCTTATCCTGCGTCGACAATAGTTGGAGAGGATCGATGCAGGTCGAACGGATCACCCCGCATATCGGTGCGCGCATCAGCGGACGGAATCTGGCGGAGGTCACGCCCGCCGATCGCGAGGAGCTGCGCGCGCTGCTGGAGGAGCATCTTGTCCTGTTCTTCACCGGCCAGTCGCTGACCGCGCAGCAATTCCTCGCGTTCGGCGAGGCGATCGGGGAGCTGGAGATCACACCCCTCATCCCGAGCCTGGGCGGCGATCTGGCGCCGATCCATGTCCTCGAGGCGAGCCCGAAATACGGCAAGGGTGAGTTCGCCGACATGTGGCATACGGACGTGCCGTTCCGCGAACGGCCGCCCTATGCGACGATCCTGCGTCCGGAATATCTGCCGTCGCTCGGCGGGGATACGTTATGGGCGAGCATGTATGCGGCCTATGAAGGACTGTCGGATTCGCTCCGCCGCTTCGCCGACGGGCTGGAGGTGCTGCAGAGCGTGACGACCGCGGCGGGAACGCTGGAGCACGTCCATCCCGCCGTGCGGGTCAATCCGCGCACCGGCCGGCGCGGCCTCTATATCAACAGCCTGTTCTCGAAGCGCATCATCGGGATGAGCAAGCTGGAGAGCGACGACGTGATCCGCCTGTTCTCGACCAGCGCGACGATGCCCGACTATCAGGTCCGCCACCGCTGGAGCCCCGATGTGGTCGCGATGTGGGACAATAATTTCACGCAGCATTATGCGGTGGTCGACTATCGCGAGCCGCGCCGGATGCAGCGGATGACGGTCGTCGGCGAACCCGTCCTCGGCATCACAAGCGCCCCACCCGCGCTGACCCGCGCCGCCTGAAGCGCGGGGTCACGGTGAAGCGAACCCGCTCTCCGGTCATGCGACTATGCTGCTTTCCCCGGCCAGCCGCGCGAACAATTCCTGCAATCCGTGCCGCACCACTTTCGACGAAGCGGTGCGCGGCAGCGGCTCGCGGCTGACGATGATGCGTCGCGGCGTCTTGTACGGGCCGATCAGCTCGCGCAACCGCGGCACCAGCGCCGCGCCATCCGTCAGCGTCGGGCCGTGGACCAGCGCCACTACTTCATCGCCCCATGCAGGATGCGGCATGCCGAACACCACCACTTCCTCGACGCCATCGATCCGCGCCATCGCGCGCTCCACCTCGGCCGGATAGACGTTGACCCCGCCGGAGATCAGCATGTTCTTCTTCCGGTCGAGCACGAACAGCCCCAGCTCGGGATCGTACCGTCCCAGGTCGCCGGTGCGATACCATCCATCCGCGTCGAACGCCTCGGCATTGGCCTCCGGCTTGCGCCAATAGCCCTGCATCATCTGCGGCCCGCGTATCCATATCTCGCCCGGCGTATCGGGCGGCACCGCGCGCGCGCCCGCATCACGAATCTCGATATCGAAGGTGGGGAGCGGATGACCCGCCGATTCCGGACAGCGCAGCGCGAGCGCCAGTTCCGGATTGGTGATCGCGCCGGAGGATTCGCTCGTCCCGTATTGCTGGCGGATCGTCACGCCCTTGCGGTGGAACTTCTCCAGCAGCGAGCGCGGCACCGGCGCGCCGCCCGCGTTGCCGGTGCGGATCGAACTGATGTCCGCCTCCGCGAAGCCCGGCGCGGCCGCGATCCGCTCGAACAGGGCGGGCACGCCGGGGAAATAGGTGATCCGCTCGCGCACGATCAGCTCCAACGCCCGGCTGGCGTCCAGGGTCTTCTCGATGAAGCCGGTGCCGCCGGTCGCGAGCAGCGGGCACAGCACGCAGATCACCGTGCCCGTGAAGGCCAGCGGCGCCAGGATCACGAAGCGCTCGTTGCCGATCGACCATTGGAAGGTCATCGTCAGGCCCTGCACCATCGTATCGACCGAACGATGCGTCAGCAGGATGCCCTTGGGGATGCCGGTGGTGCCGGAGGTGTAGCAGATCGCGATCGGATCGTCGTCGCTGCGCCTGTGGTCGGCGAAGGCCCATTCCCGCGCCAGCACGTCGGCCAGCGGCACCGGAGGGGCATCGCGATCCCGCAGGTCGTAGAAGTGGATCGCGCGCGGATCGTCCGCATCATGCGTCACGTCCAGCTTGGCCACGTCCTCCGCGCAGGAGACGACGATCGCGCATTCCGCGTCGCGCGCGATCTGGTCCAGCTCGTAGCGGCCGAACAGGCGGTTGAACGGCACGAAGATCGCGCCCGCGCGGAACGCCCCGATGAAGGCGAGGCACCAGTCGATCGAATTCTCCAGCAGGCAGCCGACGCGATCGCCCGGCTCCACCCCGCGCGCGATCAGGAACGCGGCGATCCGCGCCGACCGCTCGTCGATCTCGCGCCAGGTGATTGGCCGGTCCTCGCAGACCAGCGCCACCTTGTCGGGATAGCGCGACGACCAATGCGCGATGTAGCGATTGAAGTGCATCCTGTTCCTCTCCTGCGCCTCGCGCCATCGCGATGTCCATGGCCCGCGATTGACTTCAATCCGTTATAGTTTACGTTTTTTGAAATATGTCAATCACTGCACCGCGAACGGCGCGTGAATCAGGAGAGCGAGACATGGCGACCGACGTTGCGCTGGATACCGAGGCGCTCGACCGGCTGGTCGATCTGATCCGCGTCGGCGGCACCGATCTGGCCGAGGCGACGCTCATCATCCCGACGGAGCATTTCACCTCGCCCGAGCGGCTGACGCGGGAGATCGCGCTGCTGCGCTCGCGCCCGCTGGTGGTCGGCCACCTGAGCGACGTGCCGGAGCCCAGCTCCTTCTTCACCCGCACCGTGCTCGGCATCCCGCTGCTGGTGGTGCGGCAGAAGGACGGCTCGGTCGCCGCCTTCCGCAACATGTGCCGCCATCGCGGCGGCCGGGTGGAGCAGGCGGAAAGCGGCCGCAAAGGGCTGTTCATGTGCCAATACCACGGCTGGTCCTATGCGGCGGAGGGCGGGGCGCTGAAGGCGGTGCCCTATGAGGAGACCGCCGGCGGCATCGACCGGGGCTGCAACGGCCTGATCCGCTTTCCCTGCGCGGTGCGCCACGGCCTCGTCTTCGTGACGCTGACGGAGGATGCGCCGATCGACCTGCCCGGCTTTATCGGCGCTGGCATCGACACGCAGATCGCACCGTGGAACCTCGACAGCGCGACCGTCCTCATGGAGCATTGGATTCCGCTGGAGGTGAACTGGAAGCTGGTGATGGACGGCTCGATCGACAGCCTCCACGCGCAATTCCTCCATCCCAAGCCCGGCGGGGTCGGCTCGCGCACCGTCAACCATTCGGCGGTGTTCAGGGAATTCGGCGCGCACGGGAAGATGTTCATGGCGCGCGCCAAGCTGAAGCGGATGCTCGACGCGGGCGAGGAGATCGACGCGACCTCCCGCTATGTCGGCACGGTGATGTCGCTCTATCCCAACAACGTGCTGGTCGAGGCGCCGGACCATATCGAATTGTGGAGCGTGTGGCCCGATATCGCCGATCCGGGGCGCTGCACCGTCCGCATCCGCTTCATGGTCCGCCCCGAGATCATGTCGCCGGAAATGGCGGAGCGCATCACGAAAAGCTGGGATATCCTGCGCCAGGCCGGAATGGAGGAGGATTTCCCGATGGAGGCGTGGATCCAGGAGAATGCCGCCGCCTGGCCCGGCGGCACCTTCCGCTACGGCTCCAACGAGAAATCCGCCCAGCATCTCCACCGCCAGTTGCACCGCGACATCGACGGCGGCATTGTGGGCGAAGGCACGATCAGCTTTGTCGCGCAAGACTTGCATCAATCGATTAAACAAGCATAGCTCGCGAGCGACCAGCGAGGAATGGAAACATGAGCGAAACCGATGACGCCGCAATCGAGGGCGGATGCAATTGCGGCGCGGTGCGTTACCGCATCGAGGGCGCGCCGCTCGCCGTCGCCGCTTGTCACTGCACGTCCTGCCGCCGCCAGTCCGGCGCGGCTTATTCGGTCAATATCGTCGCCAAGGCGCGCCATGTCGCGATCGAGGGGCCGCTCGGTGCCTATGAGGACAATGACACCGCCAGCGGAAAGCCGGTGATCCGGGAATTCTGCGCGCGCTGCGGCTCGCCGATCCGCTCGGTCATCACCGCCCAGCCGGCGATCGTCGCGATCAAGGCGGGCACCGCCGACAATGCGGGCGATTTCGCGCCCGGCCTGCATGTGTGGACCGCCTCCAAATTGCCATGGGTGGAAATTCCCGCCGGCCTGCCGTCCTTCCCGCGCGATCCGGCCTGAGCATGGCGGGAGCAGGTATCGATCGACCGCTCGCAGGCATCCGGGTAGTGGATGCCGTAACCGGGCCGCTTGCCCCGATCACCCGCTATCTCGCCGAATTGGGCGCGCGGGTCGACCGGGTTGCGTCCGGCGGCAGCGATCCGTTCGCGGATGCCGCCGCCAATGCCGGCAAGCAGGCCGCCGACCCGCGCGATCTCCCCGATCTCCTCACGCGGGCGCATGTCGTCGTCGCCGATTCCACGATCGATCTCAGCGAAGCCCGCCGGGCAAATCCGACGCTGGTGACGATGGCGGTGAGCGACTTCGGCACCGGCAACAGCTTCACCGGCTGGCAGGCGACCGATCCCGTCCTCCACGCGCTCTCCGGCGTGCTATGCCGCTCCGGCATTCGCGGCCGGGCGCCGCTGCTCCCACCGCACGGCATCGCCCAGCAATGCGCCGCCGCGCAGGCGGCCTATGCCGTCCTCGCCTCGCTCTATCACGCGCTGCGCACTGGTCGGGGCGATCATATCGACTTCTCCGCGCTCGAAGGCGTCGTGCAGGCGCTCGACCCCGGCTATGGCATCGGCGGCAGCGCCACGATGGGCAGGCCGGCGAAACTGCTGTCGCGCGACCGCCCGGCGCGCGGCTATCAATATCCCATCCTCCCATGTGCGGATGGCCATGTCCGCATCTGCCTGCTCTCCGCGCGGCAATGGCAGGGTATGTTCACCTGGATGGGTTCGCCGGCCGCCTTCGCCGATCCGTCGTTCGACCGCACGGGGGTGCGCTACAAATCGCCCGACCTGATCCCGGCGATCGCCGCCTTCTTCGCCAGCCGGAGCCGCGACGAGCTGGAACGCGACGGCCAGCGCCACGGCGTGCCGATTGCCGCGCTCGCCTCGTTGGGCGAAGCGCTCGACACCGATCATTTCCGCGCGCGTGGCACCTTCCGCGACGCGACCCTCGTGGATGGCACGCCGGTCAGACTGCCCAACGGCATGATCTCCATCGATGGCGCGCGCATGTCGCCGGCGGTCTGCGAGACGACGACCTCCCTTCCCACCCCTTCCTGTGCCAATCCCCCGACCCGCGCCTTCGACGGTCTGCGCGTGCTGGACCTTGGCGTGATCGTGGTGGGGGCGGAGACGAGCCGCCAGTTCGCCGACCAGGGCGCCGACGTGGTCAAGGTCGAGAGTCGCGCCTTCCCGGACGGCAACCGGCAATCCTATCTTCCCTACGACCTGTCGGTCAGCTTCGCGGCGGGGCATCGCAACAAGCGCAGCCTCGGCCTCGACCTGCGCGATCCGCGCGGCAAGGCGCTGTTCCTCGACATGGCGCGGTCGGCCGACGTGATCCTTTCGAACTTCAAGCCCGGCACGATGGCCTCGCTCGGGCTGGACCACGCGACGCTGAGCGCGGTCAACCCTGGGCTCGTCACGGTGGAGAGTTCCGCCTTCG
Organism: Sphingomonas sp. CL5.1; assembly: GCF_013344685.1. Classification (NCBI taxonomy): domain Bacteria; kingdom Pseudomonadati; phylum Pseudomonadota; class Alphaproteobacteria; order Sphingomonadales; family Sphingomonadaceae; genus Sphingomonas; species Sphingomonas sp. CL5.1. The sequence continues at coordinate 218,726 of NZ_CP050137.1, forward strand.
GCGCGACCGGGCCGTGGAGCGCGCGCATGGGCTATGGCCCACTGGTGCGCGCCGCGACCGGGCTTACCGAGCGCTGGCGCTATCCCGACGACCCGGAGGGCTACAGCGATTCGATCACCATCTATCCCGATCACGTCGCCGCGCGGATCGGCGCGATGGCGGCGGTCGCCCTGCTCATCCGGCGCCTGCGCACCGGCACGGGCGGCCATGCCGAGATCGCGCAGGCGGAGGTGATGCTCGGCCATTTCGCCGCCGATGTGGCGCGGGCTTCGGCGAACGCCGCGAGCGACGGGCCGCCGGATCGGCCGTGGGGCGTCTATCCAGCCGCGGGCGACGATGCGTGGTGCGTCATCACCGTGCGCGACGATGCGGACTGGCGCGCGCTCGCGCCGTTCCTCGGGCTTGCCGACGACGCGACGCTTGCCACCCGTGAGGGACGCGCCGCGAACGCGGACCGGCTGGACGGGGCGCTCGGCGCGTGGCTGCATGATCGCGCACCGGAGGCCGCCGCGACAATATTCCAGGAGGCCGGCGTACCCGCCGCGCCGATGCGGCGGATCGCCGAACTGCCAACCTTTGCTTATTATCGCGAGCGCGACTTCTTCCGTTTCGAGACGCATCCCTTCCTCGACGAGGAAGTGGTGGCAGAGCATCGCCACGCGCGCTCCTCGATGCTCGCCGATGCCGATTCCCGTCCCGCTCCCCTCGCAGGGGAGAACACCGAGGAAGTGGTTGCCGATTGGCTGGACCTGTCGCCACGCGCGGCTGAAATGCTGGTCGAGGCCGGCGTGCTGCAACCCGTCGAACGATCAATCTATGCCCTGATCGACGAAACACGGGCGCGGGCAACCGGTTGATACGGCCAACGCGATATAATCAATCAATTAATGTTGCAGGTCTTCGTCGCCCGGACTAGCGTGGCGCGGATCAGGAGAGGAGCGCAGCCGAATGGACCTTAACTGGACGCCCGAGGATCTGGGTTTCCGCGACGAGGTCCGCGCGTTCCTCGCCGAGCATCTGACCGATGAGCTGCGCGACGCCGGCCGTTGGATGACCAGCGTCTATGGCGAACATCGCCGCTCGCTGGAATGGCAGCGCATCCTCCACCGCCGGGGCTGGGCCGCGCCGGCGTGGCCGAAGGAACATGGTGGCGCTGGCTGGAGCGTCACGCAACGCTACATCTTCGCCCGCGAGCGCGTCGCGGCCGGCGCGCCGCCGGTGTCGCCGATGGGCATCCAGATGTGCGGCCCCGCGATCATCGGCCACGGCAGCGAGGCGCAAAAAGCCTATTTCCTGCCGCGCATGCTCTCCGGCGAGCATTTCTGGTGCCAGGGATATTCGGAACCGGGCGCCGGGTCCGATCTCGCCGCGCTGCAGATGCGCGCCGATGCCGACGGCGACGACCTGATCGTCACCGGGCAGAAGATCTGGAACACGCATGCCGATGTCGCGAACTGGGGCTTCTTCCTCGTCCGCACCGCGCGGCTCGCCCGCCCGCAACAGGGCATCACCTTCCTGCTGATCGACATGGCGTCGCCCGGCGTCACCGTTCGCCCGATCGTGTCGCCGTCGGGCGAGCATATCCAGAACGAGATATTCCTCGATCAGGTGCGCGTGCCGAAGGCCAATGTCGTCGGCGCGATCGACCATGGCTGGACGGTGGCGAAATACCTGCTGGAGTTCGAGCGCGGCGGCACCGCTTATGCCCCGGAACTACAGGACAGGCTCGACCGGATCGCGGAGGCAGCGCGCGAGGCGGGCATGGCGAACGAGCCAGGGTTCGCGCGCCAGCTCGCCGATGCGCGCATCCGCGTCGCGGCGCTCGAAATCTACGAATTCCGCGCGATGAGCGCGGGCGGCGCGCCCGGCATGGCGGCGTCGGTGATGAAGATACTCGGCACCGAACTCCAGCAGCGCGCGACCGAGCTGGGCATGCTCGTCGCCGGCCGCTACGGCTTCGCCTATCAGCCGCAGGCCGGCTGCCCCGGCGGCAACGTCTCGCTGCCGCATGCCGACGGGGAGGCGCTTGGCCCGCGCTTCGCCGCGATCGCGCCGCTGCGCTACCTCAACGAGCGCGCGGGCTCGATCTACGCCGGATCGAACGAAATCCAGCGCAACATCCTCGCCAAGTCGCTCGGGCTGTAGCGTGGCGGCGGAGGCGATCGTCACCCGGCCGGGGGCGGACGGCCGCCACCCGACCTTCTGCCGCTTGTGCGAATCCTTCTGCGGGCTGGTCGCGACGGTGGAGGGCGGGCGCGTCACCGCCGTCGCCCCCGATCGGGACAATCCGCACTCGATCGGCCATGCCTGCGTCAAGGGCATCCGCATCGCCGACGTGACCAACGATCCCGATCGCGTGCTGCGCCCGCTCAAGCGCGTCGGCGGCCCCGGCGAGTTCGCGCCCGTTTCCTGGGCGGAGGCGCTGGACGACATCGCCGCCCGGCTGCGCGCGATCCGGGAGCGGCACGGCGGCGGGGCGCTCGCCGGCTATCTCGGCAATCCCACCGCTTTCTCGACCAATTCCTTCATGGGCTTCGGCGAGTTCGTCGCCGCGATCGGCGCGAAGAAGCTCTACGGCGCCGGATCGCAGGACAGCAACGCCCGGCTCACCGCCAATTACATGATCCATGGCGCGCCGGTGCCGCTGGCCTTCGCCGATCTGCCGCAATGCGATTTCCTGCTGATCCTCGGCGCGAATCCGATGGTCTCGAACGGCTGGATGATCTTCGATCCCCGCTGGCGCCACGATCTGGAGGCGATCGCCGCGCGCGGGCGGGTGGTGGTGGTCGATCCGCGCGCCACCGAGACGGCGCGGCGCGGTGAGCATGTCGCGATCAACCCCGACAGCGATGCATGGCTGCTCGCCGGCATGCTCCACGTGCTGTTCGCGGAGGATCGCATCGACCGCGCCGCCGTGGCCGCCGTCACCACCGGCCTTCCCGATCTCGAACAGGCGGTGCGCGCGGTGCCGCTCGCCGCCGTCGGCGCGGCCACCGGCATCCCGGTCGACACGATCGCCGCGCTCGCGCGCGATTTCGCGGGAGCGGAACGCGCGGCGGTCTATGGCGGGCTCGGCCTGTGCCGGGGACGGTTCGGCACCTTCGGCAGCTATCTCGCCAGCGTGCTCAACGCGGTGACCGGGCGCTATGGCGCGCCGGGCGGGGTGCGGTTCGGCCGGCAGCTCTTCGGCGGCGCGTTCGCGGCGATGGCCGGCGGCTATAGCGACAACGCCAACCGCGTCGGCGGCGTCCCGGCGATCGCCGGGAAGCTCGCCGCCGCCTTGCTGCCCGCCGATATCGAGGAGGAAGGCGATCGCATCCGCGCGCTGATCGTCTCCGCCGGCAACCCGGTGGTCAGCGCGCCCGGCGGCGCGCGGCTGGCGGCGGCGCTCGAGAAGCTGGAGCTGCACGTCAGCCTCGATTTCTACGTCAACGAAACCAACAAGCACGCGCATTACGTGCTGCCCACCCTCACCTTCCTGGAGCGTGCCGACTGGCCGCTGGTCGGGATGCACGCGCTGATGCGCCCCTTCCTGCAATATACCGAGGCGGTGGTGCCGCCGATGGGCGAGGCGCGCGACGATTATGCGATCTATGCCGGGATCGCGCGGCGCATGGGGCTGGACGCGCCCTCGCTGTCGCCACGCAAGCAGGCGCTGGGCAGGTTCGGGTTGCTCCCCGATCCGCTCGGGCAGGTCGACCGGATGCTGCGGCGCGGCCCGGTCGGCGACCATTTCGGAGAGCGCGACGGCTGGTCGCGCGCGCGGCTGCGCGACCGGCCGCACGGCGTGATGCTCGACGACATGCCCGAGGACCGGCACCGCTGGCGCGCGCGTGTCGCGCATCCCGGCGGCCGACTCGACCTGTGGCATCCGCTTGCCGCGCCGGAGCTGGCGCGGCTGCGCGCCGGCCTGTCGCGCCCGGCAGGCACGCTAGTCCTCATCGGGCGGCGCGACATACGGTCGATCAACTCGTGGATGCACAATTCGGACAAGCTCGTCCGCTCGCAGCATCCGACGCTGATGATCCATCCGGAGGACGCCGCCGCCCGCGACATCGCCGATGGCGACGAGGTGCGCGTGTCGAACGCCAATGGCGCGATCCGCGTCCCCGCCGAGATCACCGACGGGATCGCGCGCGGCACCGTTTCCTATCCACATGGCTGGGGCCATGCCGGCGGCTGGCAGCGCGCGAACGCGACGGAGGGCCGCAACGTCAACGTCCTGCTCGGGCTGGGCGTGGAATGGGTCGAATGGGTGTCGGGCATGACGCTGCTCGACTGCCTCGACGTCGAGGTCACCCGCGTGGCGACGAAGGAAGCGGCATGACCGCGCCCGGATCGAGCGACCGGCTGCGCGGCAAGACCGTGATCGTCACCGGCGGCACGCGCGGCATCGGCGAGGCGATCGCGCGCGGCATCGCGACTGCGGGCGGACAGGTCGCATTGTGCGGGCGCGACGCGAAGGCGGGCGAACGGATCGCGGAGGAGATCGGCGCGGCGAGCCGCTACCTGCCGCTCGATGTCGGCGCGGCGTCGGGCTGGGACGGCATCGTGCCGCTGGTGGAGCGGCAGCTCGGCCCCGTCACCGGCCTCGTCAACAACGCCGGGCTGGGGATCAGCGGCAACCTGTCACGCATGACCGACGACGATGTGATGCGCATGATCGCGGTCAACCAGCTCGGCGTGTGGCACGGGATGCGCGCGGCCGGCGCGGCGATGCGTGCCAACGGCGGCGGGTCGATCGTCAATATCGGCTCGGCCGCCGCGACCCGCGCGCATCCCGGCATCGTCGCCTATGCCGGGACGAAGGCGGCGGTGGTCGGCATGAGCCTCGCCGCCGCGGCGGAGCTTGCGCCGCACCGCATTCGCGTGAACGTCATCCACCCCGGCTATTTCGGCACTCGCCTGCTCGACGAATCCTCGCGCGGGCACGGGCGGACGATGGGCGCGACGGCGACCCCGCTGGGGCGCGTGGCGGAGCCGGAGGAGATCGTCGGCGCCGCTGTCTTCCTCCTGTCGGACGAAAGCGGCTTCGTGACCGGGACGCAGATCGCGGTCGATGGCGGGCTGACGATGTGAACAATCGGAGATTCGCGTGATAAAGATGATCTTCTGCCTGCGCCGCCGCGCCGACCTGACGCGGGCGGAATTCCAGACCTATTGGCGGGAGCGGCACGCGCCGCTGGTGCGGGAGGTCGCGCCGCTGCTGCGCATGCGCAGATATGTGCAGAGCCACAGTTTCGACGATCCCCGCATCGCCGGCCCGGTGGCGGCGCGCGACGCGATCGTGGAGCCTTATGACGGCGTCGCGGAACTCTATTGGGACAGTATCGAGGATATCCTGGCGGTCGGCGACAGCAAGGAAGCGCGCGACGCGGGCCGCCACCTCCTCGCCGACGAGCGCGCGTTCATCGATCTCGCCAACTCCCCGCTTTTCTGGGTGCGCGAGAATATCGTGATCTGAAAGCCCGCTCAGCGTGGCGGCATGACGCGGCCGAGGAAGCCGAGCACGCCTTCGTTGAAGACATCGTTGCGGTCGCCGGCCACCATATGGCCGGCACCGCGCACGTTGAATACCTCCAGGTCCGGCAAGGCGGCGCGGAACGCCTCCACCCCCGCCTCGTCGACGATGTCGCTCGCCATTCCCCGCACCAGCAGCGTCGGGAAGTCGATGCCGGCGGCATGGCGCGTCATCGTCTCGCCGCGCACGTCGATGTTGACCGAGTCGAGCATCCGGGGGTCCCAATGCCAGAACCATCGGTCGCCGCGCCGGCGCAGGTTGCGGGCGAGGCCCGACGGGTCCTTCGGGCGCGGGCGATGGTGGTTGTAGGCCGCCACCGCGTCCGCCGCCTCGTCGAGGCTGGCGAATCCCTCGGGATTGGCGGCCATGAACGCGCGAATACGATCGGTGCCGGCGATGTTGGGCCGCGGCACGATATCGACCATGACCAGCGCGGCCGGACGCGGCGCGCTCGCCTCGCCGATCGCGAACAGGCTGGTGGCGCCGCCCATCGACGCGCCGACCAGCGCGACCGGCCCGCCCACGCCCGCCAGCACGTCGCCCAGGTCGCGCGCGCGCAACGACATGGAATAATCGCCGTCGCGCGACCAGTCGCTCTCGCCGTGCCCGCGCGCATCATAATTGATGACGTGATAGCCGGCGTCGACCAGCGCCCGCAGCGCGCCCGACCAGCTATGCCGGGTCTGCCCGCCGCCGTGCATCAGCACCACGGTGGGCGCGCGGGGATCGCCGCCCACGTCGCCAACCAGTCTCACCCCGTCCCGCGCCTGGAAACGCCGCGTCTCGATCGGCATGGCGGTTACTTCCATCAGGCATTTCTCCGGTCCGCTGCTTCGATCACGCTACGCCACCAGGCCCAGCCTCGCAACATTGATCGATTAATTGAACTTCTTGCGCCTAACTGGCTTGCGCCGCGCCCTGCGAACGGTAAATCGTTTTGGACCGGTATCAAATCAGAAAGAACGCAGAATGGCGATGGTCGAGAGGCTGCCCGAAAAGCCGTTGCGCGCGGAGGAGCATTCACCATCCGCCACGGCGCTGCTCGACGCGGCGGCGGCAATCCTGTCGCGGCGCAACGTGATCGATATCTCGCTGAGCGACGTGGCGAAGGAATCCGGCCTCAATTCCGCGCTGGTCAAATATTATTTCGGCGGCAAGGAAGGGATGCTGCTCGCCCTGCACTCCCGCGACGCCTATCGCGCGGTGGAGCAGATGGAGCACCTGGTGCGGATGAACATCTCGCCGGTGGCGAAGATGCGCGTCCACATCAGCGGGATGATCAACACCTATTACCGCTCCCCCTATCTCAACCGGCTGATGCATTATCTGATCGGCGACGGAGAAACCGAAGCGGGCGGCAAGATCGCGCAATTCTTCGTCGAGCCGATCCTCAACGCGCAACGCGCGATCCTGGAGCAGGGCGTCGCCAGCGGCGATTTCCGTCCGATCGATCCGGAGCTGTTCTATTTCAGCCTCACCGGCGCGTGCGACCATATCTTCTACGCGCGCCACACATTGCTTCACCTGCGCGGCGAAGGGCATGTCACGGACGAGCTGCGCCAGCGCTACATCAAACATGTGACCGAAATCTACATGACCACCTTGCTGACACCGCCGCCGCCCGAAGCGTCGGCCTGAACGACAGGACAGCGGATGCGCGAATCCACCCAATTCTATATCGACGGCCGCTGGACGGCGCCGGCCGGTCACGAGACATTCACCGTCATCGACCCCGCGACCGAGCAGCCGGCGGGCAAGATCGTTCTCGGCAGCGCTGATGATGTCGACGCGGCGGTCGCGGCGGCGAAGCGCGCCTTCCCGGCCTTCTCACGTACCACGCCGGGCGAGCGCATCGAGCTGCTCGAGGCGATCATAGAGGAATATCGCAAGCGCCGCGCCGACCTTGCGCTGGCGATCACCGCCGAGATGGGCGCGCCGGCCTCGCTGGCGGAGCAGCTCCACGCCAAGATCGGCCACGTCCATCTGCGCACCGCGGTCAACGTATTGAAGGAAGGCTATCCGTTCGTCGAGCGGCGCGGCACGACCACGATCGTGCGCGAGCCGATCGGCGTGTGCGCGCTCATCACGCCATGGAACTGGCCGATCAACCAGATCGCGGCGAAGGTCGTGCCCGCCATCGCCTGCGGCTGCACGATGGTGCTCAAGCCATCGGAATTCTCACCCTTTTCCGCTACCATCTGGGCCGAGGTGCTGGACGCCGCCGGCGTCCCCGCCGGCGTGTTCAACATGATCCACGGCGACGGGCCGGTGGTCGGCGCGGCGCTCAGCACGCATCCCGATGTCGACATGGTCTCGTTCACCGGCTCAACCCGCGCGGGGGTGGAGGTCGCCCGTGCCGCGGCGCCGACGATCAAGCGCGTCCATCAGGAGCTTGGCGGGAAATCGGCCAACATCATCCTGCCCGATGCCGATCTCGAGCAGGCGGTGACGCACGGCGTCCACGCCATGGCGTCTAACTCCGGCCAGTCGTGCAACGCACCGACGCGGATGCTCGTCCCCGCCGACCGGATGAAGGAGGCGTGCGCGATCGCGGGCCGGGCCGCCGATGCGATCAATGTCGGCGCGCCGGCGGAAGCGGATGTCGGCCCGGTCGTCTCGCGCATCCAGTTCGACCGGATTCAGGCGCTGATCCAGAGCGGGATCAACGAAGGCGCGACGCTGGTGGCGGGCGGCACCGGACGCCCCGAGGGGCTGGACAAGGGCTTCTATGTCCGCCCCACCGTGTTCGGCAACGTCAGCAATGACATGCGCATCGCGCGCGAGGAGATATTCGGCCCCGTCGTCTCGATCATCCCCTACGGCACGATCGACGACGCGATCGAGATCGCCAACGATTCGCCCTACGGCCTCGCCGGCTATATCCAGGGCCGGGATAACGCGACGATCGAGGAGGTCGCCGCGCGGCTGCGGGTCGGCCAGGTCATCGTCAACCGCGCCACGCCCGATGCGATGGCGCCATTCGGCGGCTACAAGCAATCGGGCAACGGCCGCGAATGGGGCGATCATGCGTTCGAGGGCTTCCTCGAGGTGAAGGCGCTGCTCGGCATGCCGGCGAAGGCGGCCTGAGCATGGCGCGCATTCCCTTCCCCGATCCCGCGCGGCAGGACGCCGAGACGCTCGACCGGCTGACCCGTCTCGGCTCGCTCAACGTCACCCGGATGATGAGTCACTCGCCCCGGCTCATGAACGCCTATGCCAGGCTCGGCAGCCATCTGCTGCTGAAAGGCTCACTCGATCCGGTGCTGCGCGAGGCGGTGATCCTACGCGTCGGGCAATTGTGCGGCTCCGATTACGAGTGGCATCAGCATGTCAGCGTGGCGCGCGCGATCGGCATGCCGGAGGCGATGCTCGAGGCGATCGCGGCGCAACGCTTCGACATGCTCCCCTCGGAGATCGCCCTGGCGGTGCGTATCGCGGAGGAAATCCATCGCGACCATAACATATCGGAAGAAAGCTTCGCCGCCGCCCGCGCGCTGTTCAGCGACGAGCAGTTCGTCGAGCTGACGCTGTTGCCGGGCTTCTACATCATGACCGCCGGCTATCTCCGCGCGCTCGATATCGAGGTGGAGGAAACCGGCCCGCTCGGCGGCTCTTTCGTGCAAGGTCGCCGGGCGGACCGATAGGGCGCTTCAGGCTTCGAGGAAACGCTCCACCCCGCGATAGAAGCGCGGGATATTCTCCTCCAGCCCGCAATAGATCACATCGTCCATCGCACCACCGGAAAGCCCGGCCTGCGAAATCTCCGCAGCGCGGAAATCCTCGCCGCCGAACACGCCCAGCACCATGTCATAGGAGCGCTTGAACAGTTCCTCAGCCTTCGGGTTGTCGGGCGCCTCGCGGGTCAGCATCGTATAGTCCACCATCGTCCGGTCCGGCCCGCGCGGTGCGAGGATCATCACGCTGATGTAATAAGGGCTGGTGATGACCACGACATTGGGGAACATCTGATAGGCGAAGGTGACGATCTTGTGGATGTTGAGCTCCGGATCGTCGAGCGCCTCCACGGTGAAATTCGCCTTGCCGGAGGTCTGGCGCAGGCTGTCGCCGAACTGGTCGACCACCGTCGCCACGTCGGCGAACAGCGGCCCGACCGACTGGGCGTGCAGCCGCTGGACGTGATAGCCCTCAAGGAACGGTTCCAGCACCAGCTTCCAGTTGGCGTTGAGATCGAACTGGCGCCGGCCGTAGACATGCCCGCGCGGCAGGTTCAGCGCCTCCAGGTCCGCCGCCAGTTGCGGATTGATATGGTCGAAGGAATAGCTGCGCCGCGGATCGAGCCCGACCCAGACGATGCCGCCGATCTCCTTCGCCGCAAGCTGGCGCAACGGCCGGTCCGCCTTGTCGAAGCAGGCGATGGTCTCCGCGCGCGGCACCGCCAGCAGCTTGCCGTCCAGCCCGAACGTCCAGGCATGATAGGGGCAGGTCAGGCGCGCCGCCTTGCGCGGGTCGCAATCCTCGACCAGCTTCGATCCCTTGTGAGTGCAGGAATTGATGAAGGCGCGGATTTCGCCCTCGCGGGTACGCGTCACGACGACGGGCACGCCATAGCTTTCCACCGCCAGCACGCTGCCCGGCTCGGGGAGCAGCGCCGAAACGGTCATCGGAACGGGCACGGCGCGGAAAATCCTTTCCTGCTCCGCGTCGAAACGCTCCTGCGAGGTGAAGATCGACGTCGGCCGGCGCTCATGGAGCACGGGATCTTCCGCCTGATCGTGCGGCCTGATGCGACGGATCGCATCGATCTGGCTCGGCGACAGCGAGGCGAGCGTCGGGATGTTGCGCTCGGCGGGCGCGATGGCGGTTGCTGTGCTCATGATTTTCAAGCCATCCCTCTGGAAAGACGATTATGCGTCAGACCGGCATAGCGCGCAGCGACGCGAAATTCAATTGTCCAATTGAATTTTAATCATGTGATTAAATCTGCGTCACGCATCCTTGTCGCGCATCCGCCGCGCACGATCGGTTGACGCGCGCTGAAGTTGCGATAGGTAATCGACTAAACAAGAGCGAGAGAGGATATGGCGACGATCGCGAGCGAACCTGATACGGGACGGTTCATCCCCCTCGCCCGCCAGCTCACCGAGAGCCAGCTGGCGGATATCCACGCGCTCCCCGCCCACGCGGACGCTCCGGTGCCCACCACAGAGGCCCGGCGTCCGGCGCGCATCTATACCGATTCGCGCCGATTCGAAGCGGAGATGACGCATCTGTTCCATCGCGCGCCGGTGCCAGTCCTGCCGTCCGCCGCGCTGCCCGATCCGGGCACCTTCCTGCCGATCGACGGCTTCGGCGTGCCGCTGCTCCTCACCCGCGACCGCGACGGGCAGGCACGGGCGTTCTACAATATCTGCATCCACCGTGGATCGAAGCTGGTGCCGGGCTGCGAGGCGGTGAAGGCGGGCCGCGTCACCTGCCCGTACCATGCCTGGACCTATGGGCTGGACGGCAAGCTCATCGGCATCGCCCGGCCGGAGACATTCCCCACCGCCGACAAGTCCGCGCTCGGCCTCGCGCCGCTCCCCTGCCACGAGGCCGCCGGCTTCATCTGGACCGGGCTGGACAAGGCCGCGACCGCTGGCCCGCCCGCCGGCACCGACGCGCTCGCCGCCGATCTCGCGGCGCTCGGCCTGCCGGGCATGCATCTCTACAAGATGCGGCATTACGACCTGAAATCGAACTGGAAGCTGGTGGTCGAGCCGTTCCTGGAAGCCTATCACATCCAGCGGCTGCACGCGAAGACGGTCGCGTCGCTCAACGCCGACAACAATCCGATCATGCGTTGGCTGGGCGATCACCTCCGCCAGATCGCCGGCAGGGTCCATTTCGAGCCCGGCGGCACGGACCTGACGAGCGACGCGCTGCACCGGGACATCACCCATTCCTATCTCGTCTTCCCCAACACGATCATCGTCACCAGCCCCTATTTCATCAGCACGATGGTGCTGATGCCGCGCGCCGTGGACCGCACGATCGTGCAATATGCGATGCTGATGCCCCAGCCGCTGCAAGGCGCGAAGGCGGAGGACCTGTTCCGCCGTTCCTGGGATTTCCAGGATGAGATCTTCAGGGAGGATTTCAGCGCCGGCGTCCTCCAGCAGGAGGCGCTTGCCAGCGGTGGGCTGGAGACGGTTCTTTACGGGGGGATGGAGGCGCCGATCGGACCGTTCCATGAACGGGTCGAACGCCGCCTTCCGGCCGAGCTGCGCTGATCTATTGGAGCCATTGATGCCGACAAATATCGATCACGCCCTGCGCTGGTGGGCGCATGCTCATGGCGATCGCCCGATGATCGTCCAGTCGGGCGACGCGGTGAGCTACGCCGAGCTCGATCGCTGGGTCGGGCGCACCGCGCGGATGTTCACCGATCGCGGGCTGGTCGCGGGCGACCGGGTGGTCATCATCGCCGACAATTGCATGGCATGGTGCGTCGCGCTGCTGGCGGCGATGCGGAACGGCGCGATCGGCGCGGGGGTCAGCACCCGGCTGGTGCGGTCCGAGCTGGACTGGATCGTCGGCGACTATCGCCCCCGGCTGATCGTTCATGATGCCGCCGCCGCCGACCGCGCGACCGGGCAGCATGGCGCGGCCGCGATCGCGACGGCGGAGATCGACACGCTACGCTCCGACGGGAACGGGGGCGGGGACGGCGATGTCGCCGCGACGATCGACCAGGACGATGTCGCCGCGATCATCACCACCAGCGGCTCCACCGCGCGGCCGAAGGGGGTGATGTTCACCCACCGCGCGATCGTCGAGCACAATAGCTGGCAGGTGATCTACGATCCGCTGCACGCGCCGTATCGCCGGCTGGTCGTCGCGCCGATGAGCACGTCGGCGGGCACCTTCCCGTTCCTCCACACCCTGCTTGCCGGCGGCACGGCATATCTCGAATCGAGGTTCGACGCGGAGCAGGCGCTCGACCTGATCGTGCGGGAGAAGGTCAATTTCGTCACCGGCGCGCCGATCTTCTTCCAGCGGATGGCCGATCTGCCGGCGTTCGCCGCGGCCGACGTGGCGCATCTCGCGATCGCGCATACCGGCGGGGCGACGGTGGTGCGCCCGCTGCTGGAGGCATGGGCGGCGAAGGGCGTGATCCTGCGGCAGATGTACGGACAGACCGAATGCGGCGGCACCGGCATCGTCAATTCGCGCGAGCACGCCCTCCAATATCCCGATCGGTGCGGCGGCGGCATGATGTTCACCGACGTCGCGATCATCGACGCGGCGGGCAATTTCCTGCCGCCGGGCGAGCAGGGGGAGATCGTGCTGTGCGGCCCCGGCATGATGAAGGGCTATTGGGGCAATCCGGAAGCGACGGCCGCCGCGCTGGTGGACGGCTGGCTGCGGACCGGCGACATCGGCGAGCTGGACGAGCGCGGGCTGCTGCGCTTCATCGACCGGATGAAGGACATCATCATCTCCGGCGGCCTCAACATCTCCGCCGCCGAGGTGGAGCGCGTGATCCTCGAGCTGGACGGCGTCGAGGAGGTGGCGGTGATCGCCGCGAAAGACGATCGCTTCGCCGAGGTGGCGATGGCGATCGTCCACGGCCCCGCCATCCCGGAAACCGCCGCGATCATCGCGCATTGCGATCGCAACCTCTCCAATTTCAAGGTGCCGCGCTACCTGATCCGCTATGACGAGCCGCTGCCCCGCCTCGCCTCGGGCAAGATCGCCAAGCCCGCGTTGCGAGAGGCGCACGGCGGGGACAATCCGCTTCCGCCGCGGGTACGCTGAGGGTGGGAGCGCGGGCGGGGCGGTTCTATCCGCGCTATCTGGTCGGCGTCCTCGCGCTGATAAACGCGATCTCCTATCTCGATCGGCAGGTGATGAGCATCCTGCTCAGCCCGATCCAGGCCGATCGCGGATTCAGCGATACCGAGCTTGGCGTGCTGATCGGCCCGGCCTTCATGCTGCTGTTCGTGCTGGCCGGCATGCCGATGGGGCGGATCGCTGATCGTCATCATCGCGGGCTGCTGCTCGCGGCCGGCATCTTCATCTGGAGCGCCTGCACGCTCGCCACCGCCTTCGCGCCGACCTTCTGGACGATGGCGGCGGCGCGCGCGGGGGTTGGACTTGGCGAGGCGTGCGTGGTGCCGGCGGCCTATTCGCTGATCTCGGATTATTTCGCGCCCGATCGCCGCGCGCGCGCGATCGCCTGGGTGACGATCGGCATCCCGGTCGGCGCGGGGCTGGCGCTGTTCGGCGGTGGGCTGTTGCTCAAGGCGTTCGCGCCACTAGCCGGCCGACCATTCCTGGGCATTGGCCCAACCGAGCCGTGGGCGATGGTGCTGCTCGTCTTCGCGCTGGCGGGATTCGTCGTCGCGGCGCTCGCGCTGACCATCATCGACCCGCGCAAGGCGCCCTCCATCACCACAACGGCGCTCGATCCGGCGGGCAGCTTCCCCGCTTTCCTGCGCGCCCATCCGCTTGGGCTGATCCTCGTGCTGCTGCCCTATATCCTGCTCACCTTCGTGCAGGTGGCGATGATCGCCTGGGTGCCGACGCTGCTTACCCGTCGCCACGGCCTCAGCCCGGCGGACGCCGCGACGCTCTACGGCGCGCTTACCTTCGTCGTTCCCGTTGTCGCGACGCTGTGCGGCGGATGGATCGCGGATCGCCTGCTCAGGTTTTCGCCCGCCGGCCCGTTCCTGCTCGTCACCTGGCTCGCTCCGCTGTTCCTGCCCGGCGTGCTGCTGTTCGCATTGCCGCATTCGATCACCCTTGTCGTGACGGGGCTGTTCATCACGCTGGCGGTCGGCGGGGTATGTTCGACGACGGTTTACGCAGCGGTGCAGACGGTCGCGCCGGCCGGATTCCGGGGGCGGATTCTCGCCTTGTACGGCCTTCTCGCGCAACTCGCCGGGGTTGGCGCGGGGCCGCTGGTGGTGGCGCTGGTGACCGATCACGTCTTCCACGACCGCGCGATGCTTCACCTCGCGATCGTCGCGGTGGTCACGCCGGCGTGGTTGGTGACGGTGTGGTGCGGCTTCGCCGGGCGCCGCCATTATGCGGCGCTACGCGCCGCGGCGACGGAATGAGCCACTAAACGCGCCCGCCATTTTCTCGCCGACAGGCAAGCCAGGAAAATGGGCGTGGTGGCCCGCGCGGCCATCACGCCCATCATCGATCAAGGCAGTGGCGAGGCGGACACAGGCCCGCCCCGCCCACGAGATCAGAACTTGAACGACGTCTGGAGGAAGATCGAGCGCGGCCGATCGACCATGGCGTTCATGTCGGACCGCACGCCGCTGGTGGTGCCGGTGCCCGATGCGCCCTGTGCCGGCATGTCGTTGGCCGACGTCACGACGTACTTGTTGGTCAGGTTGCGCCCGATCAGCGCCACCTCCCAGCGATTGTCGTCGGTGAACACGCGGATGCCGGCGTCGATCCGCTGGAACGCCGACTGATAGCCGTCCGGCCGCAGCGTATCGGTGTAATTGTACCGCGACGAGAAGCTCACGTCGCCGTTCAGCCCCAGCCGCCAGCCACTCGCGATCGGCGCGTCATAGCTCGCGCCGATGCGTCCGGCCCATTTCGGCGCCTTGGGCGCGGTGCGACCGTCGTAGCTCTGATTGTTGAACGCCCCCGTCGGACCCGCCGTCAGGTTGCAGCCTTCCGCGATCGTCTGGCCAGTGTAGCACGAGCCGATATAATCGTGGAACTTCGCGTCGTTATAGGCGACCGAAGCGTGCAGCTCGAACGGCGAGCCGGTCGGGCGGAAGTTCAGCTCGGTCTCGACGCCCTTGGTGCGCAGCTCGCCCGCATTGGCGACGCGCGAGGCGATCGTCTGCGCGTCGAACACCTGGACCT
Organism: Sphingomonas sp. CL5.1; assembly: GCF_013344685.1. Classification (NCBI taxonomy): domain Bacteria; kingdom Pseudomonadati; phylum Pseudomonadota; class Alphaproteobacteria; order Sphingomonadales; family Sphingomonadaceae; genus Sphingomonas; species Sphingomonas sp. CL5.1. The sequence goes on from NZ_CP050137.1 coordinate 234,081, forward strand.
GCAAACCGTAATAGCCATAGCTGTAGGCCGTCACGTTGAAGCGCAGCTGGCGGTCGAAGCTCTGGGTGCGCACGCCCGCCTCGAACCCGCGCGCCTTCTCGCTGCCGAACCGGCCGTCGCCGGCCTTCGACGAAGTCAGGATGGTCAGGCTGGTGTTGTAGCCGCCAGCCTTGAAGCCTTCCTTGTACGCGCCGTAGAGCATGAAATCGCTGGTCGGCGTCCAGGTCAGCGTCGCCTGCGGCGAGACGTTGTTCTCGCGATAGCGGTCGGTGAAGCCCGCGTTCGCCGGCATGGTCGGCACGTAAGGCGAGGCATAGGTGTTGCGGACGAAGCTGTCCTTCTCCTCGCGGCTGTAGCGCGCGCCCCCCGCCAGCTCGAGCGTGTCGACCAGCTTCCAGCGCAATTCGGCGAACGCGGAATAGGTTTTCCCGTTGATCCCGTTCTCACGGTAGAAGGAATCGTAGCGCCCGGTCACCGGATCGCGCGGGATGGTCGCGCCCACCATCGCCGCCGTGTTGAAGCGATAGCTCTGGTCGGCGTAATAGGCGCCGGCGGTGATGTTGAACGGGCCGTCGAAATTGGTCACCGCCCGGAATTCCTGGCTGAACTGGCGCTGCTTGTTGCGCTGCGTGAAATAGATGCCGGCGGTGGAGCCGGAAGCGCTCTGCAGATCCTCCTGGCGGAAGCCGTACTGGCCGGTGACCGAGGTCAGCGTGACCGGGCCGATATCCTTCTCCAGCGTCAGTACGACGGTATAGGCATCGTAATCGGTGTAGGGGCGACCGTCGCGCGCATAGGGGAAGACGTTGGCGATCTGCTGCGGCATCGCGGCGAAGCCATTGTGGCCGTCGATCACGCAATTGGTGTACGGCTCGGCGATCCCGTTGGTGGGGCGCGGTGTGGTGCCGCCAGCGGCGCACTTGCGCTCGTAGATCGCGCTGGCGCTGTCGTCGTCGACCTGCGTCAGCGACGCTTTCAGCGTGACGTTGACGAAATCGGGATCGTCATATTTCAGCGTCACGCGGCCCGCCTTGGTGGTGCTCGCGCCGCGACGGTCGGAAAAGACCGGGCGGAAGAACCCGCCGAGCGAATTGGACTGGGCGGTGTTGTAATAGGGGCCTTCCGACGTCGATCCACGGAACGCGAAACGTCCCTTGAGCTTGTCGGTGATCGGGCCGGAGATATAGGCCTCGCCGTACATCTCCCGCGCCTGGAACTCATATCCCATCTTGGCGCCCATCTCGAACACGTCGGTCGGGTCGGCGCTGGTCAGCGTGATGACGCCGCCGGTTGAGTTCTTGCCGAAGAACAAGGCTTGCGGCCCCTTCAGCACCTCGACGCGGGCCAGGTCGTACTGGCTGGTCAGCAATTCCTTGCCCCGGCTCATCGCCAGCCCGTCGAGGTTGAGCGACACCGACTGGTCGAAGCCGGAGCTGAGCGGGCTGGAGCCGACGCCGCGCAGGAAGATGCTCGCCGACGATCCCGATGCCTGCCGCCCGACCACCATCGACGGCACGAGCTGCGAGATCGAGGAAATGTCGTTGACCGCATATTTCGCCAATGTCGCGCCGCCGATCGCCTGCACCGCGACCGGAACGGTCTGCAACGATTCCACCTGGCGGCGGGCGGTGACGACGATGTCCGAATCCGGATCAAGCGCCGGTCCCGCGTTATGCTGCGGGGCTGGAGCGGCGGCGGCATCCTGCGCGCGCGCCTCGCTGGCGGTAAATGCCAGCCCCGCCGCCATGACCAGGGCGCTTGCGCCGGTCAGCAACGTCGCAGCCGGCGCACGAACGGTGAAAATCTTCATCAGGCCTCCCCTTGAGTCCACGGTCTGAATGCCGTGCAGGCCCGCACCGATGCCAGATTCATGCGCCCGTTGTAAACTTAATTAATCGAATGCTCAAAAATCTGCGAAGTCGTGTCTCCCGCGCAACGCCGCTCGATCCGCACGGGGATCGACGACAGGCGCGGCATCGCGTTGATCGCTTCCACGAAGCGGTCGGTCCGCACCAGCAGGTTGGTGGAGGCGCCCACCTGCTCATAGGGGAGTCGCTCGTCGGGCAACCCGCCCCAGCAATGGCTGATCGACAGCACGCCCGGCCGCACGGTCGCGTCCGCCTCGGCGATCGCCGGCATCCGCCCGACATCGGAGACGATGTCTATCTCCGCGCCGTCCGCCAGCCCCAGCGCGGCAAGGTCGTCGGGATGGAGATAGGCGGCGTTGTACGGGTGCCGCCGCCGGATTTCCGGCAGGTCGAGGCCGAGCGAGTTCATCATGCCGCGCAGCCGGCGAACGGTCAGCAGATGGGTGAAACCGCCGGATTCCTTCGTCCGCTCCGGCATTTCGGCGGCCACTTCGGCCAGTTCCGCGAAAACGTCGTCCGGCATCACGTCGAATCGCGCGACGCCTTTTCCGGGCTCGACCCATGCCGGCGGCACGTCGAAGATATGGCCGCCGGGATGCGTCCTGATCTCCTCGAATGGCACTTGCGAATGACGCAGCGTGATCGCGAGCAGGTCGTCCGTGCCGGGCACCGTCTCCATGTCGAGCGGCACCCCGCAATAGTCGATCGTCACGCCCAGCCGCCGCGCGATCGCCCAATAGGGATACCAGTCGTCGACAAGCTGCGATCCCGCCGGCGGCGGCACGACCGGCCCGGCATATTGCGCGAATGGCTCGTCGATCAGCGATTCGTAATGCGGGGTGATCGCGGTGTCCGCCCGCTCATACATCATGCGCGGCGGCAGGATATAGTCGGCCAGCCGCGCGGTGGCGGTCATGAACGGCTCGATCGCAACGAGCAGGTCGAGGTTGCGCAATCCCGCCACCGCCTTCTCCTGCTGCGGCAGCGCCACCGCCGGATTGCCCGCGTTGACGAACAGCGCGCGGATGCGTCCGCCGTCCTCGCGCAGCATCTCGTCCGCCAGCACCCCGCTCATCAGCTCGCCGAACAGCGCCCCGTGGCCGGTGCCGGTGCGGGCGCTCGTCTCCCACTCGCGGAACGGCGGCACCACCTCGGCGAGCCAGGCGCGGCGCGCGTTCTGCACGCCGGGATTGGGGATGCGATCGCCCGCGCGATAATAGCGCCCGCAGACGACGTTGAGGCACTCGATCATGTGATCGGCGAGGTTCGATCGCGGCGACATCGACGGGCCGGTGCCGGCGGCGGCGATCCCGCTGCGGCTGTCGCGCGCGAACAGCGCCGCCGCCGCCTCGAGCTGCGCCGCCGGCACGCCGGCCCGCCGCGCGACATAATCCGGGGTGAACGGCTCAGCCGCCGCGCGCAGCCGCTCGAAACCCTCGACATGGCGCTCGCAGAAGGCGGCGTCGTGCCAGCCGTTCCGCAGGATGACGCGGATCAGCCCGGCGGCGAGCGTCACGTCCTCGCCCGGCCGCGGTTGCAGGAAGATATGGGCGTGCTGCGCGGTCTCGGTCAGCCGGGGATCGGCGACGATCAGCTTCATGCCGCGCTTCAGCGCATCCTTCAGCCGCTTGACCGGATCATAGGTGAAATTGGCGACGGCCACCGAGACCAGCGGATTGCCGCCGAAGATCATCTGCACGTCGCTGTCGCCCAGCCGGTGCTTGCCGGCATTCCAATAGCCCATCCGCCGCATCGTCACCTGCTTGGCGGACTGGTCGATCGTGATCGTCGTGAACAGCCGGGTCGATCCGATCGCCGGCAGGAAGGCGTTGAGCATCAGATGCCCGGTCACGTTCTTCCACACCTGCGTGCCCTTGAACACCGCGATCGCCTCGCCGCCGCTCTCCGCGCGGATCGCGCCGACCTTGCCGGCTATCTCGTCCAGCGCGCGTTCGAGCTCGATCTCGCGGAAGCTGCCGTCGGGCTGCCGCTTCAGCGGGCGCAGGATGCGTTCGGGGCTGTACATCGCCTCGGGCGCCTGGAGCCCCCGGATGCATGCGAAGCCCTTGGTCAGCGGATGGTCGCGATCGCCGCGCACCGAAACCAGCCGGTCGGCCGCATCGATCCGCGCCACCATGCCGCAGGCGCCGCAACAATAGCGGCAGACGGTCCTCGTCTCGCGCCCGGCCTCTTCCATGACCGCAGGCTAGCGGGAGCGCGACCCGCCTTCAACCGCAATTAATCGATTGCTTATCGATTGACCTGCGCAATCGCCCCGTGGCAGCTAATCGAACGATTAGGAGAGCGTGGATGCCAGCAGGCCCGTTGATGTCGATCGATCGCGCATTGCGGTTCTGGGCGCGCGACCGGCCGAATCAGCGCGCGATCCAGGTATCCCGCGACGAGCTGGACTATGCCGCGCTCGATACATGGGTTGGCACCGTCGCCGCGTCGCTGGCCGGACGGGGCGTCGCGCCGCAGAGCCGTGTCGCTTTCTACGCCGATTCGTCGCTCGAATGGTGCGTGGCGGCGCTCGCGGCGATCCGCTGCGGCGCGATCGTCGCGCCGATCAACGCGAAGATGGTGGCGGAGGAGGTCGCCTATCTGCTCGGCCGCTACGAGCCGGTGGCGATCTTCGTCGATCCCGAGGGCGCCGCGCGGCTGGCCGCCGGCGGGCTGATCGGCGCGCCGGATTCGCCCCCGGCGATCACCCGCGCCGAGGTCGCCGCGCTGCGCGGCGCCCCGCCGCGCGATGTCGCGCCCGGAATCGATCCGGAGGCGCCGGCCGCGATCATCACCACCAGCGGCTCGACCGCGCGGCCGAAGGGCGTGGTCTATTCCTCGCGCGCGATGATCGAATATGCCTTCGAGGAGACGGTGCACAATGCGCCGGACCTGATGGGCGAGCCGCAGCGGCTGCTCACCACCGCGCCGCTCAGCACGGCGGGCGGCTTCAACCTGATGATCCATTGCGTGGTCACCGGTGCGAGCGTCCATTTGCCCGCGCAGTTCGATCCGCAGGAGGCGCTCGACACACTGATCAGGGAGCGGATCAACACCTTCCGCGCCTCGCCGATCTTCTTCCAGCGGATCGCCGCGCTGCCCGGCTTCGCCACCGCCGACCTCAGCCATGTCCGGGTCTGCACGATCGGCGGCGCGCCGCCCCCACCGGGGCTGCTGGAGGCGTGGTGGGCGCGCGGCGTCACGCTGCGCCAGCTCTACGGCCAGACGGAGGCGGGCGGCGGGATCACGATCAACCCGCGCCGTTACGCGCGCACCGACCCGGATCGCTGCGGCCACGGCGGACCGCTGACCGAAATCCGCATCGTCGACGAACACGGCCGCGACGTGCCGCCCGACACGCCCGGCCAGATCCTCGCGCGCAAGCCCGGCATGATGAGCGGCTATTGGCGCGATCCGGACGAGACGGCGAAGGCGATCATCGACGGCTGGCTGCACACCGGCGACATCGGCGAGGTCGATGCGCGCGGCCTGCTCCGGATGCGGGACCGGATGAAGGACATCATCAAGTCCGGCGGCCTCAACATCTCGTCGGCGGAGCTGGAACGCGTGATCCTGGAGGCGGAGGGCGTCGCCGAGGTGGCGATCATCGCCGTGCCCGACGATCGCTTCGGCGAAACGCCGTTCGCGATCGTGCACGGCCCGTCGTGCGAGCCGGCGGCGATTCTCGCGCACTGCCGCGCGCGCCTCTCCAGCTACAAGCTGCCGCGCTACATCCACGTCGCGCCCGCGCCGCTGCCCCGGCTGGCGATGGGCAAGATATCGAAACCCGCGCTGCGCCGCGAATGGGCGGATCGCCCGCTGCCCGCGCCGCTGCGATGAATGGAAGGAACAGCATGACAGTCGCTCCCGATCGCTCGACCCTGCTCGAAGGCTCCGTCGCCCTCGTCACCGGCGCGTCCTCCGGACTGGGCGCGCGCTTCGCCCGCACGCTGGCGGCGGCCGGCGCGAAGGTGGCGCTGGTCGCCCGCCGGGCCGACCGGCTGGCCGGGCTGGTCGAGGAGATCCGCGCGGCTGGCGGCACGGCGATGGCGCTCCCGCTCGACATCGCGGACGCCGCCGCCATCCCCGGCGCGGTCGCGGCGGCGGAGGCGGAACTGGGGCTGGTCGACATCCTCGTCAATAACGCCGGCATCGCCGACGTCAGGCCGCTGGTCGAGCAGGACCCGGCGGAGATCGAGCGGATGTACGCGGTCAACCTCCGCGCGCCGTTGCTATTCGCGCAAGCGGTCGGCGCGCGGCTGATCGCGGAAGGGAAGCCGGGGCGCGTCGTCAACATATCGTCGATGGCGGCCTATCATTACGACGGCCGCTCGCCGTGCGTGATGTATGCCGCGACCAAGGCGGCGGTGGCGCGGATGACCGAGACGCTCGCGGTGGAATGGGCGCGGCACCGCATCAACGTGAACGCGATCGCACCGGGCTTCTTCCGCTCCGAGATGAGCGCCGCCACGCTGGAAGGGCGCGAGGAGCGGATCGCCGGGAAGATGCCGCGCGGGCGGATCGGCGAGCCGCACCAGATGGATTCGACCCTGCTCTATCTGGTCTCGCCCCGGTCGGAGGTGGTGACCGGCACCTGCATCCGCGTCGAGGACGGCCAGATGCCGCGCTGACCGGCGCGGCATCTGGAACGGCGGCTACCCGAACGCCGCCGCGCTGCCGAAGATCGCCGAGCTGACGGTCGGCGATCCCGGCCCGCCGGCGAGCAGGCAGGTGCGCGCGCCCGGCACCGGGTTGGCGGATTCGCCGCGCAGCTGGCGCACGCTTTCCAGCGCGATGCCGATCCCGTGGATGAAGCCCTGCGCCGTATTGCCGCCCGCCGTGTTGATCGGCAGCTTGCCGCCGGGCGCGATCAGATTCTCCATCCGCACGAATTCCGCCGCATCCTCATAGCCGCAGAAGCCGTGATCGATCAGCGAGGCGACGCCCTGCGCCGAGAAATTCTCGTAGATCTGCGCGCAATCGATGTCGGCGGGGGTGAGGTCGGTCTGCCGCCACAGCCGCCGCACGACGGAGGCGAAGCCGGCGGAGGCATAGTCCACGTCATTCTCGGCCAGATCGCCCCAGCCCTTCTCCGTCCCCTGCGTCACGCCCAAGAGGTAGACGGGCGGCTTCCTGAGATCGCGCGCGCGCTCGGCGGACACCAGCAGCACCGCGCCCGCGCCGTCGTTTTCGCGGCTGCAATCGAACAGATGGAACGGCTCGGCGATCATGCGCGAGGCGGCATATTGCGCATGATCGAACGTCTGGCCGTAGGCGACCGCGTCGGGGTTGCGCGCGCCGTGATAATAACATGCCTTGACGAACTCCTCCGCCGTGGAGGTCGGCACGCCATGATGCTCGAACAGCCGCATCGCGCGCATCGCGCAGACCTGCGCCGGGGCCATGACGCCGGCCGCGATCATCATGTCGTTGAGGTGATGCGCCATCACCGCCGCCGACAGCCGCCCGCTATGCCCCTGCACCAGGGCGCGGAACACGATCACCGCGCTCGCCTGCCCGGTCAGTATCGCCGCCGCCGCCGAGCCGAACGCCGCCGCGATGCCGCCGCCGCCGCCGCCGAACACCGCCTGCGACCAGCATAATTCCTTCGTCCCCAGCTCCGGCATCAGCCGGACCGGCTCGTTCTTGTCGTCGCCATAGCTGACGAAGCCGTCGACATCGGCCGGGTCCAGCCCGGCCTCGGCGCAGGCGTCGACGATCGCATGGACCAGCGCGGTCCGCTCCGACATCGGCGACTGGCCGCGCTTGAACTGGCGGATGCCGATGCCGGCGACCGCGGTGGTGGCGAAAAGGGCCTTGTTCATGCGGTTCGCTCCCGGATCAGTTGGCGAGATGCCAGTGGAAGGACGGGACGGCGCGATCGCCGAACCGGGTCTGGCCGACGACGCCCTTCACCTTCGCGCCGATCGCGATCCCCGCGTCATCCCCGTCGAGCAGGCCCATCAGCCGCTTGCCGCCCGCGCCGTCGATGCTCACCACCAATGTCACGAACGGCGTGCCGATCCCCTCGGTCCCGCCGAACGGATGCCAGGTGCGGGTCCAAGTGAAGACAGTGCCTTCGGGCGCGACATCGTGCCATTCCACGCCCCAATTGCCGCATTCGCCGCACCGCGCGACCGCCGGCCAATGCCATGTGCCGCAATGCCCGCAGCGCGGCATGACGAGCCGCCCCTCGTCCAGCGCCGCCCAATAGGGCGCGTCGGCCTCGATCGACGAATGAGCCATGCGTTTCCTCTCCTGCCCGATAGCTTCGGCGGGGCACTTGTTCAGCCTCGATCCGATTTCGTCAATCAATTAAATAATAGATGACGCACTCCGCTCTTGTGGTTTACGGAACGGACAGGAGGAGGCCGACGATGGATTTCGACAGCGGATATGTGATGACGATCGACGGAGCGGACGCGCCCGGCGGCGGCACGGTGGAAGTCGTCAATCCGGCGACCGGCAAGTCATTCGCCAGCGCGCCCCGCGCATCGGCGGCCGAGCTCGATGCGGCGGTGGACGCCGCGACGCGCGCCTGGCCGGCATGGCGCGACACGCCGGTCGCGGAGCGGCGCAAGGCGCTGGTCGCGGCGGCCGACGCGATCGCCGCCAATGCGGAATCGCTCGCCCGCCTCTTCACCCGCGAACAGGGCCGACCCTTCCCGCTCGCGCTCAGCGAGATCAAGTCTGCGGCCTATTGGCTGAAGGCGACCGCGAAGCTCGACCTGCCCGTCGACGTGATCGAAGATACCGACACGCGCCGGATCGAGGTGCACCATGTTCCCCTCGGCGTGGTCTGCGCGATCGTGCCGTGGAACTTCCCCGTGCTGCTCGCGGTGTGGAAGATCGCGCCCGCGCTGCTCGCCGGCAACACGATGGTGCTGAAGCCCTCGCCCTTCACCCCGCTCACCTCGCTCAAGCTCGGCGAGCTGCTGCGCGGCGCCTTTCCGCGCGGCGTGCTCAACATCATCTCCGGCGGCGACGAGCTGGGGCCGATGATGACCGCGCATCCCGGTTTCGCCAAGATCAGCTTCACCGGCTCCACCGCGACCGGCAAGCGCGTGATGGAGGCCGCCTCGAAGGAGCTGAAGCGAATCACGCTGGAGCTTGGCGGGAACGACGCGGCGATCATCCTGCCGGATGTCGATATCGATCAGGTCGCGGAACAGATTTTCTTCGGCGCTTTCTACAATACCGCGCAGGTCTGCGTCGCGACCAAGCGGATGTATATCCACGCCGATATCTACGACCGGTTGCGCGACAAGCTGCACGAGATCGCGCAACGCGTCGTGGTCGGCGATGGCGCGCGGCAGGGCACCGATTACGGCCCGATCCAGAACGCCCCGCAATATGCGCGGGTGATGAACCTGCTGGACGACGCGCGCGCCAACGGTCTCGTGCTGCTCCAGGGGCGCGCCGTGCCGGAGGAAGGCTATTTCATCCCGCTCACCCTAGTCGACAATCCACCGGAGGATTCGCGCGTCGTGCAGGAGGAGGCGTTCGGGCCGATTCTGCCGCTACTGCGATTCGACGATCTGGACGAGGTGATCGCGCGCGCCAACGCCTCCGACTACGGGCTGGCCGGGGCGGTATGGTCGGGCGACGTCGACCGCGCGGTGGAGATCGCGCACCGGCTCGATACCGGCACGGTGTGGATCAACCAGAATCTCCAGAACACCCCCTTCACCCCCTTCGCCGGCGCGAAGCAATCGGGCTTCGGGGTGGAGAACGGGGTCGCCGGGCTGCTGGAATATACCCGCCCGAAGTCGCTTTTCATCCCCAAGCCGGCGGCATAGGGCGCGGCGATGGATTTCGCCTTCTCGCCCGAGCAGGAGCAGTTGCGCGACAGCGTCGCCGCCTATCTGCGCGATCGCTATCCGTTCGAGACGCGGCGGGCGATCGCGCTTTCCGATCGCGGCTGGAGCGAGCCGGTGTGGCGCGACTTCGCGGACCGGCTGGGGCTGCTGAGCCTCGCCGATCCGGATGCGCCGCCGCCGGACCCGGTGGACCTGATGGTGGTGGTCGAGCAGTTCGGCGCGGCGCTGGTGATCGAGCCGTTCCTTGAAACCGTCGTCACCGGCGCGAGCCTGCTTCGCGCTTCCGGCACCGACACCGCGCGCACGCTGCTGCGCGGGATCGCCGCCGGTGACGAGCGTCTCGCCCTCGCCTGGGGGGAGCCGGGCACGCGCCACGGCTGGGCCGCCGCGCGTACCGTCGCGACGCGCGACGGGGCGGGCTGGCGTCTCGACGGCGTCAAGTCCGTGGTCATCGGCGCGCCCTGGGCCACCACCCTGCTCGTCGCCGCGCGCGCGCCGGAAGGCGTTCTCGTGTTCGCGGTCGATCCCGCCGCGCCAGGGTTGACCGCTCATCCCTATCCGACGATCGACGGGCGGCGCGCGGCCGACCTGCGCTTCGACCATGTGCCGCTCGATCCCTCCGCGCTGCTGCTGGACGCGGACCGCGCGCTCCCGGCGCTGGAGGCGGTGGGCGATGCGTCGGTCGCCGCGCTGTGCGCCGAGGCGGTCGGCGTGACCGGGCGGATGCTCGACGACACGATCGCCTACACCCGCGAACGCCGCCAGTTCGGTCAGCCGATCTCGCAATTCCAGGCGCTCCAGCACCGCATGGTCGACATGTACATGAAGCGCGAGATGGCGGCGTCGGCGGTCTATCTCGCGACGCTCAGCCTCGGCGCGCCCGCCCGCGAACGCGCGCGCGCGGCCTCCGTCGCGAAAGTCACGGTGGGTGAGGCGTGCCGCTTCATCGGGCAACATGCGATACAGCTCCACGGCGGCATGGGCATGACCGACGCGCTGGCCGTCGGTCACTATTTCAAGCGCGCGACCGTGATCGAGGGCGAGTTCGGTAGCCCGGACGATCACCTCGCCCGCTTCGCCGCGCTGACGGAAACCTCGAGGAAAATGCCCGCTGCCTGAGGCGGACTGCCTGTTCGGCGGACCATGACGATCTTCTGGTTGCCGACGGAGTGCAATGGGTCAGCCAAGGCGTCGGGGAAAGGCGGGCCGGCAGCGCGCCGGCCCGAATCCATCTATTGCGGGGTGACGGTGGTGGTGGTCTTTTCGGTGACCGTCGCCGGATGCGTCGTGGCACGGCGGACGGTGCGGACGACGCGCTTCTTCCTGACCGGCGCTGACGCGGCGGCGGTGGTGTGCGTCGTCTCGGTCGTCACCGTGGTGGCCGCCGGCGGCGTGGTCGCCGCGGCACGCGCGGCCGCCGCATCGGCGGCGGCGGAGGCGGCCGCCTGTTCGGCATTCGTCGCGCGGGCGTTCGCCGCGTCGGCCTGCTGCTGCGCGGCAGCCGCCTGATCCCGCGCGGCCGAGACCTGCGCCTGCGCGGCTATCGCGGTGTCCGCCTGCTTCGCCGCGGCGGCCTCGCGGCGATCCCTTTCGGCCACGCCCACCGCCGTATCGGCGAGGTGCGACGCGCGATGCGCCGCCTCGATCGCCTCGTCCTTGTGGCCGGCGCGCAGCTGGTCCTGCGCGGACCGCAGCGCGGCCATCGCATCCGCCGTCATCCGCGGCACGTCGCCGCCGGCGCCCATCGCATTGAGCGCGTCGATCTTGCCCTGCGCCTCGGCGACCGCCATCTTCGCGCGATCGCCCTTGCTCTCGGCCGCGACCGGAACGGCCGCCATCAACGACAACGCCGTCAGCGCAGCGGCGTGGATCACAAACTTCCGCATGATCTACTCCTCCAACGCCCCCCCGCGCGGCGAGGCAACGAACGCCATGTCGGCTTGTTCCTGCGCCTCAGTCCCGTGTCCGCTCGTCCGGCGCGATCAGGCCGCGCAGCGTCTCGATCCGGTCGGCCTCGCGCGCTGGCTTGTCGGCGCGGATGCGGCTGATCCGGGGGAAGCGCATCGCGAGGCCGGACTTGTGCCGCCGGCTCTCGTGGATCGAATCGAACGCGATCTCCAGCACCAGCGCGCGATCGGTCTCGCGCACCGGGCCGAAGCGGTTGACGGTGTGCGTGCGGACATAATGGTCGAGCCATTTCAGCTCGGCATCGGTGAAGCCCGAATAGGATTTGCCGACCGGCAGCAACTCCGCCCCCGCGGCGGGATCGCCGTTCCAGCAGCCGAAGGTGTAGTCGGAATAATAGGACGATCGCCGCCCGTTGCCGCGCTGCGCGTACATCAGCACGCAATCGACCAGCAGGGGGTTGCGCTTCCATTTGTACCACAGCCCCATCGGCCGCCCGGCGACATAGGGGCTGTCGCGGCGCTTGAGCATCAGCCCCTCGATCGCCTGGTCGCGCGCGCCGTCGCGGATCGCCGCCAGCGCGTCGAGCGAGGTGGCGGGGACGATCGCGCTCAGATCGAACCGCGCCGGATCGAGGCCCGCCGCGAAGTCCTCCAGCCGCGCGCGCCGCGCGTCCCACGGCAGCGGGCGCAAATCCTCCTCGTCGATCAGCAGCAGGTCGAACAGGCGCACGAAGGCGGTATATTCATCGAGCATCCGGCGCGAGACGGCCTTGCGGTTGAGCCGCTGCTGCAGGGCGTTGAAGCTGGCCGCCCCGCCCTGCTCGCCGCCCTGATAGACGCCGCGCACCAGCAATTCGCCGTCGAGCACCACCGGCGCGCGCAGCACGTCGAGCAATTCCGGGAAGCTCCGCGAGATATCGTCGCCGGAGCGCGAATAGATGCGCGTCTCCTCGCCGTGGACGATCTGCACGCGGATGCCGTCCCATTTCCATTCGACCGCATAATGATCGAGGTCCGGGATCGTCTCGCCCAGCGGGTTGGCGAGCATGAACGGGCGGAACAACGGCGCGCCCGCGGCGACGGGCGGCGGGCCGCTGCCGGCCGCCCAGTCGAACAGCGCGGCATAGGGCGGGCTCTGGCCGTGCCAATATTCCTCGACATCGGCGACCGGCACGTCGAACGCCTGCGCGAAGGCGACCTTCGCCAGCCGCGCCGACACGCCGTTGCGCATCGCGCCGGTCGCCATCTTCAGCAGGGCATAGCGGCCGTTCGCGTCGAGCCGGTCGAGCAGCGCGGGCAGATCGCGCCGCACCGTGCCGCGCGTCATCGCGGAGAGCAGCTCCACCGCCTCGCTGACGGTCGGCGCCGGAGCGGACGCCTCCGGCTCCGGCCACAGCAGGCTCACGGTCTCGGCGGTGTCGCCGACATAATCGCGCGACAGGGTGAACAGCACCGGGTCCACCCGCTCCGCGATCAGTTGCCGGACGATCGCCGATTTGACCGCCGGGAAGTCGAGCGCGTTGGTCAGCGCCGCCAGCGCCCAGCCGCGATCGGGGTCGGGCGTATGGCGCAGGTAGGCGGCGATCAGCGCCAGCTTGCCGTTGCGCGAGCGGGTATAGGTAAGCGCGTCGAGCAGCGCGGCGAACGCCTCCACCTCAATCGTCCTCGTCGTAGAGACCGACCACCGCCAGCGCGCGCGCCGGGCGCTGGTGAAGCTCGCACCAGCGCAGCAGCCCATCCTCGCGGCCGTGCGTGATCCACGTCTCCGCCGGGTCCACCTCGGCGATCGTCCGCGTGAGCTCGTTCCAGTCGACGTGATCGGAGATCACGAGCGGCAGCTCGACGTTGCGCTGGCGCGCGCGCTGCCGCACCCGCATCCATCCCGACGCCATCGCCGTTACCGGATCGGGCAGCCGCCGCGCCCAGCGATCGTTGAGCGCGCCCGGCGGGCACAGCACGATGCTTCCCCTGAGCGCCTCCTTCATCGTCTCCATTACCAGCCCGAGTGGGCCGAGCGGCACGTCATGCTCCTCGTAGAGCCGGCACATCCGCTCCAGCGCGCCGTGGAGCCAGATCGTCTCGTCATGGCCGGCCCGCCGCAGCTCCGCGATGACGCGCTGCGCCTTGCCGAGCGCATAGGCGCCGACGAGGATGCAACGATCCGGGTGCAGCGCCCGCGCGTGGAGCAGCCGCGCGATCTCCTCCTCGATCGGCGGGTGGACGAACACCGGCAGCCCGAAGGTCGCCTCGGTGACGAGCACGTCGCACGCCACGGGCGCGAAGGGTGCGCAGGTCGGATCGGGGCGGCGCTTGTAATCGCCGGTGACGACGATGCGCTCCCCGGCATGTTGCAGCAATATCTGCGCCGATCCGAGCACATGGCCCGCCGGCGCGAAGGTCGCGGTGACACCGCCCGCGAGCTCCACCGTCGCGCCATAGCGGACCGGCACGGATTCGCCCGCCTCGCCGTAACGCAGCGCCATGATCGCCAGCGTCTCCGGCGTCGCGAAGACGCGGGCGTGCCCGCCGCGCGCGTGATCGCCGTGCCCGTGCGTGACGAGCGCGCGCTCCACCGGCGCGCCGGGATCGATCCAGCAATCGGCCGGTGCCACATACAGCCCCGCGTCGCCCGGCCGTACCCACGAGAAATCGCGCAAGCGCCTCTCCGTCCTCGCCCCCATGCGTAACCGACAGCGGCGGGCGCCGGTTCCGGCGAGATCATGTGACGAGCGGCTTCGCGTCACGACGGATCGCACAAAACTCGTCCACCGCGCGGAAGAGGTGGAAAGGCCGATACCGCTGCTGGTAAGGGCACCGCGAACGGAGGCTTCGCCGCCGCCGGTCAGGACCCGGACCTTCACGAACGACGAGGTGCCCAGCGAGACGTATCAGCCACTCGCCCTTTCTTTCCCGCGCCCTCCCCGTTCTCCCGTCGCCACCCTATCTATGCGGATGCCAGCCCGGCCGCCGCGCCAGCCCGATACGGATAAAGATGTGAATTCACGCCGCTTTCCCCTTCCGCGCTGGATCAAGGACGATGAGGCCCGGCGCCGGCTCGGCCGGTGGCTGATGGGGCTGCTGATGCTGGCGGTGGTGGCGCTGGCGGTGGGCGCGCTGCGCCACATCCTCAACGACACGAGCTGGGACGACATCCGCGCGGCGGTGCGGCGAATCGGGCCGGCGCGGCTGCTGCTGTCGCTGGGGATCACCGCGATCAGCTATTTCGTGCTGACGGGATATGACGTGATCGCGCAACGCATCATCGGGCGCCGGACGCGATATCCGGTCGCCGCGCTCGCCTCGTTCACCAGCTATATCTTCAGCCATAATTTCGGCTTCGCGGTGCTGACCGGCGGGACGGCGCGCTGGCGCGTCTATCGCCATGCCGGGCTGACGCTAGGCGAGGTGGCGCAGATCATGGTGCTGGCCGGCGTCACCTTCTGGTGCGGCGTGTTCCTGCTGCTCGGCATCGGGCTGGTGCTGCGTCCCGGCGCGCTGACGATCGGCACGCTGGAGATCAGCGCGGCGACCCGCGTGACGACCGGGCTGATGCTGCTCGGCGCCATCGCGGTGACGCTGTTCGCGCTCCACCGCGCCGCCGGCCGCTCGCTGAAGCTGTTCGGCTGGACCCTGGTGCTGCCGACCGTCTCGCTGGCGCTCGGCCAGCTCGCGCTGGCGGCGATCGACATCGCGCTCGCCACCGCCGCGCTGTTCGTACTGGTGCCGAACCTGTCGCTGGCCGCCTTCCCGGAGCTGATCCTGGGCTATGTGGTGGCGTTCGTGTCCGGGTTGCTCGCCCACGCGCCGGGCGGTGTCGGGGTGTTCGAGGCGGTGATGCTGGTCGCATTGCCGCGTATCGACCGGGCGACGCTGTTCGCCGCGCTGCTGGTCTATCGCTGCGTCTATTATCTCGTGCCGCTGGCGGTGGGGCTGGTACTGTTCGTGCTGCACGAAACCGGCTGGCTGCGGCCGCATACCGGGCCGCGCGAGGCGGAAGGGCTGCTGCCGGCGGCCCCGCCGGCGACCTGATGCCCGGCGAACGGCTTTAGCAGCTCCTCCACCGTGAAATAGCGCCCGGCCTTCATCACGCCGCGCACCTTCATCAGGTCGCGCACGTCGGCGTCGGGCCGCCCCTCGACCAGCACGAGGTCGGCGAGCTTGCCCGGCTCGATGCTGCCGAGATCGGCCTCCACCCCCTGCGCCCGCGCCGGCACGATCGTCGCCGCGCGCAACGCCTCGAAAGGGCCAAGGCCGAATTTCTGCAAGGTGTAGAGGTTCTGGAAGGTGCTGATCGTGAAGCTGTCGAGCGGCGCGTCGGAGCCGATCATCACCTTGCCCCCGCCCCGGATCACGCGGATCAGGTCCTGCGCGGTGAGGCGCGACTGCTCCTCGTTCGGGGTGAGGAAGAAATCGCACGGCCCGGTCTTCGCCGCGCAGCCCATGAACTCCTTGAGCGACGCCTGCTCCCATCCCGGATAGAGCGCCGCGATGCGCGGATCACCGGGCAGTCCGGGCAGCTCCAGCAGTTCCTGCCGCCCGGCGAAATTGGTCGTCGTAAGCTCGACCCCGGATTTCTCCAGCGCCTGGAACACGTCGTCATAGACATTGCCGCGGAACAGGTGCGGGAAGCCGTAGCTCCAGCGCGTTGGGCCGACGAAATGCTCCTCCCCGTCCACGCCGTGCGCGATGCCGGGATAGGCGAAATGCGAAGTGACCGAGACGCCCATCCGCCGATGCGCCTCGTCCGCCACTTCCGCCTGCCAGTCCGAGCGGAAGCGCATATAGGTCTTGATGACGTCATAGCCGAGCGCCGCCGCGCGCGACAATTCGAGCCGAAGCTGCGCCGCATCCTCGATCGGGCGCGAGAAGGACCATAACGGGCGCGAGCCTTCGAACATCTCGCCGGTCATGAAATGGCGCGGGCCGATCCGCGCCCCGGCGGCGAGCGATTCCTTGTCCTCCAGCGCGCGATAGGCCGGGTCGCCGGTCGAGCGCGTCGAGGTGATGCCATAGGCGAGCCACATCCGCCCCTGCCGGTCGCCGAGATATTTCGAGCGGAGCTGCTGGTGGTTGTGCATCTCGAACAGACCGGGCGTGACGGTGAGGTCCGATGCGTCGATCACCCGCGCCGCGCCGTCATGCGCGCCGTGCGGCACGATCCGCGCGATGCGGTTGCCGTCGATCAGGATATCGACGTTCCGCCGCACCTCGGGATGCACGCCGTCCCACAGCCGCCCGGCGTGGACCAGCACGCGCCCCGTCACGCGCGCCGGCCGCCAGTCGAGCCTGAGCGGCACCGAGCGGCCGCGCCCCGCCTCGCGATCGACCAGCTTCAGCGCGCCGTTGGCGAGATAGAGGATCGTGCGCGAATCCCCTGCCCAGCTCGGCGCGTCGCTCGCCTCGTCGGTCAGCGCCTTCGCCGCGCCGGTCGGCGTGCCGTCCGGCGCGACGGGCAGCGCCCAGATGCGGCTCATCATGCTGAAGGCGAGCCATTTGCCGTCCGGCGACCAGACCGGCCCGTCGTCGCCGCGCGTCGAGACGGAGCGGTCAGGCGCCGGGTCGATCCAGCGCTGCCTGCCGCTCGCGACGTCGACCAGCAGAATGCGGTTGCGGCTTTCATTGAGCGCGGTGAAGGCGATCGTGCGGCCGTCCGCCGACCATGTCGGCCGGCTCGGGAAATCGAGCGCGGGGACCAATGCGCGATCGCCGTCGCCCGAGACCTCGACGATGCGCGTCTCGCCCGTCTCGGTCTGATAGGCGAGCCGCCGCCCGTCTGGCGACCATGACGGCGCGACATTGGCGTGGGCGGACCGGCTCACCCGCCGCTTCGCCCCGCTCGCCACCTCCATCGTCCAGAGCTGCGCGATCCCCGAGGCGTCGGTGACATAGGCGATCGAGCGGCCGTCGGGCGACCAGACCGGATCGTTCTCGTAGCAGGCGTCGTCGGTCAGCCGCCGCGCCGTGCCGTCGAGATCGGCGAGCCACAGGTCGTTGAGCGCCTTGAACACGATATGCCGGCCGTCCGGCGACAGCGCGGGCGCGACGATGCCCTTCACCGGCCGCGCGACGGTATCGTCGAAATCGTAATGCTTGCGCCGATAGCCGGCGCGCTGGAGGCTGAACGCCGCGCGGAACGGCACGACCGCGTCCGCGCCGGTCGCGATGTCGAGCGCGTGGATCTTGCCGCTGCCGCTGTAGAGCAGGCGGTCGTCCGATCGCCACGCCGGCGCGACCGGGAAGACGTCGGTCGCCGCGCCGATCACCCGCGCCGCGCCGCCCTCCGTCAGCATCAGCCGGCCGTATTGCGCGCCCGCGCAGACATAGGCGAGGCGCTTGCCGGAGGGCGACAGCGCCGGGGCGGTCGCCGCGCCCTGCTCGCATGTCGCGTCGAGCGTCGTGACCTTGCCGTCGAGCGACACGCGTTTCAGCCGCCCCATGTCGGACAACAGCAGCGACGCCCCGTCCGCCGCCCAGTTCAGCGCCTGCGGCATGGCGAGGCCGCTCGCGGGGATCTCGTCCAGCGCGCCGCCGCGCGGATCGGCGAGCCATATCCCCGGCTTGCCGCCGCGCGCCGAGAGGAAGGCGATCCGCCCGCCGTCCGGCGACCAGCGCGGGAAGGTGTCGTCGAACGCGCCGGTGGTAAGCTGGCGGCGCTGTTTCCCGTCCGCCGAGACGATCCACACATGCCACATGCCGTCGGCATAGGATTGCACCGCGACCTGCCGCCCGTCCGGCGACCAGCTCGGATGCATCGCCTCGAACAGGTCGGGGGTCAGCCGCCGCGCGTCGCCGCCCTTGCCGGGGATGCTCCACAGGCTGCCCTGAAGGTCGATCAGCAGCGCGCCGTCGGCGGGCGACGGATTGACCGAGAAATCGGTCCCCTCGTCGGTGATGAACGAGACGGTGCGCGCTTCCCGCACCTGCGCGGGGGCCGCGAGACCGCCCGATCCGAGCAGCACCGCCGTCAGCAGCCACGCGCGCATCATTCCCCTCCACCGAAAGAAACCGGAGCCGCGCGGGCGGGCGCGGCCCCGTCATGGGTCACGCCGCGATCAGTAGCGATAGACGCCGGTGATGCCGAAGGTGACCGGCCGCACCGTGACCGCGCGGTAATTGTAGGTCGTCAGCGAATCCCGGTAGATGCCGTATTCCGGGTGCTGGTTCAGGATGTTCTGCCCGAAGATCGACAGGTCGAGCCGGTCGAACTTCATGCCGATGCGGAAATCGACATTGTTCGAGGCCGGCGCGCGCGGGATCGTCGGGTCCACGCTCGGTACGTTGGGCAACGGCGTATTGTTGTGTGACAGATATTGATAATCGGCATGGAGATAGGCGTCGCGACCGAATGCCTGGAAATCATACTGGCCGTTGAGCGACACCTGCCACGGCGCGATCGGCAGCGGCTCGCCCTTCGGACGGACCACGATGCCGCCCGCGCCGACCGTGCTGGTGGTGTAATGCGCGTCGGAATAACCGACCGACGCGCCCAGCGTGAAGCCGTCGCCGACCTTGGCGTTGATCTGGAGATCGAAGCCCTGACTGCGCGCGTTGCCGAAATTGGCGGCGAACGGCGTGTTGCAGTTCGGCAAGGTCACGCCCGACTGGATATCGGTCCAGTCGATGCGATAGACGCTGCCGTCCATCACCAGCCGGCCGCCGAACATCTTGGTCTTGGCGCCGGCCTCATAGCTCCATACCGAGTCCGGCTTGATCTGACGCGGCGCCGAGGTGAAGCCGAGCGCGGCGAGGTCGGCATCGCACTGGGCCGAAACCTGACTGGTCGAGGAGCCGGGGCGGAAGCCCTTGGAGGCGGAGGCGTAGATCAACGTGTCGGGTGTCGCCTGCCACGACACGCCGAACTTCGGCGTCACCGGCTTGGCCGAGGCGTGGGAAACATTGTAGGTGCCCGCGCCGCCCGCGACCGGGCCGGCGGAGAAGGTGTTGTTGTTATAGGTCAGCTTCGAGGCGCGCGCGCCGGCGGTCAGCGTCAGCGTGTCGGTCAGCTTGAAATTGACCTGACCGAACGCCGCCAGTTCCTCATCCACCAGCGAGCCCTGCGAATAGAGCAGATAGCGCCCGTTATAGAGGTTGGTGCCGAAAATCTGCCCGATCGTGAGCGGAGCGCCGGCCGCGAAGCTCAGGATCTGGTTGATGAACGTGCTCTGCACGTCATAGGAGCTCGTTTGCTTGGCATGCTGGTAATAGGCGCCGAGCACCCAGGTGATCCGCGCCGCGGGATTGTTGCTCTGCAATCGGAATTCCTGCGTGAAGGTGCGCTGCCCCGCCGTCAGATAGGCGGGGGAATAGACGTTGCGCAGCGCCTCGGGCGGCGGGATCGTGTCGACCGGATGGCCGAAGATCGACGTGAAGGACGAGATGTCCAGTGTGGTCGAATCGTAGATATTGTTGTTGTCGCGGTGCAGGAACGAGCTGTCCGACACGAACGTCACCGCGCCGACATCGACGTTCACCTTCAGCGACGGCAGCCAGAAGGTGTCGTCGTTGGGCGCGCGCACCTGATTGGCGGTGACGAACTGGTTCTGGCCGGGATTGGAATAGGCCTTCCAGAACACCGACGAATCGTTGGCGTGCGATTTCTGGTAGAAGATCGACGGCGTGATCGTGACGTTCGGGGCGGGCTGCCATTTCAGCGCGGCGCGCGCGACGAGCGCGTTGTTCCAGTCGACGTTCTTCGCCACGTCCTTGCGGTCGAACCAGTCGACCTTGTCGACATAGCCGCCGTCGTGCCGCGCCCAGACGCTGACGCGGAAGCCCAGCTTGTCCTCGATGATCGGCCCGCCGACCGCGACGCCCGCCTCGTAGCTGGGGTCGCCGCCCTTGGTCATCGCCATCTCGCTGCGGCCATAGACGCTATACTGGGTCAGGCTTGGCTCGGGCGTGATGAAGCGGATCGTGCCGCCCTCCGATCCCGCGCCGAACAGCGTGCCCTGCGGCCCGCGCAGGATCTCCACGCGGTCGAGGTCGAAGATGCGCGGATAGGGGTTGCTCGAATCGTAATTGCCGCTGGGGCGCACCTGCACCGGCGTCTCGTCGATATAGACGCCGACCGTCGCGGTGCCCGAGCCGGAGGAGATGCCGCGGATCGACACGTCGCTCGCCGCGCCGTTGCCGTGCGATCCCGGCGTGAAGGTGACGCCCGGCGTCAGCGTCGCGATGTCGCGGAAGGTGCGGACCGATTGCTGGTCGAGCTGCTCCTGCGACAGCGCCGAAATGCTGATCGGCACCTTGCTGAGCGCCTCCGCCTGCTTGGTGGCGGTGACGATGATGTCCGGGATGCCGCCGTTCTGCGCCGACGCGCCCTGTGGCTGGGCATCATTGCCCGATTGCGCGAAGGCCGGAACGGCCGACACGAGCGCCAGGGCCGATGCGGTGGCCCGGAGCGCGGAATGGATATGCCGCATAGTTTTTCCTCCCCATTCTGACGGCGCCCGATCGGGTCGCCGGCATCCTGTTCCCGCTCACGATGCTATGCGCGACGCAAATCACCGTCAATAAAAAATCGTTTGTTGACCAACTTGTTTTGCGCGAAATTTTGCCAGAGAAAATACTTCATGTGAATCAGCATGTTACCTTGAATTAACACAGACCTTTTATGCATCGTCATACGAAACGTAACGCACGGCCTTATCCAAGGTTATGATTTGACAGCAAACGATATCCATGCTGTCAAACACCCGAGTCCCCGGCGCGCCGGAGGGCGCAGGAAAGATGGCGAAGGGGCGGATTCGATGAAGCCACATGCGATGATCGGGGCGAGCCTGCTCGCGCTGGCGACGCTGACCACGGGCGGCCTCGCGCCGGCGGCGCAAGCGGCCGCGCCGATATCGATCACGGTTTCCGAGGGCACCCACCTCGCCTTCGCGCTGTCGCCGGACGGACGGCGCATCGTGTTCGATCTGCAGGGCGTGCTCTATGTCATGCCCGCGAGCGGCGGCGCGGCGACCGCGATCACCGACGCGCTCTATGACGGGCGCCAGCCGAGCTGGTCGCCGGACGGCAAATGGATCGCCTTCCAGTCGAACCGCGACGGCCATTACTGCATCTGGCTGATCGCGCCGGACGGCACGCAGGCGCACCCGGCCGCGAAAGAGCCTTATGAGGAGCGCGAGCCGGCATGGTCGCCGGACGGCAAATGGCTCGCCTTCACCTCCAGCCGCGACGGCAAGTTCGACATCTGGGCGCGCAACATCGTCGACGGCAAAGTCAGGAAGCTCAGCAACGGCCCCGGTGGTAACAGCCGCGCGAGCTGGTCGCCGGACGGCACGCGCATCGCCTATGTCTCGGACCGGATGGGCGCGACCGGCATCTATGTCGCGGACATGCAGGGGCATGAGACGCTCGCTGCGAAGGCGAACGTGATGGCGTTCGGCATGAACGTGCCGATGGGCACCCCGACGTGGACGACGGACGGCAGGCATGTGCTGTGGGCGCGCATCGCGGATGGCAAGGCGGTGCTGATGAAGGACGACCAGCCCTTCATCGAGGGGCAGGACATCCATCCGTTCCGCGCCGCGTGGCTGCCGGGCGGCGACCTGCTCTATGCCGCCAACGGCAAGCTCAACCGGCGCGGGGCGGACGGCGGCGAGACGGTCGTGCCCTTCGCCGCCGCGCTGAAGGTGCGCCGCCCCGACTATGCCAAGCGCCATGCCGTGCTCGATTCGCCCACCGCGCGCCCGGTGACCGGCGTGCAGCGCGCGGTGCTGTCGCCGGACGGCCGGCAGGTGGCGTTCACCGCGCTCGGCGACCTCTATGTCATGCCGATCGGCGGCAAGCCCCGCCGGCTGACCGACGGCGGCCCTTATGTGGTGGTCGACCCCGCCTGGTCCCCAAAGGGCGACAGGCTGGCTTATGCCAGCGACCGCGAAGGCTCGCTCGACCTGTGGACGGTCGATCTCGCCACCGGCAGGCACGAGCGGCTGACCGATGCGCCGGGCGCGGAGATGCGCCCGTCATGGTCGCCGGACGGCAAGAGCATCGTCTATGTCGACGCGACCGGCGCCTATACCGAGCTGGCCCATGTCCTCGATCTCGCGACGAAGCAGGATCGCCAGATCAAGGAGGCCGGCTCCAGCCCCGGCTATCCGGCCTTCACGCCGGACGGGAAGTCGCTGATCGTCTCGACGCTGCGCAACGCGTCGGATTCGCAATCCTATGTCGTCGGCGGCTATAACGAGCTGTCGATCGTCCCGGTGGACGGCGGCGGCAAGGCGCGCGCGGTGTCGCTGGTGCCGGGCCGCTCGGTCGGCAACCGCTCGGGCGACGGGCCGGTGCTGTCGCCGGACGGCAAGCTCTACGCCTATCAGATGGACAGCGCGCTCTATGTCCAGCCCGCCGCGCCCGACGGCGGCCCGGCGGGCGCGCCGCGCAAGCTTTCCGACACGATCCCGACCGGGCTGAGCTGGAGCGCAGATTCGCGGACGCTGCTGGTCGCCACCGGCGGCTATCTGCAACTGATCCCGGCGGCGGGCGGCGCGGCGCGCAAGGTGGCGCTGCCGCTGCAATGGACCGCCGCGCGCGGCGAGGGCGTGACGACGATCCGCGCCGGGATGCTGGTCGACGGCGTGACCGACAAGGCGCGCCGCGACATGGACATCGTGATCGACGGCAGCCGCATCCGCTCGATCGCGCCGCACGGCGAACGGCCGGTGCAGGGCCGCTTCGTCGACGCATCGAACCTGACGGTCATGCCCGGCCTGATGGACATGCACGTTCATCTCATCAAGGAATATGGATCGAGCTTCGGGCGGCTCTACCTTGCCTGGGGCATCACCACGGTCCGCAGCCCCGGCAACGTGCCCGGCGACGTCATCGAGGAAAAGGAGGCGATCGCCGCGGGCCGCAGGCCCGGCCCGAACATGTTCGTGACCGGCTATATCCTCGACGGCGAGCGCACCGTCTGGGAAATGGGCACGCCGGTCGCCAATCGCGCGGAGGTGGACCGGCAGATCGGGCTGGCGAAGCTGCTCGGCTACGACATGATAAAAAGCTACGTCCACACCGCCGAGCCGGTGCGGCAGGAGATCGTCGCCGCCGCGCATGCCGCCGGCCTCCCCGTCACCAGCCACGAAATCTATCCCGCCGCGCTGTTCGGCAGCGACAGCGTCGAGCATCTCGACGGCAACGGTGCCGGGCGCGGCTATTCGGCGAAGGCGAGCCAGCTCAACATCGCCTATCAGGATGCGGTCGATATCATCGCGAAATCCGGGATGACGGTGACGCCGACGATCTCGCTGTTCACGCCCACCGCCGAGCTGGTCGATCACGATCCGACGATCGCCAGGGCGCGCGAGGCGCTGCAACCCATATGGGTGCGTGAGGGGCCGATCATGAGCTTCGCCAATGGGCCGGGCGCGGAGGTGCTGGCGAACAACATCCGCCAGTCGATCGCCAGGATCTTCCACGCCGGCGGCAAGATCGTGGTGGGGACGGATTCGCCCTTCACCCCGATCGGCATCAACACCCACAACGAGCTGGTGCAGGAGGTGAAGGCCGGCCTCACGCCGTTCGAGGCGCTGCGCAGCGCGACCGCCGTGCCGGCCGAGCTGCTCGGCGAGGGTGCGGACCTCGGCACGGTCGAGCCGGGCAAGATCGCCGATCTCGTCTTCGTCGAGGGCAACCCGCTGGAGGACATCACCAACGCCAGCAAGGTCCGCAAGGTGATGAAGACCGGGAAGCTCTACACGATCGGACAGTTGCTGACGCGCGACGGGGCGAAATAACCGCCGCCGCGCGTCGCCGGGTCACTCGCCGCAGCAGCCCCCTTCCCGCCCGTGGCGGACGCTCGCCGCGTCGCGGTCGGAGGGGACGTCGATCCCCGCGTTCGCCGCGAAGAAGCCGTTCGGCTTGAGCATGAAGCCGGCATATTCGACCGGCATCACCGGAAAGTCCTCCGGCTTGCAGACGTGCGTGTGGCCGAAGCTGTGCCACAGCACGATATCGGTGTTGTCGATGCCGCGATTGGCCTCGACGTAGCGCGGCAGGCCGTCGCCGCCCTGGTGCTGGTTGGGATAGTCGCCGCTGGCATAGCGCTCCGCCGGATCATAGGGCGTGACCCAGATGTGCTTCGTCGCGAAGCCGCCGCGCGCGTGGACGTAGCTGCCCGGCTGCGCCAGCATCAGGGGCGTCGGCTGGACGACCACCTTATAGGCCGGCGCGCCGCCGACGGAATTGACGCGGTTGGGATTGGACACCTTCCAGTAGCGCCCCGCCCGCCCGTCCGCCTCGCGCGCCGCGTCGCGCTCGCGCAGCAACGGGCGGCTGACCAGATCGAAGACGTTGCCGTGCGGATTGTCCGTCCCCCACGGGCGCGGATGGAATTCATGCTCCGAGACGCTGTTGCCCTCGTCGCCGTCCACCATCATGTGCATCCGCACGTTGAAGAAATGCTGGTGCGTCGGCCCGCCCAGCCCCTCGTCGACCATCCCGCCCCACGGATAGGGCTTACCCGGCGCGACCGCCGCCGTCTGGATGATCCCGGTCAGCTTCGCCTCGAGCTGGATCGTGCCGTCCTGATAGAGATACCAGTAGAAGCCGTAATCGTAATTGCCGACCGTCGCGAAGAAGCTGATGACCAGCCGCCGCGAGCGCCGCGTCTCGTGCACGCCAGTGCGGAACTCGTTGTGCTTCCACAGGATGCCATAATCCTCCTCGTGCATGCAGATGGCGTTCCTCATCACCATCGGCCGCCCGAGATCGTCCACCGCCGGCACGTCGAAATAATGGATGTGGCCGAGGCAGTCGCAGCCCAGCTCCAGCGCGTTGGCCAGCCGCCCCAGCCCATATTCGCCGGCGTCGAACGCGCTTTTCCAATAATGGTTGGCGGTGGGATCGGCATAGGGCACGACCATCTCGGTGACGCTGGCGCGATAGATGATCGGCCGCACCCGCCCGCCATCCTCGTAACCGAGCTGATGCAGCACCAGCCCCTCGCGCGGCGTGAAGCCGACGCGGAACGACCATTTCTGCCATTCGACCTTCCATCCGTCGACGGTGAAGCTCGGCCCTTCCGGCTGGAGGATGTGCAGCGGCTTCAGCCCGGTGCGCGGCGGGGGCAGGTCCTTCGCCTCGTAATTGCGCTTCTTCCTCGGGATCGGCACGATCTCCGGCTCGTCGACCAGGGTGACGATCTCCTCGCGGTTGAGATCGACCACCGCGACCAGCCCCTCGATCGGATGGGCATAGCCGTTGTCGTTGGGCTGCTCGCGATAATAAGAGACCGCGCGGACGCAGCGCTTCCCCGCCTCCTCCGCATAGCCGAAATGGCCGGCGGAGAAGGGATCGACCTGCACCAGATCGATCTCCGCCTCGCTCAGCCCGCGCCGCGCGACCGCCGCGCGCCACGCAAGATCCTTCTTCACCGCGCGCTCGACGGCCTGGAACTCCTCCAGCATCACCGCCGGCTGGCCGAACGGCGCCGCGTCCTGCGCCAGCGCGCGCCATTCGGTGACCACCCCGCGCGCGAGATCGACCCGCGCCTCGAACGCCGCGCCGGTGTCGCGGCGCAGCACCACCGCGAAGGCGACGCGCGGGATCGGCTCGCCGACGCGCCACGCCATCACGCGATCCTTGTGCGGCTCGTCCAACTCGACGTTGACGAAGCGCAGGTGCAGGCCGGCATCGTCATGCGCGCGCACCGCCGCGCAGGCCGCCGCGATCTCGCGCGCGTCGAGCGGATCGAGCGGGTGGCGCACGCCGGACGGATTGAACGCGGATTCGGTCATCATTCTCTCCAGCCCCCGCGCTGAATCGCGATTGCGCGGCAATTTAGATTGATATAAAACTATTATCGCTTCGATGGAAGCGCAATACGCTCTATAATTCTTCATTGCCGCTTGCGCCTTATTAAATTTGTCGTCAAACTTTATCGCGATTCAAAAGGGGAGAGGGTGCGATGCCGCATGGCATGAAGAGCGGGCTGGCCGCCGCCGCGATCGTGGCGCTCGGCGCGGCGGGCCTCGCCGCCGGATACGGGTGGGCGCAGGACGAGCAGCCGCGCGCGACCGTCAACGCCGGCCGCCCGCACGGCTATTATTTCTCGCTCGATGGCAAGCGCCGCACCTTCCAGGAGGATGGGGTGGCGAACGTCGAGGTCGTCGTGCCCAACAATGTCAGCGAGGGGCGCTACAACGTCATCACCTCGGACTGGAACGCCGATTTCAAGGTGCCGCCGCATTTCCACCGGCACCATGCCGAAACCTTCTACGTGCTCGGCGGCGAGGTGGAATGGACGGTCGAGGGCGAGACGCATGTGCTGCATCGGGGCGAGGCGATCTTCATCCCGCCCAACACGGTGCACAGCGTCCGCGTCGTCGGCGGCAAGCCGATGAGGAACCTGCTGATCTACGAGCCGGGCGGCTACGAGGATCAGGTCGATTTCAAGATGAACTACAGCGCGGCGGAGCTGAAGGACCCCAGGATCGTCGCGCGCATCCGCGCCGCCGGCGACTTCAACCTCGCGACCGACGGGAAATAGCGGCGCGATGGCAACCGGCTTCTTCCACGACGAGCGCACCTTGTGGCATTTCGGCGCGATCCACACCGGGAACATCCCGGCGGGCGGCTGGGTGCAACCCTCCAACGGCAATTTCATGGCCGAGGCGCCCGATCCCAAGCGGCGCATCGTCTCGCTGCTCGAAGTGTCGGGGGTGATGGCGAAGCTCGACCGGCGCGGCGCCGAGCCCGCCGACGATGAGGCGCTGCGCCGCGTCCACCCGCGCGACTATCTCGATCGCTTCGCGGCGATGAGCGCGGGCGGCGGCGGCAGCGTCGGGCCGGACGGCAGCTTCGGCCCCGGCGGCTATGACATCGCCCGGCTATCCACCGGCCTCGCCGTCGCGGCGGTGGAGGCGGTGCTGACCGGCGCGCTCGACAATGCCTATGCGATGACGCGCCCGCCGGGGCATCATTGCCTGCCCGATCAGGGCTATGGCTTCTGCCTGCTCGCCAATGGCGCGATCGCGGTGGAGGCGGCGATCGCGCGCCACCAATTGTCGCGCGTCGCGATCCTCGACTGGGACGTGCATCACGGCAACGGCACGGAGGCGATCTTCCGCGACCGGCCGGACGTGCTGACGATCTCGCTCCATCAGGACAATTGCTATCCGATCAACTCCGGCGCGGCGTCGGAACGCGGCAGCGGGCGCGGCGAGGGCTATAATCTCAACGTGCCGCTGCTGCCCGGCGGCGGCGACCAGGCCTATCTCAACGCGCTCGACCTGATCGTCGCGCCGGCGCTGCGCCGCTACCGGCCCGAACTGATCGTGATCGCCAGCGGGGTGGACGCCAACGCGCTCGATCCGCTCGCCCGGATGCTGGCGCACAGCGAGACGTTCCGCGCGATGATGGCGCGGGCGAAGGCGCTGGCCGACGAATTGTGCGGCGGCCGGCTCGTCGCGATCCACGAGGGCGGCTATTCGGAGGTCTATGTCCCGTTCTGCGCCCATGCGCTGATCGAGGAACTGGCCGGCGTGCGTTCCGCCGTGGCCGATCCGGTGCTCGAGTTCGTCCGCGCGCAGCAGCCCGGCGACGCGATGCGCGCGCTCCAGCGCCGGCTGCTCGTCGAGCAGGCCGAGACGCTGGATTTCGCCGCGCGGGCCTGAAGGGAGGGAGCGTCCATGTCGACCGCGATCGATTCCTTGCTGCCGCCGCCCTCCGCCGATACCGGCCCGGCGCCGGAAAGCCGGGGCATGGTGGCGCGCATCGTGATCTTCAGCGCGATCGTGCCGCTGGCGCTGCTCGTCGCGCCGGTGCTGACGACGCAGCTCATCGCCGAGCGCGGACTGACGCCGGCCAATGTCGGCAACTACTTCCTGTTCGAGCTGGGGGGCATCAGCCTCGCCTCCCTGCCCGCCTTGTGGTGGATGCGCCGCTTCACGTCGCGCAAGATCGCGACCGTCGCGGCGGCGGTGTTCGTCGCGGGCAATCTGCTGTCGACCGTCGCGCCGGGCATCGCGCTCCTGTTCGCGACGCGGCTGGTGACGGCGATGGCGGGCGGCGCGCTGATGCTGCTGTGCCTCAATGCCGCCGGGGCGTCGGCCAATCGCGACCGGCTGTTCGGCTGGTGGATCGCGGGGCAATTGGTGCTCGGGGCGATCGGCCTGTCGCTGCTACCGCGCCTGTTCGCCGGTTTCGGGCTGAATGCCTTCTACCTGCTGATGGCGGCGATGATGGCCACCGCCTTTCCACTCGCCTTCCGCTTCGACGCGCCGACGATCGAGCCGACGCACGGCGATGGGCGCCGGGGCGGCCTGCTGCTCCCCGCCGTGGCGATGATCGCGGTGCTGGCTTTCTATATCGGGCTGGGCGGAAGCTGGGCGTTCATGTCGGTGATCGCCGCGCGCTCCGGGCTGAAGCCGCTGCCGGTGGCGGACACGATAGCGATCGCCTCGCTGCTCGGCATCGCGGGGGCGCTGCTGGCGACTTTCCTCGGCGGACGGGCGAAGCGGTGGATGGCGCTATCGGCCGGCTATGCCCTGCTGTTCGGCGCGGTGCTGATGCTGCTCGGGCGGCTCGACATGACCGCCTTCGCCGGCGCGGCCTATGCCTTCAAATTCTCCTGGACCTTCACCCTGCCCTTCATCCTCGCCGCGATCGCC
Source organism: Sphingomonas sp. CL5.1 (assembly GCF_013344685.1). NCBI lineage: Bacteria > Pseudomonadati > Pseudomonadota > Alphaproteobacteria > Sphingomonadales > Sphingomonadaceae > Sphingomonas > Sphingomonas sp. CL5.1. Next base: position 263,294 of record NZ_CP050137.1, read on the forward strand.
GCCCGTGACACGAGCGGCGGGATCATGGCGTGGATCAACATGGTGATCGGCTTCGGCACCTCGATCGGGCCGGTCATCACCGGGCGGATATTGGGGAGCGCGGGCGCGGGGGTGATGCTCGCCTTCTGCGCGGCGATGATCGCGGCGAGCTTCGTCCTGCTGCTGCTGATCGAAAGCGGCGCGGTGACGCGTGGAAAGAACATGCGATGAGTTTCACCACGCCGCGCGATGTGCTTGATGCCTATGCCGAGGGTTGCAGGCGGCTCGACCGCGAGCTGCTCGCGCGCTGCTTCCACCCGCGCGCGGTGATGGCGGGCGACCTCGACGGCAAGTTGCTGGTCGGCGGGCCGGAGCCGTTTCTCGACGACGTGGCCGGGATCGCCGCCGCCGGGATCGACCATGCCGGCTTCGCCGCGCAGGTGATCGAGCTGACGGTCAACGGCCGCGTCGCCGCCGGGGCGGTGCATTCGACCGGGTTCGCTGGCCGCTTCGCCTTCCTCGATCGCTTCCATCTGATCGAGGACGAAAGCGGCTGGCTCATCACCAGCAAGAGCTTCACGACGCTGTAGTCCCCGACATTTTTCGCTCGCCGGGGTAGGGTTCCCCGCTACTTCTCCGTCTAGAAAGACGAACGAGAGCGAAAAAGGGGCTGGAGATGAAGACGAGCTATCTGATCGGCGCGGCGCTGATCGCGGTCGCGCCGCCGCAGGCGGGCGCGGCGCCGGCGGCGGCGATCACGGCAAAGGCGGGCGCGCTCCCCTCGCCGGCGGAAGCGTTCCCGACCGAGCCGGGCAGCGATTATTATCTCGCCAATTACGACGCCTATGAAAAATATCTGAAGACGCTCGCCGCGCAGTCCGACCGGATGAAGCTGATCGACATCGGCAAGTCCGCCGAGGGGCGCACGATGTGGGTGGCGATCGTCTCCTCCCCCGCCAACCTCGCGAAGCTCGACCATTATCGCGAGATCGCGCGCAAGCTCGCCAAGGCGGAAGGGGTGGACGAGGCGCAGGCGAAGGCGCTCGCCGCCGAGGGCCGCGCGGTGGTGTGGATCGACGCCGGCCTTCACGCCACCGAGACGGTGACGACGCAGAGCCAGATCCATGTGCTCTACCGGATGCTCACCGGGCAGGACGCCGAGACGAAGCGCCTGCTGGACGACACGATCATCCTGTTCGGCCACGACAATCCCGACGGGCTGCAACTCGTCGCCGACTGGTACATGCGCAACGCCGATCCGGCGAAGCGCGAGTTCAAATCGCTCCCGCGCCTCTACCAGAAGTATGTCGGCCACGATAACAACCGCGACAGCTTCATGGCGCAGATGCCGGAGACGGTGGCGGTCAACCGGATGCTGTTCCGGGAATGGTTCCCGCAGATCATCTTCAACCAGCACCAGACCGGGCCGGCCGGGATGGTGGTGTTCGTCCCGCCGTTCCGCGATCCGTTCAACTATAATTACTCCCCGATCATCATGACCGAGCTTCAGGAGCTTGGCGCGACGATGCACAGCCGGCTCGTCTCGGAGGAGAAGGCGGGATCGGGGATGCGCAGCGCCGCGCCTTATTCCACCTGGCATAACGGGATGGAGCGATCGGTCGCCTATTTCCACAATTCGATCGGCCTGTTGACCGAGATCATCGGCGGTCCGACGCCGGAGAAGATCCCGCTCGTCCCCGACACGCAGCTCGCGCGCAACGACGAGCCGATGCCGATCGGCCCGCGCGACTGGCATCTGAAAGACAGCCTCGAATACCAATGGTCGCTCGATCGCGCGGTGCTCGACTATGCCTCGCGCAACCGCGAGCGGCTGCTGATGAACTTCTGGCGCATGGGCCATCAGGCGATCGAGCGCGGCAAGCGCGATAGCTGGACGATCACGCCGAAGGACGTCGACGCGGTGAAGGCCGCCGCTGGAGACAAGTCGCAGGAAGCGGACGAATATGTGCGCGGCGCGAAGGCGGTCGATCCCCGCCTCTACAAGACGATCCTCAACGATCCGGCCAAGCGCGATCCGCGCGGCTATATCCTGCCGCCCGACCAGCAGCGCGACATGCCGACGACGATCGCCTTCCTCAACGCGCTGCTGAAGAACGGCGTCGATATCGAGCGCGCCACCGCGCCCTTCACCGCAGGGGGCAAAAGCTATCCGGCCGGCTCCTATGTGGTGAAGACGGCGCAGGCGTATCGCCCGCACGTGCTCGACATGTTCGAGCCGCAGGACCATCCGCACGATGCCGAATATCCCGGCGGCCCGCCCAAGGCGCCCTATGACATCACCGGCTATACGCTGGCGTGGCAGATGGGCGTGCAGTTCGATCGCGTGCTGGACGGCTTCGACGGGCCGTTCGAGCGCGTCACCGCCGACCTGCTGACCACGCCGCCGGGCAAGGTGATCGGTTCGGGCAATGCCGGCTGGATCGTCGGGCATGAGGCGAACAACAGCTTCATCCTCACCAACCGGCTGCTCAAGGCCGGCGTGAAGGTGCGATGGCTGACCGGCGCGACGAAGGTGGCGGGCAAGGCGCTCGCCCCCGGCGCGATCTGGATTCCCGCCTCGCCCGAGGCGGCGCGGATCGTCGCGGAATCGGCGCCGCTCGGCATCGACGCATACCGTATGGCCAAGGCCCCGGCCGGCGCGAATATCGCGCTCCGGCCGGTCCGCGTCGGACTGGTCGATCGCTATGGCGGGGTGATCCCGGCGGGCTGGACCCGCTGGCTGCTCGAACAGTACGAATTCCCCTTCACGGTCGTCTATCCGAAGGAACTGGACGCCGGGAACCTCAACGCGAAATATGACGTGCTGCTGTTCGCCGACGGCACCTTCACCGGCCCGCGCGGCGGCCCGTACAAGGCCGGCTACGCCAGCGCCCAGCCGAAGCCGGAGGATATCCCGGCCGAATATCGCGACTGGCTCGGCAATGCGACGGCGGACAAGACCGCGCCGCAGGTCGAGGCCTTTGCCAAGGCGGGCGGCACCGTCATCACCGTGGGCGGTGCCAACGCGCTCGCCACCTTGCTCGCGCCGACGATCCAGCCCGCGCTGGTGAAGAAGAAGGCGGACGGCTCGACCGGCGCGCTCGACAGCCGCGATTTCTACATTCCCGGCTCGCTCGTGCAGGCAAGCGTCGATCCGACCAAGCCGCTCGCCTTCGGCATGACGCCGAAGGTCGATATGTTCTTCGACAAGAACCAGCCCTTCACGCTCGGCGCGGGGGCGACCTCGATCGCATGGTTCGATTCGGCAACGCCGCTGCGCAGCGGCTGGGCGGTCGGGCAGGACAAGCTCAAGGGGACAGTCGCGATCGCCGACGCCGATCTCGGGCGCGGCAAGCTGTTCGCGATGGGCACGGAAGTGACGCAGCGCGCGCAGCCTTATGCAACGTTCAAGCTGCTGTTCAACGGCATCCTCTACGGCCCAGCGGTCGCGGCGGGACGCTAGAACAAGGCAAAGCCCTTCCCTATCAGGGGAGGGGCTTTTTACCCGTCGTGCTTCCCGCTACGACCCCGCCCATGCAATTCTTCTCCGACAATGTGGCGCCGGTGCATCCGGCGGTGTTCGCGGCGATGCAGGCCGCCGATGCGGTCGATTCCGGCTATGACGGGGACCGGCTGAGCAAGGCGCTCGACGCGCGTTTCTCCGCGTTGTTCGGGCGCGAGGCGGTGGCGCTGTGGCTGCCGACCGGCACCGTCGCCAATGCGATCGCGCTGGCGACGATCTGCCCGCCCTATGGCGGGGTGATCTGCCATCATGAGGCACATATCCAGAACGACGAATGCGGCGCGCCGGAATTCTATACCCATGGCGCGAAGCTGCTGCTCGCCGGCGGCGCGGATGCGAAGATGACGCCGGAGACGGCCGCGGTGGTCGCGGACGCGATTCCGAACGACGTCCACCGCGTGCAGCCGCGCGCGCTGTCGCTGACCAATGCGACCGAACTCGGCACGGTCTATACGCCCGCCGAGGTGCGGGCGCTGGCCACGCTGGCCGCAACGCGCGGCTGGCGCGTGCATATGGACGGCGCGCGGCTGGCCAACGCGGCGGTCCATCTCGGCTGCTCCCCGGCCGATCTGACGCGCGGCGTGGACGTGCTGAGCTTCGGCTTCGTCAAGAACGGCGGGCTGTCGGCGGAGGCGCTGGTGTTCTTCGACCCCGCGCTGGCCGACGACGCGCTGCGGCGGCGCAAGCGCGGTGGGCACCTGCTGTCGAAGGGCCGCTATCTCGCCGCGCAGATCCACGCGATGCTGGACGGCGACCTGTGGCTCGCCAACGCCCGCGCGGCCAATACGGCGGCGGCGCGGCTGGCGCGGGCGGCGAGCGGGCGGCTGGTCCATCCGGTCGAGGCGAACGAGCTGTTCCTGCGCATGACGCCCGACGAGGCGGCGGCACTACGCGCCAAGGGTTACGGCTTCTACGACTGGAGCGCGGGGGTGATCCGCCTAGTCACCCATTGGGCCAGCCGCCCGGACGAGGTGGACGCGCTGGCGACGGCGATCGCCGCGCTCTGATTATTCGCCGATCAGATGCGCCGCCACCCGCCGCTGGTGGGGCGCACGGCGATGCTCGAACAGATACACCCCCTGCCACGTCCCCAGGGCGGGCCGACCGCCGACCACCGGGATCGACAGGCTGGTCTGGGTGAGCGCGGCGCGGAGATGCGCGGGCATGTCGTCCGGCCCCTCGTCGTCATGTTCGTAATCGGCGCTCTCCGGCGCGATCCGCGCGAAATAGCGCTCCAGATCGCGCCGCGCGGCGGGGGCGGCGTTCTCCTGCACCAGCAGCGAAGCGGAGGTGTGCCGCACGAACAGGGTGAGCAGCCCGGTGGCGATCCCGCTCCCCGCCACCCAGCGGCAGAGCGCGTCGGTGAACGCGTGCAGCCCCTGCCCCGGCGTGTCGATCCGCAATTCGGTGCTGGCCTGACGCATGACCATGGCTTGCCCGAAACCCCGCCTCGACGCTAGGGCGGCGCGCATGACGACGAACTCCACCGGCGCCGGGCGCCTCGAACGGCGCATGGCGCGCGGCGCCGCTTTCCTCGGATCGGAAGTCGCGATCCTCGGCGGTGCGATGTCCTGGGTGTCGGAGCGGCATCTGGTCGCGGCGATCTCCAATGCCGGCGGCTTCGGCGTGATCGCCTGCGGCGCGATGACGCCCGAGCTGCTCGACGCGGAGATCGCGGGCACGAAGGGGCTGACCGGCAAGCCGTTTGGCGTGAACCTCATCACCATGCACCCGCAACTGACCGAACTGATCGAGGTCTGCGCGAAGCACAAGGTGAGCCATGTCGTCCTCGCCGGCGGCCTGCCGCCCAAGGGCAGCCTGGAGGCGATCAAGGCGTCCGGCGCGAAATGCATCTGCTTCGCTCCCACGCTGGCGCTGGCGAAGAAGCTGATCCGCTCCGGCGTCGACGCGCTGGTGATCGAGGGGATGGAGGCCGGCGGGCATATCGGCCCTGTCTCCACCAGCGTGCTGGCGCAGGAGATGCTGCCGGAGATCGCGAACGACGTGCCCGTGTTCGTCGCCGGCGGGATCGGGCGCGGGCAGGCGATCGCGGGCTATCTCGACATGGGCGCGGCGGGCGTGCAGCTCGGCACGCGCTTCGTCTGCGCGACCGAGAGCATCGCGCATCCCAACTTCAAGAAGGCGTTCATCCGCGCCAGCGCGCGCGACGCGGTCGCCTCGGTGCAGATCGACCCGCGCCTCCCCGTCATTCCGGTGCGCGCGCTGAAGAATGCCGGCGGCGAATTGTTCACCCAGAAGCAGCGCGAGGTGGCGCAGGCGCTGGACGAGGGCCGAGTGGCGATGGCCGAGGCGCAGCTTCAGATCGAGCATTACTGGGCCGGCGCGCTGCGCCGCGCGGTGATCGACGGCGATGTCGAGCATGGCAGCGTGATGGCCGGCCAGTCGGTCGGCATGGTGACGAAGGAGGAGCCGGTCGCCGACATCATCGCGACGCTGATGGCCGAGGCGGCGCAGGCGCTGGAGAAGAAGGCGGCCTGATTCCCGTTCATTTCCGATCGCTTCGCCGCGCCGGTAACCTTTTGTTAACCATTTGAGTGCCGAATCCCGCGCACAGAGGGAGAAAGCGCCATGAAAAGGGCCGCCATATCCGTTGCGACCGCCGCGCTGGCGGTGTCGCTCGCGGGATGCGCCTCGCATCCGAAATCGCAGGTGGCGGCCACCCCGCCGCCGCCGGCCAAGGCCATCCCGGCCGCACCGATGCCGGCGGGCGGACGGCCCGGCATGACCATCCCGACGCGGCTGTCGGACGGCAGCTACCTCACCCCCAACCGCAATCTCAGCGCGGCGGCGGCGATATGGCACCTGCGCGCCGCGCTGAACGTCGCCGCGCTCGCCTGTCGCGGCGCGGAACAGGCGGCGATCGTTCAGGGCTACAACAACCTGCTCACCCGGCAGAAGGCGGCGTTCGCGCAGGCGCAGGCGACGCTCGCGGCGGAATATCGCGCGACCGGCGGCGACTGGCAGGCGCGCGAGGACGACGCGATGACGCGGCTCTACAATTATTTCTCGCAGGATTTCGCACGCGACGCCTTCTGCGCCCGCGCCGCGCAGGTGCTGGGCCAGGCGGACGGCATCGCTCCGGCTACGTTCGAGACGTTCGCGGGTGAGCAACTGCCGGCGCTCGACCGGCCGTTCGTCGATTTTTTTCGCGCCTATGACGCATGGCGCACCGGAGAGGCGACGCGGCCGGTGATCGCCTATGCCGCCCCCGCCCCGGTGCCGGTCGCGGCGAGGCCGGCGAAGGTCGCCAAGCCGCCCCGCCTGCGCGTCGACATGAGCGCATTGCAGGATCAATCGCTCGCCGGCGGCTGATCCAGCCCGCGTGGGGGTTACACAAGCCGCGAGGTTCGGTTAACAGCCCAAGGCATGACGACCGGCCGGGACCAACCCGTCGAGGGGCGCTTCGACGGGTCGACACATCGCTTCCCCGTGCGGGTCTATTTCGAGGACACCGACCTGTCGGGCGTCGTCTATCACGCCAATTACCTGCGCTTCATGGAGCGCGCGCGATCGGACATGCTGCGGCTCGCCGGAGTCGACCAGCGCGCCGCGCACGAGGCGGGTGATGGCGCCTATGCCGTCGCCAGCCTCACGATCCGCTACGCCGCGCCCGCCCGGCTCGACGATGCGCTGATCGTGGAGACGGAAGTCACCGAAGTGCGCGCCGCATCGGTATCCATTCATCAGAGAGTCATGCGCGGCGATATCTTGCTGGCCGAGGCGGACGTCGTCGCGGCGCTGGTCGCTCCTTCCGGGCGGCCGCGGCGGCAGCCGGGTGCGTGGATCGATCGTTTCAACTCCTTACTGGCCAAGAAGGACCAGACGCCTTGAACCTGTTCTTCAATTCCGACGCCGCCACGCTTTCGCCGGTCGCGCTGTTCATCCAGGCGGATTGGGTGGTGAAGCTGGTGATGCTTGGGCTGCTCGCCGCGAGCATCTGGACCTGGGCGATCATCTTCATGTTCTGGCGTCGCATCGGCCGCACCCGGCGCGCGGCCGAGGCGTTCGAGCGCGATTTCTGGAAGGCGGACGATATCGACGCCTTCTACAAGGCGCATGTCGACGACGACCAGCCCGCCGCGAAGGTGTTCATCGCCGGGGTCGCCGAATGGCGACGATCGACGCAGGGCGCCGCGATCGACCGCGCCGGCACGCGCGAGCGGCTGGCGACGGCGATGGGCGCGGCGGTGGCAAACGAAATCGACCGCCTGTCGGATCGGCTCAACATCCTCGCGACGGTCGGCTCGGTCGCGCCGTTCGTCGGGCTGTTCGGCACGGTATGGGGCATCATGCGCAGCTTCACCTCGATCGCCAGCCAGCAGAACACCAGCCTCGCGGTGGTCGCGCCGGGCATCGCGGAGGCGCTGTTCGCCACCGCGATCGGCCTGTTCGCGGCGATCCCGGCGGTGATCGCGTACAATCGCTTCAGCCACGGCATCAACCGGATCGAGGCGCGGCTGAACCGCTTCGCCGACGGTTTCCACGCCACGCTGAGCCGCCAGCTCGATCGCGAGCGCTGAGCCGATGTCGATGCAACTCCCCTCGCAGCGAAGCGGCCGGCGGCGCGCGCCGATGGCGGACATCAACGTCACGCCACTGGTCGACGTGATGCTGGTGCTGCTCATCATCTTCATGGTGACGGCGCCGCTGCTGACGGCGGGCGTGCCGGTCAACCTGCCGGACAGCCGCGCCAAGCCGCTCGACCAGGAGCAGCAGCCGACCGAGATATCGATCGACACGATGGGCCGCATCTTCATCGCCAAGGAGGAGGTGAGCGAGCAGCAGCTTCCCCAGCGGCTGGAGGCGATCGCCGCGCACGCGCCGGCCGGCGGCCAGCCGCCGCAGGTGTTCCTGCGCGCGGACAAGGCACTGGACTATGGCCGGGTGATGCGCGTGATGGGCGAGCTGAACCGGGCGGGGCTGAACCGCGTTGCGCTGGTGACGGTCGGCGAGGATTGACCTGGTGGATCGGGCGGAGAAAATCGGGCTGGGGCTGGCCGTCGCCGGGCACATCGTGCTGTTCGGCCTGCTGTCGGTCGGCTTCCTCGCCACGCCCAACCCGCTCAAGCTGAAGCAGGAGCCGGTCGAGGTCAGTCTGGTCAAGGACGTCGGGCTGGAAGCCGCCGCGCCGCAGGCCAAGACCCCGCCGGCCCAGTCGGTCGCCCCCGATCAGGGCGAGCCGGAGGACGCCGCTCCCCCTGCCCCGGTCGAGGCCGCGCCCGAGCCGAAGCCGGAACCCAAGCCGCAGCCGGCGCCCAGGCCGGAGCCGAAACCCGCCCCGGTAAAACCCGCGCCGAAGCCGGCTCCCGCGCCCAAGCCGGAACCAAAGCCCCAGCCGAAGCCTAGGAAGGAGCCGCCGGCCGTCGAAAAGACCGCCGCGAAACCCGAGCCGAAGAAGCATGAGACGGCCGCGGCCGCCAGGCCGGAGAAGACCCCGCCCGCCAAGGCGCAGGGCACCGGCAAGACGGCCGAGTCCAAGGCGGCGCGCCCGCGCGGCAGCCGGCTCGGCCCCGACTTCCTCAAGGGGCTGACCAGCGACGCGACCAGATCGACCAGCCAGACGCCGCAGGCCGCGAAGATCGACTCCGCCGCGCTCGCCTCGATCGTTCAGGCGATCGCGCGACAGATCCAGCCGTGCGCCGACCGGCAGGTCGATCCCGGCCCCGGCGCGAACGAGATCGTCACCACGCTGAACCTCAGGCTCAACCCGGATGGCACGCTCGCCGCCACGCCCACCGTGGTGCGCCAGACGGGGATCAACGACGAGAACCGGCGCTACGCGCAGCGCGTCCACGATCTGGGCGTCGCCGCGTTCAAGGGCTGCTCGCCGCTGAAGCTGCCGCCGCAATTCTATTCCACGCCAAACGGGGGGTGGAACAACATCAATTATCAGTGGAAGCTCCGGTGATCGCGCCGAGCTTTCGCGAACCAGCCGCGCCGGGAGAAGCGGGGCATGAAATTGAAAGGAAAGGCCCTGTCCATGCGTAGCATCGCCCTTCTCTCCGTCATGTTGCTGGCCAGCGCAGCGCCAGCGCAGGATGTGCCGCCCACGCCGCTCAATCCGCCTGCGCAGCCGCCGGCGGCGCAGCAGCCGGGCGCCACGCCGCCGCCGCTCGAAGTATCGGTGACCGGGGGCATCTCCGCGCCGATGCCGATCGCCATCCCGGCGATGCCGACGACACAGGTGATGAACACCCCGGCCGGATCGACCGACGCGCTCGGCCGCCAGCTCGCCGACATCGTCACCAACGACCTCAAGAGTTCCGGCCTGTTCACCCCGCTGCCGCCCGCGCAGCTTCGCACCGTGATGTATCCCGAGGTGACGCAGCCCGCCTTCTCCTATTGGGGCGGGTCGGGCGCGCAGGCGCTGGTGCAGGGCTTCATTCGCGCCAACGGCGACGGCACGCTGACGGTCGGCTGTTATCTCTACGACGTGTCGGCGCAGACCGAGCTGATGCGACAGGGCTTCGTCGTGCCGCCGTCCGAATGGCGGCGCGCGGGGCACAAATGCGCCGACATGGTCTATACCCGGCTCACCGGCGAGGGGCCGTATTTCGACAGTCGCGTCGTCTATGTATCCGAAACCGGGCCGAAGGCGCACCGCACCAAGCGGCTCGCGATCATGGATCAGGACGGCGCCAACCACCGCTTCCTCACCAACGGCCAGTCGATCGTGCTGACGCCGCGCTTCGCGCCGAACCAGCAGTCGATCGTCTATATGAGCTTCATCAACGACAAGCCGGCGATCTACGTCTATAATATCGGCTCCGGCACGCAGCATCTGGTGACCAGCCCCGAGCGGCTGACGTTCGCGCCGCGTTTCTCGCCGGACGGGCGGTGGATCATCTTCTCGATGTCGACGGGCGCGAACACCAATATCTATCGCGTGCCGACGAGCGGCGGCACGCCGCAGCGGCTGACCAATTCGCCGGGCATCAGCACCGGCGGCAGCTATTCGCCCGACGGGTCGAAGATCGTGTTCGAGAGCGATCGTTCGGGCACGCAGCAGCTCTACGTGATGAACGCCGACGGATCGGACCAGCATCGCATCAGCTTCGGCGGCGGTCGCTATGCGACGCCGGTATGGAGTCCGCGCGGCGACCTCATCGCCTTCACCAGGATCGGCGGCGCTTTCCGCATCGGCATCATGAGCCCGAACGGATCGGGCGAGAAACTGCTGACCAATTCCTGGCAGGACGAAGGGCCGAGCTGGTCGCCCAACGGGCGCGTGCTGATGTTCTTCCGGCAAGGGCGCGGCAATGCCGGCAAGGCAGATTTGTGGTCGGTTGACCTGACGGGCGTGAACGAGCGGCGCATTCCGACCCCGCTCGACGGCTCCGATCCGGGCTGGGGTCCGCTTCGGCCTTGAACTTTGCGGGGGCGCGGGGAACAAGGGATTTTCAGGAGAAGAACTCATGGCAAGACTGACGACCACGCTGCTGATGGCGACCGCGCTGGTGGCGACCGCCGCCTGCTCGAAGAAGCACCCCGACGTGCTGCCCCCCGCCCCCGGCGCGGCGCCGGAGCAGACCCAGCCGACCGGCCCGCAAGGCCCGGTGGGCGACGCCGTGGTCCCCGGCTCGTCGGCCGATTTCAAGCGCTCGGTGACGAGTGACACGGTGCATTTCGGGCTCGACCAGTCCGACATCGACGACACCGCGCGCGGCATCCTCGATACGCAGGTGACGTGGCTCGCCCGCTATCCCAACGTGCGCATCACGATCGAGGGCCATTGCGACGAGCGCGGCACGCGCGAATACAACCTCGCGCTCGGCGACCGCCGCGCCAATGCGGCGAAGAACTATCTCGCCAGCCGCGGCGTGGACGCCTCGCGCATCACCACGATCAGCTACGGCAAGGAACGCCCGATCGCGCTCGGCTCGGACGAGGAAGCCTGGGCGCAGAACCGCCGCGCCGTGACGGTGGTGCTGAGCCAGTAACGCGTGATGCCGCTCCCTGTCATCCCGGCCGCACGCCGGGGTGACGGCGGCGAGAAGACCGCTTACTCTCCCCGGCCGGATCAGGGGGAGTGCGGCATGAAGGCGATTTTCATCACCGGCGGCGCATCGGGGATCGGGCGCGCGGTGGCGCTTCTGTTCTCCGCGCGCGGCTGGCGCGTCGGGCTGGCGGATATCGATGACGGGGGGCTGGCCGCCACCGCCGCGATGCTGCCGGCGGAGCGCACTTCCACCTATCATCTCGATGTGCGCGACATGGCCGGGTGGGAGGAGGCGCTCGCCGCGTTCACCACGACCAGCGGTGGGCGACTCGACGTGTTGTTCAACAACGCCGGCATCGGCCAGGGTGGCGCATTCGGCACGATCGACCGCGCCGCGCTGGATCGCGTGATCGACATCAATTTCCGCGGCGTCGCTTATGGCGCGCGCGTTGCTTATCCCTGGCTCAGGGCGACGCCGGGGTCATGCCTGCTCAACACCGCTTCGGCCTCCGCGATCTACGGCTCGGCGGGGCTGGCGCTTTATTCCGCCACCAAGTTCGCGGTGCGGGGGTTGACCGAGGCGCTGGACGGTGAATGGGCCGCCGACGGCATCAAGGTGCGCGACCTGCTGCCGGGCTTCATCGACACCGCTATCCTGAGCACGCCGATCCCCGACACGAACCGCACCGCGCGCGACGCGGTGGTCGATGCCGGGCTGGAGTTCACGCCGGTCGAGACGGTCGCGCAAGCCGCATGGGATGCGGTGCACGGCGACCGCGTTCATGCCGTGATCGGCAAGACCGCCCGCCGCCTCGCCTTCGCCGCGCGCTGGATGCCCGGCCGCCTGCGCAGGATGATGCGCTCAGGCGCGCTGGGACGGGAATAACTCCTATCCGTCCAAAATCGAATCGATCGCTTCCGCCAGTTCGACATCGCGTGAGGAAAGGCCGCCCGCGTCATGGGTGGTGAGCAATATCTCCACCCGGTTCCACACGTTGGTCCATTCGGGATGGTGGTCCATCTTCTCCGCGATCAGCGCGACCTGCGTCATGAAGCCGAACGCCTCGGCGAAATCGGTGAACACGATCGAGCGAGTGATCGCGTCGCGCCCCTCGTCATAATCCCAGTCCGGCAGGCCATCGAGCGCATCCGCCCGTTCCGCCTCGCTCAGCGCCTCGATCATCATGCTCTCCTTGCCGCCTTGGCCGCCTCACGGGTATGGCGATCGGCATGGACGGGCAAGAGGCTATGGGGGAGGCGCCCTCGGCGGACGCGATCGAGGCGCATGCGCGCAGCGTGATCGCGCGCCTGCCGGCCGCGTTCCGCGCGCATCTCGGCGATATCGTGCTCGCGGTCGAGGAATATGCCGACGACGAGACGCTCGCCGCGATGGGCATCGAGCATCCGCTCGACCTGACCGGCCTTTATCACGGCCGCCCGCTGGGGGAGAAATCCTCGCTCGATTCGGGGATACTGCCCGATCGCATCTTCCTCTATCGCCAGGCGATCCTGGCCGAATGGTGCGAGACGGGGGTACGGCTCGACGATCTCGTCACGCATGTCACGATCCACGAGATCGGGCACCATTTCGGCCTGTCCGACGACGACATGCACGCGCTGGAAGACGCGGTGGCGGATTGAGCGCGCGGCTGGCGTTCGATCGCGTGGCCTGCGCCCGGCGCGGGCGGACGCTGTTCGAGGAATTGTCCTTCGCGCTGGAAGCAGGCGAGGCGCTGGTCGTCACCGGCCCGAACGGCATCGGCAAGTCCAGCCTGATCCGCGTCGCCGCCGGCCTGCTCCCGCCCGCCGCCGGCGCGGTGACGCATGACGGGGCGCGCGCCTTGCTGGCCGAGGCCGCCGCGCTGGATGGGGAACGGAGCGTCGCCGCCGCGCTCGGCTTCTGGGCGGGGCTGGATGACCGGCCCGCGCCGGAGACGCGCGTCGCCGCCGCGCTGGAGGCGCTCGACCTCGCTCCGCTGGCCGACGTGCCGGTGCGCCTGCTCTCGACCGGCCAGCGCCGCCGCGTCGGCTTCGCGCGGGTGCTGGCGAGCGAGGCGGCGATCTGGCTGCTCGACGAGCCGGCCAACGGCCTCGATAGTGCCGCCGTCACGCGGCTGGAGGCGCTGGTCGCCGGCCATCGCGCGCGCGGCGGCATCGCGCTGGTCGCGACGCATCAGCCACTCGCGCTCGCCGACGCGCGGGAGATGCGGCTGTGATCGCGCTGGTCCTGCGCGACCTGCGCCGCGCCTATGCCTCGGGCGGGGCGACGCTGATCGTCGCCTTCTTCCTGCTCGTCGCGATCCTGTTCCCCTTCGCGGTGGGACCGGACCAGAAACTGCTCGCGCGGATCGGCGGCGGCGTGATCTGGGCGGCGGCGCTGCTCGCCGCGCTGCTGCCGGTCGAGCGGCTGGTCGCGCCGGACATGGATTCGGGCGCGCTCGACCAGCTCGCGCTGCGCGGCTTCTCCGCCACCACGGTCGCCGCCGCCAAGATCGCCGCGCACTGGCTCGCCTTCGCGCCGCCGCTGATGGCGGCGACGATCGCCGCCGCCGGCCTGCTCGACTTGCCGGGCGAGGCGCTGCTGACGGTCGAGATCGGGCTGGCGCTCGGTACGCCGGGCCTCGCCGCGCTGGCGGTCGCGACGGGCGCGCTGGTCGCGGGGCTGCGCGGCGCGGGCGCGATCGCCGGCCTCGTCATGCTGCCGCTCGCCATCCCGCTGCTGATCTTCGGCGCGGGCGCGATCGAGGGCGGCGCGGGCGGCCTCAAGCTGCTCGCGGCGACCAGCCTGCTGCTGGTGGCCGGCGCGCCGTTCGTCGCGGGCGTGGCGATCCGCGCGGGAACGGAATGATGCCGATTGCCGTTTGCAAGCCGCCTTGCCTGCCGCGGTTCGATCGTTAGTCTGGTCCCATGTCCCTGATCGATATGTTCCTTTCGCGCGCGGTGAAGCGCGGCCGCCTGACCCTCCTCCGCCCCGGCGCGCAGCCGGCCACGTTCGGCACGCCGGAGCCGGGTTTTCCCGAGGTGACGATCCGCTTCGCCGACAGGCGCGTCGCGATGGCGATCGCGCGCAACCCGGCGCTGGGCGCGGGCGAATGCTTCATGCACGGCCGGCTGATCGTCGAGCAGGGCGATATCCGCGACCTCGTCAACCTGCTGACCGCCAACGACAAGTGGGAATCCGGGCAGGACAATCTCGATCCGAGCTGGTTCGCGCGCGCCGCCGGGGCGGTGAAGCACCGCCTCGACCGCATCAACATGGAGCGCCGTTCGAAGAAGAACGTCGCGCATCATTACGATTTGTCGGGCCGGCTCTACGATCTGTTTCTCGACCGCGACAAGCAATATAGCTGCGCCTATTTCACCGATCCCGCGAACGGGCTGGAGCAGGCGCAGCTCGACAAGCTCGCGCATATCGCCGCCAAGCTGGCGCTGAAGCCGGGCATGCGCGTGCTCGACATCGGCTGCGGCTGGGGCGGGATGGCGCTCTATCTCAATCGCCATTTCGGGGTGGAGGCGCTGGGCGTCACCTTGTCCGAGGAGCAGCTCAAGGTCGCGCGCGGGCGGGCCAAGGCGGCGGGCGTCGCCGACAAGGTGCGCTTCGAGCTGATCGACTATCGCCGCGTGACGGGCAACTTCGACCGCATCGTCTCGGTCGGCATGTTCGAGCATGTCGGCCCGCCGCAATATCGCACCTTCTTCAAGAAATGCCGCGACCTGCTGGCCGACGACGGGGTGATGCTGCTCCATTCGATCGGCCGGATGGGCGAGCCGGGCGTCACCGACGACTGGACGACGAAGTACATCTTCCCCGGCGGCTACAATCCCGCGCTGTCGGAGATCGTGCGCGCTTATGAGGGGCTGCGGCTGTTTCCCACCGATGTGGAGGTGCTGCGGCTGCATTATTCGTGGACGCTCGATCACTGGTACGACCGCACCGTCGCCGTGAAGGACGAGATCGTCGCGCTGTACGACGAGAAATTCTATCGCATGTGGACCTTCTATCTCGCCGGCGCGGCGGCCGCGTTCCGTTATGGCGGGCTGTGCAACTATCAGGTGCAGCTCTGCAAGAGCCGCACCGCCGTGCCCGTGACGCGCGATTACATGTTCGAGGGCGAACGGGCCTTGCGCGAATCCGCTCCCCCCGCTTAGGGGCGGCGCATGAGCGAGAAGATCAACCGCGTCGTATTGGCCTACTCCGGCGGGCTGGACACCAGCGTCATCCTGAAATGGCTTCAGCAGACCTATGGCTGCGAGGTCGTCACCTTCACCGCCGATCTAGGCCAGGGCGAAGAGCTGGAGCCGGCGCGCCGAAAGGCGCTCGATGCCGGCGTGAAGCCCGAGCATATCTTCATCGACGACCTGCGCGAGGAATTCGTCAGGGATTACGTCTTCCCGATGATGCGCGCCAATGCGCTCTACGAGGGGCTGTACCTGCTCGGCACCTCGATCGCGCGGCCGCTGATCGCGAAGCGGCAGATCGAGATCGCCAAGGCGGTCGGCGCCGATGCCGTCAGCCACGGCGCGACCGGCAAGGGCAACGATCAGGTCCGCTTCGAGTTGGGCTATTACGCGCTCGCGCCCGACATCAAGGTGATCGCGCCGTGGCGCGAGTGGGACCTTACCAGCCGCACCAGGCTGATCGAGTTCGCCGAGGCGCACCAGATCCAGGTCGCCAAGGACAAGCGCGGCGAGGCCCCCTTCTCCACCGACGCCAATCTGCTGCACACCTCATCCGAGGGCAAGGTGCTGGAAGACCCGTGGCAGGAGGTGCCGGATTACGTCTATTCGCGCACCGTCAACCCGGAGGACGCGCCGGACCAGCCCGAATATATCACGATCGATTTCGAGCGCGGCGACGGCGTGGCGCTGAACGGCGAGGCGTGCTCGCCTGCCACCTTGCTCACAAAGCTTAACGAACTGGGCCGCAAGCACGGCATCGGCCGGCTCGATCTGGTCGAGAACCGCTTCGTGGGCATGAAGTCGCGCGGCATGTACGAGACGCCGGGCGGCACGATCTATCACCTCGCGCATCGCGGGATCGAGCAATTGACGCTCGATCGCGGCGCGGCGCACCTCAAGGACGAGCTGGCGGTCCGCTATGCCGAACTGATCTACAACGGCTTCTGGTTCGCGCCCGAGCGCGAGATGCTCCAGGCGGCGATCGATTTCAGCCAGGAGAAAGTCTCCGGCACCGTCCGGCTGAAGCTCTACAAGGGCAGCGTGATCGTGGTCGGCCGCAAATCGCCCAACTCGCTCTACAGCGAGAAGGTGGTGACGTTCGAGGACGATCAGGGCGCCTACGACCAGCGCGACGCGGCGGGCTTCATCAAGCTCAACGCGCTGCGCCTGCGGCTGCTTGGGCGACGCGACGGCGGGTTCTGACCAACCACTCGATACGCGGCATTAACCAGCCTTAAACCACGATCCGCCATGCCGTCCCGATCGAACGGGGGATGGCAGCGGGATGGACGACAGGATGGGCGCGGTGGACGTCGCCATCATCGGCGCGGGGCCGGCGGGGCTGACGGCCGCCTATCTGCTCGGCAAGGCGGGCTATTCGGTCGCCGTGATCGAGAAGGACCCGCGATATGTCGGCGGCATCAGCCGCACCGTGGAGCACGAGGGCTTCCGCTTCGACATCGGCGGGCACCGCTTCTTCTCGAAATCGCAGGACGTGGTGGACCTGTGGAACGAGATTCTGCCGGACGATTTCATCGAACGCCCGCGCATGAGCCGCATCTATTACGAGGGCAAGTTCTACAGCTATCCGCTGCGCGCGTTCGAGGCGCTGGGCAATCTCGGCCTGATCCGCTCGGCCCTGTGCATGGCGAGCTTCGCCAAGGCAAAACTCTTTCCGAACCGCGAGGTAAAAAGCTTCGAGGACTGGACGGTAAACGCCTTCGGGCGGAAGCTCTATTCGATCTTCTTCAAGACCTATACGGAGAAGGTGTGGGGGATGCCGTGCGACGAAATGTCGGCGGACTGGGCGGCGCAGCGCATCAAGGGGCTTTCGCTATGGGGCGCGGTGACGGACGGGCTGAAGCGTAGCCTGGGTCTCAACAGGCACCCCAATGACGGCATGGCGGTGAAGACCTTGCTGGAGAGCTTCCGCTATCCCCGCCTCGGCCCAGGCATGATGTGGGAGGCCGCGCGCGACAAAGTGCTTGGCCACGGCAACAGCGTGTTGATGGGCCATGCGCTCAAGCAATTGAGCTTCAACGACGCGACGCAGCGCTGGACGGTCGCCGCCACGGATCAGATGGGCGAGACGGCGACGATCAGCGCCGCGCATGTCATCTCCTCCGCGCCGATGCGCGAGCTGGCGACGCGGCTCCATCCGCTGCCCGCGACGCTGCCGGAAGCGGCAAACCTGAAATATCGTGACTTCCTCACCGTCGCGCTGATGATCCGCTCCGCAGACCTGTTCCCCGACAACTGGATCTACATCCACGATTCGAAGGTGAAGGTCGGTCGCGTACAGAATTTCCGCTCATGGTCGCCGGAGATGGTTCCCGATACGGACATCGCCTGCGTCGGCCTCGAATATTTCTGCTTCGAGGGCGACGGCCTGTGGTCGTCCAGCGACGCCGATCTGGTCGCGCTCGCGACGGCCGAGATGGCGCAGCTCGGCCTTTGCGGCGCAGATCAGGTGGTCGGCGGCACGGTAGTGCGGCAGGAGAAGGCCTATCCGGTCTATGACGAGGATTATGCCGCCAACGTCGACGCGCTGCGCCGCGAGATCGAGGCGCGCTATCCCACGCTCCATTGCGTCGGCCGCAACGGGATGCATCGCTACAACAATCAGGATCACGCGATGATGACGGCGATGCTCACCGTCCGCAACATCGAGACCGGCGCGCGCATCTACGATATCTGGGCGGTCAACGAGGACGCTGAATATCACGAGAGCGGCCACGAGGGCGAGCGGGCCGCGCTTGCCAGCGTGCGGCAGGTGCCCGAACGGCTCAAGGCGGCCTGACGCCGGTGGAGCAGGACGAACCGGCCGCGCGCGAAAGGCTCTGGCCGATACTGCTGACCTATTGGCTGATCGCATCGACCATCCTGATCCTCGTCTCCAAGACGACGATCCAGATGCTGGATTTCGGCGATCCGGACGATGCGATGCGCCTGCTGGAGGTGCACGACTGGCTGGCCGGACAAAGCTGGTGGGACGTATCGCAGCATCGCCTGTGGGGCGGGCATTTCGCGATGCACTGGTCGCGGCTGGTCGATCTGCCGCTGGCGGGCGGGATGGCGCTGCTCGATCCGCTTGTCGGCAAGGAATTGTCCAACCGGATCACCCTGACGGCGATACCGCTCCTTTCCCTGCTCGGCATCATGGCGCTGGTCGGCCTCATAACGCGACGGCTGGCAGGGACCGGCGTCGCGAGGCTCGCCATCCTCCTCTCCCCACTGACGATCCCGTTGATGGCGCAGATCCGCCCGACGCGGATCGATCATCACGCATGGCAAGTGATCCTCGCGCTGGCGGCGGTAGCGGCACTGCTCGCCCGGCCCACGGCGCGATCGGGCGCCATCGCAGGTGCGGCGCTCGCGGCGCTGCTGACCATCTCGCTGGAAGGGATGCCGATCACCGCCGCGATCCTTGGCACGGCCTCGCTGACGTGGGCGCTGATTCCAGCGCGCCGCGCGCAGCTTGTCGCGATGGCGGCGAGCTTGCCTGTCGTCTTGCTGTTGCTTCATGTCACGACACGCGGGCCCGGTGCGTTGCTCCCCGCCTGCGACGCGATCGCGCCCGCCTGGCTAGCCGCGATCGGCATCGGAGTCGGTGGCATCCTCCTCACCGCGGCAATCGCGCCGCGCTCCCTCATCGCGCGGCTGGCATTGCTCGGCGCGGCCGGACTGGCAGCGGCGGCAGCACTCCGCGGGCTTGCGCCGCTTTGCACGCGAGGCCCCTTCGCCACGCTCGACCCGCTGGTCTATCGCTATTGGTATCTCCGCGTCGAAGAGGGCCTGCCAATCTGGGACCAGAGCGTGTTGAAAGCGGTGGTGATGCTGGTCCTGCCCGTGATCGGGCTGGTCGGAAGCACGCTGGCATGGCGCGCCAGTCGGGGCGAGACACGAATTTGTTGGGCGATGCTGATCGGTCTTACGCTGTCCGCGCTTGCCTTGTGCCTCCTCGTGCTGCGTGCGGGCGTGACCGCAAATGCGCTGGCGTTGCCCGGCGCGGCGTGGCTGGTGGCGCAGTTGGTCGATCGCACACGCAACGGCTCCACGCCGGCCAGGCGCATTGCCGCCGGCGCCGGCGCGCTCGTCGCGCTGACGCCGGCATGGCTTGGCAGCACCCTGATCGGCTCGCTGACGCCGGCTGGACATGCCGTGGCGGTCACGCGGATGGAGCGTCCGACTTGCCTTTTCCTCGATGAAGTGCCGCATTTGACCCGCCTGCCCGCCGCCATCATGTTCACTCCGCTGGATCTCGCGCCAAGCCTGCTCGCCCATACGGCGCACAGCGCGATCGCGGCTGGCTATCATCGCAACGATCGCGCGATGCATGATGTGATCGCCGGGTTCATGGACCCGCCGGACGAGGCAAAGTCGATCATCCTCGCCTCGGACGCAAGCTATCTCGTCGCCTGTCCCGGTGCTGACGAAACGGAACGTTACAAGCGCGTCGCGCCAACCGGCCTGTGGGCGCGGCTGGAGCGCGGCGAACGCTTCGACTGGCTCCAGCCCGTGGACCTGCACGGCACGATACTGGTATGGCGTGTCCTTCGTCGCTTGCCTAGCGGGAGTCATGGCCGGTAAGGACATCGCATGGAAGGTCCGGGAGCCCCCCTGCGCTGGTGGCAGACACGCTGGTTCGTGGTGGTGGCGACCCTGGTCGCGCTCGTGCCGCTCCTCTGGCCGACGATTCCGCCGCTGGTCGACCTGCCCGGCCATATGGGGCGCTACCGCGTCCAGCTCTCGCTCGATTCCGCGCCGTGGCTGAGCCAATGGTATGATTTCCACTGGTCGCTGATCGGCAATCTCGGCATCGATCTGCTCATCATCCCCTTCGCCAAGGTCTTCGGGCTGGAGCTGGGGGTGAAGCTGATCGTGATGGCGATCCCCGCGCTCACCGTCGCGGGCCTGCTGTGGATCGCGCGCGAGGTGCACGGGCGCATCCCGCCGACCGCGCTGTTCGCGCTGCCGCTGGCCTATTGCTACCCCTTCCAGTTCGGCTTCGCGAACTTCGCGCTGTCGATGGCGCTGGCGCTCAACCTGTTCGCCTTGTGGCTGCGGCTGGGGCGGCAGCGCCGCTTCGGGCTGCGCGCCGCGCTGTTCGTGCCGCTCTCCTGCCTGCTGTGGCTATGCCATACCTTCGGCTGGGGCGTGCTGGGCGTGCTGGCTTTCTCCGCCGAGATGGTCCGCGAGCATGACCGGCGCAAGGACGCGGGCTCCGGCCATTGGGTGGCGAGCTGGTTCCGCGCCGGGCTGCACTGCGCGCCGCTGGCGCTGCCGATGCTGCTGATGGTGTTCTGGCGCACCGGCGATCATGTCACCGGGCAGACCACCGACTGGTTCAACTGGCGGCGCAAGGCGGCGTGGATGCTGATGGCGCTGCGCGACCGCTGGCTGGCGTGGGACGTCGCGGGCATCGCCGTACTCTATCTCATCATCCTCAAGGGGCTGCGCGATCCGGCGATTGAATATTCGCGCAACCTCGCGCTTTCCGCGCTGTTCCTCACCGCCGTCTATCTGCTGCTGCCGCGGATCGTGTTCGGCTCCGCCTATGCCGACATGCGGCTGGCGCCGTTCGTAATCGCGATCGCGGTGATCGCGATCCGTCCGCGCGCGCGGATGACGACGCGCCACGCCGGCACGCTCGCGGCGCTCGGGCTGGTCTTCTTCCTCGCGCGGATCGGGGGAACGACGATCAGCTACTGGATGTTCGCGCAGGATTATCGCACCGAACTGGCCGCGCTGAAGCATCTGCCGGTCGGCGCGAAGGTGGTGAGCTTCGTCGGCTACCGCTGCGACGATCCGTGGCGGATGTCGCGGCTGGAGCATCTGCCCGCGCTCGCGCTGGTGCGGCGGCTGGCCTATACCAACGATCAATGGTCGATGGCTGGCGCGCAGCTTCTCACCGCGCGCTATTTCGCCGCCGGCGGGTTCGCGCACGATTCGTCGCAGATCGTCACGGCGAAATGGTGTCCGCGCGAGTGGTGGCGGCCGGTCGGATTCGCGATCGCGCGCTTCCCGCGCGGCGCTTTCGATTACGTCTGGCAGATCCGCACGCCGCCCTATGACCCGCGCTACGCCAGCGATCTGGTGCCGATCTGGCGCTCGCCCGACGGGACCAGCACCCTGTTCAAGGTGGATCATACGCGGCCGGTGCCGCAGATTGAGGATTCGGAGCTGATCCCGCCGCTGTTGCTCGAACTGCGCGACCGCATCCGCCGCCGCCGCGCCGCCGAGGCGGAGGCGCGGGTGAAAGCGGAGGCTACCCCTTCCTGAACGGCGTAAGCTGTTCGAGGAAGGCCCGGTCCTCCTCGATCGCGGCACGCTCGCGCACGAGGAAATCGGCAACCGCGCGGCGGAAGCCCGCGTCCGGCAGGTAATGCGCGGAAAAGGTCGGCACCGGCACGTAGCCGCGCGCCAGCTTGTGCTCGCCCTGCGCCCCCGCCTCCACGGTGGCGAGGCCGCGGGCGATGGCGGCGTCGATGGCCTGATAATAGCACAACTCGAAATGGAGGAACGGCACCTCCTCCACGCAGCCCCAATAGCGGCCGTAGAGCGCGTCCGCGCCGATCAGGTTGAGCGCGCCGGCGATCGGCCGCCCGTCGCGCTCGGCGAGGATCAGCAGCACCTTATCCCCCATCCGCTCGCCGAGCAGCGGGAAGAAGCCGTGCGTGAGGTACGGGCGGCCCCATTTGCGGCTGCCGGTGTCCTGGTAAAAGGTCCAGAACGCCTCCCATTCGCGCGGGCCGATCTCCGCCCCGGTCAGGTGGCGGATCGTCAGCCCCGCCACCGCCGCCGCGCGCTCCTTGCGGATCACCTTGCGCTTGCGGCTGGAGAGGCGGGCGAGGAAATCGTCGAAGTCGCGATAACCCTCGTTGCGCCAGTGATATTGCGTGCCCTGCCGGATCAGCCAGCCGGCCGCATCGAACAGCGGCACCTGATCGGGGGCGATGAAGGTGGCATGCGCCGATGAAAGCTCGTGCCGGTCGGTCACCGTCTCCAGCGCGGCGATCAGCGCCGGGGCGACGGCGGCGTCGCGCAGCAGCAGGCGCGGCCCCGGCACCGGCGTGACCGGCACCGCGATCTGGAGCTTGGGATAATAAGCGCCGCCCGCCCGCTGCCACGCATCGGCCCAGGCGTGATCGAAGACATATTCGCCCTGGCTGTGGCTCTTTGCGTAGCTCGGCGCGATCCCGGCGGGGCGGCCGTCCGCGCCGTCCACCACCACCGGCAGTGGCTGCCACCCGCTCCGCCCGCCGACGCTGCCCGATTCCTCCAGCGCGGAGAGGAAGGCGTGGCTGACGAAGGGATTGGCGCTGCCGGCGCAAGCGTCCCAATCCTCGCGCGCGATCGCGGAGACGCCCTCCACCATGCGCGCCGTGACCGCCGTCACCGGCGTGACCCCGGACGGGCGATATCGGGAAACGTGGAGGGAAGCGCCATCAGCCCCAATCTAGGGTGCGCGGCGCTCCACTCAAGCGGCGATCAGAGCGGTTCGCCAACCTCGACGATCGCATCGACCTCCACCGCCGCGCCGAGCGGCAGCACCGGCACGCCGACCGCCGAGCGGGCATGCTTGCCGGCGTCGCCGAACAACGTGACCATCAGCTCGCTCGCGCCATTGGCGACCTTCGGCTGGTCGGTGAAATCGCCGTGCGAGTTGACGAACACGCCGAGCTTCACGATCCGCTTCACGCGCGCGAGATCGCCGAGCGCCGCCTTCACCTGCGCAATCAGCATCAGCGCGCAGCGCCGGGCGGCGTCCTGCCCCTCCTCGACGCTGACATTCTCGCCGAGCCGGCCGGTGACGAGCTTGCCGTCCCTGAACGGAAGCTGCCCGGAAACGTGGAGCAGGTTGCCGGCCAGCACCGTCGGCACATAAGCGGCGACGGGCGCGGCGGCTTCGGGAAGGGAAAGGCCAAGCTCGGCCAGCTTGCGATCAATCATCTCGGTCATGGCGGGAGCTTCAACACCCGCGCGCCGCTCCGGTCAATCCTCCGCGTGCCGGCCGGCGTCGAAACGCGCCGCTATCCACCTTTCCGCCTCGCGCCAGTCGTCGATCCGGGCATGGGCCTGCGCGGCGGCGGGGACGCCGGGGGCGAGCAGCGGCTCCGCCACCATGTGCAGCCGGTGGACGCGCGGGGCGTGTTCGGCGACCGAGGCGTGATGGTGCCCCAAGCAGGACGAAAGCGATGAGTATGAATCGCCGCTACTACTACGCTAGAACCGTCATAAGCCGCCAAACAGCGAAATAGGCCGCCGCTACATGCTGTTCGGCGCTACTTTCCGCATGAAAAGATGAACAAAAAGGACGAGAACCCGACAGATCGTTGCCCCCCGCAAGCCGAAATTCATCATTTTGGGCAGACCGTCGTGGCTAGGTTGATCGGCTCTCAAAGGACCGTCAAGGCCCGGAGCCCTACACTCGGCCACAACCTGACTCACAACCGGAACTTAACGTCGTGTTGACGTTGACCATGGTTGAGTATAGTTGAAGGCAGTCGGGAGGGCGGCATGAGCGAAACTGGCGATCTACACATTGCCGAGACGGCGGCGGCGGCCGGCATCTCGAAACCGACCCTTCTTCGGTGGATTAAAGACGGCAAAGTTAAGGATGCGCAGCGGCGCGACCGGAATGGTTGGCGGATATTCTCACCCGCCGAGGTAACCGCAATTCGGACACTTGCCGCGTCCACGAAGCCGACGAAAAACTCATGACCGCACCGTCCATGAGCGCCGCGCGTCGGCAGCGGCCCGCGTTCTTGGCGGTCGATTTTTTCTGCGGTGCGGGCGGGACCACGCGCGGTCTGATCGATGCTGGGGGCTACGTCATCGCCGGTGTCGATAAGGACAATCGCTGCCGGCAGACCTATGTCGAGAACAATCCCAATACGACCATTGATTTCTCGACCCCGCGGTTCATCAGGCGGGATATCTTCCCCGCAACCGATGCCTATCCGGATGGCGAGCAGGCAGAACTGTTCGACGATCTTGAGAAGCTGATCGAGAAATATAGGGCGGAAGCACCCGGTGCGCCTCTCATGTTCGCGATCTGCGCGCCATGCCAGCCCTTCACAAAGCTTTCCCGCAAGGAACTCAGCAACGCCCGGAAGGAAGGTCGCGAACGCGATAGCAATCTGCTGCGTGAAGCGGCAAAATTTGTTGCGCGGTTTCGCCCGGAGATGATCCTGTCGGAAAACGTCCAAGGCATCGGCGATCCGAAATATGGTGGCGTCTGGAACGATTTTCGTAGTCAGCTCAGGAAGCTTGGTTATGCGACCGGCTCGAATGTCGTCTGCACGTCCGATTTCGGCGTTCCGCAGTTTCGCCGTCGTTCGATCCTCATTGCTGCTCCACGGGAGCTGGCGCGGCCGGAGTTTCTGGAGCCGGGCCACGACGGTGATCTGGTGGTCCCTCTCGAGGACACGGCGGCTGCGGTCCGATCGGTCCGTTCGGCAATCGGTCATCTGCCGTCGCTTCCCGCCGGGGCGCAGCACGCAACAATCCCGAACCACAAGACCCGGACTCTGAGCGACCTCAACTTGAAGCGTCTGGCTTCGGCTAAACCCGGCGAGTCAAATGTCTATCTCGACAACACCCCTCACGGCGACCTCTCGCTGGCGTGCCACCGGAAGGTGAACGCGAAGCTCAAGGTGCGTTGCTTTACCGATGTCTATACGCGAATGGACCCGGATCGACCGTCTCCCACGATTACGACGAAATGCCATAGCATCTCGAATGGACGCTTCGGCCATTTTGACACGAGTCAGGTGCGCGGAATTTCGCTGAGGGAAGCCGCAATCCTCCAGTCTTTCCCGCAGGACTATGTCTTCTATCCAACCGACATGATCGAACCGGTCGCGCGCATGATCGGCAACGCAGTGCCGCCCAGGCTGGCCGAATATTTTTCGCGTTATCTCTCTGACGCCCTTGTGTCGGCCGATGGCTGAAGTCGGCGCACTATCCGCTCCACTCCAAGGTCGAGCGCACATTCCCATACTGTTTCGACGTGCCAACCGAGCGCTTCCAGGCGTATTCGCGTGCTGTGATCGCGGTCGATGTTGCGATCGAGCTTCGCCGCCCAAAACTCCTGGTTTGATTGAGGCCGAGCACCTCGCGGGCAGTCATGGCCATGCCAAAAGCATCCATGGACCAAGACGACGGTGCGATGCCGCGGGAGGACCATATCGGGCTTTCCGGGAAGGTCGCGACGATGAAGGCGAAAGCGGAGCCCGACGGCATGCAACGCGCGTCGAACATATAATTCGGGCGCCGTATCCTTGCCGCCGACGCGTGACATTGCGCGCGAACGCTGTTCCGGTGTCATATGGTCCGCCATGCTGCGGTTATAGCAACGGGTGGCCCCACAAACCATGACCGATACGGATCAAACCGGCCGGTCGCTGGAACGGGCTGCGGAGAACGTTTCCTTCCGAACGCGTGCGCGAACGATCGATCATCTCGGGCGCGGTCAGATCGCCGACGCTCCGACGGCGGTCAGCGAGCTTTGGAAGAATGCGTGGGATGCCTACGCGACACAGGTATCGCTCAATATCTTCGACGGTGACCCGGCCGTTGCCGCAGTCTTCGACGACGGTATCGGCATGTCGGCGCAGGATTTCGTCGAGAAGTGGCTCGTCATCGGTACCGAATCAAAGATTGATGGCCCACCGCCGGCGCCACCGGCCGATTTCACCGGCTCCGCACGCGAGCGGCAGGGCGAAAAAGGAATCGGACGTCTGTCGGCCGCTTTTCTCGCGCCGGCGACTCTTGTTTTGTCACAACAGGCAGATGGTCCGATTTCGGCGGTTCTGGTCGATTGGCGCCTTTTCGAAAACCCGTTCCTGTCACTTGATCAGATCACATTGCCTGTACGTACATTCGGCAAGCGCGGCGAAGTGGCCGTTGGGCTGCGGGCGATGGCAACGGCGATACTCGACAATCTCGGGGAGAGATCTGCCACAGGCGACTTGATCCTGTCACCCGATTGGCAGCGTTACACCGCCGCCGAACAGGCGGCGGGTGCACGATCGACCGCAGAGGCCATGATCGACTTCTGGTCGGAGATGCCGATTTCCGCCCGACACCTCGAAGAGTGGCCCGTCTTCGCGGATTTGGCCTCACATGGTACCGCACTGTATCTACTTGGTGCCCACCATGAACTGTCGGTCTGGCTTGGCTCCGCGCCGGACGACGATGAAGCGAAGGAGGTCAAGCAAAGGCTCAAGGATATTTTGACCGGCTTCACCGACACGCTGTCGGCTGCGCCGGTCGTGTTCGATTATGAGGTTCTCGCCTATCATGGAGATGTTCCGCGTCGTATCCTTGCTTCCTCGGATGTGTTCGATCTCTCCGATTTCCGAGAACTTGAACATAGCGTCGAGGGCGCCTTCGACGAGGCCGGAGTTTTCCGCGGCAAAATCCGGGCGTTCGGTGAGGATTTAGGCGAACGCATCATTCCGCCCCCGCGGTCGTTGCCCCCGGCAAGATCGGATCGGCCGGGTCCCTTTGCATTTGCGATCGGTACGTTCGAGCAGGTCGCGATGGCCTCAACGCACAATGCCAAGCGGCATCAGGATCTAATGGAACTCGTCGACCGGTACGGTGGGGTTCGGGTGTATCGCGACGGCTTGCGCGTGATGCCATACGGCTCAGCCGACGCCGACTTCTTTTCACTGGAAGAAACTCGCCAGAAGCACGCTGGACGCTACTTTTGGGCCCACCGACGGAGTTTCGGACGACTTGCCTTCACGCGCGCCGGAAATCCCGCGCTAAAGGACAAGGCTGGCCGCGAAGGCCTGGTCGAGAACCGAGCGAGCCGCGAGCTTCGTCTCCTCGTCCAGGCCCTGCTCATCAAACTGGCCAGAGATTATTTCGGAACAGACTCTCCGGAACGCGAAGAGCGCATCGCGGAGACCAAGAAGCGAAACATCAAGGGTCGCAAGGCGGCCGAGCAGGCGCGTAAACGTCGGCGGGGCGAATTCAGGACTTACCTCGCCGACGCGATCAAACGCATGCCGCAATTGGCTGAGCGAGCGAAGAGCATCTCTTCACGATTGGAAGATGTGAAACAGCCGGCTTCGAAGGACACGGTCGCGATGATGCGCGCCGAGGTCGAGTTGGCTCGCGCGGAATTAGCCGCGCTGACGCCTCTCGACGTCCCGAACACGTTGGGCGACGCTGAATCGCGCTACCGAACGTTCAGGGACGAACTGGATGAAGCCAGCGATCTTATCCTGCTGTCCGACCAAGCGCTCCGCGAGATGGAGGCCACGGTCGGTGCGTCTTCGCCTCGTGAGGTCGCTGCAGCCGCCAGGGATCGGCACGAGAAAGCACTGAACGAACTTCTCTCGGGGTTCCAAGGTGACATCCGTGAGGGTATCAAGGCGATCACATCCAATTGGACATCCAATCTTGAGGACGACCGGACGCGATACGAGCGAGCGACGACTCCCCTGTTGCGCAAGCTGTCGCAAGACACCGATCTGAACGATCTTCTCGGCCTGTTGGAAACGGTGCGGCGCGAGCTGGAAGACGAATTCAACGACCGGTACCGGCCGATTGTCCGTAATATCCGGACCATAATCGAAGGCGTGGACGCGGAGATGGCGCTCGCCACGATTGACGAGGATCGGGAAGAACTCGATCGCCGGGTTCGTGACCTGAACGCGGTCGCACAGCTCGGAATCACGGTCGAGATCATCGGACATGAGCTTGAAGCGCTCGACAGTGAGGTGAGCCGTAACTTGGAGAAGCTGCCGGACACGGCCAAGAAGACGCTGGCCTTCACCCGGGCGATGGACGCGCATCGGTCACTCACCGAAAAGCTACGCTTCCTCTCACCTCTCCAACTGGCCGGCGCCCGGTTGCGAGAGACGATCACCGGCAAGGCTATCGTTGATTATGTCCGCGATTTCTTCGGGCCGGTCTTCACGGACGGGGGCATCCGGCTTGAGAGTACGCCAGCTTTCGACTCGATCCGCTTCACCGAACTCAAATCACGCATCTACCCGGTGTTCATCAACCTCGTGAACAACGCCGTTTATTGGGTCGGACGGTCGGAAGAGCGAGTGATCCGCTTCGATTTTGTCGATGGCAAGATCGTTGTCGGTGACACCGGCCCCGGTATCGACCGGGATGACGTCTGGCGTCTTTTTCAGCTGTTCTACACGCGCCGCTCTTCCGGTCGCGGCGTCGGACTGTATCTGTCCCGGGTGAACCTTGAGGCTGGCCGCCATGCGATCCGTTACGCGACCGAGGAAGATCCGCACATTCTGCCCGGCGCAAACTTCATAATTGAGATGAGGGGGCTGGAAGGTGGAGCTTGAAGCGTTCGAGGCGCGCTTTGCCGATGCGGTCGAAAGGAGCTTTCGCGACGACGCAATCCGCACCGCCGTCCTGATCGATGATCAGTTTCCGGACTATCTCCGGATGAGCGATGCCACTGACGAAGAGTTCAGCGAGATCGCGCGCGCAAAGCACATATATGGCTTCATGCACGCCAAGGGTCTCATCTGCGATATCCAGAACTGGCGCGTCCCGGACGACATGGACGTGCATCTTCTCGATAAGGCGCGAAAGAGCGACCTAATTCTCCTTGATTACCAGCTCGGTGCAGCCGGATCGAAGACGGCGCTCAAGATTCTGCGCCATCTCGCGGTGTCGTCGCACTTCAATCTGGTGGTGCTGTATACCGCCGAGGCTAACGCCAACACGGCGCTGACTGTGGCGACCGCAATGCGCGGGCTTGCCCCGGTTCAGGACGACACGGCGCCGTCTCCGGAAATTCTCGAAGCGGCCGAGGATATCCTTGCAGAGGAGCGCTTTTATGAAATCGACGCACCGGGGCTGCGTGACTATTTGACCGACGGCAAGATCGGCTGGAACAACGACCTGCGCCAGTCCATGCAGACCGCCGGAATCCATCTCTCCAACCTCAAGAGTTTGGCTGATTATGTTGCCCGGCAATGGATCGCGACCCTCGTTGACGACTATGAGCCTGATGCAAGTGAGCTTCCTCTCGGTCTGAACATCGGGCCCGACCAGCCTATGTGGGTGCATTGCGGAAGCTGCTTCGTAGCGATCGTCCAGAAGCTGCCATCGAGTTCCGAGGAGGACGAGGGAGAATACGTTTGGGGGCGGCTGGGTTCGGCGCTGCGTGCGTGGAAGCCGAACATTTACCGCCTGATTCTGTCCGAAATCCAGAATGCGCTGGAGTTGGAGGCCGTCGCGCATCACGAGAACTGGCTGGACGATGACCTGTCACTCGGGCTCGGACTTTATCTCTTGGAGAGCGACGAGGCCGCAAGCGGAGTATTGTCGCCGTCGGATATCGAGGGCTCGGCACAAAGTCTGATCGACCGCTTCGTAGACATCATCAGGCGGCGGCTTGCGACCCACGACGGTATATCCAGGACCGCCAACGATCTTCTCAGCGCCCGGCTTTCCACGACGCTTGGCACGGCGCCGGCCGGCGAGAGCGCCCGACGTATCCGTGCCCGCGAGCTGGCACATATCGCGGCGGATCGAAGCATCGATTGGCAGCAGAAGGTCGTGCCGGCCGTAAATGCCTTCATGGTATCGGATGCCTTCAGGGGCGGTCACGTTACGACGGGAACCGTCCTGCGGGACGCGGATGACGCCTTTTGGCTGTGCGCGTCACCGGCATGTGACCTCGTCCCGCGCGAGGACGGGCCGATCGTCGTCCAGCTAATCAAGCTGGAGAAGACCGGGGCACCGCCCGAAAGGTTCACGCCTGGGGAATTTGTCGTGGTCGGAAGCACGCGTGAGATCACGATCTTGCGTGCGCTCGACAAGAAGGGACGGCAGCCGGCATTGACGATGCTCGTCCTTCCCGGCGGCACGAGGGTAAGCCGCGACGGCGGGCGTGCAACCACCAGCGGTTGGTTCGCTACTGAGGCTGGCCTTCGCGCTGCCTCCGCGGCGCAGGGATTCCCAGCCGCAGCCGCCCCCGAGGCTGCAGCACCAGCGCAGGAGATCCCCGCTCCGGTCGGGGAAAATGCAAATGCGTTGGACATCGAAGCTCTGCCCGAACTTCCGGGCGAGGCGGCGCAAGCAGACGCGCCTTTTGTCCTCGAAATTGTTGCACAGTTAAGGAGTGCGTTCGCGACACGCTTCCTGATGGCGGCGGGGCAGCATCAATCCCGCATCGGCGTCGACTACGTCGATCCCTGACGCTGGCGCGCGGCAGCTTTTTGGGGCCG
The DNA here is from genome assembly GCF_013344685.1 of Sphingomonas sp. CL5.1. Lineage (NCBI taxonomy): Bacteria > Pseudomonadati > Pseudomonadota > Alphaproteobacteria > Sphingomonadales > Sphingomonadaceae > Sphingomonas > Sphingomonas sp. CL5.1. The sequence continues at coordinate 294,165 of NZ_CP050137.1, forward strand.
AGGAGTCGCGCTCCAAACAACCAAGACGAGGCGCGATCCAGCCATCTCACGAAACGGACTCGAACTTCCTGCCGTCATACACTGCCGTGGCTACGCTATTGAGTACCGAGGGTAGCGCAAACGAGTCAGCGCACGACGTAGTGCGCGCCATGCGTCGATTGCCCTTAAGGGAGTGCAGATCCATTCAGACTTGGCATTTACTGACCCGGGCTGGAGGAATACACCGAAGCGCATGTCGGAAAGTCGGGCGCCTTCAGCAATCACCTCGAATTTGACGATGCTGTCATTGAGGAGCCGGTCACGTCATCGCGCAAATCGGCGAGGATACGGCGCGGTAGGTGCTGCGGAACGCAGGGATCGACGGCGGAAACACTGAGGGTGCCTGCGGCACGCATTATGCGGGGGAACCTCCCGCCTGCTGCTGCTTGTATCGAGCACGGTATGAATGAAGCAGTGGCTCGGTGTAGCCGTTGGGCTGCACCCGTCCCTCGAATATCAACGAACGCGCAGCTTCGAATGCCAAGCTTACTTTTTCACCGCTGATCAACGGCAGATATATCCGATCACCGGCATTCTGCCTGTCCACCTTTACGGCCATCCGGCGAAGCGAGTTTTCAACGTCGTCGGCGCTGACGACGCCGTGCAGCAGCCAGTTTGCGATATGCTGCGAGGATATCCGGAGCGTCGCCCTATCCTCCATCAGGCCAACGTCGTGAATATCAGGGACCTTCGAACAGCCAACACCTTGGTCAATCCATCGGACGACGTAACCGAGAATGCCTTGGGTATTGTTATCAAGCTCCTCTCGCAACTCGTCCTCTTGCCAGTTTCGCCCCCCCGCCAAGGGCAGGGCTAGCAACCGCTCTAGGGGCGCCACCGGTTCACCGCGTCGCTCCGCCTGGCGGACTGAGACATTGACTGCATGATAATGGGTGGCGTGCAGCGTTGCGGCGGTAGGCGACGGAACCCACGCCGTGCTGGCGCCGGCCTGGGGGTGCGCGATCTTCTGCGCAATCATATCCGCCATCATGTCAGGGGCGGCCCACATGCCCTTGCCGATCTGTGCTCGGCCCCCGAGCCCGCACGCTAGTCCGATCTGGACGTTGCGATCTTCATAAGCGCCGATCCAATCGGCCGCCTTCATCTCGCTTTTCCGAACCATCGGCCCAGCGAGCATCGAAGTATGAATCTCGTCGCCCGTACGATCGAGAAATCCCGTATTTATGAAAACGATCCGGTTCCTCACAGCGTAGATGCAGGCAGCAAGATTGGCGGACGTACGGCGCTCCTCGTCCATGATCCCGACTTTGATCGTATAGCGAGGGAGGCTGAGCATATCCTCTATCGCATCGAAGAGCCGATCGGTAAAAGCGGCCTCATCGGGTCCGTGCATTTTCGGCTTCACGATATAGAGCGAGCCTCGCCGGCTATTGCCCTTTCGACCCTTCAGATCATGCAGGGCGATGACCGCAGTCAGGACGCCGTCCAATATGCCCTCGGGAGCCTCCGAGCCATCGGGCAGGCGCACCGCTGGAGTTGTCATCAAGTGACCCACATTGCGGACAAGAAGAAGGCTGCGGCCGGAAAGAGCGAATGTGCTTCCATCTGACGCTGTATATGCGCGATCGGGATTCAGGCGGCGGGTGACCATTCGGCCATTCTTCTGAAAGCTGTCCTCGAGGGTGCCCTTCATCAGACCGAGCCAGTTGCGATAGGCCGCGATCTTGTCTGCCGCATCGATTGCGGCAACCGAATCCTCAAGATCGCATATGGTCGACACTGCAGATTCGAGAATAATGTCGGCGATGCCTGCCGGGTCATCCCGGCCGATGGGGTGATCGTGATCAATGACGACCTCGATATGGAGGCCATTATGCCGAAAGAGCAGATTGTCGCCATTTCGTCCCGCCAACAACGCCGGGTCGGACAACGACAATTCCCCGCCTTTCCAGCGCCGCCAACTCCCATTTGCAAGCGGTATCGCCCTGTCGAGGAAGCGCTTGGCCCAATCGACGACTTTTTCGCCGCGCTTGGCGTCATAACCGCCGGCCTCGACCTTCGTACCGACGACGTCGCTCCCGTAGAGTGCGTCGTACAAGCTGCCCCAGCGCGCGTTCGCAGCGTTGAGAAGAAAGCGCGCATTCAAGATCGGCACAACCAGCTGCGGACCCGATATCGCGGACAGTTCTTCGTCGACATTGTCAGCGCCAACAAGGAAAGGCGCCGGCTCGTCGACCAGGTATCCGATCGATCGAAGGAAGCTTAGATAGGCTTTCTGGTCTATAGGCTCGCTTGCACGAGCGTCGTACCAGCCATCGAGTTGCTCCTGGATACGGTCGCGCACTCGAAGCAACTGAGCGTTCTCTTGCGCAAAAGCGGAATAGATCGCTTCCAGTCCTCGCCAGAATACCGAAGCGCTGATGTCGGTGCCGGGAAGAACCTCTTGTTCGACGAAATCCACAAGCGCGCCGGAGACCGACAGCCTACCTATTTCAGTCATAGCCTTTGTCATCGATACCGTCTCCGCACTATTTCTCGGACAGGCGCACTCGGGAAAATGCAACGAAGCGGCCCGCGCACCGGCCTTCGCCATTGGCCCACATCTTCCAAGCCTGCGAATCTGTCGATTACCGAAAATTCGCGCTTTCTGATGTGAATATCATTCAATACGGAAATTGAGATGGATCATATTATGTGATCGAGCATTAGTTTTGACAAAATCGATCTTTGATTTGCACCTGTGCAATTCCCTGTCGATATCATACTATTACAGTTGCTACCCGATACGTCGCGGTGATAGGATGTTCGACAACGGCGCCTCGATACCACTTAGATGTTATTATCGAGTCATCCGTGAATTTCCACTTCAACATAGTCGAGATAGGGCGAGCGATCATGAAGCCGGCATATCTGTTCGATGCATATGGTACTGTCCTCGATGTCCATGCAGCCGTGCGTCGCCACTCCGAATCCATCGGCCCGGATTTCCAGGCCTTCTCAGATCTATGGCGCGCGAAGCAGCTGGAATATTCGTGGGTGCGTACCTTGATGGGCAACTACGAAAATTTCTGGCAGCTGACGCAGGATGCCTTGGACCATGTCCTGCGTTTATTCGGATCCGTCGATCCGGCAATTCGCAAGGAGCTTCTGGATGCATATCTGCGACTTGAACCCCACGACGGGGCGCTGGAGGCCCTGACAGACCTCAAAGCCAAGGGCGCTCGGCTGGCGTTTCTGTCAAATGGCACGTCGACAATGCTTCGGACGGCGACGGTGGCCGCCGGCCTTGACGAGATACTCGAGGCACCGTTCTCAATTGATGCGGTTGGAAATTTCAAGACGCATCCGCTGGCTTATTCCGTCTACTCGTCGCGGTGGGCACTGGATCGTGCGGAGATCGCCTTTGTTTCGTCGAACCGCTGGGATATCGCAGGAGCTACCAAGGCCGGATTTTACACAATTTGGGTTAACCGCAGCGGCATGCCAGACGAATATCTCGACGCGGCTCCCAAGCGCGTCATCGGCTCGCTTGTCGAGCTTCTAAGCGACTAAGTCGCGAGCGTTGACGAAATTATTGCCCTCTTGGCTATTTCGATGGGCCAGAACCCAGACCGCTCCGTTGCAGTGCAGTCTCGGCGCAGGTCCACCGGGCTCGCGATCCTGAAGCCCACCCCATCCGCAAGCGGGCCGATCCATAGGAGTTCGCGGGGCAGGCTCGTTTCCAATGTTCCTACCCTCACCGGTCTTGCGCATGGCGACGGTGAGATTGAAGCGCCGTGAGGCCGAGCAGCAACGACACTATCACGGCCGACGCACTCAGGATGCCAAGCGATTCAAATGATCCGCCGCCTACGATATTGCCGCCGACGGCAGGGCCGATTGCGGCGCCAAGAGACTGCACGGCGCCGGCGCCGGTAATCGCCCTTCCCGATCGATCGACCACGGCGATCAGGGACATCCCGATTACGACAGAAAATCCATAGAAGAACGACCACCCAAAGATCGCGATCGCGAAATATGGGAGGCCTGCGTGCCCATATGCCAGAAGCAAGCAAAAAGCGCTCAGGCAGAATTGAACGACGATCAGGAGCGGCCCTCGACCTAGACGGCGACTGATCCACGACGCCGCGATGCATCCAGCGGCGTTGGCAATGAGGGCAAAAGAAAGAACATACCCCGTCGCCGAAAGGGAGTTGCCGTGCGAAACTCCGATCTGCTGCGCAAAGATCCAGATGCTCGTTCCACCGCCGAACAGGAAGAGCATGGCAAGCAGGCTTAGAATACTGGCCAAGCTGCCGTCATGCCTGTGCGCGGCGGGTTCGTCGAAGGACTGCGTGATGCGGCCGGGCAGGAAAGGCACGCACGACAAGAAGAGAAGCATGGCGATCGCGGTCAGGAAAGTCAGGCCTGGCATGCCCGCCGAAGGAATGGCCCAAGCTGTCGCCGTGGCCATGACGATAGCCACCGTTGCGACCTGGCCTCCAGTCCCAAATCCGAAGTTTCGGTCCGGATCACCAGAGCTTCCGATTATGCGGCACGCGATAGCATAGATCACGCCGGAGCCGAGGCCGGCTGCAAAAAGCGAGGGGTAAAGAACGGCAACATCGGTGATAAGCCCGCTCGTGCCTATCAGGGCGAGCGATATCATACCGGCGATAGCGGACAGTTTGCGGATTCCGAACCGTGGAATCCACCAGACGGCTGAAGCGGTGCTCGCCACAAACCCACAGAGGTAAGCCGTCCCGATATATCCTGCCATATTGGGGGACAAGGCCAATCGTGGCGCCTGCGTGCCGATGTAGAGTGGCAGGATCCCATAAACCATTGTTCCAAACCAGAAGAGGATTACGCCAGCGGCCACCTCCCTTCCGGAGTTCAATGCGTCCTTCCGATCGTTTCTCTGCATGTTTCCCAGCGCGCTGATTTTTCCGAGCGGGTTAGCCCGTGGGCTTCGGTCAGTCCTCTTCCAAACGAGATAGATGTTATTCGATCGTCTTCGTTCATGAGAACAGATCGTTCTCGATACGTCTGGCTAAACGATCTCGGAAATGATCTTGGTAGCTTCACCAAATGCGGTATTGGCGACGGGGACCCCTGCGTAGATGGCGATTTGCATCAGCACTTCTTTGAGTTCGTCCTGCGTGAACCCTCCTTGAGCCAGCCCCGCGCGCACGTGAAGGGCATATTCTTCCCATCTTCCGAGACTCGCAGTTGTGGCTACAACGATCAATCGCCGCGTCCGCTCGTCAAGGCCGGGACGACTCCATATTTCGTTCCAAGCGATACGGGTGATCATAGCCTGAAAGTCTTCGTTGAAAGAAGTGCGTCCGGCGAGCGATCTGTCTACCCATTCGTCGCCAAGAATTGCGCGCCGTGTCACCAGACCGGCCTCGAAAAGGATGTCTCTGGCGGATGTCACAGTCGATTTGGTGCCGAAGAATCGAACGATTGCCGATGCCAATGCTGCTGGATCCTCGATAGCGGGAAGATGCCCGGTCTTGAGGCGCACCGCTTTTGCATCGGGAATGCTTGCTGCCAGGAATTCCCCATGTCCAAGAAACGGTGTGGAGATATCATCGTCTCCGGTGATGACGAGCGTTGGCACGGCGATGGCGCCGAGACGGTCCGCGATATCCATGTCGCGAATTGCTGCGGCACAGCCGGCATATCCGGTGTCGGAGCTGTTCACGAGCGCCCGCCACGCCGAGCTCACCTCTGCGGCACGGTTCTCGATGAACTTCGGCGAGAAGAAGCGATTTATCGCGGCATCTGCGATGGCTTCCGTGCCGTTGGACCGGACGGCTGCGACCCTGTCTGTCCAAATCGCCTTGTCCATCGTGGCGGAGGTACAGATCAATGCAAGGCCTGCCACTCTCCGAGGATGGTTGATCGCCATATCCATGGCGATCATCCCGCCGAGAGAAATCCCAGCAATGATCGCCTTTTCTACATTCGCTGCGTCCATCACCGCGACGGTGTCTGAACCGAGCACATCAAGGCTGTAGTCGCCCCCCGGCGCGTCCGAAGCGCCATGACCACGGTTGTCAAGGCGTATAAGCCGATAATGCGGCAGGAGATGAGGAAGCGCCTTGTCCCACAAGCTCATGTCGGTACCGATTGAGTTTATCAGGACGATGGCTGGCAACTCTGCGGAGCCTTGCTCCTTCCAGTATAACCGGACCCCGTTATGCTTTGTGAACGGCATCGATATCCCTCGTCAGAGGTTTAGAAGTTCGCGGACGATGCCTTCGCTTTCGCCTATGTCATTCCCCAAGGCGGAAGCCGCGAGATTGCAAGCTATGGCATCTCCATCGATTTGGAGGCCTTCGATCGTAACGACCATCGAGCCTATTGCTCCGGCGGCGATGGAAAAGAGATCCGCCAGAATTGAAGCCTCTGTCTGCCATCCACCGAGCCCCCGCTCCTGTTCCTGGGGAAGGCCCCCCAGCAATGTGGCAACCAGTCCGGGCGCGCGATGCGCAGCGGATAGAGCGACTTGGCAGCCTGTCGGGTTCCGTTTGTGCGGCATCGCAGAGGACCCGCCACGGCCCGGGACGACCGGCTCAAGAGCTTCCCGAATATGGTCCTGCGACAGCAAGGCGATATCCTTTGCCATTTTGCCAACGGTGCCAACCAGGATGCCGACGCTCGTGCCGATCGCGGCCACGGCGATTCTGCGGCTATGCCAAGGAGGCGCAGGTTTCAGCTGCAACGCGCTGGATAGCCGGCGCGCGACCGCAGAGCCTCTGCCCGACATGCCTGCCCGCGTCCCCGAGGCCCCGCCAAGCTGAACGCATATGTACGCGCCGGCGTCGGCTCGCATGCGCGCCGCTGCCTCGGCGATCCCCGCACGCCATTGGGCGATCCGCAGTCCAAAAGATATTGGCATCGCATTCTGCATCAACGTCCTGCCTACGGCAGGCACGCGGCGATAGTTTTCCGCCAAGGCTGTCAGGGCAAGGTCGAGACGATCGGCATCGTCGATCAGCAATGCGGAGGCTTCTCTCGCCTGCATCATCATCACCGTGTCAGCCAGGTCCTGACTGGTCGCGCCCTTGTGGACCGCCATCGCCGTCTCTGGCGCCATCGCCGAACGGATCCTGCCGATCAGCGGTATCGCGAGCGTACCTGCGAACGCAGCCTCGTCGGCGAGGATTTGAGGGTCGATGGCGAGCGACGCGCAGACGGCGCCGATCTCATCGGCGACGCGTTCCTCGATGATCGCTTCTGCGGCTTGAGCCTGCGCCAATGCAGCCTCAAATTCCAGGGCGTGTTTGACGGTCGAGCGGTCGTCATAGACCGCCAGCATCGCCGGCGTTGTCGCTGAACGATCGTGAAGGAGCCTGCTCACAGCGAAAAGAAGACCGTCTCTGCATCACCTTGGATGTGAATATCGAGCCACCAGACTCCATCATCGCGCTGGCGCGCAACAAGCGTCGATCGACGGTCCGATGGCACAAGGGAGAGGATGGCATCTGTGTCGTTGCCTTCTGCGCCGTCGAAATACAGGCGTGTGCAAAGTCTTCGCAGCACCCCTCTCGCGAAGATCGATAACGCGATGTGGGGAGCTTGGAGCGAATTGCCTGGTCCGGGCACGCGGCCCGGGAAAACAGTGCGGAAGCGATACACGCCGGATTCGTCGGTAGCGCATCGGCCGAACCCTATGAACTCCGGATCGAGTGGAATTTCGGCTCGCTTATCCGCCCCTCCGGAATATCTTCCCGACGCGTTGGCTTGCCAACTTTCTACCAATGCGTCTGAAATCGGGTCGCCATTTCCGTCGAGAATCTGGCCAGCAATGTCTATCACATCCCCTCTGGGAGCGCCCGTTCGCGTCGGGCGATTCAGAACATAGTGATCATCCGCGAAGAGCTCCGGTCGGGCTCCCAGATCTGACAGTCCCACCAAGTCAGCGCCGCCTTTCCAAGGCAGACCGTAGTGGAAGAAGGGGCCTACAGTCTGCCAAGGAGTTTGACCGAATAATCGAGGATCCTGGTTATCGAACCGCGCAGACGCTTTACGCTTTTCCAAGTCGTTATCCATTGGCAGTACCCTCGAAGGGCGTCTGCATTGCCCCCTTCAGCACGATGTCAAAACGGTATCCGAGCGCCCAGTTGGCGATGGTCGTGTCGATATCAAACCGGCAGATGAGGCGATTGCGATACGGCATCGGAACCGCATTCGCGATCGGATCGATCTCGATCAATGGATCGTCAGGAAAGTAGATTTGGGTGACGAGACGAGTGGCGAAGGCGGGGCCAAGCAACGACAGGTGAATATGAGCCGGGCGCCATGCATTGTGATGGTTACCCCAAGGGTAAGCTCCGGGCCGGATGGTCGTGAAGGAATACCAGCCCTGATCATCGGTAATCACCCGACCAGCTCCGGTGAAGTTCGGATCGAGCGGCGCGTCCCAATTATCGTTGCGATGGATATACCGCCCGGCCGCGTTCGCCTGCCAGATTTCGACGATGGTGTTTGGTACCGGACGACCACTGTCATCCAGCACCCTGCCAGAGATGCGGATGCGCTGGCCATGGGGAGCAGATCCATGTTGCGACGTTAGGTCTACCTCGGCTTGACCCATAAGAGCGCTCCAGCAACCGCTGGGGCCGCTCACCTCAGTCAAAGTCTGCGGAGCGTTGACCAAGGGGTGACGCGGACTACGCAATCCGGTCGAGCGATACTCTGGGTAGAGGAGTGGTGGCAAGCCCGCGTCGTCAGGCGCATATGCGATGTCCGTTGTCACAGGCAATTCTCCCGGAGCTTGCCCAGAAAGAGAGGGGCATTCGTCTTGGAAGCGATTTCCTCGACGCAGACGGATGGTGCCATGTCGAGCAGCGCAAGCACTCCGGCTTGCGGGTCTAACTCCATCACCCCGAGGTCCGTAATGATCAGATCAACCACCGACCTGCCGGTCAGGGGCAGAGTACATTTCTGGACGATCTTGGGCGCGCCATCCTTGGACGTATGATCCATGACGACCACCACCCGCTTGACGCCTGCAACCAGATCCATCGCTCCTCCGATCCCCTTCACCATCTTGCCCGGAATGGTCCAGTTGGCGAGGTCGCCATTCGACGCGACTTGCATGCCTCCCAGGATGGCCATGTCGATGTGCCCGCCCCTGATCATGGCGAAGCTGTCGGCAGACGAGAAAAAACTCGAAGTCGGCAGCGTGGTGACTGTCTCCTTGCCGGCATTGATCAAGTCTGCATCAGCTTCATCAGCGAACGGGTAAGGGCCCACTCCGAGCATGCCATTTTCGCTTTGCAGCGTGACGGTCACGTTTTCGGGGACATGGTTGGCAACCAGCGTAGGGATGCCGATTCCGAGATTTACGTAAAATCCGTCCTTGAGTTCTCGAGCAGCGCGCGCTGCCATCTGATCGCGCGACCAAGCCATCATGCAGGCTCCCGAGCGCGAATCGTCAGCTTTTCGATCTTCTTCTCGAGGCCCGTCGCTCGAACAATCCGATCGACGTAAATGCCGGGCGTATGCACTTCATCCGGGTCGATGGCGCCAGCTGGCACGATCTCCTCGACCTCGGCGACCGTCACCCGTCCGGCTGTCGCCATGATCGGGTTGAAATTCCGCGCTGTCTTTCGAAAAACCAGATTGCCTTCGGGATCAGACCGCCAAGCCTTGACTATCGAAAGATCAGCTTTCAGCCAGCGCTCTCGAATATATTCATCGCCGTCGAAAGTTTCGACAGGCTTGTCTTGCGCGACGACGGTTCCTACCCCGGTCCGGGTATAGAATGCCGCAATGCCGGCGCCGCCGGCGCGAATGCGCTCGGCTAACGTACCTTGCGGATTCAGCTCAAGTTCGATGTCACCATCCAGGAACTGCCGCTCAAAAAGACGATTGTCGCCAATATACGATGCGATCATGCGACTGATCTGCCTGCTTTGCAGCAGCTGCCACAGACCAAAGCCTTCTGCGCCCGCGTTGTTCGAAATCACTGTAAGCCCTCGGGTACCGCTTCGATAAAGCTCCGCGATAAGGTTCTCCGGGTTTCCGCAAAGGCCAAAGCCACCCGACATGATCGACATTCCGTCGAACAGCAAACCCTCAAGCGCTTCGGACGCGCTGCCTCGAATTTTTGAAAGCATTATAAGCCTCGGAACTGTTCGGAATTTTCCTTCGAACCTTATCCTTCGCATCGGCATGGAGCTGCTGCTTTTGACGATATGTGAAGGACGTTTGCGGTTTCGTCATTCTCGGTCGTCCGAATTGACTTGAGCGCACATTTCCAGGCAGGCCAGACTTGCCATTGCGGGAGAGACCGTTCGCCGGCGCCGAAGGAGCAACCGCCCCGGAAACTCTCAGGCAAAAGGACCGCAGGGCATCAAGATATCTGGAGAGTGGCGCCCGCCTGGGTGCCCGCCGACGGGATAGCGATCTCAGGCACAGCGGACAGATGGGGCGCATCCACCACCTTTTGGGGAGCGGCTCCCAGTGGCACGTATTAGCATCATCGGCGCCGGCATTACCGGCGTAACAACCGCCTACAGCTTGGCTGTCCGCGGTCATGAAGTCACCGTCTACGATCGTCGCCGCTATCCGGCGATGGTCACCTCATTTGCCAACGGTGGCCAGCTCTCCGCAAGCAATGCCGAAGTCTGGAACAGCTGGGCCACCATCGCAAAGGGTATGAGATGGCTCTTGAAAAATGACGCGCCGTTGTTGCTGAACCTCAAGCCCGGCCTTCACAAATACGGGTGGCTCGCCGAGTTTTGCGGCAATATCTTTCGGCACGAAAGAAACACGATCGCGACCGTTCGTCTCGCACTCGACGCGCGAAGGCATATGTTCACCATTGCGGAAGCAGAGGGCATCGATTTCGATCTGAAGCGATGCGGAATCCTTCATCTCTACCACAATGAACAGGAGTTTCGTGCTGCCGAAGTGGGCAACGCCCTCCTCCTCAAGGGCGGGCTCGAAAGGCACGCAGTGTCAGCTGGAGAAATGCGCGCGATCGAGCCGAGCCTGCAAGGCGCTCTTCACGCCGGATTCTTCACCCCGGGGGACGCCACGGGCGACATCCACAAGTTCACACGCGGGCTCGCAGATGCGTGTGCACGCCGAGGCGTGATTTTCAAGTTTGGAGCTGCTGTCCGGCGAGTGGAGATACAGAACCGGATTTGTACCATCAGCTTGACCGATGACGAGAGTGGTCGGCCGATCGCCTCTCAGACAGCTGATGCCATCGTTGTCTGCGCAGGGGTTGAAAGCCGAGAAATCGCCAGAAAGCTCGGCGAGAAAGTAAACATTTATCCGGTGAAGGGCTATTCCATCACTGTAAACTTGAGAGACGAGCAGAGCCGAACAGCTGCACCGAGTGTCAGCCTGCTCGACGACGCTGCGAAGATCGTCACAAGCCGCCTCGGTCCAGATCGATTCCGGGTGGCCGGCACCGCAGAGTTCAATGGGTTCAACCTAGATATTCGCGCTGACCGGATCCGCCCGTTGCTGCGCTGGTCGGAACGCCTGTTCCCCAAAATGGATACTGACAGCGTCACCCCATGGGCAGGCCTGCGCCCCATGACGCCCGATATGCTGCCTGTTGTCAGGCCGGGGAGAGTGCGTGGCGTCTACTACAACACCGGCCACGGCCATCTTGGCTGGACGCTTTCCGCTGCAACTGCCGAGATGATCGCCATGCGCCTGGACAGCGACTTCGCCGCGTAGCTTCGATCCACATTATTCATCAGAAGGATTTCGAGAATGATCCTAAGCTTGAAGCAAGCCCAGAATATTGCACTTCGCACTCTCAAGGCCGGTGCCGAAAAAGGACTGAAGCCGCTATGCGTAGCCGTGCTCGATCCGGGAGGTCATACAATAGTCCTGCACCGAGCGGACGGCGCGTCGCATCTTCGACCAGCAATTGCTATCGCGAAGGCGGCCGGCGCCTTGAATCTCGGCGTCTCTTCCCGCTCGATCGCGGCGATCGCGGCCGAACGACCGACATTTTTCAACTCGCTCGTAGGCATAGCGCCTCTCGGTATGGTGCCGGCCGCCGGAGGAGTGATCGTGGTTGACAGCGACGGCCAGACACTGGGTGCCGTCGGCGTTACCGGCGACACCTCGGACAATGACGAAGCTTGTGCACTTGCGGGCATCGAAGAGGCAAATCTGTTCGCGAAGGACTGATCATTGCCCGCGCAACGCGGCAAAGGTATTTCACATAAGTGCAATGATTGAAGAGAGATTGGCAAAAGCAGCGAGGAGGACGTTCGCCTTATGAAGTTGGACAGGCAGCTGGCGCGGCATGCGTACGGCTCCTTCCAGCAAATAATAAGGGGGGTTTATGTCTCGGTCGAATAGAACGAACGGGTCGGTAGCGGCCCTGCTTGCCGCTACTGTTCTGGCCGGATCGGCGACGCCAGCCTTCGGGCAGGCGACACCCGAGGCGCCTCAAGATTCTTCCGCGTCCTCATCGGGCGGATCGCTCGACATTGTCGTTACCGCCCGCAAGCGCGAAGAACGCCTCCAGGATATCCCGGTGGCGGTCTCGGCGATCGGCGGAGCTGCCCTCGAACAGAAGGGCATCGACAATGTGACAAACCTGATCGGGACGGTTCCGAGCCTCTTCACCAGCCAGAACCAGGCGTTCGGGCCGCTTCCCAACCAGACCTATCTCGTACTTCGCGGCGTCGGAGCGGCGGCATCCAACGATCCCGCTGTCGGAACCTTCGTCGATGGCGTCTATCAACCGAGCCTGGCATTCGACACTGGCTTCCTCGACTTGGAGCGCATCGAGGTTTTGCGTGGGCCGCAAGGTACCCTTTTTGGCAGAAACACCGAAGGCGGTGCACTGAACATTGTGACCGCGAAGCCCGACGGCACCTTTCGTGGGAAGCTGCGCGCAGAATATGCGGACTTCAATAGCGTTCGCCTCGGCGCGAGTTTCAGCGGCCCATTGGTGGAGGACAAGCTCTTCGCTAGCCTTTCTGGTCAATATTACAGCACCGATGGCTACATCCACAACCTGACCATCGACAAGGATCAGGATACGCTTCGCAGCCTGGCCGGGCGCTTCGTGCTTCGCGCATTGCCCACCGAAGACTTCGAGATCATTCTCCGACTGGATGGTTCTCGCAACAGAAACGGTTATCTCGGTTACGGCGTCGTGGACGACGGCGCGAAGCGTTATGCCACACTCGATGATCGCAAGGTTGTCTCGCCCGACACGAGCTTTGGCGGCTCTCTAACCATGTCGTACGATCTTCCGGCGTTTACGATCAAGTCGATCACCGGATATCAGCACGTAAAGACCGAATTCTGGTACGACTTTGATGGATATTCGGACCCCGACAACTTTCAGGACCAGCGCACGACCCAGTCAGCACTCTCCGAAGAACTTCGTTTCGAGTCGAGGAGCGGCGGGTCTTTCACATGGCTTGGCGGATTGTACGCCTTTCAGGATATCCACGAACAGAACCGCAATTTCGCCTTGTCTGGCTGTACGATCTGCGCCTTTCCGCCGATTTTCAATCCCGCCAACGACGTGCGGGAAGCGACGAGGTTGCGGCGTCGCGGCTGGGCCGCTTTCGGTCAAGTCGGCTACAAGTTCAACGATCGCTTCGAGCTGACTGTCGGCGGGCGATATGGCTGGGAGCGGACGCGGGCATTCCAGCAGGGCGTCGTGATCGTGCCGGCTGTGGGCGCGAACGACGCGTTCAGCGGAGTCACGTCAAAAAGCTTCAGCAATTTCTCGCCGTCCGCTTCATTCTCCGTTCACTGGACGCCTGATGTCATGACTTACGCGACTGTGTCGCGAGGTTATCGCTCAGGCGGCTTTGACAAATATCCGGGTAGCAGTGCAGCCGTTGGGATCGCTTTCGACAACGAAAAGTCGACCAATTATGAGGTGGGGCTGAAAGCGTCGCTCTTTGACCGACACCTGATCGCCAGCGTTGCTGGTTTCATCGTTCAGGTGGACGACATGCAGCTGGCTTCTGTTGCCATCAGCCCGGTCACCGGTCTCCCTGTCGGTGTCACTGCCAATGTCGGTGCCTCCCGTAACCGCGGGTTCGAGTTCGAAGCAACCGCCATGCCGTTCCGCGGATTCAAGATTCGCGGGAACGCTGCATATACCGACGCGCGCTTCACCTCTATTACGAGCCCGGTAGGATCCCATCTGACCGGCGATGCGTTGCCTTATGTCCCCAAGTGGACTGCTTCAGGCGGCGCAGATTACACTGTCTCGATCGGTGACACTGAACTCAATCTCGCAGCCGACTATCGTTATGTGGGGCCGTATTATTCCGGTAACGGGGCTCCTCCGTTTGATCCGATCCTGCAGGTTCAATCCTATGACCAGCTCGACCTCCGCGCCAGTCTGAAGAGAGACCGATGGGAGCTGACCGTTTACGTCGACAATGTGACGGACAACTTCAACATTACACGCCGGTTCGCACCGCCGTTCCAACCGTTCACCCGCGCCTCGGTGCTTCCACCTCGCAAGTTTGGCGTGAAGCTGAACTACAGCTGGTGAACATCCGCCGCCGGCCTCACTGGCCGGCGGCTTTGACCACTCAGGAATCGTGTCCTTGTTAAGGAGCGTCGGCCCGCAGCGAAACGCTGCTTCGCTGTCAAAGGATTTGCCGTGACCGAGATCGACATGACGAGCTTTGATGGAATTATCGGGAGCCTGACCCCGATGAGCGGCGAAGTCATCGACTGGACGAGCCCGACCGCTCCGGACAGAGCCCTTCAGTTTCGCGCCGGCGGACACGCTGATGTCGAGCGGGCCGTCGGTTCAGCGGGTCGAGCTGCTGGTTTGTGGCACCGGCTCGCGCCGAGTGAACGGCGAATGGCGATGCTGCGGTGGGGCGACGCAATAGAGGCCGCCGCCGAGCGCATCGGCATGCTCGACTGTGTCGACATGGGCAAACCGATAGCCGTTGCGACGATGGAAGCCTGCGTTGCCGCTCACATTGTGCGCTGGTACGCTCAGGCAATCGACAAGGCTTGCGGAGAAGTCATTGCGTCGTCGCGCGAGGCGATCTCTCTGTCGCTGAGAGTGCCCTACGGTGTCGTTGGCGCGATGGTCTCGTGGAATTACCCAAGTATAAACGCCGCCATGAAAGTTGGGCCAGCACTCGCGGCCGGCAATGGCATGGTGCTGAAACCGTCCGAGATTTCGCCCCGCTCCGCGATACTGATTGGCACCCTCGCCGAAGAGGCGGGCATCCCCGTCGGTCTGCTGTCTGTCCTCCCTGGCGGAGCGGCGACGGGCGCAGCGCTCTGCAGCCATCCCGGGGTTGCAATGCTTGCCTTCACGGGCTCGACCCAGACGGGCCGCTCTGTCGCCAAGCTCGCGGCCGAGCGGCTCGTGCCTGCTATCATCGAGGCCGGAGGAAAGAACGCGATCGTGGTTCTTGACGACATGACCGACTATCAGGGCATAGCCATCGACGCTGTAGCGGAAGCATATGCAAATAGCGGTCAGCTTTGCGTCGCCCGCTCAAAAATCCTCGTCCCAAGCGATCGTATTGACCAATTCTCGGACGCTCTCGTAGCCGCTGCAGCAGATTTCTTGCCGGGTGATCCTCTCGAGCCGAACACAAAATTCGGGCCCTTGGCGTCCAAGGCTCATTCGGACAGGATCCGATCGGCAGTCGACATGGCCCTCGGTCGCGGCGAACAAGTCATCCGCGATGGTCGTCCCGTGCAGCACGACATGCTGAATCATTCGCTGACAGTGGTCAGAGCGGATGACCCAACATCGCCGATATTGCGAGATGAATATTTCGGTCCGATCCTTGCAGTCGTTCCATATGATAGCATCTCCGATGCCGTGAGACTGGCCGGCCTCGGCGGCTACGGGTTGGCGATGACGCTCTGGACCGGCGAGTTGGCTCGAGCCAACATGTTACGGCAGGAACTCTGCGTCGGTCATTTGAAGATCAAGTCCGTCGCTGGTCAGGACTCGGCGACTGGTCTGGCGCTTCCACTGGAGCCTGCCGGTCAGTCCGGCTACGGAATCGAGTTCGGCGTTGACGCTCTCTCCAGCTACAGCCGTCGGATGGCCGTGGAGCAAATTGGCTGCCTCGCGCCGCTGGATCGCTAGCCACCGCCGACATCGCAGATCGGCCCAAGCGCCAAATCTGTTTGCGACTACCGCAAAAGTCCAACTTTCCGAGGTGCGCTAGAGCGGCCTTCACATGGAGGGCATTGTGCAAGATATTAGAACTACGGACTTTATCGTCGTTGGGGGCGGTTCGAGTGGCGCGGTGGTCGCATCTCGGCTAAGCGAAGAGAAGCGTTTTGAGGTCGCGTTGCTCGAAGCCGGCGGGTGGGACAGCTCGCCTTTCATTCGGATTCCGGCGGGCTCGATCAAAGCGATCATGAATCCTGAGTACAACTGGTTCTATCAAGCGGAACCGGATGCCTCACGAAACGATCGAGCAGACATGTGGCCGGCCGGCAAAGTCCTCGGCGGCGGCTCGTCGATCAACGGGATGATGTATGTTCGCGGCAATCGCGGCGATTATGATCAATGGGCTCAGCTCGGCTGCAAGGGCTGGTCCTATGACGACGTGCTTCCGTTCTTTAACAAGGCCGAGACGAACGAAAACGGCGGCTCGCGCTTTCGCGGCGACAAGGGCCCTCTGCGCGTATCGAATGCCCGCCTATCGACCACGTTGGCCGACGCATTCATCGCTTCTGGCGTACGTGCGGGGATTCCGCACAATCCGGATACCAACGGTGCCGAGCAAGAGGGTATCGGCCCCTGCCAAGCCACCCAGAACAAGGGTTGGCGACATTCAACGGCACGCGCCTATCTGGCCAAGGCGAAGCGCCGATCCAATCTGAAGGTCGAGACGCATTTCATGGTCAGTCGGGTACTGATCGAGAAAGGCCGCGCGATCGGCGTCGAAGGCGTTCAGAACGGGCGCACGGTTCGCTACTTGGCAAACAAGGAGGTCATTCTTTGCGGCGGCGCGTTGTCGTCGCCGAAAATATTGATGCTCTCGGGCATTGGCCCGGCAAAGCATCTTGGCGAGCATGGCATCCCTGTTGTCGTCGATTCCCCGGGAGTGGGGCAAAATCTGCAGGAACATCCCGGAGTGTTGATGTCGACCCATGTCGGCATCGATAGCCTCAATGTCGAAGTGCAAAGCGTCGCCAGGATAGTCAAGCATGGCTTGAACTTCGCTTTGTTTGGGCGAGGGCCAGCCACGGCATGCGTTGCCTCCGCTCTCGCGTTCATTCGCACGCGAGACCATCTCGAGTGGCCCAACATCCAACTGTCGTTCTCGCCGATCGCGTACGACTTCACGCCGGACGGCGTACACCTGTACAAGCGTGCGGCAATTGGCGTTGCCATCAACATCTGCCGGCCCGAGACGCGCGGTCAGTTGCTGCTCCGCTCCACCGATCCAAGTGAGCGGCCGATTATCCAACATGAGCTGCTCGGCGGAGATGATGAGATCAAGCAGCTCATCGAAGGATGCCGGATCGTGCGCAAGATTTTCCGTTCCAAGCCATTCAGTGAATATGACAAAGGTGAACGCTTACCCGGAAAGCAGGTCGAAACCGACGCTGATTGGATCGAGTATATCCGTCAGAGCGCCTTCCTGATGTACCACCCGACTGGCACTTGCGCGATGGGAATTGGGCCGACAGCGGTTCTCGATCCGGAGTTGCGCGTCAAGGGCGTCACCGGTCTTCGCGTTGCGGATGCCTCGATCATGCCGACGCTGGTTAGCGCGAATACAAATGCACCGTGCATCATGATTGGCGAACGGGCGGCCGATCTGATCCGAAGAAGCCACTGAGGAGATATCGTACCGCAGGAGCCGATGGCCCTCGTACGCACGATCGATCGCTTGGCCAGGGAGATATGACCGATGCATTTCGCTTCCGATAACTGGGGGGGCGCCCTTCCTGAAGTGGCTCAGGCTCTCGTCGACCATTGCGACGGCTTCGCCGCCGCATATGGCAATTCCGAACTCGATCGATCGCTCGTCCATCGCTTCCAGGAGATATTCGAGCACGATCTCGAGATGTTTCTCGTGGGAACCGGCACCGCTGCCAACAGTCTTGCGATGTCGGCAGCTGGTCGCCCCGGCGGCGTGGTGTTCAGCCATGCAAATGCGCATATGTTCGAAGAAGAATGTGGAGCCATCGAGAAGATCGGCGGAGGCCTGCGGATCACCCCTGTCGAAGGCGCGCTGGGCAAAATTGCCCCTGAGAAGTTTGCTGCTGCGCTCGGCCGACTGCCGGAGGGCTTTGTCCACGTCGGTCAGCCGTCAGCAGTTACGCTTACACAGGCGACCGAGTGGGGCACCCTCTATCAGCTCGATCAGATTGCTGAAATCGCGTCCATAGCCCGAAAGAGGAATATCGCGGTCCACATGGATGGGGCTCGGTTTGCAAACGCTCTCGTCGCTCTCGATGTCACACCCGCCGACATGACATGGAGGCAGGGCGTCGACATGCTCTCCTTCGGTGCGAGCAAGAATGGCTGCTGGTGCGCCGAAGCGCTCCTCGTATTCAATCCTCGGTATGCGGAACATATGATTTATGCACAAAAGCAGGCCGGGCATCTGTTCTCAAAGTCCCGCTTCATCTCTGCCCAGCTCGAAACCTATCTTTCAGAAGACAATTGGCGGAAGTGGGCGAGGCAGGCTAACAGGCTTGCGGCGGAACTAACTGCAATACTGATGCGATCTGGTGCAGCTCGGATCGCTTGGACGCCCGAAGCCAACATTGTCTTCGCGATCATGAAAATCAAAGAAGCCGAGAGACTTCAAGCGGCTGGAGCCTTCTTCTACAGGCGCGCATCTTTAGAGACCGAAATAGCCATCGCTGGAGACGAGGGCCTATATCGCTTTGTAACAAGTCCAATGAACGATGCGACCGATCTGCAGGACTTCGCGGAAATCCTGAGCTGACCGAAATTAGACCATGTCTCCTTTTTCGAGGTCGCCTTCGGGGCAAGGCGCCAGCTTTTTGGTTATAATCTTTTCATCGACCTTCCTAATGGGTTCAAGCTTTGTTGCGACACAGTTGCTCTTGAAGAGTGGCTTGCCTCCGCTGCTGCTATCGGGGTGCCGCTTTCTCGTTGCGACGCTCTCACTTCTCCCGTTTCTTCTGATGGAATCTCCACGCGATGGATTTCGCTGGCGTTCGCCCCGCCGGCGCGATGCAGTCCTGACGCTGCTGCTCGGTCTCCTTCAGATTGCGGCGGTCATGGCGTTGGTGTCTGCAGCTATGCGCTTCATCGATGCTGCGACCGTTGCGATCCTCCTCTTCACGAACCCGTTGATCGTGATGCTCGTCGCAGGAAGGGCGCTGGGTGAGCAGCTCAACCGGATAAATCGCCTTGGCATGGTCGTCGGATGCGCAGGTATCCCCGTCATCGTCGGGGGCAAGATCACGGTGTCCGCAAACGGCTTGATTGGCCACGGGCTGGCTATCGCGGCCGCCTTCTGTTGGGCGGGGGCAACAATTGCACATAGAAAGTTTCAGCCAAACCTGCGGCCTGCCACGCTCAACTTCTGGCAGATGCTCGTTGGTGCCCTAACTCTCATGTCGATCGCGCAGCTTAAGTGTGAGCGCTGGCCGACACATCTCGATTTTGCCCAGGTAATATGGTTTCTCTGGCTTTCCATACCTGCTTCGGCCGGGTCATTTGGGCTTTGGTTCGTCGCTCTGTCCAAGGGTGGGGCAACACGGGCAAGCAGCTTCCTCTTCCTTGCTCCCCTCTTCACATCCCTCCTCGCTGTGCCCTTTCTTGGTTCGGTGCTGGGGCTCCATCAGATTATCGGCGGAGCGCTCGTCGGTCTCGGACTTTATCTGGTCAACCATCGATCGGGCAGCCGAGCCGAAAACCCGAAGATCAACACGTGTCTGCTCGATGAGCGCTCAATCATTTTCGCCAAAGAGGCAAAAGCGTCCCAACCACACCTCCCCTAGATTTTCCTAAAGGAGATCGATGATGTCTAAAAACCTGCAGGTATTCAATCAAACGTACTTGGCAGCACGTGATAACTTTCTGCAGGCTACGACGGGCAAAGCTGCAAGGATCTATTCGATCGAACATCCACTAAGCGGACCATCCGGTGAGCCTCTACACGTGGATGTAGCTGTCTTCGGATCCCCACAAGCGGCCAACACCGTTTTCCTCACCTCCGGCGTTCATGGCCCTGAACTGATCGCAGGTTCCGCCTGTCAGATCGACCTGGTCAATGGCGGAAAGCTCGCTGCCTTGCCTGCGGACGTCAAGGTCGTGCTGATCCATGCTATCAACCCCTGGGGCTCGGCTCATGGCCGGCGCTATACGGAAGACAATGTAGACCTGTGCCGAAACTTCACCGTATTTCCGACGCAGACAGAGGTTTCGGAAAGGCTCATCGATCTTCAGGAGGCGATCGACTCTGCTTCTCTGGAACCTGCGGATGTCGCAGGTTCCGACGCAATCATTGAAAGGTTCATCGAGGAAAATGGCTTGGGAGCCTTCATCAACGTGGCCCTCTCCGGACAGTATCATTTCCCGAGCGGCATTGGCTTTGGGGGGAAGGAACCGGCCTGGTCCCGCAGCACGATCGAGCAAATCATCACTGAGGAAGGGAGATCAGCGCGGCACGTCTACATGGTAGATTATCACACCGGCTACGGGCCTTACGCTCATGGTTGCGTTGTCGCGATGCAGACGGGCTCGAAGCTCGAACGAGCTCACGAGGTATTCGGCGATTGGATTCTCGCTCCTCGGGCTCGCCCTACCGCCACCACGTATGAAACGACCGGTCACACGACTGATGGTTACGAAGCGATGCTTCCAGACGCGGAAGTAATCGCCGGCGTGCTCGAGATCGGCACGCTACCGCAGCCGCAGCTCGTCGCTGCAATGATCAACGAGCATCGCCATACCCGGCATCTCGCCAGCACGCCTGACGATCCGAGGCTCAAAGCGGCACGCGATGCTTTCAAAGCTTTCTTCGCGCCCGACGATCCGCACTGGCAGAACTATGTTCTGCATCGAGGCGAGCAGATTTTCGACCAGGTGCTCGCAGACATTTCTCGCCGCTTGCCAGACCGATGTTAAGCTCGGCAGGTGAAGCGTCCAGCCTCGCCTTGGGTCAGACTTGGGACAGTGCTTCACGAGGCGATGTGCCGAAAAACCGTCGGAAAGCCGTCGAAAAATTGGCCGGGTACTCGTATCCGACTTCGTAAGAAATCTGCGTTATCGACAGATCGCCCTCACGCATCAGGTCCAAAGCCCGCCGCATCCTTACCATGAGGAGATATTCCATCATCGTCTTACCCTCGACTGCCTTGAACAGCTTGCTAAGCTTCGACAAGCTCATGCCGGCTTGGCGAGCAATTTCGTTTGCAGGCGGCGGCTGTTGATACCTGTCCTCAAGGATTTTCATGACGCGAGCGACAGCGAGTCTGTCTCTTGACCGCGGCTGCGAACCGCGAGCATCTCGCCGAACAATCTGCTCGAAGAAGATGCGAATGATGTCATTGGCTCTGGATTGCAGAAGGAGACAGCGAGCGAACGGTGCACCAGCAGCCTCGAAGAAAGCGGCGGCCGCTTCTCGAAGCTCGAACGACAAATCGGTAGATATGATCCCGCATATCCCGTTCACGTCGTTCAGGTAGTCACTGAGCGCCCCGGAGTATAGGCTCGGGTCCAAGCCGAGATACTCTATCAAGTAGTTTTTGTCGCACGAAACCGTTACAGATCGCTCTTCGTCCCCCGAAAAAAAGCTTTGAGTACGCACCACTCCCGCAGGGCTGATTGGTACGGTGCAGCTTCTTGGTTCGATTTCGAATGATCGAGCTGATGCAGAAGTGATGATGGAACGCCCTGCCATGCGTATGTGGATCCGGAGGGCGCCATCGCTCTCCTCACTTTCTTGCACATCTCGGAGACGATGGAGCGAAGCCCAGCTTACCGTTACACCACCTGGGAATATCAGGACGTTCCGGAACCCCTCCGCGTCCATCCTTTGCGGCCGTGTCGCGATCAGAGCGGTCAAACCGACATCTTCGCGCTCGACGATCTCGTAGTCGCGTGGGACCAGATTCAGCATTCGTTCTGCGAGCATGGCTGTCATAGGGATTCCTCCCCGATGTGCCACGAACCGACGAACGACATGCGTCGAACATGAAGATATTGATCATATGAGCGCAGCAATGGCTCATACGCCGCATTTACTGCGTCAAATAGATAGGAAGACAGGTGACGGCGATAGCGCCGAGTCAAC
This sequence comes from Sphingomonas sp. CL5.1, assembly GCF_013344685.1. Lineage (NCBI taxonomy): Bacteria > Pseudomonadati > Pseudomonadota > Alphaproteobacteria > Sphingomonadales > Sphingomonadaceae > Sphingomonas > Sphingomonas sp. CL5.1. Next base: position 316,397 of record NZ_CP050137.1, read on the forward strand.
GCCAGCATGACAGAACTCCGCAGAAATATAGCGGCATCCTGCACGCAGCACGCTAGGCGTTGACTGCATCCAGCTCATCGCCGCAACAACGATATCGATCGTTATTGCGGCTCATTCATCTGAGTTGACGTCACTCACTTTGATTCACTCTTTCGATCAAACTGACACTATAGCCTTTTCGGCGCTATCGCACAACCGATTCGCCTCCGGCCATCAACCAAGAAGCCGACTCTACTGAGTGGCCATGTTAATGATCTTGGGCTGGCTGTATTCGGCCATGCCCTCGCGGCCGAGCTCTGCGCCGAGGCCCGACTGCTTTGCCCCCCTGAAAGGCACATCCGGCGGGAGGTCGAAATGCTTGTTTACCCAAACCGTTCCAGCATCGAGCTTTTGAGCGATGCCATAGGCGGCATCGAGATCCTTGCCCCAGACGCTAGCGGCCAATCCGAACGTACCAAAATTGGCGCGCGCAATGACATCGTCAAGGTCGACATACTTCAATATCGGAAGAATGGGAGCAAATTGCTCCTCGGTCACCAGCCGCGCGCTGTCGTCAATATCACGAACGATCGTCGGGGGAATGAAATAGCCCGGTCGGTCGATAGGATCGCCGCCGGCAATGATCGTGCCATCTCTCGCAGCCTCCCGGAGAAACTCTTTTGCGCGCGCAAATTGCGCTTCGTTCTGCAACGGCCCGAATTGCACACCTTGAGAAAAACCATCACCGACGACCGCAGCTTCAGCAAGGGCCGCTAGCCGCTCGCATACCGCATCGTACACATTCTCGTGAACATATACCCGCTTTATGGCGACACAGACTTGGCCCGAGTTCACCATTGCGCCAGCGAAAATGCGCTCGGCGACTTCCTCAGGATCGATATCGTTCATCACGATGGCAGCGTCATTGCCACCTAGTTCCAAGGTCAGGCGCTTGATCGTCGATGCGGCGCTCGCCATTACGTGGCGCCCCGTGCTCGTCGAACCTGTAAACGCGATCTTCGCGATGAGTGGGTGTTCCGTCAGCAGCGCTCCGATCTGGCTTGGTCCGTTGATGATGTTCACGACACCGGCAGGGAAAATGTCAGCGCAAAGCTCGCCCAGAAGCAGAGTTGTCAAGGGCGTCGACGGGGCTGGCTTGACAACGACACAATTGCCGGCAGTCAGACCCGGAGCCAATTTGGTGGCCAGCAGAAGCAATGGGAAGTTCCAGGGGGTAATCATGGCGACGACCCCGAGCGGCGTGCGATGTTCGACTATGCGTTCTCCCTCATTATCGCGAAGGACTTCCTCGGTCGTTTCCATGCTCGCAAACGCGCGCAAAATGTAAACCGTTTGCCCGACTTCCATTTCGGCAAGTCCGAGAGGCTTGCCCTGCTCCTCGACGAGGAGTCGAGCAAACTTTGCGCTTTGTGCTTCGATGCCACTCGCAAGTTGCGCGACAAGTTGGCCGCGCTCGGCCTGAGGCACGATGGACCAGCTCGCGAACGCTGCATGCGCTGCTGAGACGGCGGCTTCGACAATAGCAGCGTCTGCCACAGGCGCTTTCGCAACGACCGTTGCCGTTGCCGGATTGATGACATCGGCCATCTCGTCTCCGTCGATGAGGCTACCGCCTACCAACATCCTATAGTTTTCCATGCCGTTGCCTCCGAGCCTCGTCCGCCTCACGGACAATCGATGATCGGGAAGTTTATGCGGGGAACGGCTAGCTGCCACATTTGCCCGGCGGTCATTTGCTTATGCGGACTTGCACATTACGCATCCCTTCCGATGCGGCTCGTTTGTGCAGCCATATGGAAGCCTTCAAATGTCTGAGCGGCCAGAACAAAAGTGCTTGTCCGTCTTTTCCGGCAATATGGTTCAATGGCCCCATCGTTCAAACAGCTGGACCTCAACCTCCTTCGCGTTTTCGCGGCGGTCATGGAGGAGCGGAGCGCCCTCCGGGCCAGTCGCCTGCTGTGCACGAGCCAATCGGCGGTCAGCCACGCCCTCGCCCGCCTCCGCGACCAGCTCGGCGACGACCTATTTCTGAGAACACGCAGGGGTCTCAAGCCAACGGCACGCGCGCTGGAACTCGCTCCGGAGATCGTGGCGGCGCTGGCGATAGTTCGGACAGCTGTTGAACGGCAAGAATTTGATCCTGCCACATCGGATCGTACGTTTACGCTGGCCGCGAGCGACGCACTCTCGATACTCACGGTTCAAAACCTGCTGCGCGAGTTCGGGCGCAGCGCGCCCGGTGTATCTCTAGTCGTCAAACCGGGCACGCGCGTGGATCTGGGAGAGATGATTGATCTCGGTCGGATCGATGTGGCCTTGGGAAGCTTCTCAGAATGGCCCGAGCACATGCGGTTCGATCCGATGGCTGCCTATCGCGACGTGCTGATCTCTCCCATTGGCAGCACGCCTATCGAGAGATCCGACCAACTGCATAGCCGGCGACTGGCCGTGGTGTCCGTCGGCGGCGAAGAAGAGGGCGCAATCGGCGGCTTCATCTATGAAAGGGGATTGGGCCGAAGAACCGAGATGTACGACAAGGCAGCACTTGAGCGCGCATTTCGGAATTGCGGCTTGATACCCCGTCCATTGTTGGCCATCCCCCATGCGCTGCTATTGCCCGAGCTTGTCGTGGAGGCAAATCTCACCGCCATCATTCCACACCCGCTAGGCGCACATTTCTGCAGGACCCATCCAGTAAGGCTCGACAAACTTCCCTATCCCTGTGCCTCACAGCAGATCGGCATGATCTGGCACCAGCGATCCGACAAGGATGAAGGATTGATATGGTTCAGAAGCATTTTGCGGAGCTTGGTATCTCGTCTGGTTTCCGACGGCGATCAGTTAGGCGGAGCAAAGTCATAGCTGATGCGGCCTGCCGGAAGATAGAACAATGCAATCACCGCACCGCCACGCACCTCGGGATAGTGCCGACTTCCTGGGTCCGGAGCCGTCCAGCCCGGACCTTGCCAGCCGTGCAAGCCGCGGAGTTGGGCACCCTCGTCTATCGGAACCACCATGTTCAACTCACCGTAGGGATGACCATGGTAGTCGCCACGCAAGATGATCTCTCCGTCCGCGTCGCGAATGGCACGCGCATCGTTGCTGTCCATGAAGACGGCGGTAATGCTGAAATGAAAGGTTTCTGGCCCTGGCTCGATGATTCGGCTGCGACGATAGCTCTTGCCAGCGATCTCCTGGTTTGCCGCCCAACCTTCGTCGATGCCGTATCGAATGAGTGTAGCGAGTTCACGATATGTGTCGGTAGCGGGGCCGTACTTCTCGTTCAGCCAGACTTCCAAGTCGCGGCTTGCGGTCATGTCCTTCACTTCAGAGAGAAAGGAAATGCTGCGTTCGATCAGCTGATCGCGATGTCCCATGGATAAATCCAATCCTCAATTGAAGCCGAGAAAACATGCAAATTCATCGACTGGCGCTCTGGGCATCAAACGAGGTTCAATGGCGTTGCCGTCCTCCTCAAAGCCCATGGAAATTCCACAAACGACCATTTCCGCATCTGCAATGGGGAGAAGTGTCCGCAATAGCTTGTGGTACTTCGCGAACGTTTCCTGAGGGCAGCTGCTCAGGCCACGCCCTTTTGCACTCAGCATGATATTCTGCAGGAACATTCCCAGATCCAGCCAGCTGCCCTGTTCCAGACGTCGATCAATCGTCACGATGAGACCGACCGGAGCGCCGAAGAATCCATAGTTCTTGCCGGTCTGTCGTGCACGTCCCGTCATGTCGGCCTGCTCGATTCCCAGTGATCCGTAGAATATTCTGCCGAAGTCCTTCTTCCGGGAAAGATAGGGTTCCGGCAGCTCTTCCGCATAATAGGCATACTCGGAAGCGTAGCTGTCTTTCTCAGTTTCATGCGCCAGGAGGAGAGTCGAGCCGATCTTGTGCTGAATTTCGCCGGAAACCACATAAACCCGCCAAGGCTGGATGTTCGCTCCACTCGGCGCGTGCCGCGCGGCATCGAGGATTTCGCGTACCAGCTCCTCCCCAACCGGCTCGGTCCTGAATTTTCGCGTCGAGGTCCTCGACCGGATGACGTCGTCGATCGAAGCATGATCACGATCCCGAACCCGAAGGGTCGCTCGTTTTTCACTGAGAGGTCTCAACCTGTACGGCTCCAAAAATGCCTGCACTAACGGGGCAATGCTCCTTCGGATTTGCCACCCGGATCGATCACTCAGAAGTGAATAGTACGCATTACCCAAATGCGGCACTCTCATCACGAGCATGAAGCGACTACAACTTCCTGTTTATTAAAGATAAAATTCCAGGGAACGATCAAAGCCCCAAGTTTGACGCTAATCATCACAAGACGATAGGTCGCTGCAGATCTTTTCTGCATGGGGATACGGAATGTCGGTACGCGTACTTATGATCAGCGGGAGCCTCCGGGCAGGGTCTTACAACTCGGCACTCCTCCGCCTGCTCCCGTCGCTCGCACCTGCATCGTTTGCGATGGATACCGCGCCGTCCTTTGCTGAATTTCCATTCTATGACGCCGATGAACATCAGCGCGCCGGGACACCCGAAGCAGTCCTCGCGCTGGCGGAAGCCATTCGCCGCTCCGACGGAGTGGTAATTGTGAGTCCAGAATATAACTGGACCATCCCGGGAGCGCTGAAGAATGCTTTCGACTGGCTTTCGCGAGTCGAGAATCAGCCGCTGAAAGGAAAGGCTGTTGCTCTTCAGTCCGCGAGCGCCGGCCCGCTCGGTGGAGCGCGAATGCAATATCACATGCGGATGATGCTGACCTTTCTTGAGGCCAATCTGGTAGCGACGCCCGAGATTTTCGTGGGTCTGGCGCCAAGCAAGTTCAGCGAGGATCGTTCGCAGCTTCTCGATGGCACCTTGCGTACCATGATCGAAGCTCAGTTGCGAAAGCTGGAGGATGTCATCCGCATGACGAACTGGGCGAATGCGCCTGACAATCACGCGATATCCGGCTGACGAAATTGACCGGCCGCTCGGTCTGACGCGACAGAGGGAAACTGACTTGAGCGAAGCTTATATCTGCGGGGCCGTGCGCACCGCCATCGGACGCTATGGCGGAAGTCTGTCCAGTATTCGGATCGACGATCTCGCTGCGGTGCCGCTCTCCGCTCTCAAGTCCGAGTGGCCGCTTATCGATGGAAATGTCGATGAGGTAATTCTTGGCTGTGCCAATCAGGCAGGCGAGGACAACCGTAACATCGCACGTATGTCGGCTCTGCTTTCTGGTCTTGGCGAGCAATGCCCGGGTACGACGGTCAACCGGCTTTGCGGTTCGGGGATGGACGCTGTCATCCTTGCTGCTCGCGCGATCAAGACAGGAGAAGCAAATCTGATAGTGGCCGGCGGTGTGGAAGGCATGTCTAGGGCGCCATTCGTCTTGCCAAAAGCGGAAAGCGCGTTTTCGCGCGCCAACGTGATCCATGACACCACCATAGGCTGGAGGTTCGCAAATGCCCTGATGAAGGAGCGATACGGAACCGATTCCATGCCGGAGACCGCCGAAAACGTCGCGCACGAGTTCGGTATAAGCCGAGACGACCAAGACACCTTCGCCTTGGAAAGCCAGCGTCGTGCGGCTACCGCCCAAATAAGTGGGCGGCTTTCACTGGAAATCGTACCGGTGAGGGTCGCTGGGCCAAAGGGCACAGAACTAAAATTCGAGCATGATGAACATCTTCGTGCGACTACAATCGAGCGGCTAGCGGCATTGAAGCCCATCGCCGGTGATGGCGGGACAGTAACCGCCGGCAATTCGAGCGGCATCAACGACGGGGCTGCCGCAATCGTTGTGGCCAGCAAGGCAGCAGTTGACTCCTACGGGCTTGCGCCGCGGGCGAAAATCCTCGGGGCAGCTGTCGCGGGAGTGGCACCCCGCATCATGGGGATCGGGCCCGCGCCAGCGAGCCAGAAACTCCTTGAGCGGTTCGGCATCCCATTGAGCTCGATCGATGTGATCGAGCTCAATGAGGCATTCGCGAGCCAGAGTTTGGCGGTCCTGAGGCTACTCGGCCTTCCCGACTGTGCCGACCACGTCAATCCGAACGGTGGAGCAATCGCGCTGGGCCACCCCCTTGGGATGTCCGGCACGCGGCTCGTACTCACAGCGACTGAGGAACTCATTCGCAGCGGTGCACGCAAGGCTCTCTGCACAATGTGCGTCGGAGTCGGTCAAGGCGTCGCAATACTGCTCGAAAAAATCTGAGGCGGCCGGGCGTCGAAATTAGAAAGTAGGCATGATCGCGTGGCCTCGCTGTATCCGCACCTTAGTCGATCGACTTGTATGGCGTTCGCCGACTACCCCGTCACGGCTTCGAGTAGCCTACAGTCGAGAGGCGTCCTTGTCGCTTTGGTGCAGGCCGCCTCCTGCGGCATGAGCTTCGGTTCTCATTCCCTGAGACACCGTAGGGGGACTTCGACCGCACCAGTGATCACCTGGGCAAGCAGATCGACTGCAAGGACGGCGTCTTCTCTAGCCTCCGCAGCGCTTGCTCGCCAGGTGCTTCATCCGCTGTTGACGGTTCGGGTGGCCGTCCATCCTGGCGACGTAACTAAGGATTCGGTCCTCTCCAGTATTGAAACAACGCTGAGATGCTTTGCCAAAAGCCGCCAAGCCAGAAGTTATCAGTCACTTCTGACCGCGCCTCGCGTGGAATGAATGTCGAAGGAGTTCCGATGCCTTTCGACATTCGCCAACTCCGATTTGCCATTGCAGCAGCCGATCACGGCAGCTTATATCGCGCGTCGCGGGCGCTAGACGTCGAGCAATCCACCCTGAGCCGCGCCATCCTGAAGCTGGAGCGGGTGATCGGCGGCAGAATTTTCAATCGCTCGCAAGCGGGCGTCACCATGACCCTTGCCGGCGCGCAGTTCATCCGCGCGGCGCGACCGATGGTGGCGAACGCGGAAAAGATGGCGACAATGATGCGGGCGGCTGGTCAGGGCCGCGCCGGCGGGCTGATGATCGGGCACAACAGCGCGATTTCGGCCGGCCATCTGCGCGCGACGATACTGGGCTGGCGCGCGGCCCACCCCGACGTCGAGGTCGATGGCGTGGAGGCCGACCGGGGCGCATTGCTTGCCGGCCTCGATACGGGCGAGATCGACATCGCGATCCTGGTGGGCGAAGCGAACCACGCCGATTTCCGGCACGCGTCGTTCTGGAACGAGCGCGTGATGATCGCCCTGCCCGACAGTCATGTCCTGGCCGGGCGCGAGACCGTTCACTGGACCGATCTGCGTGGCGAGCGTTTCCTGCTGCCCGGCGCCGATCCCGGCCCGGAGATTCGCGACATACTGCTCGGCCGTCTGATGATGGCGGGCGAGCCTCCCGATATCAGGATGCACCAGGCGAGCCGGGAAGCGATACTGAGCGTGCTCGGCGGCGGGCTCGGTGTCTCGATCATCTGCGAGGGTGGGACCGGCGCGCGCTATCCCGACGTCGTCTATCGGCCCATCCTCGGCGAGCAGGGACCGGCGTTCGTCAGCTATTCCGGCTATTGGCGAGAGGACAACGGCAATCCCGCACTGCGGCGGTTCCTCGCCTTCGTGCGCGACCGCCATGCACTGTCGTTCGACATTCCGTGAACGCGCGAGACAGTGACATGCGACGTTAACAAGCCGGATCGCAACCAATGGCCGGCCTGATTTGCAACCGGAGAAAGGAGCGCGTCATGGCGCAAGGCAAGACACTCATCATCGTGCTGGTCACGCTGATCGTCGGGTTCGGAGCGGGTTTCGTGCTCCGGCCGGTAATCGCGCCGGTCGAGCAGGCGCAAGTCGTCGCGAGCCCGGCTCCCGCTGCTTCGCCGGCTGAGCCGCGCGGCAAGCAGTATTTTGCGGCGCATCTCGGCGAGGCCCGGCAGGTTCTGACGCAATGCGCGGAAGGCTCGGTGCGCGGCGACGAATGCTTCAATGCCGAGATGGCCGTCACGGAGGCGGACGGCAGGGCGCGGCACAAGCGGTTCTTCGGCAACTGAGGCGGGATTTACACCGCCTTCAACTCCCCTGCGCGCGATGCCGGCGAAAGGCGCGGTCGGTCGCCATGAACCGCTCCAGCATCGGCGCGACGAGTTTCTCCGGTGCGAACGGCTGTTGCCCGGTCTCCTTCGCGAGCGCGTCTGAATAGGCGACGAGATCGCGATGCACGGTGGCGGGCAACTCCACGGCGAGCTTGACGGGCTTGTCCTCCGGGATCGGCCCCAGCTTCAGTTTCGTCATCGTGTGCCTCCAACGGGCTCCAATACAAGGTCGCGGGTCAGGACGATCCTGAGCGGATGCCCCGGCCGGATGGTGAGTGTCGGTTGCACATTCAATTGCCGCCGCACGATCTGCTGGCCGGTCTGATTGATGGTGTCCTGCGAGCCGCGACGGAGCGCGCGAGTCAGGTCGTCCTCGCTGTCGGCCCCCAGCTCGGTCCCGACGCCGAGCAAGGTCGAGACCGCTGCGGCTTTCAGCAGATTGCCCCAATGCTGATTCACGCGGTCCTGCAAGCCGGCATAACCCGCCGCATCGGCGCCGGGCTGGCGCTCGAGAACGATAGAGTGGCCGTCCGGCATGATGAGCCGGTCCCAGGCGAGCAGCACGCGGGTCTGCCCCGCAGCAACCTCGCTGTCATATTCGCCGATCAGTCGCGCGCCCTGCGGAATGAGCAGGATGCGCCCTGTGGGGCTGTCATAGACGTTAGCCGTCACCTGGGCGGTGATCTGGCCGGGCAGGTCGGAGCGGATGCCGGTGATGAGTGCGGCGGGGATGATGCTGCCCGCCTGCACGATGTTGGGCGAAACCGGCGCGGTCAGCCGCTCGGCGCTGACTGTGCGCCGGTTGGCGGCCTGCGCCATGAACGCCCGCTTTCCGGCCTGATCGCCCTGCGCCGCTGAGCCGTCTTGCTGTTCCGGGAATTGCGGAGCGGAGGTGTCCGGCGCTGCTATCGCCAATCCGGGCAAGGATGGCATCGCGACGGCCCCGGCACCGCTTTGCCCAAGGAACACCGTGCTGGTGCGGGCGGCGTCGCGTTCCTGGGCGATGCGCTGGCGCGCAGCTTCGGCGGCCTGGGCGCGCGGATCGGGCTGCGCGCCGATCGGCGGCGCGGGCACGTCTTGCCCGCGCTGCTGCGCCGAGACGATCGGCCCGCCGAGATCGCCGGGGAGCGGCTTTCCGAGTTTCGGAACCTGGCCGTAATCCTTCGGCCCCGACGTGATGGTCTCCGCCGCGGCGCGGCTGTCGGTATTGTAGAGTTCCCTGGCCGCCTTCTCCCCTTTGGGCGCGAGCGCATAATAAAGCGAGCCGCCGATGCTCAAGCCGGCGACGACGCCGAGCGTGGCCAGCGCCTTCCTCGACAGGCGCATGACGCGCGGCGCCGGCCCGCGAAGCTGGAAGGCGGCGGGATTCGCGGATGCGGGTTGCGGGGATGCCTGCGGCGCGGCCGGCACAGATTGCTCACGTGCAGGCTGGACGGGCGTGGCGGCGGGATCGGCCATCACCGCCCCCTGCGGCGCGGTTCCGCGCCGTCGCGCACGATCCGCACGCGCCGCTCGCTGCGCCGGTCGCCCAGGCGCAGCTCGGCGGCGGTGAACAGCCGGTCCACCACCATGTAGCGGCCCTGCACGCGGTAATTGACCAGCTCGGCGTCGTCGGCCAGGCCGGTCACGAACAGCGGCGGCATCTCGCCCTGCGAGATCCCGGCCGGAAACTCGACGAACACCTGCCGGCCGTCGTCGAACGCACGGGCCGGACGCCAGGCCACGCGGTCGCCCTCGATCCGGTAGCGGAAATTGAGCGCGGCGAGGTCGAGTCCGCTCGCCACAGGGGCGGCGGATGCCGCGGCGGCGTTGGCCCCGCGCAAGGCGATCAGCGCGTCCTGCGGATAGGTCCACGATACCGACGCCATGTAGGTCGAAGCCGTCGCGCGCAGCTCCAGATGATAGGTGCGCCGGGAAGTGTTGATGATGAGGTTCGTGAAAAGGTCGGGCCGCGTCGGCTTCACGAGGATATGCACGCGCGCCGTCGCGCCGCTGCCGCTCACCGTGTCGCCGATGATCCACCTGACCGTATCGCCGGCCGCGACCGGCCCCGGCCCCACGAGCTGCTCGCCTTCCTGCAAGGCGATGTCCGTCACCTGTCCGGGCGCGGCATAGACCTGATAGAGCGCACCTTCGGTCCATGGATATTGCTGGATCGCGTTCACATAGCCGTCGCGGGTGGGCTGGATGCGCGCGGCGGCGTTGGCTGCCCCGACGCGGCGGCGCGGATCGGCGGGCTCGGAAGTCGCCGCTCCGGCCGCGACCGGCTTCAATTGGCCGGGGAGCGGCAGAGGTTCGGGGATCGTCACCACCTCGACGGGGCGCGGCGGTTCCGCGGCCGGCGTCGCCGCGATCTCGCGCGGCGGATCGTCGTAGGCTATGGAGGGCGGCTTCGCCGATGTGGTGGCGCAGCCGGCGAGCGCGGTGGCGGAGACAAGCAGGACCGCCGAGGCGGAACGGCGAAATGGCGTGTGCGTCATTGCGACAGCTCCCTTGACCAATTCAAAGCGTTGACGAAGACGCCGAGCGGGTTCTTGCGCAGGGCGTCGGGCGTGCGCGGCGGCTGCACGACGACGGTGAGGATCGCGGACCAGCGTTCGGTGGCGGCGAGGCTACCGTCCTGATAGCGCCGCTCGATCCAGGCCACGCGGAAGCTGTCGGGCGATGCCCGGATCACGCTCGACACGTCCACCGCGACCTGCACCCGGCCGACATTGGCGAAGGGGTCGTTGGCGCGGGCGTAGTCGTTGAGCGCCACCGCTCCCCGATCGGTCGTGAAGTCGTAGGCGCGCAGCCAGTTCTGGCGGACGATAACCGGATCGGCCGGGATCGCTCTGACCTGCTCGATGAAGCGGGCGAGATGGAACGCGATCTGCGGGTCGGTCGGGCGGTAGCCGGCTTCGGCCGGGGCGACCGCCTGCGCTTCACCCAGCCGATCGACCTCGACCACCCAGGGAACGATGTGGCCGCGGGCGGATTGCCAGACGAGGCCGGCGGTGAGCCCGCCCGACAAGGCAAGCGCGCCGAAGAAGGCGAGGCGCCAGTTCCTGGCCTGCACGCGGGCGGAGCCGATGCGGTCGTCCCAGACCTGCGCTGCGCGCTGATAGGGCGTGGCGGGCTCGGGGGTCTCGCCGTAGCGGATGGTGGGTCGTCGGAACATTTCGGATCATTCCCTTTCCTTGACGTCGGGACCGGCGCCGCCGCCGTGGCTGTCGCCGGCCTTCATCGTGTGGGCGAGCACGGTCGCGCCGTGACTGGCGGACTGGCGGTTCTTCATGGCCAAGGCCCATGCGGGCTGAGCGGAAGCCGGGGCTGCGGGCGCGGAGCTTCCCGATGCGGGCGCAGCACCGAGGCCGGCGCGGGCGCCCGTGCGGAAGTTATCCTTCATGGATGCGCCGGCTTTTCCGGCCATCCGGCGCAGCGGCGAGAACGCGGCACTGGCAGCGCCACTCGCCGCCTTCTGTCCGACAGCGGCCATGCCGCCCGCCACCGCGCCCGCGCCGCTCCTGCCGAACGAGCCGACGCTGTAAGCGCCCGCTGCGCCGCCAGCCATGCGCGCGCCGCCTCGTGCGGCGGCGCCGGTCATCCGGCCGGTCGCGCCTATGGTCGAGGCGGCAGCGCCCAGGCCCAGCTTCGCGGCGGCTGCGCCACCGACCAGCGCGCCGCCTGCCGCCAGCACGGTTCCGGCCGCTGCGCCCGCGCCGAGCTGCGGGCCGCCCGAGACGATGCCGTTGGCGATGCCGGGGCCGAAGATCGACAGGCCGAGCAGCGACAGCGCGCCGAGCGCGATTCCCAGAACCTGCCGCGCGTTGGGCTCGGGTCCGATCGTGACCGTGAACGTGCTGAACAAGGTCGTGCCGATCCCGATGATGACGGCGAGCACGAGCACCTTGATCCCGCTGGAGACGATATGCCCCAGCACCTTTTCGGCCATGAACGAGGTGCGGTTCCAGAAGGCGAACGGGAGCAGGACGAACCCGGCCAGCGTCACCAGCTTGAACTCGATCAGCGTCACGAAGACCTGCCCGGCCATGAAGAAGAAGGCGAGGATGACGATCAGGTAGGACAGCAGCAGCACGACGATGATCGCGAGATTCGCGAATACCGCCCACAGGCTGCTGAACGCCTCGGCCGCGTCGATCAGCGGCTGCGCCGCATCCAGCCCTTTGGCGGCAATGGTGCTCGGCTTCATGAACTCGCCGATTGTCAGCGTGCCGCCGCTCGCTTTGAGGCCCAGCCCGGCGAAGCTCTCGAACACGATCGTCGCAAGCGACTGGAAATTGCCGATGATGAAGGCGAAGGCGCCGATATAGAGGGTTTTCCTGACCAGCCGCTGGATCACGTCCTCGTCGGCGCCCCAGGCCCAGAATAGCCCGGCGATGGTCACGTCGATCGCGATCAGCGTCGACGATAGGAAGCCGACCTCGCCGCCAAGCAGGCCGAAGCCGGAATCGATGTAGGTGGAGAAGGTGTCGAGGAAGGTATCGACGATGCCGGTATCGCTCATGGCGCGGTGCTCCCGGCCTGATCGGCGACAAAGTTGCCGGGCAGCTCCGGCCGGATAGCCTCGTTCGCCCGGCTGCCATCGCTGCCCGCGCTATTGTAGGCGGCGGGGAGCGATGCATTCCCGGCCGTCGCGGGCGCGTCGCTATCCTTTCCGAAGAAGCGGCGGCGGTTCGCCGCCCATGCCTGCTCGCACCCGGAATCCGGCATGGTGAGCGAAGCGCAACGCTCCAGTTCGCGCGTCAGCCGCTTCTGTTGCTCTCCCTGCTCAATGGTAGGAAGGACCGCGCCGAGGGGCGGGTCGTTCGGTTCACGCAAGCCAGCAAGCGCGACGGCCAGCATGATGCCGCCGAGCGCTGCGACACCGGCGATCTTGGCGTTGCGGGACATTGGCAGGGCTCCCCGTCAGTTGCGGCCGAAGAAGCGGCGGAAGCGTTCGCGCCCTTCCGCCTCGATCGCGGCCTGTCGCGCGGCGTCGAGCGACTGCGCCCGGCCTTGCGCGGCGACGGCGGCGGTGAGGTCGGCGAGCTGCTGCGATTGCAGGGCGAGAAGCTGGTTGCCCGCCTGCGCCGCCTGGAGCGCGCCGGTCGCGGACTGGCTGGCCGTGACCAGGCTGTTCATCGTGGTGCGGGCGTCGTCGATATTGCCGACCACGCCCGCCTGCACCTGCAAGGCGTCCTGGAACGCGCCGACGCTGTCCTCCCAGCGCGCATTGGCGTTGGCGATCATCTGCGCGTTGGTGCCGGTGAGCGCGGTTCCCTTGTAGCGGCCCTCGAACGCCTGCTGGATGTTCCGAACATCGTAGGCGATGCGCTGGGCCTGTCCGAGCAGCTGCTGCGTCTGCCGGACCTGCTGCTGGAGCGTGTCGACCGTCGAGAGCGGCAGCGAAGCGAGATTGCGCGCCTCGTTGATGAGGCTGGTCGCCTGCTGCTGGATTTGCTGAATCTGGTTGTTGATCTGTTGCAGCGACCGGGCGGCGGTCAGCACGTTCTGCGCGTAGTTGGTGGGATCATAGACAATCCCGCCGAACTGCGCGTGCGCTGGTGCGGACGCGGTGATGCCGATGATGCTCGACGTGGCGAGAACGCCGGCCGTAAGGGCGCGGCGCAGGATGGTGGACTTCATAGGGGCAACTCCTGGTGGGGGTGGCGATGGGCTTCAGGAAGAAGCTCGACGGCCCAGGCGCAGCCGCGATGCCGCAGCCATTCGGCGGCAAAGGCGTCTACGCCGTGGGTTTCGATGATCCCGGCGATGGCGAGCTGGTCTGTCTTGGAGGAGGAGGCGGCGAAGGCCAGCGCGACCTCACCCAGCCCCAGCTCGAACAGGCGGTTGCCGCGCCGCGACTGGCAGTAATAATCGCGCTTGGGCGTCGCCCGGCTGAGGATTTCGATCTGCCGCGCGTTGAGCCCGAACCGCTCGTAGATCACCGCGATCTGCGGCTCGGCCGCGCGCTCGTTGGGCAGGAGGATGCGCGTCGGGCAGCTCTCGACGATGGCGGGCGCGATCGGGCTGCCCTCGATCTGGGCGAGCGACTGGGTGGCGAAGATGACGCTCGCATTCTTCTTGCGCAGCGTCACCAGCCATTCCGATAGCTGTTTGGCGAAGGCCGGCGATCCCAGCGCCAGCCAGCCTTCGTCGATGATGACGAGCGTGGGGCTGCCGTCGAGCCGGCCGGCGACGCGGTGGAACAGATAAGAGAGCACGGCCGGCGCCGCGCCGCTTTCCATCAATCCTTCGGTCTCGAACGCCTGGATCGCCGCGTCGCCGAGCCGTTCGCTCTCGGCGTCGAGCAGTCGGCCCCAGGCGCCACCCACGCACCACGGCGCCAATGCCTGCTTGAGCTGCTGGCTCTGGAGGAGAACGGCGAGCCCGGTCAGGGTGCGTTCCGCGACCGGCGCGGTGGCGAGCGAGGTCAGCGCCGACCAGAGATGGTCCTTCGCCTGCGGATCGACGGTGACGTTCTCGCTGGCGAGGATCGCGGCCAGCCATTCGGCGGCCCAGGCGCGCTCGGCCGGATCGTCGATCCGGGCGAGCGGCTGAAGCTGGACACCATCGCCGGCCTCGTCGGCGAGCATTCCGCCCAAATCCTGCCAGTCGCCGCCCATGCCGAGCGCGGCGGCGCGGATGCTGCCGCCAAAGTCGAACGCGAAGACCTGCGCCCCCGCATAGCGGCGGAACTGCATCGCCATCAGCGCGAGCAGCACCGACTTGCCCGAGCCGGTCGGCCCGACGATCAGGGTGTGGCCGACATCGCCGACGTGGAGGGAAAACCGGAACGGGGTCGAGCCTTCGGTCCTCGCGTAGAGCAAAGGGGGCTGTCCGAAATGCTCGTCCCGTTCCGGCCCCGCCCATACCGCTGACAGGGGGATCAGGTGGGCGAGATTGAGGGTGGAGACCGGGGGCTGGCGGACGTTGGCGTAGGTGTGGCCCGGAAGTGAGCCGAGCCACGCTTCTATGGCGTTCATCCCCTCGGGGATCACCGTGAAGTCGCGGCCCTGGATGATCTTCTCGGCCAGCCGCAGCTTCTCGGCGGCAATCGCGGGATCGCGATCCCACACCGTCACCGTGGCGGTGACATAGGCCATGCCGGCATAGTCGGCGCCCAGCTCCTGCAGGGCGGTGTCGGCGTCCAGGGCTTTGTTGGAGGCGTCGCTGTCGAGCAGCGTCGATGCCTCGTTGGTCATGACTTCCTTGAGGATCGCCGCGACGCTCTTGCGCTTGGCGAACCACTGGCGGCGGATGCGGGTCAGCAGCTTCGTCGCATCGGTCTTGTCCAGCATGATCGCCCGCGTCGACCAGCGATACTCGAAAGCGAGCCGGTTCAGCTCGTCGAGCAGGCCGGGAAAGGTGACGCTGGGGAATCCGGTGATGGTGAGCGTGCGGAGATGATGGTCGCCCAGACGGGGTTCGAGCCCGCCGGTCAGCGGCTCGTCGGCGAGCAGCGCATCGAGGTGCATCGGCGTCTCGGGCACGCGCACGCGCTGGCGACGGGTCGAGATCGTGCTGTGCAGCCAGGTCAGCGTCTCGGCGTCATCGAGCCAGCGGACCTCGGGCACGAAGCCCTCGACCAGATTGAGAACGCGATCGCCGCGGTCGGTGAAGCCCTTGAGCAACTCCCACGGATCGACGCCCGTGCCGGAACGGCCTTCATAGAGCCAGGTTTCGGCGCGGGCGGCGTCCTCGGCCGGGGGCATCCAGAGCAGCGTCAGATAATAGCCGCTCTCGAAATGCGCGCCTTCCTCGCGGAACTGCTCCCGGCGTTCCATGTCGACCAGCGCCGAGACGGGATCGGGGAAATCGGATTCCGGGTAGTCGAGCGCGGGCGTGCGCTGCGCCTCGACGAAGATCGCCCAGCCCGAGCCCAGCCGGCGCAGCGCATTGTTGAGCCGCGCGGTGGTGGCGACCAGCTCGGCCGGCGTCGCGCTGTCAAGATCGGGGCCGCGAAACTTCGCCGTCCTCTGGAAACTCCCGTCCTTATTCAGAACGACGCCCTCGCCGACCAACGCGGCCCAGGGCAGGAAGTCGGCCAGATGCGCGGCGTGGTTCCTGTATTCGCGCAGGCTCATCATGGCCGCATCCACGTCGGATAGCGGAGGTGGCGGCGGGCCACGTCCACGAATTGCGGGTCGCGCCGCGCCGCCCAGACCGAGAGCGCGTGACCGATGGCCCAGAGGGCGAGGCCCGCGATCCAGAGGCGCAGGCCCAGGCCGATCGCGCCCGCCAACGTCCCATTGACGATGGCGAGCGAACGCGGGGCGCCACCGAGCAATATCGGCTCGGTCAGCGCCCGATGGACCGGCGCGAAATAGCCCGCGATGGGCTCGCCGTGATCGGCCGCGCCCGTCATGCGATCAGCGCCCCGCCGCCGAACGAGAAGAAGCTCAAAAAGAAGGAGCTGGCCGCGAACGCGATACTGAGGCCGAACACGATCTGGATCATTCGCCGCGCCCCGCCCGACGTATCGCCGAAGGCCAGGGTCAGGCCGGTCACGATGATGATCATCACCGCGATGATCTTGGCAACCGGCCCCTCGATCGATTCGAGGATGCTTTGCAGCGGCGCTTCCCACGGCATCGACGATCCGCCCGCATGGGCGGGCATCGCGTAGAGCAGGCCAGCGGCGGTGATGCCGATATGGCCGAGGCGGTCGAGCATGGTGCCGCCGAGCAGGCGGCCCTTCATGGTCCTGATGGGCTTGGCGTCGTTGGTCATGGCAGGTCTCCGGTCTGGGGGGTGATGAGCGGCGTGAGGCGGTAGTCGCCGGTCGCGGCGTCGAGCCCTTCGACGCGGGCCAGTTCGGCGAGACGGCGGCCGTGCCCGTCGCGGACCAGCACGGCGATAAGGTCGATGGTCTCGGCCAGCAGCGCGCGGGGGACCGTGACGACGGCCTCCTGGATGAGTTGCTCCATGCGGCGCAGCGCGCCGATCGCGGTCCCGGCGTGGATGGTGCCGATGCCGCCGGGGTGCCCGGTGCCCCAGGCCTTGAGGAGGTCGAGGGCCTCCGCGCCGCGCACCTCGCCGATGGGGATACGGTCGGGACGCAGGCGCAGGCTGGACCGCACGAGATCGGACAGCGAGACGACGCCATCCTTGGTCCGCATGGCGACAAGGTTCGGCGCGGCGCACTGAAGCTCGCGCGTGTCCTCGATCAGGACGATGCGATCAGTCGTCTTTGCGACCTCGGCCAGGAGCGCGTTGACCAGCGTGGTCTTGCCGCTGCCGGTGCCGCCCGCCACGAGGATGTTGGCGCGGGCCGAAACAGCCTGCCGGAGCGTGTCCGCCTGGGCGGACGACATGATGCCGGCCGCGGCATAGTCGCCCAGCGTGAACACCGCGACGGCCGGCTTGCGGATCGCGAAGGCCGGGGCGGCGACGACAGGCGGCAGCAGCCCCTCGAACCGCTCCCCTCCTTCGGGTAGTTCGGCCGAGACGCGCGGGGACCGGGCATGGACCTCGACGCCGACATGGTGCGCGACCAGGCGCACGATGCGCTCGCCATCCGCCGCGCCGAGCATCATGCCGGTGTCGCCGATGCCTTCGCCCAGCCGGTCGACCCACAGCCGGCCGTCCGGGTTCAGCATCACCTCGATCACGGCGGCATCGTCGAGCCAGGCCGCGATCGACGGCCCCAGCGCCGTGCGCAGCATCCGCGCGCCGCGCATGTTCGCTTCGGATCGGATCGACTGGACGGACAAGGAACGGCCCCTGAATTGGGCCGGGCGAACCGCCGCCCGGCGTCAGGGGCACATCAAGAGAGACAGGAAATCGCGCGGGGCAACAACTATGTCAGGGCGTAGTAGTGACGGCGGTAGATAAGTGCGCGTTGCGGTCGGACACTTTCGGCGCCGCTCTCCGCCCGCGCTATTTTCGCGAACATAGCTGGCCGAGTCGCGCATGGCCGGCCCCGATTGGTTCGCACACTGTCATGTGTCGGCTGAGCCGCCGTCACGACCTGCAATATCCTCCGGTATCTCATCGAGCAGGCTCTTGCCGCTGGCGTAGCGCCGGCCGAGCGTCTCGACAAAACCCTCATAGCGCTTGCGCCCCTTGACCTGGGCCGCCGCCTGATCCTCGTCGGGCAGCGGTGGCGTGACCGCCAGCCAGAAACGCACGAACAGCGCCAGCGCCTCGGTGGTGAGGCCGGTGTTGCGTTCGAGCCGCTGAACCTGGCGCGAGAGACGGTCGAGCCGCCGCGCGAACGCGGCCTCCATCCGGTCGGCGCCGTCCGGCGACATCCAGGACGTAACGGCCGCTTCCACGATAGCCGAGCGCGAGATGCGGCGGCGGATCGCCAGCTCGCTCACCTGGCGGGCCAGTTCGGGCGGAAAATAGACGTTGAGACGGACGCGCATGGGAGCCTCCTACATTTCGATGCCGTCGTCGGGATCGAGCGACGCCTGCCGTGCGATGCCTTGCATCCGGCGCCGCGCCGCGGCCTGGCGCGCGGCGTCCTCGGGCTCGTCCTCGACGATGGAAAATTCCTGCGCGGGCGGTGCGGGCGCCGTCTCCTTCACGATGGCGACATGATCGGGAAGCTCGGGCTCGCGGCGCAGCCCGCTGTTGGCGGCATCCTCCTGGCGCCGGATGATCGCCGCGATCTCGGCGGGATCGGCCGTGGCGGCGAGCCCCGTCCAGTCGTGGGGACGGACCTCCCGCGGTGGCGATGCGGCCGGATCGGGCGGCGGCATGATCCGCGCGGCGAGACGGGGATCGGCATAATAGGCCGCCTTTTTCGCGCGGATCGGCTGGACGCCCGACACCATGACGATTTCCTCGTCGGGCGGCAGCTGCATGACTTCGCCCTGCGTCAGAAGCTGCCGGGCGGTTTCGGAGCGCGAGACCATCAGATGCCCGAGCCAGGGCGAGAGCCTGTGCCCGGCATAATTCTTCATCGCCCGCATCTCGGTCTTGGTGCCGAGCGCCTTCGACACGCGCTCCCCCGTTTTCTCGTTGTTGGTCGCGAAGCTCACCCGGACGTGGCAGTTGTCGAGAATCGCATTGTCCTGTCCGTAGGCTTTCTCGATCTGGTTGAGCGACTGCGCGATCAGAAAGGATTTCAGGCCATAGCCGGCCATGAACGCCAGCGCGCTCTCGAAAAAATCCAATCTCCCGAGTGCGGGAAACTCGTCGAGCATCAGCAGCAGGCGATGCCGGTTGCCCTGGTTCAGTTCCTCCGTCAGCCGCCGCCCGATCTGGTTGAGCATCAGGCGGATGAGCGGTTTGGTCCGCGAGATGTCGCTGGGCGGAATGACGAGGTAGAGCGTTGTTGGCAGTTCGCCCGCGACCAGATCCATGACGCGCCAGTGGCAGGCGCGCGTGACCTGGGCGACGACGGGATCGCGGTAAAGCCCTAGAAACGACATGGCGGTGCTGAGCACGCCCGAGCGTTCGTTGTCGCTCTTGTTGAGCAGCTCGCGCGCGGCCGAAGCAACCACCGGATGCACCCCGGCTTCGCCGAGATGCGGTGTCGCCATCATCGCGGCCAGCGTCTGTTCGATCGTGCGCGCCGGATCGGACAGGAAGGCCGCGACGCCGGCAAGCGTCTTGTCGGGCTCGGCGTAGAGCACATGCAGGATCGCGCCGACCAGCAGCGCATGGCTGGTCTTTTCCCAGTGGTTGCGTTTCTCCAACGAGCCTTCCGGGTCGACCAGCACATCGGCCACGTTCTGCACGTCGCGGACTTCCCACTGGCCGCGCCGCACCTCCAGCAGCGGGTTGTAGGCGTCCGACGCCGCGTTGGTCGGGTCGAACAGCAGGACGCGGCCATGCTGCGCGCGGAAGCCAGCGGTCAGCGTCCAGTTCTCGCCTTTGATGTCATGGACGATCGCCGACGCCGGCCAGGTCAGGAGCGAGGGCACCACCAGCCCCACGCCCTTGCCGCTGCGGGTCGGCGCGTAGCACAGCACATGCTCGGGACCGTCATGGCGCAGATAGGCGCGGCCCAGCTTGCCGATCACCACGCCGTCGTCGCCGAGCAGTCCGGCCGCGCGCACCTCGTCCTCGGTCGCCCAGCGCGCCGAGCCATAGGTTTCCGCGTTCTTCGCCTCGCGCGCACGCCACACCGACATGGCGATGGCGACCGCGACCGCCACGAACCCGCCCGACGCGGCGATATAGGCGCCGGTCTGGAAAATGCCGGGCGCATAGGCATCGAAGCTGAACCACCACCAGAAAAAGGCGTAAGGCGGATAGACCGGCCAGCCGAGCGCCATGAACCAGGGTTCGCCAAGCTCGGGCTGATATGCCAGCGCCGCCGCCGTCCATTGCGTGGCGCTCCAGATCGCGGCGAGCACGATCAGGAAGACGGCGATGATCTGGCCCCAGAGGATTTTGGTAGCGGGCATGGTTTATCTCCTTGTTCAGATGCCGAGGCCGCGCTTGCGGCCCAGCGACCAGCCGATGCCGCCGCCGTCGCGGGCGACGCCTGCGATCTGCCGGCCCAGCTGGCGTTCGAGGTCGTTCGACCAAGGCACGAGCCGGAAGCCCAACCCGTCGTCGATCATCGCGAAGCGGCCCGAGGCGAGCGCGAGGCGCTGGCGGCATGTCCCGGCGACCTTGTCGCCGGGACTGGTGGGGCGGTAGGCGAGTCCCGTCCGGCCCGCGATTTCGGCACCTGTCGCGTCCAGCTCGCGGCGGCGAAGCGTGTCGATCAGGTTGCCTTGCAGAACCACGCGGTTGCCGAAGCGGCGGGCCAGTCCTTCGCGCACGAGATGATCGGTGCGCTGGTCGAGCGCCTGCTGCACCTCCGATCCGAACCCGGCGGCCGTCACCGCACGGCGGCGCTCGATGAGACGATGATCAAGCCAGGTCGCGCCTGTCGCGTTCACCTGGGCGGCGAGGTCGAGATCGGATCGCGTCGCCAGGAACATCGTCGGCTTCGGATCGCCCGGCCGGCCGATAGCGCGCAGCTCGACGATGCCGCCGATATCCGGGCTGCGCTCCAGCGCCTCGATGCCCGGAAGCCGGACATGGTGGGTGCGCCCGTCGATGCCGTCGATCACGGCATAGGCCGAGCCATGCAGCTCGTCGTGCAGCCCCTTGTCGATCAACCGGCCGACGATGGGCTTTTGCGGCGCGGCGCTGACGATCTCGTAGCTGTCGAGCGGGCGCTGCAGGCCGCGATCGTTCAGCGCCTTGCCGATCGTGCGGATGATGTCGCCGCGCGTGCCCAGCTCGCGCAACCTGGCTTGCGCATCCGCCGCCAGTGCCCACTGACCGGGCGTGGCCTCGGCTGCGAGCCCCATCGTCTCCAGATGCTGCAAGCGGCCGATCATCAGGCGGCGGACCTGGGGATCGTCGGGTCCGGGCTGCTGGGGGCGCAAGTCGATGACGCCGAGTGCGTCCGCCGTGCGATCGATCTCAGCGTCGAGCCTGGTCCAGCGTTCGGCCGTCACCTCGCGTTCGAGCGCGCGCTGGATTTCATGCTCGGGCTTGGGGCCGAGTTCGGCATAGGCCAGTTCCTCGGCGCGCGAGCGCAGATTGTGGCTGATATACTCCCGGTTGATAACGAGGTCGGCCCCCTGGTCATCGACGCCGCGCACGAGCAGATGGACGTGGGGATTGTCGGTGTTCCAGTGATCGACCGCGATCCATTCGAGACGCGTCCCGAGATCGGCTTCCATCTGGCGAACGAGATCGCGGGTATATTCGCGCAGGTCGGTGAGGTCCGCCGCATCCTCGGGCGAGACGATGATCCTGAAATGATGCCGGTCGTCCTTGCAGCGATCGGCGAAGGCGCGGTCGTCGGCGCCGTCGCCATTGGCGTCGAACATCCGCGCGGGCGATCCGTCACGGGTGACGCCCTCGCGCTTGAGATAGGCGATGTGCGCGGAGAGCGGCGCCCTCGGCCGCCCGTTCCGGTGGAAGCGGGTGAGGGGCACGATCTTGACCAGCACGCGCCGGCCCGATCCGAACAGCCGGCTGCGCGCGAAGGACGTGCGGCCCCGGCCGAAGTTCGATTGCCCGACGCGCCGCGATCCGCCCCAGCCGCCCGTTCGCCGGCCTCCGCCGCTGCGCGCGGCGACGCGGAGCACCTGGACGACAAATCCTTGCGCCTTGCGGCCCTGGCCGGCTCCCCTGTTCCTGACCTTGCCCGGCCGGACGCGGAAATCCTCGTCCTCGCTCACGGCCGGGCTGCTTTCCGCCGAAAATGGCCTGTGGTGCCATTCGGCGCTTTGAAATGACTTGCTTTTTTCTTCCGAGCGGCACGCTCGCCGACCGACGCACCCGCGCCAAATCGTTGAAAGACAAAGGCTTTCAGCGAATTTGGGGTGCGCTTTCTATCTTGCCGTCCCTTCCTTCGGCTTTTTCCTGCCCTTCCAGGCACTTCCACCTTCCAACCGGGCAATCTGAAAACGGGGGCGGTCATGGTGCGCCGGCCTGCCGCCGGCTTGCGGACGGCGCGCTGCCGGGCCGCGGCGATGCTGCAACGGGATCGCCCGGCAGCGCGAACTTGAGGCGCCAGGTCCGCCAAGCTTCGGCGACGGCTCCGGTGCCGGGAAACAGGTCGTCGAGCGCATCTTCGGGACGCGCGGCGACCGTCTCGAACGCCCAATGACAGACCGCTTCGGGCTTCGCGCCGGTGAGGCCGCGGCGCAGCGTGATCGGGCATTCGATCCAGTCGCGCATGACCAGGCGCTTGCTGACCACGGGTTTGCGCGCGGGCTTCACGATGACGGGTTCCCACGCCCAGGCGACCGGCACGTTGCGCTTGAAGGCGGCAAAGCCCTTGACCCACGCCATCCACCGCGCGCCGGTTTCGCGGATCAGCGGCGCGAGAACGGCGACCGATTCCGGCGTCGCTGCGGCGTGCAATATCCAGCCGTCATAGTCGCGCTGGAGCCGCTCGATCAGCGCCGCATGATCGACCTCGCCCGCATAGTCGGGATGATTGCGATAGAGATGCGCGCAGCCGATATAAGGCGGATCGGCGTAGGCGATCTTCACGGCTGCCTCCGCCCTGACAGCGCGACGAACAGACTGTTCGCGGCCGGTTCTACCGCCGCGCGCATGTCGTCCGCGTGTTTTCCGGGTGACGTTTCCAGTGCGGCCGGATCGTCGTTCGGCCGCGCAGCGAACAATGCGGCCCGGCGCCAGGCGAAGCGATCGGACGGCGGCGCGGCGGCAAGCTGGCTGTCGCCCGCGCTGCCGGTGATGGCCGCCAGCTTTGCAAGATAGGCGCGTGTCTCGGCGGGCAGCGGGCGGCCGCGCGAGAGGTATTCGTCGTAGCGGCCCGGCCCGGCATTGTAGGCCGCCAGCATCGCCGTCGCGTTGCCGTAGCGGTCGTGCATCGCGCGCAGATAGGCCGCGCCCGCCATAATATTGTCGCGCACATTGTAGGGATCGCGCCCCAGCCCGTGACGAATGCGCAGGTTCGCCCATGTGCCGGGCATGATCTGCATCAGGCCCATCGCGCCAGCCGAGGATACCGCACGGGAATCGCCGTTGCTCTCGACGCGCATCACCGCCCAAATCCATGCCTCGGGGATGCCGAAGCGCCGCGCGGCGTCTGCGACTTGAACGGCCCAGGGATGGCTGGTTGCCGTGCGTTCGGCCGGCGCGTCCTGTGCCCGCGCCGCGTCCGGCCCGATACCGGACGACAGCAGCAGAACCGCGAGCAGGACGACCGATCCGCCCCCGCTCCGCCGCCAGCCTGCCAGCGTGCTCGCTCCGGTAAAGGGTGCGCGCGATGCGCCGGCCGGGGGCCGCCCTTGACCTTCGCTGCGCGCGCCGGCCGGCCTGCGACCGAGCGGGACGGAGGGATGATGCGATCTTTCCGCGAACAGAGGGATGACCGGGAAAGGCACGGATCAGTTCCGGTCGTCGCGAGGCCGGGGGCGCTTCCACGACAGCCGGAACGTCCGACCCTCGTCATCGGCGCGGAACAGCACCGGCCGGAACGGCGAGCCGAAAAGCGGGCTGTCGATCTCCAGCGCGATGTAATCGCCCGCGCGTTCACCGACCCGTTTCCACGCGCCGCCGACCTCGGGGCCGTCCTCGTCGTCGAGGTGGACACGGTAGTCGGGCGCGTTTTCGGCATCGCCCGGATCGATCGCGACCAGCACGATCTGCTCGTTGATGCCGAAATAACGGGCACGTCCAGCATAGCCGCTAGCGGTGGGTTCAAAGATATTCGTCGGCATGGCCGATCTCCTTTTCACTGGGGGTTGAAAGCGACGGGGACGGCGCGCGCAGATGCAGCGGCGTCGCGCGTCCGATGACGGTGGAAGCCGGAAGCGGGCCGAAATAGCGGCCGTCGAGACTGTCCGGGACGGATGGGTTGAGCAGGAATATCTCGCCGGGGCCGAGCGTCCGGCACCCCTGCCAGACCGGCAGCGGGCGGCCCCGACCGTCACGCGCGCGGGCCATAGCGACGCGCCGGCCATCGACGCGCACCACGGCGCCGATGCGGCACACGCGCTGCCCCGTTTTCGCCGAGACATGTTTCAGGAGCGGCACGCCCTCGGGCAGGTAACCTCGCGCCGAAAGCCAGCGGGAGAGCCGCTCTGGCGGCGTGATGGCGACCAGCGCCCCGGTGGGCGGATCGCGGTCGGGATGGACGCGGTAAAGGCCGATCGGCGCGCTGGCGCTGGCGTTCCAGATCACGCGCGGAAGCGGATCGACGGCTGCGGTGATGACGAACGCCGCGGCGAAGGCGAATGCGGCGATGGCCGTCGCCATGACATAACGGCGGCGCGTCATCCTTCGATCTCCCGGCGCTTGAGCCAGGCGCGATGGCGCTCCATCGTGTAGGGACGCGGCTCATGGCCCGCGGCGATGCGGTTGTGAACGTGGCGCCAGTGGTCGGACGCGGCATCGCAGGGATCGACACCCGCCGCTTCCACCGCGTCGATCGCGGCGAGCACCTGGCTCACCTTCGGCCAGCTCTCGATATGCAGGAGGATGTCGCCGCCCGGCCGCACGAAGGGCAGCGTGGTGTATGGTTCGCCGGCATCCACCGCCCGCAAGACGTCGATGCGCGAGGTGATCGTGCCATAGTCGTTGGCGGACCAGCGGACGAAGGTGAATATCGCGCCGGGCCGAAAGCTCACCACGCGCGTTCGGCGCGTGAGGATGCGGTCGTGGGCGATACGGCCGAAGCGTATCCAGTGCTCCAGCTTCTTCTCGATCCAGGTGAGTTCGACTTCGGTCAGCCGGGAGGCGGCTGCGATTGCGGACGGTATGGGCGGGCTGCGGTGAGGTGCTTCCCGTTCCGCCGCCTGCCGGCGCAGCGCGGCTTCAAACCCGCTGAAATCGATATGCTGTGGACGCGCGGGGTCGCTCATCGTTCGTCTCCGGCGCTGTCGAGGGATGCGCGGCCGAGCACGAGATCGAGCGCGGCTTCGGTGCGCAGGATCGCGCGGCCGATGGCTTCGGGGATTTGCGGGAGAACGGCGTCGCCGAACGCCTCGACGATCAGGCTGGCAGCAGCCGTCCCGCGTGGACCGCCGACCGCAACGCGCGTGCCAGCCACCCAGGCGGAAAGCCCATCATCCAGCCGTAAGTGACGGGCAAGGCCGCCGTTCCAGTCAGCCCACGGCTCCGCAGCATCGCCGCCAGCGCGCGAGCGCCCGCCCATTTGTCCGGCGCGCGATCGGTCATAGCCCCGTCCATCACCGCGTCCATCGTCGGGGATTTCCTGCGGTCGTAGGCCGGACTCCAGCTGTCCATCCGGCTGTCCCGCTTCGTGGGAGTCGGCAGGAGTTCCGCGGCATGGCGCAGCAGGTTCGGCGTGTCGATCTGCGCCTTCGCGCCATTCGCCCGGCGTCCCGTCTCGATCTCCTGCGCGCTCAATCTCCGGCCGCCGTTCGGTTTGACGGGCGTCGGCATCATGCCCGCATGGCGGCTGGCATGGCCCTGCAACTGGCTGAGCACATCCCCCCGGCCGCCGCGTTCCGCATCCGACTTGCGCGGCGTCGCCAGAATCATCCGCAGCGGATATGTTGATCCCGCTCCGCCGCCCGCGCCGTCCGTCATCCCGTCCGTCGCCAGCGGGGTCGGCAGCCTGTTCAATGCAGCGGGGTGCATCATCGTCGGCAGGTTCATGCCAGTCCGCTTCTCTCCGCGCACCTTGCACATCTCCGGGCCGTGTGCCGCGTCGCTGGTGCGCGGCGTCGGCAAGCTGGCCGGGGTCGTAGCCGATGAGCCATGATCGCTTGCGGACATGGTTGGCGCCGACATTTTCAGCAGCCACCACGCACGGTTCGCAGGCGTAGCCGAGCGTTTCCAGGAGAAGGAGCAGCCGGTCAGCGCCGCGAGTTCTGAGATTAGCGCTGTTCTCAAAAGCGAACCAGCGAGGCCGGCAATCTCCGACCAGGCGGACGGCTTCGAGGTAGAGGCCCGACCGTTCGCCTTCGATTCCCCTGCCTTTGGTGTTGGCGCTGGAGATGTCCTGGCACGGCGGCGATCCGACGATGATGTCGGGTAGGAATCCGAGGTCGGAAACAAGTCGAGCTGCCGTGAGGGCGCGCACGTCATCGTAGAGTCTGACATGGGGATTGTTCTCCGCGTAGAGGATGCGGCGCCACTCGACGATCTCGCAGGCGGCGACGGTAATGAAGCCGGCGCGATGCAGGCCAAGCGACCAGCCGCCCGCCGCTGCGCTGAACAGGTCGAGCGCGCGCATCATTCGCACAGCCCGTATTCGCTGTCGCAGCGCAGGCCGTGCTCATCGGCCTCGCGCTGCTCCTGGTCGATGAACAGGTCGTAGTTGCGCCCGCCCCGGCTTGTGCGCGACCACGCGATCGCCCTGTCGATGGTCGCCCGGCCATGATCGGCGGGATCGCCCGGGACGGTCGGCGCGGGCAGCAGCGATGCCGGCGTGCCGGCGACGGCGCTGCGGCGGGACACGAGGCTGACCAGCTGCTCCCACTCGCGCACGCGGTCTACCTCGGCCGGGAAGCGCATGGACCAGGCGCGCAATTCGCGCTTTTTGACCATGATGCAGGTCGAGCAGCCGACCCGGCTCATGCCCATCGTGTAAAGCGGGTTGTGGCGCAGGCCGTGGCGCTCGGAGATGGCGAAGGTGTCAGCGGCCGACCAGCGGAAGATGGGCCGGTAGAGCACTTGGCGCGCCCCGACCGGATACCGCTTCGACTGGATGGGCGGTTTCTTCGCCCGCGCCGGGCTCTCGTCGGCCCGTTCGCCGATCCAGTCGATCACCGGCACGCCCGCGTCGAGCAGCGGGCGCTTGCGGTGCATCATCGGGATCAGCTTGGTCTCGTCGGTGCAGAAGCGCGTCTTCGTGCCGGGAAACCGGCCGTGCAGCATCGCCATGTCGAGGAACGGGATGCCGGTGGGATGCAGCAGCCCGAGCGCCCGCTCGATCAGGTGATCGGGGACAGGTGGCGAGACCAGGACGGGACAATCGCACCCGGCCATCCACTCGGCCCTGGTGATCGTGCCTGCCTGCCATGCGTCCCGGCGCTGGTTGCACGCGCCTCTATGGCGCGTCCGCCGCTTTTCGTTCGACCATTCCTCACGAAGAATCCCGCGCTTACGGGCGAAGGCCGCCGCGTCGGTGAGGCCGGGCACATCGTTGGCCGACACGATCTCGATGTGCAGGCCGGTGCGCTGCCGCAGCCAGTCGTCGAGATAGGCGATATGATCGAGCGTGATCGGGTTCTCATGGCCGTTGTCGGCACAGAGGAAGCGCGGGGCGTTGTTGCCGAACGCGGCCAGCCCCTTGCGCTCGATCCGCTCGACCATCTTGCAGAGAACGGCTTGGCTGTCCTTGCCGCCCGAGATGCTGCCGAAGTGCTGGACGGCGATCATGGCCGCTGCCCCGCAAGCCAGGCTTCGATGTCCGGCTGCCGCCGGGCGAGATCGAGCGGCGGCAAAGCGGAGGCGAAGCGCGAGACGCCCGAGCCATCGAAGCTGTCGGCCCCTGCTGCCGCGCAAAGGCGGATGCGCCGCGCGGTGTTGACGCGGCCGACATGGCAGATGGCGCCACGCTCATGCGCGAGCCGCGCCCATGTCGCCATCGTCGCCAGTTTCCACGGCGTATCGCCGCCGACGAAGATACCGATCTCCGGGCCGACCACCGCCGCGACGTGCGGCGGCTCCATGCCGTTCTGGACGGCGAGCAGATATTGCGCGTCGCGCAGCTCGGGCCGGTTGCGCAGCGCGTCCAGCCAGTCGAGCGAGAAGCGCAGCGAAGCGAGGCCGCCCGCCACGATGTCGGGCAGCACGATCCAGTCGGCCCCCGACCCGAGCAGAGCAACCGCCTTCTCGAACGCGGGCACGTCGAACGGCTCGCCCCGCTGAAAAGCCGTCCATGCGCCATTGTCGAGCGCGTAGCGGAAGCGTTCCGGGCGCAACGGTCCCTTTGCGGAGACCATCAGCCGCCAGCCCGCGCGCCGCAGAGCATCGAGATTGCGGCGTGTGCCAGTGCGGGAAGCATAGCCGATCATCGGCCGCCTCCCGGCGCCATCACCGGATGGCGGATCGCTTTCGCATCACGCCCTCTGGACGATTGATCGCCTCGCGGAAAAGGCGTAGTAGTATAGCGTAGTGGAAACGGCGGATTTACTGCCTGATACTTCGCACCGTCTCGCGAATTATCCACAGCTCGAAATCGCGTTAGAAAGAATACGAAGTATTCTTTACTGTTAGCATAGTTAGAAGGGGGGCGATTACGCGAGCGATTCCAGAGGCTTGCGTGGGGGGCGGGTTTTTTATAGGCCGAGTCAGCGGTTTTTAATCGGCCGAGTCCGGCGGTTTTCAATAGGCCGAGTCTCATGGCCGGTTATCCACAGCCAGCCCCATGCGCCGCGCCGCCGTCTCGAACGGATCGGCAGGCACGGGCGCGAAGGTCAGCCGCTCACGGCCGAACGCGCGCTCGATCGCCAGCGCGTAACCCGGAAGGGACTGGCGGCGGACGATGCCGCGCAGCTCGAACGCGAATTGCTTCAAGGGCGAGAGCGCGCCGGATTTCAGGTGGAGGTGCGAAACGTCGAAGCTCCAGCCGCCTTCCTGCTGGCCGCCATGCTTGCGCACGATCCGGTAGAGCCAGCGTTCCAGCCCTCCGGTCAGGTCGAAATAGGCCCGGTCGATGGTGAGGACGAACGTGCGATCGACCACGCCGGCATAGAACCAGTCGGGCAGGATCAGTTCGATACCGAGCGGCCGCCCCTCGCCGTCGAGCCGCTCCTGCCACTCGTTGATCCACGAGAAGCGATGGCGGCGGCGCTGGTGCTGCTGGCGGATCGACGTGGCGACCGTAGTGGATTGCAGCCGGTCGAGCGCGGCCTTCAGCCGGTCATAATGATCCTTGCCGGTGCCGCGTCCGGTGAAGGTGAGGATTTCGTGCGGCGTCGTCGCCATCAGGCGCGAGGTCGGCAGCCCCGCGTCGCGTGCCGCGACGATCTGGCTCGCCGCCCATATCAGCACGTCGGCGTCCCATATGGTCGCCATGCCGTGCTCGGGCACCGCCTCGACCGATATCCAGGTCGCGCCCATGCGGAAGTCGATCGGCGTCACCCGCCTGCGCTTGGCGAGGCTGAAGAACGGCCAGGCCATGAGGTCCTGGGCGTCGCGCGGCGCGATGTCGTGCCCGAGCGACGGGAACAGCGCGAGTTGGGCGCGCTCGCCGGAACGGGAGGCGGCGCGCGGCTTCATCGGCGGCTCTGCGTGATCGCCGCATCCCGCTGCGGCATGAGATCGTTCTGGCCGGGGTCGGACGTGGAATATTTGGTGCCGAGGTCGGCCCAGGCGCGCAGGTCGTCGACCGAATAGACCACCCGTCCGCCGATCCGGCGATAGGCCGGGCCGCTCCCGAAATAGCGGTGCTTCTCAAGCGTGCGGCCGGAGAGACCGAGGAAGCGCGCCGCTTCGGGGGTCCGCAGGTAGCGGGGCGGAAGGGTGACGGGCGGCCTGGACAACGAGCGTCTCCTGCGAAGCGGGATGGCAGGAGGCGATCATGGCGAAGTGCTCACGGCAGGGTGGGGAACGAAGATTCGCAGCTGCGCCGATGTGACCACCCCCCGGCCGCGGTCACGCGGTGGGCGCTATCAGCGGAAGCGCAGCAGCTTGCGGTAGTCGCCCTTCATCATGGCGGTGGCGTCGCGCACCAGGCGATAGGCGAAGGACCGGGCGTCCGAGTTCTTGAAGTCGGACGCCGAGAGATGCCCGGCTTCGTCCTTGCCGAGCGCGATCGCGATTTCGCGATATGTCGCCCCGGCGAGGCGCAGATCGAGCGCGCGAAGCATCAACTCGAGCCGGGCCGTGCGAATTGCGGTGAGTGGCCATCCGCGCGGCAACGGGCCGGGTCGCTTGCCCGACATGAGCCGATGGAAACGCAGCAGGCTGAAGATGCGCTTGATGAAATCCTTGTCGAGCGGGACGATCGCGGCGAGCGGCTGGCCGGGCGTCGGATCGCGTAGCCACAGCCGATGCTCGCCGGCCGCGTCAGCGACGACGACATGACGGCCGTCGATCCCGGCCCGGTCGGCGAGCAGCGCGCCGAGCGCCAGCGGGTCGATTGCCGCTGCGCCGGCATATTCCTCCGGCGCGGCGTCGAGGATCACGGTGACGGCGGTGAGTTCCGGCCGCCAGATCACCGTGCCCGACAGCTCATCAGGCAGGTAGGCGAAAGGACAACCCCCAGCGGCGGGCGAGCGCTATTCGCTCGCTCGCCGGGGCGTTGCGCCTGAGACGCGCCCGTTCTGCGCGATACTGGCGGTTGCGTTGAAGGAACGCGGCGGCGAATTCGGCGCGGCCGGGCGTGGCCGGCGCATTGCCGGCACGTCGCGAGCGCCGTCGTGGCGGTGTCGGCATGAGCATCCTCCCCAGCCGCTCTTTGTGCGGAGTCTGGACCGCCGAGGATCGGGAGAAGCGCTGCATCCCGACAGCGCGAAGGCTGCGCGGTGCGATGCCGCCCGCGCATCGGAATCCGCGACCGGAAAAATCCATTCCGGTCTGAATGTTAACCTATTCCGTGGCGCGCGGGCCGAGGAGATATGCGTAGCCCACTTCGGTCATCCAGCGCGCGCGGGCGAGATGGCTTTCGTGCATCACGCGGGCGCGCTCGGGTTCGGCACGGGGATCGATCCCGAAGATATGCGCCGCCGCATCTCGCCAGTCGGCGCCCTCGTCGTCGGTATCGAGCAGGCGGATATAGTCGGCGAGGTGATCCTCGTCATAGGCGGTAAGCCGCGGCGCGTCGGGCGCGCGATCCTCGAAATGCTTGCCGGTCATAACGCCCCCGTTCCTCCAGTCCCCGTTAACCTTTTAGACCGAAACGGAGACAATTCCATGCGCGCGGCGGGCATGGCTTCGCGCGCGCTCCGCAACGGTCGATCCGGGCGAGAAGCGGTTTGTCTGCGGTGCGCCCCCGCAAACTTGCTCCTGACCCTGATCGGGGAGTGGTAAACCGCGTTCAATCGGCCCTGTGACCTTTAGCCCGGAAGCCTGTTGTATACGTCACAGGCTCCCCGACCATGTGGTCAAGGATGGCGGCGCCGTCACGGCCGGCGCCAAACCGTTGAACGTGGGGCTACCAACCCCAGGCCGCCGCGTAGCGGCCCACGTCCTTCTTAGGACGGGGATGCCGTTCTGGCTACTGTCTCTTGCGAGCCGGGCAGCGCCCGGCGAGCGCGCGCCATGACGGCCGCGCGGACCTTTGGGACGCGCGGCCGCCGCCGGCCTGGGTGGGTCGGCGGCGGCATGGGATGTCAGCGAAGGCTTGCAAAATGGGTCCAGCAGGCTTCGATCGCCTGTTCAAGCGTGGTGCAATCGCCGAGGTCGAGGAACGCGGCGCCGCGCGCGGTGATGATATGGGCTCGCGGTATCCAGACCGGGGCGGCTTCCTCGGGCGGCCAGTCGTGAAAACCATACGGATAGGCGGTGATGCCGTAGGGCGCCCAGAGCTTGGG
The DNA here is from genome assembly GCF_013344685.1 of Sphingomonas sp. CL5.1. Classification (NCBI taxonomy): domain Bacteria; kingdom Pseudomonadati; phylum Pseudomonadota; class Alphaproteobacteria; order Sphingomonadales; family Sphingomonadaceae; genus Sphingomonas; species Sphingomonas sp. CL5.1. The sequence goes on from NZ_CP050137.1 coordinate 348,297, forward strand.
GTGCAGCCGCGTGAAGCGGGCGACATAGGGAGCGGCCATGATCGTGCCTTTCAAAATGGGAGAGCCGGAAAGGGAGGCGGCCTAAGCCGCCACCCTCCGCGCCGGGCGTTCCAGCCGCTTGCTCGCGGTGTGGTAATGGCCGTTGTCGAGTTCGATGCCGGTCCAGTCGCGGCCGAGTTGCTGGGCTGCCGCCAGTGACGAACCGCTGCCGCTGAACGGGTCCAGCACAAGCTCGCCCGGCTGCGTGAAAGCCTCGATCAACGGAGTCAGCGCCTCAACCGGCTTTTGCGTGGGATGCAAACGGTTCCCGCTGTAAGGAAAATCGAGCACGTCGGCGATAGGACGCGCGGGCCGGGCCGGATTGCCCTTCGCCAGCAAATAAGCCTGTTCGTGCTCATAGCGGAGGAAGCGGGCCGATGACGCATAACGCTTGCGAAACACAAGATGGCCGACGACGCGGAAGCCCGCCGCCTTCCATGCGTCCATGAACAAATCCACCTTGTTCCAGCCATAGAAGGAAACCGCGAAACCGCCATCCTTCAGGACGCGGTGCATTTCCCGAAACGCCGGACGCAGCCACCGGCCGTTATCGTCATTGGCAACCTTGCGGCCCTGACGGTCCCGGTAGCGGGTCACATAGGGCGGATCGGTCAGGATGAAATCCACCGTGCCGCTATCGAAAGCCTGCATCACTTCAATGCAATCACCGTTGAAAATCACATTGCGGGGAGCCTGTGCCTTGCTGGTCATGTCTCAAATCCTTTGGGTCTGAAGTTCAGCGAAGCGGAATGCCGCGCCTGAACTTCTGCCCGGCGGCGAGCCAAGGGTAGCAACGGGGCAAGGGCGGCCGGGGCGGAGGGGAATCACCCGCCTGCACAAGGCGAAGCCGCGGAAGGTGGGGATACCGCCCCGGACGGTTCCACTTACCTTGACCGGCGCGAGGACAACGTCCTTAGCAACGATCGCGCCGCCCAGGCGGCGCGCACGGGAAGACCTGCCCGCGTGGGCGGGCTCGCTTTGCGGGCTTGTCCCGCCCTCTTTTCCACTCACGCAGAGGACAGCCGGGATACCGGCTCGGCCATAGGCCGATCCCTGCTCGGTCAGCCCCAGCCTGAGATTGCGATCATTGTGCGGCAGGTCGCCAGGGTGAGCGGCGCTGGCGGATACAGTGAAGATCCATCCGGGACCGGAAAGGGAGCGCCCCGCCATTGCTGGCGGGACGCTCTCGCGATCAGTCGACCTTCAGCTCGAACTTGCCGGTTGTCTCGGTCGAGACAAGCCGAAGATGAACGTCCGGCGCCAGGACCGGATTGAGCTTGAGTGAAGCGTAAGGCTTCTGGTCTTTGGTGGCCTTGAGCCAGCCAACGCCGAATTCGATGCGCTCGTCGTCGGCGGCAACGATGCGATAGTCGGGCGACTTGTCGCTTGCCTTGTCGTCGATCCGAAGGATTTCCACCTTTTCGCTGAGGCCGAAAAACCGGATTTCGCCGTGGAAGCCGCGATCGGTTGCCGTGAAGTTTCCGCAGATCATGTCGTCAGTCCTTTCTTGACTCGGGACCGCGCCCTTCGCGGCCTCGTGGCATGTCGAGGATCGGGGACAGTCGGCTGCGCACCGCTGCTCGGGGTTCCCGTCGCGCTTGCGCGGCGGGGTGGGCTTGCGGCCAAGAGACGGCCGAAGGGCGGCTTTTTTGCTTCGCGCTGCAAAGCCGAAGGCGGCGGAAAAAAGCTGCCCGGCGCCGTTGCGCCGCCAGGTGGACACGAACAGATCAAGCCACGAGGGAGGCCGCGAGGGTCGGTCAGGCAGGCAGGACGGGAGACACTGATGCACCCGGCATTTCAGCGGAGCCACCAGCGATGGCCGGGTTATGGCTTTCGCATCGGCGTGGCAGGATTCAGGGGCGAGCGAACAGCGCGTTGAACAGGCGCTCAGCCTCGGCCATGCCTTCGTCCGTCAGATGCACCGACTTCGCCTTGCGCGCCGGATCGGAAATCAGTCCGCGTTCGTGCAGTCGATCCATCGCGCTCCAGTCGAAGCCTTTCCAGGCCGTGCCGGTGGTGCTGCGGTTGAGCCACAGCAGGGCAAGCACCGCCTCGTCGATTCTGTCAGTGTCGATGTGCGTCCGCGAGTCCATGTGCGGAAGGATAGCAAACCGGGCTGCACACGGCATCCGCGATCCCGCCGTGAGCACGTATCTCTGCTACGCTACGCTTCGCTATTTCCGCCTTGCGCCGCCGTGCGCCGAATCCCGCCGCCGCCGCTACGGGACCGGCACGTATGCGGCCAAGGGCGATTTTGCTGGATTCCCGAGAGATGCGCGGCAGCTTGAGCATATGGCACTCTCTCGCAAACGTCGCCGCCGCGCACCCCGCGGCTGGTCGGAAGGGCTGGAAGACCTGCACGATTACATGCAGCCGCATCCGACGCGCGCATCGTCTCGCAGGAGCGCTACCAGCGCGCCGATAATCGTTACCGACGACTGGCCCGAGCAGGTTCCCATCGGCGATGCCGAGCTGCGCGTCATCGAAGGCGCTTTTCGTGAGGAACTGGACGCCCTGTTCGGGTCGCTGCCATGATGAAAATCGGCTCTGCTGTCCCGTGCTTCTACGATCGGATGATGCGGCCCACGCGCTTCGGCGAAGTTGACTGGCACGGTATTATGCCGTACATTAACGGTCAAAGGAGATCGGGCATGTCAGCCGTTCAGAAACGCCGGAAACCGGAGCGCGAGATCAAGCGCGAGCGGATCGAGCTGCGCGTGAGCGCGTCGGCCAAGGATTTGATTCAACAGGCGACGGCGGTCACTGGCCTGACGGCCGGTGATCTGGCCTATGAAGGCGCGCGGCGCGTGCTGGACGAGCATCAACGCCTGGTGCTGACCGGCGCAGATCGGGATGCCTTCTTCGAGGCGCTGATGAACCCGCCGGAGCCGTCCGAGCGGCTGATCGCGGCCATGCGCCGTCACCGCGATCTCGTGGGCTGACGATTGGCGATCGTCTTTGAAGCCCTCGGCAAGCATCACGATCGGTCGCGCTTCTCTTGCGGGCAGGCCGATCTGGATGGCTGGTTCCGGCGACGCGCCGGTCAGGATGACCGCCGCGATGTCGCGCGTGTCTTCGTCGCAGCGGATTCGGAGTTGGGCGTCGTCGGCTTTTACAGCCTGAGCGCCTTCAAGCTGGAGCTGGGCGAATTGCCGGAGGAAATCGCGCGCAAGCTGCCGCGCTACGAGAGCGGTTATCCAGCGGCGCTGATCGGACGCCTTGCACGGGACGTTCGGATGCGTGGCAAGGGCTTCGGTGAAGTGCTGGCGGTGGATGCGATACGCCGCATTCTCGGCGCCGCGGAAACGCTGGCGGTGCTGGCCATCATCGTCGACGCCAAGGATGAACGCGCGGCAGCTTTCTACGAAGGGCTTGGCTTTGCGCCCTTCCCGCGGCGGCCGAACCGGCTGTTCCTGCTGGCGTCCTCGGCGGGGCGGGGGCTGGAGAAAATGTAGTCGCGGTCGCCGCTGTGGGCCGCAGGTTGATGAAAGGATGTTGTCATGGCGACTGTCGCCCCCGCCAAACCCGAGACGCCGCCGGTCGTGGCGACGGCTCGCGCCGCGCTCTACCTGCGCGTTTCCACTCCGCGCCAGGCGGATCACGACTTGTCGATCCCCGATCAACGCCGCCAGCTTGAGGGTTACTGCCTCTCGAACGGCTGGGAGGTCGCGGCCGAGTTCGTCGAGCCGGGCGTCTCGGGCACCGACGATCGCCGTCCCGCCTTCCAGGATATGATCGATGCGGCGATGGAGAGGCCTCCCGCGTTCGACGTGGTGGTCGTGCATAGCTTCTCGCGCTTCTTCCGCGATCAGTTCCAGTTCGAGTTCTACGTCCGCAAGCTGGCGAAGAACGGCGTGCAGCTTGTCTCGATCACGCAGGTTCTCGGCGATGATCCCGCGGGCGAGATGATGCGCAGGATCATGACGCTGTTCGACGAATATCAGTCGAAAGAGACTGCCAAGCATACGCTACGCGCGATGAACGAGAACGCGCGGCAAGGCTTCTGGAACGGCGCCCGTCCGCCGATCGGCTACCGCGTGGTCGAGGCCGAGCAGCGGGGCACGAAGATCAAGAAGAAGCTGGAGATCGATCCGATCCATGCCGAGACGGTGCGCCGGATTTTCCGCCTGGCGCTGGAGGGCGCCGATGGACGCGGGCCGATCGGAGTCATGGCTATCGCGTGCTGGCTCAACGAGAACAATATCCGCACACGCTATGGTGGGCGCTGGGGCAAGGGCATGGTGCATCAGGTGCTGACGCGCACGACCTATATCGGCCAGCACCGTTTCAACACCTATGACGTCAAGAAGGGGCGTCGGAAGCCCGAGGCCGAGCACGCCATCATGGAAGTGCCGCCGATTGTCACGGTGGCCGAGTTCGAGGCCGTGCAGCGGTCATTGAAGGCGCGCAGCCCCAAGATGATGCCGCCGCGCGCGGTGGGCGGTTCGACGCTTCTGACGGGCATCTGCTTCTGCGCCTGCTGCGGTGCGGCGATGACGCTGCGCACGGGCACCAGCCGGAGCGGTCAGGAGTATCGCTACTACACCTGCGCGACCAAAGCCACGAAGGGGAAAACGGGTTGCCCCGGCGTCTCTCTGCCGATGGACCGGCTGAACGAGGCCGTGATCGAGCATCTGGAGAAGCGGCTGCTCGATCCCGCTCGGCTTGAAGTGCTGATGGACCAGCTTATCGCCCGGCGTGAGGAATGGGTGACGGAGCGCCGCCAGCACGTCGCCGAGATGGAGCGTCGGGCGACGGAGGCCGATACCAAGCTCTCCCGACTCTATGAGGCGATCGAGAATGGAGTGGTCGATATGGGCGATCCGTCGCTCAAGGCGCGCATCGCCGAGCTGACCACCCTCCGCGACCAGGCCCGAGGGGATGCCGAGCGGGCTGTCGCGCATATCGAGCGCATCAGCCCGGAGATCACCGTCGAGAGCCTTCATGCGTTCGCGCTGGCCGCGAAACATAAGCTGCGCCATGACGACGGCTCCTATGCGCGGAACCATGTGCGTGCCGTCGCTCAGCGGGTCGAGGTCCATAGCAAGACGGATGTGCGAATCTGCGGCACGCGCACCGAGTTGCTACGCACCCTCACCGCCGTCTCTGGCGTAGAGGCGGCGGTGCTAGGGACTCGCGGTTTTGGACCGAAATGGTGCACGTCACCGGGCACGAACTGATCCTCGAGCTGAAGGCCGACGAGGAATTGCGCGAGATTCCGGTGATGGCCGTCACCGCTTATGCCGGCCGCGACGACGAGGACCGCATCCGCGCGGCGGGCGCGGTGGCCTATGTCTCCAAGCCGATCAGCCTGGCGCGCTTCATGGACGCGGTGGGCGCGCTGGTGTGAAGACGCAACAAAAGAGCCGCCGGCATATCGCCTGCGGCTCCCGCTGCCACAAGGGACGCGGGCGGCGCGTTCACGCCGCCGGCGGCGTCACTTGATCTTGGCTTCCTTGAACTCGACGTGCTTGCGCACGACCGGGTCGTACTTGTTGAACGACAGCTTCTCGGTCTTGGTGCGCGGGTTCTTCTTGGTGACGTAGAAGAAGCCGGTGTCGGCCGAGCTGACGAGCTTGATCTTGACGGTGGTCGGCTTGGCCATGACCAATTCCTGTGCTTGCGAAACGAAAAAGAGCGGCGAGCAAGCGCGCGCCGCTGACAGGGGTGGGCGAATGGCGCAAGGCGCGCCGCATGTCAAGCGCCGGCGGCGGTTAACGCCGCCTTTACCGCTTGCGCGCATCCTCCTTCGCACTGGGGGAGCGATATCATGCAAGAGGATGATTTCTCGGAAATCCGCGCCGAACTGACACGGCGGATCGTCGCGATCGAATGGCGGCGCGGCACGGGCGGCATCGCGCGCGAGATCGATGCGATTCGCCGCATCGCGCACCGCAACGGCATGTTGCCGGCGGTGACGGTGGCACATCTGCTCGAATCGGCGCTGGCGCGCGGCGAGCATGGCGCGCTGGTGCAGGACTGGCTCGCGATGCTCGGCGAGGCGGTGCATAGCGAGCGGCAGGATGACGCCACCTCCGATGCCTTCGCCGCCGCCTGTCAGGTGCGATTCGCCTGAGTTCCCATGGACGCGCTGATGGCCGCGCTGGTGCTGGGCGCGCTGTGCCAGATCGGCGATCGCACCCCATGGCTCGCCGCGATCCTCGCCGATCGCTATCGCGCGCGCGGCGTGGTGATCGCGGCGGCGGCGCTGGCGCTGGCGGCGAATTACGCGCTGGGGGCGCTGGGCGGCATCCTGATCGGCCCGCTGCTCGCGCCGGAAGCACAGGGCCTGCTGCTCGGGCTGGCGCTGGTGCTTGCCGGGATCGGCACGTCGTGGCGCGACAAGGCGCCTGAGCGACTGGAAGGCTGGCGGCTGGGCGCGGCGGCGACGAGCTTCCTCGGCCTCGCGATCATGGTGCTCGGCGACCGGATGCAGTTCATCGCCGCCGGGCTCGCCATGCGATCGCCGCTGCCGTGGCTCGCGGCGGTGGGCGCGACGCTCGGCGCGCTGGCGGTGACGGTGCCCGCGATCGTGATCGGCGAGGCGCGCTGGATCGCGCTGCCGCGCCGCGCGACCGGCATCGCGATCGGCGCGGCGCTGGTCCTCGCCGGCGCTTTCCTGATGCTGCGGTCGATCGCTCTGATCTGATTTTCCAATGGAGCGATTCGGCGATTGGTCCGTTAACGCAACGAAACCGATCAACGGAGGACATGACGTGGCGAACACCAATCCCAACCTGAAGACGCCGAGCGATCTCGCCCGCAACGAAACCAAATCGGTGGCGGATGCGCTCAATTCGGCGCTGGCCGATTGCTTCGCGCTCTATCTCAAGACCAAGAATTTCCACTGGCACGTCTCCGGCCCGCATTTCCGCGACTATCACCTGCTGCTGGACGATCAGGCCGCGCAGATATTCGCCGTCACCGACGCGATCGCGGAGCGCGTGCGCAAGACCGGCAACACCACCCTGCGCTCGATCGGCGACGTCGCACGGCACCAGACGATCAAGGACAACGACCAGCCCTTCGTCGCGCCCGAGGCGATGCTGGCCGAGCTGCGCGACGACAACCTCAAGCTGGTCGAGAGCTTCCGCGCGGTGAAGGACGCCGCCGAGGAGGCGAAGGACAACGCCACCAGCGGCATCGTCGACGAATGGACCGACCAGGCCGAGACGCGCGCCTGGTTCCTGTTCGAGGCCAGCCGCAAGATCTGAAGGCGCTGGCGGCGGGCCGGGAGAGCGCCTTCGCTCCCGGCCCGCCGCGCGTTCAATGCGCCGTCGCGGCGCGCAGCAACAGCATCGGCGCGGGCATCGCCGTCATATGCCACGCGGCGGGCGACGCGGGGATGTTGACCCAGTCGTTGCTCCCCACGGCGCAGCGCTGCACCGTGCGGAAATAGAGCGGCCCCGCCGCCGCCGGCAACTTCATCATCACCCCGAACTGATCGAACTGGTCGGCCGCCAGGTCGCCCGTCCAGGTGATCGCGGAAACGCGCTCGGTGACGAGCGCGCCGCCCTCACCCTTCACCGCCGCCTTGAGCGGCTGATGCTCGATCGCGAGCGTCCAGCCCGCCTTGGGCTGCGGCCGCGCGGAGATCACGCCTTCCGGTATCTCCACCCGGATCGAACGCGTCGGCGAATCACCGCAGCCGTGGGTGACGCGCAGGAAGCCGGCATGATAGCCGCCCGCCGGCGCCTCCGGCTCGGCGAAGACGATATGGGCCTCGGCCGCCGCGCCGGTCAGCGCGGACACGGCGGCGAGCATCGCAACGATACGCATGGCTTTCCCTTTCCCGATCAGAAGGCGAAGCGGACGCCGCCGAACACCGAACGCCCCTCCCCCGGATAGAAGACGACGCGGTTGATGCCGGGCAGGCTCGCGTCGGTGATCGCGCCGAACTCGGCGGCATAATGTTTGTCGCCGAGGTTGCGGGCGTCGACGAAGATCGTCGCCGCGCCGATCGCGAAGCCGCCACTCAGGTTCAGCACCGCATAGCCGGGCGCCTTCATCGTATTGGCGTAATCGACCCACACCGATTTCATCCGCCAGTCGAGGAACGGCTCCAGATAGATGCCGTGCGCGCCGTCGTAGCGCAGCGCGACGCGATATTGATGCTCGGGCGCGACCGGCAGGTGGTTGTCGCGATAGAGCGGATCGCCGACGAAGCGGAAATCGGACCAGGCGTAGGTCTGCCGCAGCCGGAAGCGACGCGCGAACCGCCAGTCGAGGCTCGCCTCCACGCCCTGATGGCGCGTGCGGCCGGCGTTGAATACGCTCGCCGGCAGGTTGGCGGCGGGGAGGAAGCTCAGCAGCTCGCCGTCGATATCCGCGCGATAATAATCCACGTCCCAGGTGAAGGCCCCGGCCCGCCCGCGCGTGCCGATTTCCGCCGTCCACGCGCGTTGCGGGTCGAGCGGCACGAACACCGATCCGCTGGTGTTGGCCTGCGTCAGCGCGCCGAAATGCGGCGGCTCGACCGATCGCGTGTAGTTCGCATAGACCTGCGTCGCGCCACGCTCGAACAGCAGGCCGATGCGCGGGGCGAACCAGTCGTAATCCGCCGCGTCGCGCGCGTCGGCGAGCCGGTCGTGATAGTCGCGCGTCGCGTGGCCCCATGATCCGCCCGCAACCAGGGCCAGATCGGGCAGGACGAACAACCGTCCCTCCGCGAACACGTCCAGCCCGCTCGCGAGCTGCCGCGCGTCGCCGATGCGCGGCCCATCCTGGCCGGCGAAGTTGAGATACAGGTCCTGCTCCGTGCCCCCCGCCCGGTAATAGGCGCCGAAGAACAGGTCGGCCTTGTGTCCCGCTATCTCCCCGGTCACGTCGAAGCGGCCGAACAGCCCGTGCGTATCGGTGTCCTGATCGATCACGATCGAGATCGGATGGTGCAGGTCGGTCTGCGTCGCATAGGCGCCGCCTTCGAACACCACATTGTCGCTGAGCCGCAGCCGCGTCTGGAGCGTGACGCGCTCGACATTCTGGTCGCGCGCCTGCCGGCGCGCCACCACGCCGTCGCCGGCATAGCGCGGATTGTCGAGCGCGTCGGAGAGCGTCAGCGCGCCGGGCACGCCCTGCCGGATATCGGCGGCATAGCCGATCAGGCGGATTTCATTGTCGTCGCCGAAGCTGTAGCCGAAGTTGACCGTGCCGCGTGTCGTGTCGGACTTCTCCTGCTGGCGGTAGCCGCCGGAATGATAGCTGTCGACCGAGGCGTAATAATCGAACGCGCCGGCCCTGCCCGCGCCGGCGGCACGGGCGCGCCATGTTCGATAGGAGCCGCCCTCGACGCGGAAGTCGAGCGGCGTCTCGGCGGTCTTGCCGTTGGGGGTGATGAGGTTCACCGCGCCGCCAAGCTGCGCCCCGCCGAAGCGCAGCGCGTTGCCGCCCTTGTAGACCTCGATATAGCGCGCGCCGAGCGGGTCGATCTTCTGGAAGTCCGAGAAGCCGTCGGCATCCGCGAAGGGCACGCCGTCCTGCGCGAGCAGCACGCCGCGCTGGTGATAGCTCTGGTCCAGCCCCGAGCCGCGGATCGACAGCCGCGATTCGTCGCCGTAGCGCTTGTTGGCGAGCACGCCCGGCACGTCGCGCAGCAGATCGTAGAGGCCGGTGACGCTACGATCCTCATAGGTTTCGGCGGCGACCACCGCCACCGCGCCCGGCGTCCGCGCCAGCCGCTCGCGCGCGGCGGCGACGACGGCCGGATCGTCCCGCTGCGCCCCGGCGGTGACGATGACGTCGGGCTGGCGCCCGTCCGCATCGGCGGCGAGCGCGGGCGCGGCAACGAAGGTCGAGGCGAGCAATGCCGCCTGAATGGTCCTGAACATGGATAACCCCTTTGCGGCGCACGGACCCGCCGCGCGCCGGATATGTCGCTGATATCGGGCCGCGCGCGGCCCGCCGGATCAGGCGACGAGGGGTGGCCCGCGCAATGGCGGGCGAAGCCGGGCGGCGGCACGCGGCGGCAGCGCCTCGGCGAGCAGCAGCGCGAGGGCGAGGATGAACAGCAGCGCCCCGGCGAGCTGGACCGGGTCCGCCCCGCCGATCATCGGCAACGCGAGATCGGCGAAGGCGCACGGGCTGTGCGCGCGGTCGCCGTCCTCGCCGTCATGATGTTCGAGACCGGGGATGGCGATGGCCATCGTCGCCGGGCCGTAGCCGTTACAGATGCCGATCACGATGCGGCCGCCATCGAGCGTCGGCATGAAACCCGCCGGCACCAGCACGCGCACCGCCAGCGCCGCCGCGACGATCAGCGCGGCGAGCGCGGGGCAGGTACGCAGGAGGCGACGCAGCGCGGCCATGCGCGGGCGTTAGCGGCGCGGGGGAAGGTTGTCATGCGATTAGAACATCGCGCGTCAGATCGGGATCGCCTGTTTTCCACCCCGGCGCAGGCCGGGGTGGATCACATTTGACACGGGCGCTCCAGCCCCCTTCGGCGGAGGGCTGGAGTGGGAAGGGAGACTCCTAGCGCCCGAGCAATACTCGCGCCTGCCCGGCGATCTGCGCCAGCATCGCGGCGTTGGGCGCGGGCGCGTGACGCGCGCGATCGACCAAGGCCTTGAACTGCGTGACACGCGGGCGGTTGGCGTCCAGCCATTCGCCGACCAGCTTCGCGGGATCGCCCTTGCCGCCACGGGCGAGGAAATCGAGCCGCAATTGCTGGAAGTCGCGCGCGAGGCCGGCGATCAGCAACCGCTCCCACGGATCGCTGGAGGTGATGCGCGCCGCGCAGGTCTGCGCCCAGTCCAGGCCGAGCGCCTGCCCGAGCCGGGTGAACGCCTTCGTCACCTTCGTCTCGTCCAACCCGAGCCGCTCGCTGAGATCGGCGAGGCCGACCGCGCCATCCAGCTCGAACAGCCGCACGACCTTGGCGACCAGCCCGGCCGGCGCGCCCGCCGCCTCCAGCGCGGAAGCGATGCGGCCGCTTTGCGCACGCGCTTCCTCGAGCAGCAGCTCGCGGGTGTGCGCGTCGAGATTGGCGACGCCCTTGCCGATCCGCTTCAACACCGCCTCCGGCGCGGTGCCCGGCGCGGTGACGCGGAGCAGGTCGGCGATCTGCGAACGGGTCGCCGCCGCCACCTCATCGAACAGCGCGAGCCGGCCGGATTCCGGCATCGCCGTGGTCTCGATCTCCCGCCACAGCGCCGACAGGTCGAGCAGCCGCTCCGCCACGACGAACATCGCCGCGATGTCGGACAGCGCCGCGCCCTCCTCCTCGGCCAGCTCGAACGGATGGAGCACGCCGATGCGGTTGACGATGCGGTTGGCGAGCTTGGTCGCGACGATCTCGCCGCGCAGCCGGTGCTCGTCGATCGCCTCGCCGAACTTCTCCTGCATCGCCACCGGGAAGGCGGCCTGGAGATCGCCCTTCATCGCCGCGTCGGTGGCGAGCGTCGCACGCTCGATCGCGTCCTGCAACGACAGCTTGGCGGTGGCGAGCAGCACGGCCAGCTCCGGCCGGGTCAGCCCGCGCCCCTCGATGCCGCGCCGCAGCAGGTCATCGTTGCTCGCCAGCCCCTCCACCTTGCGGTCGAGCTTGCCGGCGTCCTCGAACATCTCGATCAGCCGGACGTAGCTCGGCAGGCCGCGCGCGCCGTCGCCCTCGGCGATCGACAGCGCCAGCGTCTGGAGGCGATTGTCCTCCAGCACGAGATGCGCGACATCATCGGTCATCGTGCCGAGCAGCGCGTTGCGATCCTCGAACGACAGGCGCTTCTCCATCATCTCGCGGTTGAGCGCGATCTTGATGTTCACCTCATTGTCCGAGCAATCGACGCCGGCCGAATTGTCGATGAAGTCGGTGTTGATGCGCCCGCCGCGCGAAGCGAAGGCGATGCGCGCGGCCTGAGTCACGCCGAGATTGGCGCCCTCGCCCACCGCGATCGCGCGCAGGTCCTCCGCATCGACGCGCAGCCGGTCGTTGGCGGGATCGCCGACATTGGCGTTATTCTCCGCCGCCGCCTTGATATAGGTGCCGATGCCGCCGAACCAGATCAGGTCCACCGGGCTTTTCAGGATCGCCGAGATCAGCGCCGCCGGCTCCAGCTCATCCGCCGCGATATCCAATGCGGCCTTCACCTCCGGGGTCAGGCGGATCGACTTGGCGCTGCGCGGGAAGACGCCGCCGCCGCTGGAGATCAGCGCCTTGTCATAATCGTCCCAGCTCGATCGCGGCAGCGCGAACAGCCGCGCGCGCTCGTCCCAGCTCTTCGCGGGGTCGGGATCGGGATCGAGGAAGATGTGGCGGTGGTCATAGGCCGCGACGATCTTCAGCGTCTTGCTGAGCAGCATCCCGTTGCCGAACACGTCGCCGGACATGTCGCCGCAACCGACGACGCGGATCGTGTCGGTCTGCACGTCCAACCCGCGCTCGGCGAAGTGGCGCTGGACCGAAATCCACGCGCCCTTGGCGGTGATGCCCATCGCCTTGTGGTCATAACCGTGCGAGCCACCCGACGCGAAGGCGTCGCCGAGCCAGAAGTTCCGTTCCAGCGCGATGGCGTTGGCGACGTCGCTGAACGTCGCGGTGCCCTTGTCGGCGGCGACGACGAAATAGGGATCGTCGCCGTCATGGATCGCCACACCCTTCGGATGCACCACCTTGCCGCCGACGATATTGTCGGTGATCGACAGGAGCGTGCGGATGAAGATGCGATAGCTCTCCGTGCCCTCCGCCAGCCAGGCGTCGCGATCGGCGGCCGGATTGGGGAGCTGCTTGGGATAGAAGCCGCCCTTCGCGCCGGTCGGCACGATCACCGCGTTCTTCACGCGCTGCGCCTTCATCAGCCCGAGGATCTCGGTGCGGAAGTCGTCGCGCCGGTCGGACCAGCGCAGGCCGCCGCGCGCCACCGGGCCGGCGCGCAGGTGGATGCCCTCGACGCGCGGGGAATAGACCCACACCTCGCGCCACGGCAGCGGCGCGGGCAGGCCGGGGATGCGCGCGCTGTCGAGCTTGAACGCCAGCGCCTCGCGCCCCGCGTCGGTGAAGGCGTTGGTGCGCAGCGTCGCGCCGATCACCGCGCGATAGGCGCGCAGGATGCGATCGTCGTCGATCGCGCTGACCGCTTCGAGGCCCGTCTCGATCGCCGCCTCGATCGCCGCCTCGTCGCCCTTCGCCCCCGGCTTGTGGCTGAAGGTGAAACGCTCGATCAGCGCGCGCGTCACCGCCGGGGCGCGCCCGAGCGCGTCGACGACGGTGGCGAGGCCGTAGCTCATTCCCGCCTGGCGCAGGTAGCGGAACCACGCGCGGAGCAGCACCACGGCATCGGGCGCGAGGCCGACGTCGAGGATCAGGCGGTTGAACTCGTCATTCTCCGCCTCGCCCTTCAGCACGGCGGCGACCGCGCCCTCCAGCACCTCCTTCGCCACGGCGCCGTCGGCGTCCTTCGCCTCCAGCGAGAAATCGTGGACGTAGCTGTCCGCCTCCTCGCGCATCTGCGTCGGCCATTCGCCGATCACGCGGAAACCGAAATTCTCCAGCACCGGCACCGCGTCCGACAGCGCGAGCGCGCCGTTGGTCTTGTAGATCTTGAGCCGCCGCTCGCCCGCGCGCGCGACGGGATCGAGCCGGACCTGGCGATCGCCGGGGCCGTCCAGCTCGGCAAGCCGCAGCACGTCCTCGGCCGCCTCCTCCGCGGTGCCGACGGTGCGGTAGCTCATCGGGAAGGCCGCCGCCCAGCGTAGCGACAGCCGCGCCGCGCGCTGCGCCGGCACGCGCTCCATCAGCGCCGCCTCGACATCGCGCACCCAGCCGCGCACCATCTTCTCGAGCTGCGCGTCGAGCGCCTGCTCGTCCGGCATCCCGCTCGCGGTGCGCAGATCGACGGTGTAGCGGATGAGGGCGGTGTTGCCGTCCTCCATCGCCACCGTCCAGTTGAGGATCGCGCCGCCGGCCGATTCCGCGATCATCTCGCCGATCGCGACGCGGCGCGCCGTGGTCAGCTCGTCGCGCGGCAGCCAGACGAAGCCGAACAGCTGCCGCCCGAGCGGCGAGCGCACCAGCACCAGCTTCGGGCGCGGGCGATCCGCGATGCTCATCGCGATCAGCGCCAGCCGCTCCAGCGATTCCGCGTCGAACGCGATCACCAGATCGTGCGGCAGCGCCCCCATCGCATGCGCCAGCGCCTTGCCGGTATGGCCGGCGGGGTCGAAGCCGAACTTCCCCTCAAGATCGGCGAGCCGCTGCCGCAGCACCGGCACCGCGCGCGGCGGCGCGGAGAGCGCGGCGCTGGTCCACAGCCCGGCGTGGATCGACAGGCCGATGTTCCGGCCGCCCTCGCGCAGCGGCACGATGATGAGGTCGATCGGCATCCGGCGATGCACCAGCGCGATCAGGCTGGATTTCAACATCAGCGGGGCCTCGCCGCCCTTGGCGAAATAGTCCATCGCCAGTTCGAGCGAGCGCGCGGCGAGCAGCGGCACCTTGTGCGCGTTGCGCGCGATGCCGAGCGCATCGCGCGCCGCACGCCCGTCGGCATACCAGCGCTCATGCCCGAGCAGCGTGAAGTGCCGGTCGAGGAACCAGCGCATCAGCGTGGCGCCCTCGCTCGATCCGCCGGTATCCTCGATCGCGCCGGCATCGGCGGCGAGCGTCGCCTGCATCGCGCGCCAGTCGGAAACCGCCGCGCGCACGTCCGCCAGCGCGGCCTCGATATCGGACACCAGATCGCGACGCTCGCGCGCGTCGGCGCGCTGCATCTCGATATAGATCATCGATTCGCGCGTGCCCTCATGATCGGACACGCCCTTGATGAGGCCCTCGGCATCGCGCGTGACGGCGATCACCGGGTGGATGATGCGATCGATCGCGATGTCATGCGCGGCGATCGCCGCCGCGATCGAATCGACCAGGAACGGCATGTCGTCGTTGACGATCGCCAGCCGCTGGCGCCGCGCGCCGGCGTCGCCGGGAAGCTGCTCCAGCGCGATCGCCACCGTGCCGGGGGGCCGCCGCTCGGCGGTCGCGGCAAGGAAGGCGGCGGCCTCCGTCTGCTCGGCCGGGCCGAAGCCCTGGAGCTCTCCCGGCAATGCGCGGTGGATGAGACGGGCGGCAAGCGCTTCGGAAAGCGCCTTGAGCGATGACCTTGACATGGGGCCAAGCTATGCGCCCACCCGCCGCGAGGCTCAAGACTTGTGGGAAATGCGGCAATTTGCGATGCTGCGGAGCCGCGTTGCGCGCTGTCGAAACGCGGCCGCGGGCGGTTTCTCGCCGCCGCGGCATGCCCGCAATTTTCGGGCGGAAACGCGGGCCGGACGGCAGCGATCGTGCGCGCGGACACGCGCCACGGCAACTCCGCGACTTCGTTGCGCACAGCGCATCGGCGGCGCCGTTCGCGCGGCGACCGCGCGACCTGTGACGTTATTGCATCGCTGCGCGGAAAACGCTCAGTCGAGCGCGGCCAGGGCGCGATTGGCGAGGCGGCTGTCGTTGGCGACGGCACCCAGAACGTCGAGCGCGCCTTCCCCGTTCGCCCGCGCGACGAGCACGACGATCTCGCCCGCCGCCGCGCCCGTGTCGATCGCGACATGCGCGATCGGCGCCCGCTCCCTCGCCACCGGGGCGACCGGTGCCTTCGCCGGACGGCGCAGCGCGCGCTCCGCCGCGACGATGCCCTTCACGCCGGACGGATATTCGTCGATGAACGCCACCAGCCCGCCCATCGGCACGCCCTCGCGCTGCGCGAAGCCCAGCACGGCGGCGAATTCGGTGATGCGCGTCTTGTCATAGTCGGCGCCGAAGACGAGCTTGACGATCGGCGTCATCGGCGCGCGCGCCTGCTGCGTCAGCCCGGCATCCTCAAGCAGCTCGGCCAGCCCTTCCGCATCGTCGCCGGCGGCGAGCGCGAAATCATGCGCCCGGCCGAGCGCGCGATACAGCGCCGCGCGGCTGCGCACGTCGGAGGCGCGCGCCGCCGCCGCGCTCTCCCGCGCCAGCGCCAGCCGGTCGCCGAGCGAATGCGCGGACGCCGCTTCCGCCGCCTCCGCGGCATCGGACAGCCGGCTCGGGCCATCCGCCCATACCGCCGGCGCATCGGCCGGCTCCTCGACCGCCGGCGCGGACGCCGCGCGCATCGACGCGGCAAGCTCCACGCCCAGCCGCGCCTGCTCCTCGCTGCCCAGCACTTCCTTCCAGTTGATGACGCCGTAGATGTAATCGATCCGGTCGTCGCTGGAGGAGAAGGGCATCAGGATGCCGCGATAGAGCGTCTGGTGGCCACGCGTGCCGACGAACTCAGCCTCGAACCCGATCGGCGCGCGATTGGCGATGATCTGGAGATAATGATCGGTCAGCCGCGAGAGGAGCGAGCGCGCCGGCACCTCGGCGATGCGGGTGATCGCGTGATCCAGCCCGCATTCCTCGCGCAGCGCGCGGCCGAGGAACTGGATCTCCGGGTCCTCGATCCCGCGCGTGAAATCGATCAGCACGCTATGCGCCCCGAAATCGGCGATGCCGGCGGGATCGAGATCCTCGATCGAGGGATAGGCGCGCCCCTTCAGCAGCGACACCCAGTGGTTATAGGCGCGCACATGCATCCGGCGCTCGTCGGTGCCGATGTCCAGGATCGCCTCGCCGACCCCGCCGTCAGCCGGATCGCTGTCATGCGGCCGGCCGTGATCAAAGCCGTGGGCGGTGTCCATAAAATCCCCTCGACGCACAAGTCGGTAACGCGGCGATTGTGCCCCCTTCATGGTAAAGGAGAGGTAAACGCCGCCGCGCTTGCCAGCGCCCCGCAGTCCTGCTAGGCGCGCCGCCTCGACACGCCATCGGGCGTGCCCAGGGCCGCTTTAGCTCAGCTGGTAGAGCATCGCATTCGTAATGCGGGGGTCACAGGTTCGAGTCCTGTAAGCGGCACCATTTCCGAAAAAGCGAAGCGCCGCTCCTCCCCCCGGCAGAATCAGAACCTCACCGTCGCGGCGGCGCGGAAATAGCGGCCCATGATCCCGGAGAAATAGGCGCGGGTGCTGCTGCCAAAAGTGCCCGTGCCGCTGTCGATCGGCGCCGGATAGGGCGGCGTCACGTCGAACAGATTGTCGACGATGAGCTTCAACCCGAACCGCTCGTTCACCTTCACGCCGACGGTGGCGTTGAACAGCCACCAGTCGCCGACGCCCGCGACATCGGTCGCGTCCGGCGCGGCATCCATGTCGAACCTGCCCTTGCCGACATATTGCGCCTGCACGAGCACATCGAGCGCCCTGCCCTCGTAGCTGAGGTTGGCGGTGCCGGAATGGCGGGGATAGCCGATCTCGCCCGCGATATGGTTGATGTCGTCGGTGCCGACGCGCGTCTCCAGCTTGTCGCGATAGAAATAATTCACCGCGAAACCGAGCGCGCCGCTATCCGCCACCCCGATCCGTTCCAGCGGCAGGCGATAGGAGAGCGTCGCCTGCAAGCCGGCCGACTTGTAGCTGGCGGCATTGTAATAGCCTTCGCGGATCGCCGTGATCTGGCCGGCGGCGTCGCGATCGAACAATTTGCAGAAGGCGTTGGGATAGCCCGGCGCGTCATAGCAGGCGTTGAGGATCGAGGCGCCGTCGAGCGTGACGATCGCATCCTTCAGGCTGATGCTCACCCAGTCGACCGCCAGCGCCAGGCCTGGCGCGAAGGACGGCTGGACGATCGCGCCGAGCGTCCAGCTATTCGCCTTCTCGTTGCGCAGATCGGGGTTGCCGGCCACGGTGACGGGCAGCTCGAAGCTGCTGAAGTTCGAGGAGAAGGTCGCCGTGTCGATGCCGGCCGCCGCGCAATTCGCCTTGCGCACCGCCGGATTCGGCCCGTTGCCGGCGAAGCGCGCGTCGCACGGGTCCGCCCCCGCGTCATAAGCGGTGGAGGACGGGTTGAACGCCTCGGTGATCGCGGGCGAGCGGATCGAGCGGGTGAAGTTGCCGCGGAACGTCACGTCCGGCACGAAGCCGACGCGGCCGCCCGCGCTCCAGGTGAGGTCGCCGCCCGACAGCGAGTTGCGGACGTAGCGCGCCGAGCCGTCGAACTCGAGCGTGTGCAGCCACCTGAGGCCGTTGCGCGCCGTCACGAACGGCGCCACGATCTCCCCGAACACCTCGTTGGTGTGAAACCGGCCGGCGACCGGATCGACCGGGATCGAGCGGCCATAAGGCGTCCGCGACCCATCCGGCTGCGGATCGCCGTAGAAATAGGCGCCGGGATCGAAGCGCGTGCGCTCCTCGCGATGCTCGTAGCCGACGACCATCTTCACGTCGTTGCCGAACAGCGTGAAGGCCGGACCCTTGATGTTGGCGTTGAACACGATCTGCTCGTTGACCGAGCGCGGCGTGGCGACCGCCATGACATAATCGCGCGCCGCCTTGCTCGCCTGCCCCGAACCGAGGATATTGAGCGGCGCGCAGGTCGAGCTGATCGTCTGGATCGGCGCGTTCACCGCGCCGGGGCGGCAGATGATGTTGCCGTTGCCGTCGTTCACCGCGTCGAGCGCGTTGAGGAAATTCTGCTCGACCAGCTTGTCGATGCGGCTGTCCGCCTGCGACCGGCCATAGACGGCGGAGGCTTCCCACTTGAAGTCGCGGCCGAGCAGGCCGACCGTCCCGTCGAACCCGCCGACCACGCGCCACGTCTCGACGGTGGTCTCGGCGCGGCCGGTGGTGAGATCGGAAAGCGCGCGGCCGAGATAGAATTCCTCCTGCCCGGCCGGCAGGTTCGCCGCGATGATCGCGCGGTCCGCGTCGGAGAGATAAGGGTTGTCCAGTCGGATCGCGATATTGCCGTTGGACGTGCCGGCGGGGCCGAACAAGGCGGTGTTGTAGTTCGGCTCGTCGATCAGGTTGGTCGCGCGGGAATGGCTATACCAGCCCTCGCCGAAGAAGCGGATATTGTCGGTGAGCTGATAGCTGGCGCGGACGGTGCCGATATAGCGTTCCGAATCGGTCAGCAGGTTGGCCTGCGCCGGCATGTCGAATCCGTTGCCGCCGCTGCTGATGAACCCCTGCCGCATGACGGTGCCGAGATCGAGCGGCACCAATGTACCGTTCGGCCCGAACTGGAGGAGCTGGCCGGCGGCATTGCGGATGCCGGAGCGCGCGGCGAGATAATCGTCCGCCGCGAACGGCACGCCGCCGGCGGTGAAGGCGGTGAAGCGCCGCGCGGGATAGACGACCTGACCATAAGGCGAATTGGCCGAGGCGGGCGGCGTCCCGAAGAAATAACCGCGCTCGGTCACGTCGCGGTCGCCGGCGGTGAGGCCGGTGGCGCGATCATATTCGCCGGAGACGGTGATGTTGCCGCGCCCGTCCGCGAAATTCCGGCCGGCGAGCAGCGCGGCCTGCGTATCGGGGGCGTCGCCGCGCTGCGAAACGCCGGACTGGAGCTTCAGCTCCAGCCCCTGATAGTCGTGCTTCAGGATGACGTTGACGGTGCCGGCGATCGCGTCCGAGCCGTAGATCGGCGCGCCCCCGACCGTGACCGTCTCGATCCGCTCGATCAGCGAGGTCGGGATGTTGTTGAGATCGACCTGCGTGCCGGGGCTGACCGGACCGAAGATCGTCGCGGTGTTCGACGAGACGAAGCGGCGGCCGTCGACCAGCACGAGCGTGCGCTGCGACCCGAGGCCGAAGAAATCGACGAAGGTCTGCCCCGCGCCGAACGGCGATTGCGTGCCGGCCGCGCTGCTGCCCGGCGGGCCGAAGGCGGGGATCTCGCCCAGCGCCTGCGCGACATTGGTATAGCCGCGATTGTCGATCTGAGCCGCGCCGACCACCTGCGTCGGCTGGACCGTCTCGAACGCCGGGCGCGCGATGCGCGAGCCGGTGACGACGACATCGGGGACGGAAGCGTCGTCCGCGCCCATCGCGGCGGCACCGGGCGCGTCCTGCTGCGCGAAAGCCGGGCCGGCGAGAGCGAGCAGCGCCAGCGCGCTTGCGCCACACGCGATACGGGAACGGACCAGAACCGTCTTCACGGATTACACCCCTGCGTTATCTACGTCGCGCATCGAACCGATGGCGGCGTCGATCCCGGTCGCAGGAACGGTGTCTTGATATTCGCGCGACGCGGGCCGAACCGTTGATTCGTGCCGTGCGGCGCCTTTTGCCCCGTCTCCCTCTACGAATGGTTACCGGAAGGTTCCGTCACCCCGATGCCGGGGTGACGGGCGCGCCCTCACGGAAGCTGGTAGCCGGGCGCCTTGAACTGGTGCCCCTGCGACATGACGTACACCACGCGGGTCGAAGCCTCGATCTCGTCGAGCGGGTTGCCGTCGAACGCCACCACGTCCGCCGACTTGCCGGGCGCGAGCGTCCCGACCTTGTCCGAGATGCCGAGCAGCTCGGCATTGGTGAGCGTCACCGCGCGCAGCGCCGCCGCCGGGGTCATTCCGCCGTTGCGCACCAGCAGCACCATCTCATCGCCCGGCGTGCCGCCGAAATCGGTGCCGACCGCGATCGTCACGCCGTTGCGCAGCGCGACCTTCACCTGCCGCCCGATCCCCTCCGGCTGCGCTTCCGGCATCCCGAGCACCTTGCGGCGCGTATTGTCGCTGATCGGCCGGTCGCCCGGCCTGGGGTTGCGCACGCGGCGCAGCACGTCGGTCGGTGCCTCCAGCGTCGGCACCAGATAGGTGCCGTGCGCCTTCATCAGCTTCGCGCCCTCGTCGTCGAGGTAATTGCCGTGCTCGATCGAATCGACCCCGGCGCGCACCGCCGCCTTCACGCCCTCCGCGCCGATCGCATGGGCCATCACCTTGCGCTTCATCAGATGCGCGGCGTCGACGATCGCGTGCAGCTCGGCATCGGTGAACTGCTGGTCCAGCCCGGTGTAGCTGTCGTCCACCACGCCGGCGGTGTCGATGATCTTGATCTGGTCCGCGCCGAGCTGGATCTGGCGGCGCGTCACCTTCTCGCACTCGCCCACGCCGTCGCACACGCCGCTGGAGAAGGCGGGCGGCGCGAGCGATGCCTGGAAATTGCCGTTGCGGAAATCGCCGTGCCCGCCGGTGGTGGTGAGCGGCGAGCCGGAGGCGAGGATGCGCGGCCCCACGACAAGGCCCCTGTTGATCGCATCGCGCAGCGGGAAGATCACTTCCGGCGTGCTGCCCGCGTCGCGCACGGTGGTCGCGCCCCCGAACACCTTCTCGCGCGCGTTCTGAAGCGCCGCGATCCAGCTTCCGAAGCCGACATGGACGTGCGCGTCGATCAGCCCGGCCATGACGAACTTGTCGCGCAGCTCGACCACCGCCACGCCGGCCGGCGCGACGCCGTTGCCGATCGCGTCAGGCCCGACGAAGCCGTCGCGCACCGCCTCCACCTTGTCATTCTTCACGATCACGCTGGCGTTGCGCATCACCGGCTTGCCCGCATCGGCCATCAGCGTGCCGGCGTGGATGATCGTCCAGCGGTCCGCCGGCTTCTCCGACTTTGGCGCCAGCACGCTGTCGGCCTGCGCCAGCGCCACGCCTGACGCCCCCAGCAGCGCGGCCGCCGCAACGGCCAGCGCGATCGTCTTGTGCTTCATCTTCGTTTCCCCTGTTCGATCAATTCGGCGTGCCGGTGTCTTCCGATCCGGTCAGCCCGGTCGGCTTCGATCCGTCATCGACACGCGGCGGCTTGTTCGCCGGCGCGCCCTCGTCGGGCTTCACGGGCGCGAGGTTGTTCGCCCCGCCCAGCGCCTTCCAGTTGAGCATCGCATTGTAGAGCATCCGGTATTCGCCGAGATTCTGCCAGCGCCAGATCGGGTTGGTGGCGAACATCACGACGCGCCCCGCGCCGACCGGCATGTCGATGATCGCCGGCCGGTCCTTCACCTCGTCGGCGCTCTTCATGAAGCCGCTCATCACCGATTTCTTCCCGCCGGGGAATTCCATCAGCACATATTGCTTCGCCGTCCTGGGCACGCCCAGCAGCACGTTGGTCGCCCAGCGCACCGGCATCGTCTTCTGCGTATAGCCGTAGAAGATCGGGCTGGCCGGCTGGAGCACGTTCGCCTTCACGATCGGGCCGGGGGCGTAGAAATCCTTGCTGACGCCGCCGACGGTCACGTCGTCCACCAGCCCGAAGCTGCCGGGCACGCCGCTCGCCTTGCCGGTGGTGATGAGCAGGCCGCCGGCCGCGACGAACTTGCGCAGCTCGTCCAGCCCTGGCAGCCCCATGCCGCCGCGGATGTCGTCCGACGAACCGTACATACCAAGCGTCGGCTGATCCTTGCTCTGCGTATAGGAGAGCGGCTTGCCCTTGACGGCCAGGTCGAACACCACGTCGCGCGGCGCGCGACCCTGATCGGGCAGGATGATGACGTCGTATTTCGACCGCAGATCGCCCGCGCGCACCTGCTCCTTGTAGATCAGGTCATAGGGCGTCTTGTACCGATCGAAGGCGTAGCGCACCCAGCCGACGTTCTGCGTCGAGCCCCAGGTGCTGAACAGCGCGACGCGCGGCACCGGCATGTCGTGCGTCGGCACGCCGGGATCGGCGGGCGCGGCGACGGCGGTGAGGCCGAGTTCCTCGACCAGCGGCCTGAGCTGTCCGCCCGCGCTCGCCGGGATCAGCAGCGATCCGGCCGGCACCTCGCGCCCGCCGGCCTTGAACGGCTTCTCCGCGACGCGCACCGCCACGTCCTTCAGCCGGAAGCGGAGCTGCGCGAGATTGACCGATCCGGTGTCGAGCACGGCATAGCCGCCCGCCCCCGCGCCGCCGATCGCGCCGTTGACGACGAAATGGTCGAGCGGCGTGGTCGCCACGTCGAGCACCGCCTTGTCCTCGATCTGGACGATGTTGGTGTGGGTCATCAGCCCCATCGTCCACGCCGCGTCGTCATAGGTGGTCATGTCGTCGTCGGGGTAATTGTCCTGCACCTTGAGCAGGGTCTTGGCGAGCCGGCCGTAGGGCTGGTTCAGCTTGATGACGAGCGAGCCGGCCGGCCAGCTCTTGTCGCCCAGCTTGATCGCGCCATTGGCCTTGCCGATCTCGATCCCCTGCATCTGGAGCACGTCCGTCACGAACTTGACGCGCGTCGGATCGGTCTGGCCCGCCGGGATGATATAGGCATAAGGCGCCTTTGCCGTGCCCGCCTCGATCCCGTTCGCGCTCTTCTTGTAGAAATTCTCGAGGATGATGTCAGGGAAGGTCGAGGCGAGCTGTAGCGCGGTCAGCACGCCCGTCTCCATGTAGTTGGTGTTGTTGCGCATCGACCATTCGACTTCCTTGTATGCCGGGGAAGGCCGATACCAGTCGCGCGCCGTCTGGTTGCCGCCGCGCACGCCGGGGCCGCCCTCGCCGGTGTCGACATGGCGCAGCATGGTCGTCGCGCCGCCGTTGCCGAACGTCTCGTACATGCGCAGCATGCCGTTGTGGTTCGACGACATGAAGCCGACATAGCCCGGCGACCACGCATCGACGAAGCCGTGCGTCCACACCCCCGGCATCCCGTATTTGGTGAGCTGCGACATCTCGAAGTTCGAGAAGAACGGCAGCTCGCCGTAGAGGATCGGGTCGAGGTCCGGGTTCTGCGGCGCCTGCCCGCTGTAGGTATAGAGGAACGGCACCGATTCATGCAGCTCGTGCATGATCGGCGGGTGCCATTCGAGGTAATATTTCATCATCTCCGCCGCGCTGGGATCGGAGAAATTGATGTCGCGATTGTTATCGTGATAGATGTACTTGCCCCAATAGGGCGGCCCGGCGGGCTTGTTGAGATCGTCCTTCTCGTCGATCAGGTGCCGGTAATACCAGTCGCGATAGCGGTCGCGACCGTCCGCCTCCAGCACCGGGCTGATCGCGACGACGAGGTTCTTGCGGATCTGCCGCACGAGCGGCGAATCCTCGGTGAGCAGGCGATAGGCCAGTTCCATCACCATCTCGGGCGGGCCGGTCTCGGCCGAATGCAGCCCGGCGGTGAGGTGGTAGATCGGCCTGGTCTCGCCGATGATCCGCTTCGCCTCGTCGGGGGAGATGTGGCGCGGATCGGCGAGCTTGGCGAGGTTGGCCTTATATTGGTCGAGCTTCGCGATATTCTCGGGATCGGAGAGCATCACGACGATATTCTCGCGGCCCTCGTTGGTCTTGCCGATGTCGATGATGCGCACGCGATCCGGCGCGGCGGCGGCGAGCTTGCGGAAATAGGCGTTTATCTCCGGCTGGCTGTGCAGCACGCCCGGCGCGCCGATATGGCTGCCGAACACCTGCTTCGGCGAGGGGATGGTGGAGGACAAGGGCAGGTGATCGACCAGCGGCGTCGAGAATTCCGGCCGCGTCGTCCATTCCTTCACCGACTTGGCGAAATCCGGGTCCATCCCCTGCTGCGCGCCCGCCGCGCCCGCCAGCAGCCCGGCCGCCATGCTGGCCGTGCCAAGGAGCGATGCCCCCTTCAGAATTCGCTTCATCAACGCCTCCCCTGAAAATTCCACGCGACAGACCCGGCCGGATCGCGGCATGTCGCCACCCCAAGCCGATGCTTCGCCTGCCTGAAAAAATCGGGCGATTGCCCACAGACCCCAAGCTCTCGTCGCGGAACCGGCCGCGCGCGAACGGCTGAAAAACGCCCTTACCCGCCCGATTCCACAACATTTATGGTGCGATATAGCCACACTATGCGCAAGCTCGGATCAAAAATTTGCTTAGTTAAGCATCGATCGGTTGACGCGCGTGGATATCCTGCCCAATCGCTTGACGCGGACGCGGCGATCATCGCCGGGCCACGGGGAAACGAAAGAAGCGGCGCGGTCGCAAAGGCCGGAACGGTCCGCGACGAGCGAGAGGGGGGTTCGATGATCGACACGATGAATCTGCGACGCATGGCGGGTCTGCTCGCCGCGACGGCATTGAGCGGCATCGCCGCGCCCGCGCTGGCCCAGAGCGGCAACACCGCGCCCGCCGCCGCACCCGCGCAGGGGAACGACGCCGACATCGTCGTCACCGCGCTGAAGCGTGACACCCGGCTTCAGGAAACCCCGATCGCGATCTCCGCCGTGTCGGCGCAGACGATCGCCAATGCGGGCGTGCAGAACATCGCCGACCTGCACAGCCAGGTGCCGGGCCTCAACTTCGTCGACGGCGGCCCGTCGAACCGCCGCGTCGTGATCCGCGGCATCCAGGCGACCGGCGAGCCAACCGTCGGCGTCTATTACGACGAGACGCCGGTGACCGGCACCGTCGGCGCGAGCAACGACGCGGGCGGCTCCACCCCGGAGCTGCGCCTGTTCGACGTCGATCGCGTCGAGGCGCTGCGCGGGCCGCAGGGCACGCTCTACGGCTCCGGCTCGATGGGCGGCACGCTGCGCATCATCTACAAGAAGCCGGAATACCGGCTGGCGGCGGACTTCGACGGCACGATGTCCGCCACCCAGCACGGCGCGCCCAATCAGGAGATGAACGGGATGATCAATCTCCCGATCGTCGACCAGAAGATCGCGCTGCGCGTCGTCGGCTTCTTCAAGCGCAACGGCGGCTATATCGACAACACCTGGCTCAACGTGAAGAACATCAACGCCGAGGAGAGCTACGGCGGGCGCGCGATCCTGCGCATCCAGCCGGTCGAGGCGTGGACGATCGACGCGGCGGTCTATTACAACAATTCCTCCACCGACACACCGAGCTGGCTGCTGGAGAAGGGCAGATACAACACTGACGCGCGCACCCGCCAGGTCGTGCGCGACGAGGTGAAGCTCTACAGCCTCACCAGCACCTATGACTTCGGCCCGGTCACCGCGACGGGCGTCGTCTCGTACATGGAGCGCAGCCTCGTCAGCCAGAGCGACACCTCGCGCTATATCCAGGGCACGAACAACCTCGCCACCTATAACCGGCTGTGCGCGACGAGCTGCTCCGACCAGTTCGGCGTGCCGATCACCTCGTTCGCGCAATATCAGGCGTTCGTCGCCGGCCAGTCGACCAGCTCGCTCTATCCGCAGCAGGACCTCGACGCGCTGACGGCCGAACTGCGGTTCAGCTCGTCCGGGCACGGGCCGCTCAACTGGACGGTCGGCGGCTTCTATTCGAAGCGCACCACCGACGTCGCCAATCCGCAGCTCAACGTCGATCCGGCCAGCGGCTATGTCATCCCGAACCAGATCGACACGATCCGCTTCATCCATGACGAGCTGAAGCAGGTCGCCGCGTTCGGCGAGCTTTCGCTGGACATCACCTCGCGGCTGAACGTCACCGGCGGCATCCGCTACTTCAAGTACGACAAGGACGTCGTCGGCCATACCGACGTGCCCTCGATCCTCGTCGGCGCGCGGATCACGCCGCCGACCGCGCTGTCCTCGTCGGAGGACGGGACGGTCGTCAAGGCGAACGTGTCGTACAAGATCACGCCGGACATCATGTTCTATGCCGAGGCGGCGCAGGGCTTCCGCCCCGGCGGCGTCAACCAGGTGCTCGGCCTCGACACGGCGCTGACGCCGTACCGGTCGGACTCGCTGTGGAACTATGAAGCGGGCTTCAAGACCGCGTGGCTGGGCCGCACGCTGATCCTCAACCTCGACGCCTTCCGCATCGACTGGTCGAACATACAGATCACGCAGCGTACGCCGAACGGGGCCTTCTCCTATATCGGCAACGCCTCGGCCGCGCGGGTGCAGGGCATCGAGTTCGAGGGGTCGCTCCAGCCGGTCCACGGCCTCAACATCAACGCCAACGCCACCTATATGACCGCCAAGCTGACCGAGGACGTGCTGCCGCCGAACCTTGCCACCACCAGCTCGGGGCTGAAGGGCAACCGCATCCCCTATGTGCCGAAGTTCACGATGGGCGGCAGCGCGCAATATACCTGGCCGCTGACCGACAGCTTCGACGGCGTGATCCGTGCCGACTACAGCCACTCCGGCGGCTATTATTCGGACTTCCGCCCGACCTACGTCTATACGCGCTACATCGACGGCTATGATCTGGTGAACGCGCGCGTCGGCATCGAGCGGTCGGGCGACTGGGGCGCCTATGTCTTCGTCACCAACCTGTTCGATTCGGTGGCGATCACCCGCGCCTCGTCGAGCGCGATCGGCGTCGGCCTGACGAGCGTCACCTCGGCGCAGCCGCGCACGATCGGCCTCAACCTGCGCAAGTCGTTCTGATGACAGGATGCCGTCGCCGCCCGATGCGGGCGGCGGCGGCATCCCCCCAGAGATCTTCGGCTAGCCTTCCCGCGCGCGCCAGAATTCGACGTGGAAGCGGGCGCCGGGGACCGGCTCGACATGATGGAGGATCGTCGGCTCGACGATGCCCGGCAGCGTGTCCGGGGTCAGGATCGTCTCGAGCGGCGCGCGGCGCGGATCGGTGACGCGATAGCGCAACATGCCGGCGGTGACGCGGATCAGCCCCCAGGTGCCGGCCTTGGTATTATGGTCGGCGAGCAACGCGGCGGGCACCGTCCGGTCGGTGAACTCGTCGGTGCTCTTGTATGATTCCAGCCCCTCAGGCAGCGCGGTCGGATTGGGCTGCGGCGCCTTGACGCGGGTCGCGTCGGAGACGTTCTGGTCGTAGCCGCTCTTGTCGCTGAAGAACGCCGCCGCGAACAGCCCGCAGCCGAGCACGACCGAGATCAGCACCCCCAAGGTCGTCGCGACGACCATCGTGACGGTGAGCGGCCCCGAGAGCGACAGATACCACAAGGCGCCCGCCGCCATCAGCACCGCCGCGAGGGCGATGATCTTCATCGCGCGGCGGAACTCCACCTGCGCCTGTTCCTGGGCCTGCGCCCGTGCGCGAGAGTCCGTGGGGGCGCTTGCCGATCCGGTCTGCATCATCTGCTCCTTTGCCCGGTCAGGCGGCCGCGCGGCCCGGCCGCGAGGACGGATCGAGGCGGAAGAACATCCCGAGCTGAAGGCTCTCGGAGATGCGCGCGGCCTTCGCCTGCAACGCGGCGGCTGCGGCGGGCGGCATCACCTCGTCGGTCGTCGCCTTCCACAGCGCGAGCCAGCGGTCGAACAATTCCGGCGTGATCCGCCTGATGTGCTTGATATGCGCCATCATCGGATTGCCCTTGTAGCGCCCGCTGGTCAGCATCACCGACGACCAGAAGGCGACCAGCTTGTCGAGATGCTCCGGCCAGTCGGCGATCGCGTCGTTGAACACCGGGCCAAGCTCGTCATCCTCGCGGACGCGCGCGTAGAACAGCGGGATCAGACGCTCCAGCGCGGCTTCCTCGATCTCGGCGGGATGCTCCACGACTCGCTCCAATCATGTATTTAACACGCATCTATTGCGGCGATCCGAAAAAAGATGCAATAGAAATATATGTTATCCGCGGCCAAGTGAGGCGGAGCCACCGATGCGCCTGACGCGCTATACCGATTATGCGATGCGCGTGCTGCTCTACCTCGGCGCGCGGCCGGATCGGCTGTGCTCGATCGCGGAGGTATCGCGCGCTTATGGCATCTCGCAGAACCATCTGATGAAGGTGGTGAACGATCTCGCCAATGCCGGCTATGTAGCCAGCGTGCGCGGCCGGGGCGGCGGCATCCGGCTGGGCCGCAAGCCGGAGGAGATCAACGTCGGCGCGCTCGTCCGCCATACCGAGGACGGGTTCGAACTGGTCGATTGCGGGGATTGTCTCATCTCCCCCGCGTGCGGGCTGACTGTCGCACTGGCCGGGGCGCTCGCCGCGTTCATGGCGGTGCTCGACGGCTATACGCTCCAGGACCTGCTCACCGTGCGCCCCGACATCGTGAAATTGTTCGCCGCGCGGGAGCGAGCGCTGGCGACCTGCCCCGGCTGAGCACGCGGCTATCCCGTCATCGCCGCCGCCGCGCGCAGGCCGGCGCGCACGCGATCCATCGCCCCCGGATCGGCTTTCGATGAATGGACGGCATAGGCGGAATAGGAGAATTCCGGGCTGTCCGGCACCAGCGCCAGCCGCCCCTCCTCCAGATAGGAGCGGATCGCCCCTTGCCGGAAATAACCGCTGCCGCCGGTCGCCAGCAGATAATCCAGCGCGAGCGGGCCGTAGCTGATCGACACCACCGCCTTGGGCCTGTCGGGGAAGGCGGCATGATAGCTGGCCGCGAAATCCTCGCCCCAGTCGATATCGACATGATCCTCCGCGCCGAGCGGCCGGGCGGCGGGCGTGGTGCGCACCAGCACCAGCTTCTCCTCGAACAGCAGCTCCGCGATCAGCCCCGGTCGGCGCGGCGCGGCATAGATCACCGCCATGTCGAGCGAGCCGTTCTGCACGCGCTCCAGCAGCCGCTCGGAGGTGTCGATCTGCGCGCTCACCGCGATCTCCGGGCATTCGCGCCGCATCCACAGCAGCCAGTGGCGCAGCAGCGGGCTCCACAGGCTCAGCTCCGCGCCGATCGTCACCACCGCCTCGCGCCCCGGCGGCAACGCGACGGCGCGGCGCGCGCCCTCCCACACCTGCACCAGGGTGGTCGCGAAGCGCAGGAAATGCTCGCCCGCCGGGGTCAGCCGCGCGCCCGCCTTGTTGCGGATGAACACCGGCCGGTCGAGCTGCTCCTCCAGCACGCGGATGCGCGCGCTCACCGCGGTCTGCGTCAGGTTGAGGTTGGCGGCGGCGCTGACGAAGCTGCCGGTCTTGACCACCTCCAGGAAGGTGCGCGCGATGCCGATATCCATGCGGCAATTTCCTTCCGCTTAAACCGCAATAATATTCGTTTGCTTGCTGGATGTTAAAGGACGGATGATAGGTGCGCAAGGAGGCCGCCATGGTCCGCCAGCATCGCAACCGCATACCGTCCCGCCGGCCCGCGCGATGAAGCCGCTCGAGCCGCCGCCCCGCGAATCCCCGCCACGGCACCGGCACGGCTGGCTGTTGTTCGGCATCCTCGCGGCGAACCTGTTCGGCGCGGCGTGGCTGATCGCCTGCCGCCTGTTCGAGTCGGGCGGTGCTGACGAGCGCGCCTTGCTGTTCGTCGGCGCGCTGGTCACGCCGCTGGCGACCTTCCTGCTGATCGGCAACGAGTGGATCGCGCTGCTCGCCGGGATGCGCGACGGGGAAACGCGCCGCGCCCCGGACGGCGACGATTTCGTGACGATCTGGCCGGGGGAAATGGTCCCCCGCCTGCGCCTGTCCCGCGACGGCCGGCTGCTGCCGGCGCGGGAGGAACGGCGGCGCGCCTTGCTGCGCGGAGCCGGCTTCTGGTTCGCCGCGCTCGCCGGCCTGCTGACGATCGAGCGATTGCTGGTCGACGCGGCCCTGCTGCCACCCGCGCGGAACGGCGCGTTCGCGCTCGCCGCCCTGCCCTTCGTCCTCGTCACCGTCGCCTGCACCCGCCGTGCGCGGCGCGGCGGATAAGCCCCTCACAATCGCAAAGGAACGCCCCATGACCATCCAGCTCGGCCAGATCGCGCCCGACTTCGAACAGGACAGCACGCACGGCCCGATCCGCTTCCACGAATGGCTTGGATCGGGCTGGGGCCTGTTCTTCAGCCATCCGAAGAATTTCACCCCGGTCTGCACCACCGAGCTGGGCGAGGTCGCGCGGCTGCGGCCGGAATGGGACAGGCGCGGGGTGAAGCCGATCGGCCTGTCGGTCGATCCGGTCGAGGCGCATCATCGCTGGGAGGCGGACATAGCGGAAACGCAATCGGCGACGCTCGATTTCCCGATGATCGCCGATCCCGACATGCGGGTCGCGACGCTCTATGGCATGATCCACCCGGAAAGCGACCCGACCGTCACCGTCCGCTCGGTCTTCGTCATCGATCCGGCGAAGAAGGTGCGGCTGATCCTCACCTACCCGTCCAGCACCGGGCGCAACTTCGCCGAGATCATCCGCGCGATCGACAGCCTGCAACTCACCGACGCACAGAGCATCGCGACCCCGGTGAACTGGGAGCCGGGCGACGCGGTGGTCATCTCGCCCAAGCTGTCGGACGAGGAGGCGCGGCGGAAATTCCCGCAAGGCTTCCGCACGCTGAAGCCCTATCTGCGGCTGGTGGACATGCAATAACCCGCGCGTCGGCGGGCTATTTCCCCTCCACCGTCGCGCGCGCCTGATCGAGCCGCGCGGCATAGTCGCGCAGCACCTTGGCGGTGCGGCCGACGAACTCGCGGGCGTCGTCGAAGCGGCGCTCCTCGATCGCCTCGCGCACGCCGGGCAGCGTCTTCGCACCATAGCCGGTGAAGCGGCCGGGGGCGTAGATCAGGTGCTTGTACCACGGCCGCTCCGGCAGGCCGCGATCGTCGAGCAGCAGCTGGTCGATGTCGCGAAGCTGCGCGGAGAGCCGGTCGCGTTGCGCCTGCGATAGCGCCGCGCCCCGCGCCGCCAGCGCGCCATCGAACGCGGCGGCCGATTGCCTGAGCGTCTTCACCGCACCGTCGAGCGCCGCGAAATCGAACTCGGGCGTCACCGCCTCCGGCGCCGGGGCGCCGACCGGCTTGAGCGGATCGCTGGCGAGGCGGAACGCGCCATCGGCGATCAGCCTGTCGCGCTTCGTATCCTCGGCGCGACGATCGGCGGCGAGCTTCTTCACCTCGCCAAGATAGATCCCGACCGTGTCGGCGAAATCGCCGTAGCGCTGCACCGGCAGGTCGGCGTCGGCGAGCCGCAGCACCAGCCGCCCGACCACCTTCGACAGCGCCGCGCCATATTTCAGGCCCGGATCGTCGAAGGTCGTTACATGGTGGAAGCTGTCGTAGATCGAATGATAGACGCCGTCGGACTCATCCTCGCCGCCGAAGCCGATGTTGATCGCGGGCAGGCCGAGATGCTGGATATAGGCGGAATAGTCCGACCCCGATCCCAGCGCGCCGAGCGGCAGGTCGCCGCCCTTCTCGGCCGCCGCCAGCGCGGTTGCGTTGACCTGCCCCGTATGATCGAACGCATCGGCGAGAACGCCCGCGCGGGCGCGCGCCGCGACGCTCGCGCCCGTCTCCGGATCGGTCACGTCGGCGGCAACGGCATTGACGAGATGCTGGAACGAATGGCTGCCCTGCGCATGGAGCATCCCGCGCCCGTTGCCGTCGGTGTTGATGTAGATCGCGCCCTTCTGCTTCAGCTCGTCGGCATGTTGCTCGGCCCATTCGGTCGAGCCGAGCAGCATCGGCTCCTCCGCGTCCCAGCTCGTATAGACGATCGTCCGCGCCGGCCGCCAGCCGGAGCGATACAATTCGCCGAGCGCCTTCGCCTCCGAAAGCATCGCGACATTGCCGGAAAGCGGATCGGCCGCGCCGAACACCCAGCCGTCATGATGATTGCCGCGGATCACCCATTGATCGGGATAGCGCGAGCCTTTCAGCATCGCGATCACGTCATAGGCCGGCGTCAGCTTCCAGTTGGACTTCACCGCGAGATGGACGGATACGCCGCCGTTGCCGCCCATATGATAGGTGACGGGCAGCGCGCCACGCCACGGCGCCGGCGCGACCGGGCCGCCGAGCCGCGCGAGCAGCTTGCCCGCATCGCCATAGGACATCGGCAGCACCGGAATCTTGAGGATCGTCGGCGCTTGCTCGCGGGTCAGCCTTTTGGCGTTGAGCGTCGCGCCGATGCCGGGGGTCAGCGGGTCGCCGGGATAGAGCGGCATGTCCGCGACCGAGCCGCGCTGCACGCTGCCCGCCGGGCGCGCCCCGCCGACCGGATAGGCGTCGCCTTGCGCATAGCCGTCATCGGCCGGATCGGAATAGATGATGCAGCCGATCGCGCCGTGATCCTGCGCCAGCTTGGGCTTCAGCCCGCGCCAGCCGGTGCCGTAGCGCGCGATGACGATCTTGCCCTTCACGTCGATGCCGCGCCGGGCGAGCGCCTTGTAATCCTCCGGCATCCCGTAATTGACGTAGACGAGATCGCCGGTGACGTCGCCGTCGCCCTGGAAGGCGACATAGGGCGGCAGCGCATCGGCCGTCTTCGACGACGTATCGTCGCCGGGGACCGGCGGCTCCTGTCCGCCCAGCACGATCTTCTCCGGCGCGACCATCTCCACGGTGGTGGAGATCGGCGTGGGATAGAGGACGTGGAACGTCTCGATATGCGCGTCCCAGCCCCATTGCTTGAACT
Source organism: Sphingomonas sp. CL5.1 (assembly GCF_013344685.1). NCBI lineage: Bacteria > Pseudomonadati > Pseudomonadota > Alphaproteobacteria > Sphingomonadales > Sphingomonadaceae > Sphingomonas > Sphingomonas sp. CL5.1. The sequence goes on from NZ_CP050137.1 coordinate 381,254, forward strand.
TGGCGAGGATCGCCTCGGCGTTGGCCTTGTCGTGTGGCGAGCCGACATGGTTCGGCGCGGACGACATGTCCTTCAGCCACGCCAGCTGGTCGGCCGAGCTGATATGCTGGTCGAACTGCGCCTCGATCGCCTTGCGGTCGGTGGATGCGGTCTGCGCCACGCCGGCCGCCGCCATCGCCGCGAGCGCGGCCCCCGCCAGAATCTGTGCTGCGCGCATCCCGTCCCCCCGTTCTGATCGTTTCCGTTCCGCGCAACATGAAACGGTTGGCGGCATCAACGCAAGCGGCTCAATCGGCGCGTCGCGCCAGCCCCGCTTGCTCCATCCGCCAGACGAGCTGGTCGAAGCGATCCTGCCCGAAGAACGGCTCGCCGCCGAACGCCATCAGCGGCACGCCGTAATGGCCGGCGGCGCGCTGGTCCGCCTCATTGGCCTCGATCGCGGCGGCGAGTCGCTCCCCTTGCGCTTCCACCACGCGATCCATCTCGGCGAGGTCCAGCCCGGCGGCGGCCGCCGCATGGGCGAGGTGGTCGCCCTCGTGCCAGTTATCGGTCGCGCCGCTCCAGATCAGGCGGCTCACCGCGGCGATGAACGGCAGGCCGCGCCCGCGCTCGGCAGCAAGCTGGCCCAGGCGGCTGAGCCGGTGGATATAAGGCTGTTCCTTCGGATAGGTGCGCGTCGCGAAGTCCATCACCACCGGATCGGGACGCGGCCAGCGATAGGGCAAGCCGAGATATTCCGCCGTCCGCACCGTGTCGCGCATCAGATAGCTGACCCACAGCGGATCGCCGTTCGAGAAGAACTCCGGCTGCCGCACCGCGATCGGGCGGACGACGCGGACATTGCAGCGCACGTCGAAATCGCGCTCCAGCGCCACCAGCCGGGGTGTCACCAGATAGGAATAGGGCGAACGGAACGACCAGAAGCAATCGAACGCCAGCGTCATTTCACATCCTCCTGCGGCAACAGCCGCGCGATCGCCCCCGCCACCACCGCGCGGGCGTTTTCCGGCGACAGGTTCTGATCGAGCCGCAGCCGCTGCCACGTCTCGAAGCTGAGCAGCAGGTCGATCGCCTCCAGCAGCACGGCGTCCCCCGCGACCGCCGGCGGCAGCAGCCCGACCAGCCGCTCGCGCATCGTCGCCAGCACGCCGGCATGATGCCGCTGGATCGTCGCGGAGGCGTGACGATGCGCGTCGGCGGCGCGCTTGTACGGCATCAGCCGCTCATAGGTGTCGAGCCGGCGCGCCAGCATCTCGCCCAACTGCCCGCGCCAGTCCGCCGCCGTGAATGGATCGAGCCAGTCGTGATATTCGCGCGCGAGCCGCTCGGCCATGCCGGCGTAGATCGCCTCCATGTCGGCGAACTGGCGGAAGACGGTGCGCAGGCCCACCCCGGCACGCGCGGCGATCTGCTCGGCGGGGGGCGCGGGATCGCCCTCCCCGACCAGCGCAACCATCGCCTCGACGATCTTGCGCCGGCTCACCTCCGATCGCTTTCGCCTGCCGTCTTCCGCCGCCATCAGTTCGCCCAGTAGATATAGGTTTCGCCCGTGCGCGGCGTCGTACCCAGCGGGCGGTCGATGGCAATGGGCGAGCGGATCAGCGCCGGCCAGGAGGGCTTCACCTGCTCCGCGTCGTGGCGGCGGATCAGCGCGGTGAGCCGCTGCACCTCCGCCGGATTTGCGGCGGCGGCATCGCGCTGCTCGGTCGGGTCGCCCTTGAGATCGTAGAGCAAGGATTCACGCGGGATATCGAGGATCTGGAGCTTGGCGTCGCCGTCGCGCACCGCCTGATAGTCACCGCTCTTCCAGAACAGGGTGCGCTTCGGCATCGGCTCGTGCCGCGCATCGACATAGGGCGACAGGTCGATACCGTCGATCACCCGGTCGGCGGGCGGCTTCAATCCGGCGGCGGCGGCGGCGGTGGCGAAGAGGTCGAAATGGCTGACCGTGCCGTCCACCCGCGTCTCCGGCGCGATCCGCGCGGGCCAGCGCATGAACAGCGGCACCCTGATTCCGCCCTCGAAGAAGGTCGCCTTCCAGCCGCGATACGGGCGGTTGATGTCGGGCAGGCCGATATAATGCGCGCCGCCATTGTCGCTGGTGAAGATGACGAGCGTGTTCCTGTCCAGCCCGCGATCCTTCAGCGCCCGCATCACCTGCCCCACGCCGCGATCGAGCGCGCGGATCATCGCGGCATAGACGCGCGTGCGGCGATCGGGGATCGCGGCCAGCGCGTCATAATCGCTCTTCAGCGCCTGAAGCGGCGTGTGCGGGGCGTTATAGGCGAGGTAGAGGAAGAACGGCCGGTTGCGGTTGGCGTCGATCGCGCGGATCGCCTGATGCGTCAGGTAATCGGTCATGTAGCGATCGGGGTGGAACCGCTCGCCGCCGTTATATTGCACGCTGAACGGCAGGTTGGCCCAGATATATTTGTCGATCGGGTCGAAATCCTGCTTCGAGTTGACGACGTTCGGGTCGCCCTCGCGCGCGTACATCTGGCCGCCGATGATGAAGCCCAGGCTCTCGTCGAAGCCGCGCTGCTCGGGGCGCATCCCTGGCTCCCCGCCGAGATGCCATTTGCCGAGATGGATATTGTGATAGCCGCCGGTGCGCAGCAGGTCGGCGATCGTCCGCTCGCTGGTCGGGATGCCCTTGCTGTTCGCGGGGGGATCGTTGTCCACCGCCTGCTGGTCGAGGATCGTCTTGTATCGCCAGTTGCTCGGGAAGCCGGCGATCGTCTTGGCGAAGCGCGTGTCGGTCGGCGTGAACTCGAAGCCGAAGCGCGTCGGATAGCGCCCGGTGAGCAGCGCCGCGCGCGAGGGCGCGCAGGTGGCGTTGCCGGCATAGGCCTGCGCGAAGCTCGCGCCCTGATGCCCGATCGCGTCGATGTTCGGCGTCTTGAGCAGCCCATGCGCCACCCCGCCGCCGTTGAAGCTGATGTCGTTGAAGCCGAGATCGTCGGCGAGGATCAGCACGATATTGGGCGGGCGCTGCTCGGGCGGCAGCAGCGGTTTCGCCGGGCCGGGCTGCCAGGTGATCTCGCGGAACGGATGGACGCGCGGCGCGAGCCAGCCGGGCAGGTGGAGCAGCACATAATCCTTCGCCGCGAACCCCGCGACCGCCGCCACACCGACCGTGCCGAGCGCGATCTTCTTCCAGCGTTTCATGGCCGCGCCTCCGCGAAGGCGCGGCGGCCGAGCAGCAGGATCACAATCATCACCGCCTCCATCGCCATCGGCGGGAAGGCGCTGCCCGGCGCGCCGTCCGCGATCAGGCTGACCACGCGCCCAGTGATCGCGATCGAGAGCAGCGCGAGCGGCACGAGCAGCGGCGCGCCGTCACGCCGCCATGCGCCGATCAGCGCCGCCGCGCCGCCGACGACGAAAAAGGCGGTGAAGTCCGCCCGCAGCGTCGCCATCCCCTGCGTGCCGAGCGGCTCCAGCAGGAAGCGCTGCGCCGATCCCGCCGGATCGAGCAGGAAACCCAGCCCCAGCACGATGTTGAACAGCGCCACCAGCGCCACGAGCACGCGCGATATCTGCGTCACGGCCGCATCCTCTCCCCTGTTTTCTGGCGGCGATCCTATCACGCGCGGCGCGCCGCGCAAGTATCGGCATTGATAATGCCATAATATCGCTTATTCTCGCCGCAATAGATGGGGAGAGGATCGATGCGGCACGCGATATGGTGGGCGACGGGCGGCGCGGCGCTGACGGCGCTGCTCGCGGTGGCGGCGTTTCCGGGGGCGATCGGGCGCGAGGCGGCGCGGATCGCGATCGACGCGCGCGCGGGGGTGGACGTCACGCGCGAACTGCCGGACGGACTGCACGTCGCGCTGTGCGGCACCGGCTCGCCGATGCCCGATCCGACCCGCGCCGGGCCGTGCAGCGTGGTGATCGCGGGCCGGCATGTCTTCGTCGTCGACGCAGGCGAGGGCGGCGCGCGCAACATCATGCTGATGGGCATCCCCAATGGCCGCATCGAGCGCGTTTTCCTGACGCATCTCCATTCCGACCATATCGACGGGCTGGGGCCGATGCTGCTGTTCGCCTGGACCGGCGCGGGGCGGACGCGGCCGCTGCCCGTCCACGGCCCGGCGGGGACCGAGCGGGTCGTCGCCGGATTCGATCAGGCCTATGCGATCGACGCCGGCTTCCGCACCGCGCACCACGGCCCGATCGTCGCGCCGCCGTCCGGCGCCGGCGGGGCGGCGGTGCCCTTCGCGCTGCCGCCGAAAGGGGACTGGTCGCCGGTGCCGGTCTATGCCGGCGACGGCATCACCGTCACCGCCTTCCGCGTCGATCACGGCCCGGTCGAGCCGGCGGTCGGCTATCGCTTCACCTACAAGGGGCGGTCGCTCGTGTTCAGCGGCGACACCAGCCCGACGCCCTCGATCGTGCGCAACGCGCGCGGCGCGGATCTGCTGGTGCACGAAGGGCTGCAACCCCGGCTCGTCGGTCTGATGACCGAAGTGCTGGAACAGCGCGGGCAGACCGCACTCACCCAGATCACGCGCGACATCCTCAACTACCACACCTCGCCTGAGGACGCCGCCGCCGAGGCGCAGGCGGCCGGGGTGAAGCATCTCGTGTTCAGCCACAACATCCCGCAGATGCCCTCGCGGGTGATGTATCCCGCCTTCCTCGGCGATGCGCGGCAACGGTTCGACGGGACGATCACGGTGGGCGAGGACGGGATGGTGTTCAGCCTTCCCGCCGGCGGCACCGGGATGGAGCTGCGCCGCTGGTCCGTGCGATAGGACGGATCGGTCCTGGTCCCTAGCCGAGCTGGGCGAATATCTCCGCGAACAATGGCCTGAGCCGCCTGATCTCCTCGCGATGCACCGCCGAGAGTTCATCGAGGATACGATACGCCTTGGGCGTCAGGCGGAGCAGCGCGCGCCGGCGATCGGCGGTGGCGGCCTCGCGCGTCACCAGCCCCAGCACCTCCAGCCGGTTGACCAGGCCGGTCGCGCTGTGCGGCTTCATGATCAGCCGCTCGGCGACGCGGCCCACCGTTGCCTCGTCCAGCGTGCTGCCCCGGATCGCGAGCAACGCCTGATGCTGCCGCGGGGTTAGCCCGACCTCGCCCGCGCGCGCCTCGCTGAACGACTGGAAGCGGCGGATCGCATGGCGGAACTCGGCCAGCGCCGCATAATCCGCATCCCCGATCCCGTCCTCCGCCGCCATCCCGCTTCTTCCCCGATTGAAACATATCGTATTACGATATAAACGCGCGCCGCCATCGTCCGACAAGGCTCGCCTCTCTTATGTCGCTTACCCCGCCCCGCGTCACCGAAGGGCATCAGCTCGCCGATCATAGCGTCGATCGCCGCATGGTCATGCTCGCGATGATGGCGATCGTCGTCGGCAGCGGCGGCGCGTTCGGCGCGTGGGTGCTGGTCAAGCTGATCGCGATCGCCACCAACCTGTTCTGGTTCGGGCGGCTTTCCGCCGACAAGACCGTCATCACCGACGCGCATGTCGGCCTCATGGTGGTGGCGATCCCGGTGATCGGCAGCGTGATCGTCGGGCTGATGGCGCGCTTCGGATCGGACAAGATCCGCGGCCACGGCATCCCGGAGGCGATCGAAACGATCCTGTTCGGCGAGAGCCGGCTGTCGCTCAAGGTCGCTTTGCTCAAGCCCCTGTCCTCCGCGATCTCGATCGGCAGCGGCGGCCCGTTCGGCGCGGAGGGGCCGATCATCATGACCGGCGGCGCGATCGGATCGCTGTTCGCGCAATGCTTCCGGCTGAGCGCGGCGGAGCGCAAGACCCTGCTCGTCGCCGGCGCGGCGGCGGGCATGACCGCGATCTTCGGCACGCCGCTCGCCGCGATCCTGCTCGCGGTGGAGGTGCTGCTGTTCGAATGGAAGCCGCGCAGCTTCGTGCCGGTGGTGGTGGCCTCGCTCGTCTCCTTCGCGTGGCGGCCGCTGCTGATCGGCACGGGCGCGATGTTCCCGACCGGGGCGCACGCCCCCGGCGCGGCCTGGGCGCTCGCCGCCGCCGGCGGTACCGGGCTGATCGTCGGGCTGGAGGCGGCGCTGCTCTCGGTCACGCTCTATCGCGTCGAAGACATGTTCCACCGCCTGCCGGTGCACTGGATGTGGTGGCCGGCGATCGGCGCGGTCGTGGTCGGCTTCGGCGGCCTGATCGACGCGCATGTGCTGGGCGCGGGCTATGCCAGCATCGATTCGCTGCTCAACGGCGCGCTGCCGCTGCGCGTGGTCATCGCGCTGCTGGTGGTGAAGGCGATCGTGTGGCTGGTCGCGCTCGGATCGGGCACCTCGGGCGGCGTGCTGGCGCCGTTGCTGATCCTGGGCGGCGCGGCGGGCGTCCTGCTCGGGCAAGTGCTGCCGGGCGACGCTGGCTTCTGGGCGATGGTCGGCATGGCCGGGATCATGTCCGGCGCGATGCGCGCGCCGATGACCGGCGCGCTGTTCGCGGTCGAACTGACCGGGCATTTCGAAGCCGCGCCCTATACGATCGCGGCGGCGGGCGCGGCCTATGCCGTCAGCGTGCTGCTGATGCGCCGCTCGATCCTGACCGAGAAGATCGCGCGGCGCGGACGGCATATCCTCCAAGAATATACCGTCGATCCGCTCGACCTGCTGCAAGCCGCGCAGATCATGACGCGCGACCCGGACACGCTGCCCGGCACGATGACGGTGGGCGCGGCGATCGCCTTTTTCGCCAGCGAGGCGGCACACCGCAGCTATCCGGTGGTGGATGCGGAGGGGCGGCTGCTCGGCCTCGTCTCGCGCACCGACGCGCTGCGCTGGCAGGTCGATCGCGACGAAGACGGGACCCCGCTGGCGGACGCGATATCCGATGCCGCGCAGCCCGTCGCCTATCCCGACACGCCCAGCGGCGTGGTGGCGGACCTGATCGTCGATTCGGGGATCGGGCGCATCCCGATCGTCGACCCGGAAACGCGGCGTGTGCTCGGCCTGCTCTCGCGCCAGGATCTGCTCAAGACGCGGAGCGCGAGCCGGCGTGCGGAACTCGGCCGCGCGCGCTATGTGGGAACGAAGACAACCACCGCATGACCAGCCCTGCCACCGCCGCGCTCGCCGAAGCGATCCTGGCCTGCGAGCGAGCGGAGGAGCCGGGCCGCGCGCTCGACACGCTGATCGCGCTGGCGGTGTTCCCCGCCCTGGCGCGGCTTCCGGCAATCGAGGAAGGCATCTGGCGTGGCGAGGACGGCGCGCGCGTCCGCGCGCTCAACTATTCGCAATCGCGGACGGCGGCGAGCACGCTCGTCCCGCCCGGCCACTGGCTGGAGGAACATGACGGCGCCTTCATCGTGACCGGCGAGCGCCGCGAATGGCTCGCCGCCCATCCGATCGAGACGCTGGCGATCTGCCTCGCGGCGCTACGGGCGCGGGCGGCGCTCACGGAATAATCATCCCGACGATGCCCGGCGCGACGGCGTGATCCGCCGCGCCGGGCATCGCCTCGGATCAGTCGCCCTTCGCGCCGCTCTTCGCGCCGGCGTCGAGGTGATCCCAGTTGATGATCGCGTTGAAGCCGAGGAAATAGCTCCCCTGCGTCTGCCAGCGCCAGAACGGCCGCAGCGCATAGAGCACCATATGGCCCTGCCCCTTCGGCACGTCGACCAGCAGCGCATTGTTCTGCAACGCCTCGCCGCCGGAAAGCATCCCGCTCAGCAGGATATCGTCCGCCTTCGCCGGGAAGGCCATCACCACGCGGGGGAATTGCGTCGGCGCCGCGCCGCCCGTGCGCGAGGTGGGCAGCATCGAGCCGAACGGCGAGTTCGACACGTCCGTATTGGCCGGCGCGGCCTGCTGGCCCGAGCCTTGCCACGGCGAGATATGCGCGGGCTTGTCGTTCGGCGTGATGTTCTGCGCGATGTTGCTGCCGGGCGCATTGGGATCGAAATAGCCCATGCCCGGCCCGCTTCCGCCGACCTTCAGCACTGGCGCCTGCGAGAAATAGACCGGCATCTCGTTGCCGGCGTAGCCGTAGGTCAGCGGGCTGGTCTTGTCCTTGAACACGCCGCGCATGATCGCGCCCTTGGTGTAGAGCTTGGGCGTTTCCGCGACGCTCACGCCGGAGGCGACGCCATATTCGGCCAGCATCTCCACGGTCGATCCGTCGCCGATCAGCGTGCCGCCCTGCTCGACGAACTTCTTCAGCTCGGCGATGCCGTCCGCGCCGAGACCGCCACGGATGTCGTCGGCGGAATCGAGCGTGCCGAGGTTCGGGGTGAGCGCGGATTTCTTGTACGGGATCGGCTTGGTGCCGTTCATCGCGACGCCGGTCACCTGATCCTTCACGCTGGAGCCGACCGTCGGATAGATGATGACGTCATATTTGGCGCGCAACCCGCCCTGCCGCGCCTTGATGTCGGCGAAATAGGTATAGGGTACGCCATAACGGTCGAGCGCGGCACGCCACCAGCCCTCGTCCTGGGTGCGGAGCCAGGAGTGCAAATAGCCGATCCGCGGCACGCTGAGCGCGTGGTTCGCCACCGACGGCACCGCGCCGACCGCCTCCGCCGTCAGGCCGAGATCGGCGACGACCTTCTCCACCTCCGCGCGGTTGGCGGCGGGCAGGATGAAGGTGCCGGCCGCATATTGCCGCCCGCCCAGCTCGAACGGCGCCTCCGCCGCGAGCATCTTCGTCCTGGCGAGGCGGAAGCGGAACGACATCAGCTCGTTGTCGCCGCTGTGGTTGACGAGGATCACCGGGCCGGCGCCGGTGACGACGCCCTTCGGCCGCACGTCGTCCGCCAGCATCGTCATCGATTGCTGGAAGACGGACGGGTCCTTGATCGTCCTGACCGTGACGTTGCGCATATAGCCCATCGTCCAGCCGGTATCGTCATACGGGCGCGGGTTGGCGATCGGATAGTTCTGCACGCCGAGATACATGTCGACCAACGTGCGATACGGCTGGTCGGCGCGGATCACGTAATCGCCCGCCGCGACGTCCACCCCGCCCGCCTTGAACGGCGCATTGGCGACGCTGATCTCCGCGCCCTGCCGGCGCAGGCCGTTGACCATATCCACGACGTTGAGCCTCGCGGTCTGCGCGGCGGGGATCACCCAGGCGTTGATGTCGCCGGTGCGGCCCGTCTCGACCGAGCGCTTGTTCTTGATCCAGTAATTCTCGAGATAGATCTGGCGATCGGTCGCCACCTTGTTGAGCGCGATCAGCAGCGCCGATTCCTGGATGTTGGTGTTGTTGCGCGGCCCCCAGTCGATCGACGGCAGCGGCGGATTGGCGCGATACCATTCGCGGCTGGTGGCCGACGGCGGTAGCTTCAGCCCCTTCTGGATATCCGGGCCATAGCTCTGCACCTCGTAGAAGCGGCCGAAGCCGTTATGGGTCTGCGCGATCCAGAACAGATAGTTCGGCACCCAGCCGTCATAGAAGCCGTAGGTGAAGACGCCGGGAACGTTGCGCTTCGACATCTCCATCACCTCGGTCTGCGCCAGCAGCCACCATTCGTTGCTGGCGATCGGATCGAGCGAGGGATTGTACGGCCCCGTCCCGGTCGACACGTACAGATAGGATTGCGCCTCGTGCAGATCGTGCAGCACCGTGGGGTGCCAATCCAGCACACCGTTGGTCAGCGCCTTGGTGAGCTGGAGATACTGGCCCATGCCGTCGCGATTGTTGTCGTGCGCGACATATTTGCCCCAATACATCAGCGGCGGGCGCGGATTGCCGGTCTTCTTCCCGTAATAATAAGTGTCGACCATCTTGTCGCGGCCGTCCACCTCCAGCACCGGCGTGATGAAGGTGATCATGTTGTTGCGGATGTTCTGGATGAACGGCGTCTCCTCCACCGCGAGGCGATAGGCCAGCTCGATCAGCATCTCCGGCCCGCCCAGCTCCGGCGAGTGGATGCCGCTGGTGATCCAGTAGAGCGGCTTGGCGCTCTTGATGAGCTGCTTCGCCTGCGCCTCGCTGGTCTTGCGCGGATCGCCCAGCGCGGCGAGCGCCGCCTTGTTGGTGTCGAGGTTCTTGAGCGTCTCCTCGTCGGCGATCGCGATCACGACGATATCGCGCCCCTCCTCCGACTTGCCGACCGTCCAGAACTTCACGCGCGGCGAGGTGCGCGCCAGCTCCTTGTAATAACGCTCGATATCCTCCGCATAGGTGATCTCGCCCGGCTTGCCCGGAATGCGGCCGAAGAACTTGAGCGGCGAAGGCACCGTGGCCGACGCCGGCATGTGATCGACCAGCTCCGAGGTGAAGCGCTTGTCGACCAGATATTCGTTGATGAGCCGGCCGTATTCCTCGTCCTGCGGTTGGGCGGTGGTCGCGGCGGCGGGAGCGGTCTGCGCCCCGGCCATCAGCGGCGCCGTCGTGAGGACGGTTCCGGCGAGAAGTGCCAGCGTGGTGATCCTGGAATTGCGCATGTACCTGCCCCCTTGGCGATGATTCACGATGTTCCTGACGTACCCCGTCGAGCGCCGGCCGCCGCGCGCACGCGCGGCATCCGGCCCCCGTCATTCGATGCGATGATGTCGGCAAGGCGCCCGGCCGATCCGGCGGCGGCCGGCCGGCGCGGCAGGCGGGTAACCGGGGACAATCGGCGGTCGACGGGCAAGCGGCGTGCCGCGCCGCCGGTTCCGGACTGCCGGTATCCTCCCATCGATGTGCCCCGCCCGCGCTTTAGTAAGGTTGGTAACTACCTTAATCCGCGATCCATCGCTGTCAAATGGATCGGATGCACGAGAGAGAGATTTTCGCTGTTAAATCATATAATTCCAAGATCAATACGATCGGAATCATATAATTCCGAAACACACACCCAGGACTATTGATTGATGCGCGCCCGTTGCGGCGGATAGCTGCGATCCGTCGCCTCCGGCGCGATCCGGCGGATTCGATTCCGCCCGTCGCGCTTCGCCGCATAGAGCGCTTCGTCGGCGAGCTTGAACAACAGCCTGAACTCCGCCGCCGGGCGCGTTTCGGCGACGCCGATGCTGGCGGTGACGCTCCGGTCCCCGATCGTGTCGCGATGGTCGCACGCAGCGATCCCGGCGCGGACGCTTTCGGCGAAACGCTCGAGCACCACGCCCTCCAGCCCGATCGCGAGCAGCGCGAACTCCTCGCCGCCGATCCGGCCGGCCGTGCACATCGCGCCTTCCCAGGCGGCGATCCGCCGGCCCACCCGGCTGAGCACCACGTCCCCGGCGTCATGGCCATGCTCGTCGTTGATCGACTTGAAGCGATCGATGTCGATCAGCAGCAGCGCGGCCGGCAGGCCGTCGGCCCGCGCGCGATCGAGCAGCGGCGCGACGCTCTCGACGAAGCCGCGCCGGTTGCGCACCCCGGTCAGCGCGTCGCGCCGCGCCAGCTCGCGCGCCAGCACCTCGCCGGCGCGGGCGCGATCGCGCTCGATGCGCAGCCGCCCGAGCCGCCGCGTCGCGGCGATCGTCAGCCATAACGTCTGCCAGGTCGCGGCGAGCAGGATGACCAGCTTCGACCCGGCGCCCCAGAAACCGTCGTCCATGTCGATGAGCTGGATCGCGGCCAGCGTCACCATCGGGACGAACCACGCACCCGCGAAGTCCCGCGCCTCGGTCGCGCCGCGCCGCCATGCCAGCGCGAGGCAGATCGTCACCGCCAGCAGGTCGGCGAGGATCAGCCAGCCGAGCAGCGCGGCCAGTTCCATCAGGCCCGGCCCGCGCACGAAGGAAAGCGGAATGCCGAACAGCGTGACCACGACGCCGAGCGCGAGCGTGGCGGTCCTCAACCGGCGCGGCAGGATGCCGGGGGCGAAGGACGTCACCGCGCTCACCGTCGCCAGCGTGACGGCGAGGCAGGAGAGGAAGGTGCAGGTCTGCGCCGATACGGTCCCCGCCATGCCGGGGAAGATCAGCAGATCGAGCTGCGACCAGATGCCGCCCCACAGCAGCATGCACACCGCCCACGCGCCGTGCCAGGCGAGATAGGGGCGGTGGAGGGCGAAGGCGAGCGAGAGGGTGTAGAGGCCGCCGATCAGCAGCAGCGTCAGCGATGCGCCGACGACGAGCGCGAGCGCGGTCGTCTGCCGCGCGCCGTCCCCCTGCGGCATCAGCCGCGCGTGGACGAGGTCGTATTCCGCCAGCCGGTCGAAGCGCATCGTCACCGCGACCACCGGCGCATCGCGATCCGGCGCCTCGAACACTATCTGGCCGCCGGCGCGCCAGTGCGCCCCGAACCGGCCGCCGCTCACCTCCTGCCAGCGCACCGCGCCATCGGCATAGGAATAGGCCACCGCCAGCCGGTCGAAGCGCGACTGGTGGACCATCAGCGCGAGGTTGCGCGGCTCGATCGGCAGCCGATCGAGCCGCGCGTTGAGCCACAGGCTGCCGTGCTGATAGCCGCGTGGCGTGCCGGCGCAGGCGAAATGCAGCGACGGCAGCGTGTCGTCGGCCTGCCGCGAATCGGTCACGGCGTGGCACAGCATTGGCCTGAGGCCGATCACCTGCGCCCCGGCCGGCGCGCAACAGCATAGCGCGAGGAACGCCAGCGCCATGCGGCACAGCCCCCTTCGCCACCACTCCGCGACCGTCGTCATGGTTCCGCCTTGCCACGAAATGTATTGGCAAAGCTTTAGCGTAATGGGCCTTTTCGGGATTCCCGCGAGCGTGGCCGTCTACCGGAGGCGGGATCACGCGCGCCTGACGGTGCGCGGGCTGGCAGGGCCAATCCGGCGCGAAGCAACGCGACCGCCGGCGGGATTAAGTCGCGGCCGGCGGCTTCCGGCCTATTTGCCCTTCAGCTCCGCCTCGAAGAAGCGCACCGTCGCGACATCGGCCTTCAGCCAGTCGGCATAGCGCAGGAAGCCGTGGATCTCGTTGGGCAGGACCAGTTCCTCATAGCGCACGCCGGCATCGTCCAGCCGCCGCGCGAGATCGATGGTCTGGTTGAAGCGCACGTTGCGGTCGTCGTCGCCGTGGATCAGCAGCACGGGCGATTTCCAGCGCGCGACATCGGCGACCGGCGAGCTTTCGAAGGCGCTCTTGAGCGTCGCCTCCCAATCGCCCTTCTCATAGCGCACCGCCGGCTTGTCCTCCTCCGCGATCAGCCGCGACCAGTCGTGCACGCCATGCAGGTCGACGCCCGCCTTGAACGTCGCGCTGTCCCGCGCGAGCGCCAGCGCGGTCAGATAGCCGCCATAGGAGCCGCCCCAGATGCCGATCCGCGCCGGATCGACGCCGGCCAGCGATTGCAGATATTTCGCGCCCGCCTGCACGTCGCGATATTCGGACGCGCCCCGGAAGCTGCTCTTGTCGGGATGCTGGAACGCCCGGCCGTAACCGATGCCGAGCCGGTAGTTGACCGACAGCACGACGAAGCCGCGCGACGCGAGATACTGGTTCACCGCATAGCTGTGCGCGTAATAATCCATATAGGGGAAGCCGAGCAGCATCTGCCGCATCGGCCCGCCGTGGACGAAGACGATCGCGGGACGCTTCCCGCCGCCGCCCGCCGGCTCGAAGAGCTGGCCGTGGACGGTCAGCCCGTCAGACGCCTTGAAGACGACGCGCTTCGGCGCGACCATCGGCGGCGCATAGCCGGCCGAGGAATCGCCGACGAGCGTGTCGCGCCCGCCCGCCCCGGTCACGCGCACCTCGGCGGCGCGGGTCGGCCCGGCCGCGACGAAGGCGATGCGATCGCCGCCGGCCGTGACCGGCGTCCATTCCAGCCCCTCGCCGCGCGTCACCGCGACCGGCGCGGCGCGGTCGATCGGCACGCGGAACAGGTGGCGGCGGTCGTCGTCCTCCGCCGCCGCGCCGGTATTGGCGTCGTAGAGCAAGGTCGCACGGTCGCGCGACATGGTGGTGTGCTCGACCATGAAGTTTCCGGGCGTCAGCAGCAGCGGCTCGCCGCCCGCCGCCGGCAGCGAATAGAGATGCGGCCAGCCGTCCAGCTCGGCGCGGAACACGAGGCGATCGCGCGCGCCCCACATCAGCGCCGCGCCGTCCGAGATCTCGCCGGGATAGGAGCCGTTGGCGGTGCGCGGGCTTTGCCACACCGCCCGGCCCTCGCCGCTCGCCGCGTCGGCGACGACGATCGACCAGGGGCGCGGCGTTTCGGTCAGCATCGGCTCCGGCGCGCCGCCGGCACCGGGCCGCCGGGTGAACGCCACGCGGCGCCCGTCCGGCGACCAGACCGGCGCGCCGTCGAAGCCCATCCCCGGCGCGAGCCAGACGATCGGCCGGTCCGCGCCCGACCATATCCCGACGAAGCTGTGGTCGCCGCGCCGCGAGACGAACGCGAGCCGCGTCCCGTCCGGCGACCAGGCGAGCGCGGCGGCCTTGCCGTGATCGGCGATGAGCGGCGCGGGCTTCTCCTTCCCGGCGGCATCGACGCTCCACACCTTGTCGCCCTTGATATAGGCGACGCGGCCCGTCGCGGAGATCGCCGGGGCGTCACCCTCGGCGATCTTCACCGGCGCGCCGCCCGCGGTGGCGGCGGACCAGATCTCCAGCGTCACGAGTTGGGCGCTGTCGGCCGGATTCGGCTCCCACTCGATCGGCCAGTTGGCGTCATGATCGCCGCCGCGCACCCAGATCGCGCGGGTGCCGTCGGGCGAGAGCACCAGCCCGGTCAGCTCCTGCCCGTCGTCGGCGACCGCCCGCGTCAGCGGATGCGCGCGATAGTCGGGGGCGGCGGCGGTCCACACGTTGCGCACGCCCTTCACCACGGTGATCCAGGCGATGCGATCCGCCGCCTCCGCCGCGATCAGCGAGGTGGGGAAGGGATAAGCGAGCGCGGCCTCCAGCCCCGGCGGCGGCGCTTCCGCCGCTTGCGCCGTCACCGGCGCCGCGACCAGCAACATGCCCAGCGCGATCGACCTCATGTCCGCCCCCTTCTTTTCGTTTGCGGGCGTCAGATTAGCGGCCGATCGGCCGTTGGCAATCAGTCCGCGCGCTTCAGGTGCGCCAGCTCGCCCGGCAGGCTGCGGGCGACGCAGAGGAAGTTCAGCCCGCCGATCGAGAACAGCACGCACACCGTCACCAGCGCGGCGCGCAGCCCCTGCCCGGAGGCCTTCGCGCAGGATGCGATCTGCGCCCCCTGCGCGCAGACGGCGGCATAGTCGCCCGCGAACGCGCGCGCCGCGTAGAAATCGCTCAGCCAGCCCGTCACCACCGGGCCGACCGTCATGCCCACCATGCTCATGATGAGCGTCAGGATCGCGGTGGCGGAGGCGCGCATCCGTGGCTCCACCAGATTGTGCGTGATGGCGTAGGTCGGCCCGTAATAGACGCCGGCGAACAGCCCCGGCGGGATCAGCAGCACGATCGTCCAGAACCATGTCGATTGCGAGAAGCCGATGACATAGGTGATCGAGGTCAGCACCATGCAGATCGCCGGCATCCAGCCGTACCAGCGCACGTCGCGCCGCCCGAGCCGGTCGGTCAGCATCCCGCCGAGCAGATATCCGCCGGCCAGCGACACGCTGTTGATCAGCGCGAAGGCCATCGCCGCCTCGGTATAGCCGACCGGGAAATTGCGCACGAAGAAGGGGTGCGCGAAGGTCATGCCCGACGAGCCGACGAAGCTCACCACCGTGCCGGCCATCACCAGATGGCGGAACGCCCGGCTGCCGGCGAGCCGGCGCACCACCGCGCCGAGCGGCGGCGCCTCCGCCCCCGCCAGCCGCCCGTCGGCCAGCCCGCGCGCCGGCTCGCCGAGGCCGAACCAGACGATCAGCGACAGCACCAGCCCCGGCAGCCCGACCAGCAGGAAAGCGGCGCGCCAGCCGAAATGCTGCGCCACGACCGCGCCGCCGATCGCGCCGAAGATGATCCCGATCGGCGTCGCCAGCCCGAGGATGCCGAAGGCGAAGGCGCGGCGGTCCGGCGGGAAATAGTCCGCGATCAGCGATTGCGAGGGCGGCCCCGCTCCCGCCTCGCCGACGCCGACGCCGATCCGCGCCAGCAGCAGGGCGGGGAAACCGGCGGCGGCGGCGCACAGGGCGGTCATCGCCGACCATATCGTCATCGCGACGACGATGATGCGCACGCGGTTATAGCGTTCGGCGAGCCGCGCGACCGGAATGCCGAGCATCCCGTAGAGCAGCGCGAACGCCGCGCCGCCAAGCAGGCCGAGCTGCATATCGCTCAGCTTCAGATCGGCCTTGATCGCCTGCCCGGTGGTGTTGAGGATCGTGCGGTCGATGAACGCGATCGTCGATACGGCGAGCAGCAGCGCCAGCGCCCAGCGCCGTTCGCGCGCGGTGGGGGGGACGTGCAGGTCCGCCGCATCGGGCGCGGCATCGCGGATCGGCTCGACGCTGCCGTGCATCAGGAGCGACGCCCCGGAACGACGCCGCTATCGGCCCGCGCGCCGATCCTCCGGCCATGAATGCCCACGGTCATATCCTCCCGGCGATTCCTCCGGTCCTGCCGGGGCATCAATAATGCTAAGGATACGAACCAATTTGTCAAATGCCGATCGTGTCCGGCCGGGCGCCCTCACCCGCCGACGTCTTCGAGCGCCCGCTCCTCCGGCGAGACGTTGATGGTCCGCCAGTCGCGACCCTTGGCGACCATCCCCTCGAACGACATCAGCCCGGCGGCGGGGATGCGCGGCGCGGCGGTGCCGATCGCCGGCTCGCCGCGCGCCACCGCCTGTGCCGCGCGGTACATCTGCGTGCGGAAGGTGAAGATTGCCTTGTCGCTCGATCCCAGCCGGTCCTCGCTGCGGTCGGCGATCGGACCCATCGATTCCCACATCGCCATGTCCTGCGTCGGGATGCCGTAGATGCCGGTGAAGTCCCCCGCCTTCATCGCCGCGCGATCCTGCATGTAATTGTTTTCGGCGTTGCGGACCTTGCGGAACGTCACCGGCTCGACGTCCTTGCCCACCTCCGCGCCGCAGAAGCGCCGCCACGCATCCTGCGAGATGCCCTTCTCGGGATGCCAGGCGATCCAGTAGAACATCGTGTTCTCGTCATCGACCGGCACCAGCATCTGGCTCAAATGATATTGGTCGTTGGGCGGGATGTGGACGGTGAACGGCGCGACGAACAATGTCATGCGCACGTAATCCTGCCTGTCCGGGTCGACGATCGGCGTGCGGATCGCGACGTAGCGGAAGCCGAACGGCGTCTTCTGCACCTCGATGCGCGGCGCCTTGTCGGCGGAGGGGCGCAGCCACGCGGTGTCGGTGGCGGTCGATCCCTCCACCTCGCTCGCGGTCGGCATGTTGGTGGAATGCAGGCTGGAACTGTGCGCCGAATCGATCGAGCCTTCCAGCACCTGCGCCCAGTTGCAGGCACCGTGCATCTTGACGATGCTGATCTTCTGCGGCGGCACCATCGCCCAGTTGGGCGGATCGAACGGCGTGACCCGCGCCGGATCGCCCATCCACACCCAGACGAAGCCGCCCGCCTCATGCACCGGATAGGCCCGCGCCTTCATCGTCTTGCGCAGCGCGGCGTCCGCCGGCTCCGACGACATGTCGACGGCATTGCCCTCCACGTCGAACTTCCAGCCGTGATAGAGGCAGCGCAGCCCGCATTCCTCGTTGCGCCCGAAGGCGAGCGAGGCGCGGCGGTGCGGGCATTTTTCGTCCAGCGCGCCGACGCGGCCCTGCGTATCGCGGAACACCACCATGTCCTCGCCCAGCAGCCGCACCCTGAGCGGCGTGCAGTCCGGCTCCGCCACCTCCTCGATCATGCACGCCGGCAACCAGTGCTGGCGCATCAGCCGCCCCATCGGCGCATCGCCCGCGACGCGGCAAAGAAGGTCGTTCTGCTCGGGTGTCATCCACCTGTCCCCATCCTGATTGAAATACTTCTATATCGAAGTATTTTGACATTCAAGCCACGACCCGTCAAAACCATGCGCGGCCCAGGGGAACATGACGCGCGATGAGCAGGATTCGATTGGGAATCATCGGGTTGGGGCGCGGCTTCATGCTCACGCTGCCGGCGTTGACGGGCGATGCGCGCATCGCGCTCGCCGGCGCGGCCGATCCGCGCGCCGACGCCCGCGCGCAATTTTCGCGCGAGTTCGGCGGCCGCGCCTTCGCCTCGCCGGAGGAGATGCTCGCCGCGCCCGATATCGACGCGGTCTATATCGCCTCGCCGCACGAGCATCACGCCGCGCAGACGATCGCCGCGCTCGAGGCCGGCAAGCATGTGCTGGTCGAAAAGCCGATGGCCACCAACGTCATGGATTGCGCGGCGATGGCGGAGGCCGCGTGCCGCGCCGGCCGCGTGCTGCTGGTCGGGCCGAGCCACGGCTTCGATGCCCCGGTGCGGGCCGCCGCCGAACTGATCGCCTCGGGCGCCTATGGGCCGCTGCGCCAGTTGCTGACGTTCAACTACACCGACTTCATGTATCGCCCGCGCCGCCCGGAGGAGCTCGATCCGGCACGCGGCGGCGGGGCGGTGTTCAGCCAGGCGGCGCACCAGATCGACATGGTGCGGCGGCTCGCGGGGCGGAAGCTGCGCGCGGTCCGCGCCAGCGCCGGAAACTGGGATGCCGCCCGCCCGAGCGACGGGGCCTATGCCGCGCTGCTGTTCTTCGACGGGGGCGCCAAGGCCTCGCTGACCTATAGCGGTTATGCGCATTACGACAGCGACGAGTTGATGGGCTGGATCGGTGAGCTGGGCCACGTCAAGGACGCGGCGCAATATGGCGCGGCACGACGATCGCTGCCGCAACAGGACGAGAGCGACGCGAAGCTCGCGCGCACTTATGGCAAGGGCGCCCTTCCCGCGCCCGCGCCGCACCACGAGCATTTCGGCTTCGTGCTGGCGAGCTGCGAGCGCGCCGACATCCGGCTGACGCCGACCGGCCTCGCCATCTACGCCGACGCCACGCGCGAATGGCGGCCGCTCCCCCCGCCGGTCGTGCCGCGTCAGGCGGTGATCGACGAATTCGCCGCCGCGATCGACGGCACCCGCGCGCCGGTCCACGATGGCCGCTGGGGGCTGGAGACCGTCGCCGCCTGCGCCGCGCTGATCGAATCGAGCCGGCGCGGCGCCGACATCTCCCCCGACACGATCATCCGCGAAGCCACGGAGCAACCATGAGCCGCCTTCCCCTTTCCTTCGCCTGCTGGAATTACGACCGCACCGAGGCGTTGCAGACCGGCCGCGTCCAGCCCGACGGGATCGACCTCAATTTCCTGCCGCTCGATGTGGAGGAGACTTTCTTCCGCATGTTGCGCAACCGCGAGTTCGACGTCGCGGAGCTTTCCATGTCCTCCTATTGCGTCACGCTGGGGCGGGAAGACCCCGGCTTCATCGCGATCCCGGTGTTCCCGTCACGCTTCTTCCGCCATTCGTGCATCTTCGTCTCGAAGGCGAGCGGGATCGAGAAGCCCGCCGACCTGATCGGCAAGCGCATCGGCGTGCCGGAATATCAGATGACCGCGCCGGTCTGGATACGCGGCATCCTGCACGACGAATATGGCGTCGATCCCGCCTCGGTCACCTATTTAACCGGCGGGGAGGAGGAGCCGGGGCGCGAGGAGAAGCTGAAGCTGAACCTGCCGCCGCGATTCCGCGTCGAGGCGATCGGACCGGAGCAGACGCTGGCGCGGATGCTCGCGGACGGCGAGATCGACGCGCTCCACACCGCCCGCGCACCCTCCACCTTCTATTCGGAGCCGGACAGGGTGGGCCGGCTGTTCCCCGATTTCGTCGATGTCGAGAAAGCCTATTTCGGCAAGACCGGCATCTTCCCGATCATGCACGTCGTCGCGATCCGCCGCGACGTCTATGAGAAGAACCGCTGGATCGCGCAGGCGCTCTACAAGGCGTTCGTCGCGGCGCAGCGGCTGAGCTACGAGCAACTGCTCGTCTCGGCCTCGCTAAAGACGATGCTGCCGTGGCAGATCGCGGCGGTGGAGGACACGATCGCGACGATGGGCCGCGAATGGTGGCCCTATGGCATCGGGCGCAACCGCCATGTGATCGAGACCTTCACCCGCTACCACCACGAGCAGGGACTCTCGCCGCGCCGCCTGACGGCGGAGGAAATGTTCGCGCCGGAGACTTTCGCCGAGTTCAGGATTTAGGTTAGTGCTCTAACCTTATCTGGGACGGGAGAGAAAGATCATGCAGGTCGGCGTCATCGCCTCATTCACCGCTTTGCCCGGCAAAGGCCCCGCGCTGCTCCAGGCGCTGCGCGACAATGTCGCCTTCGTGCGCGAGCGCGAGCCGGGTTGCCTGCGCTGCGACATCCTCGTCGCGACCGACGACGCCGACAAGATATCGCTGGTCGAGATCTACGAATCGCGGGCGGCCTATGACCTTCATCGCGCCGCCCCCTATGGCGGCGAGCTGCTCGCCCACGTCCAGCCGCATATGGACGGCTGGCCGAGCGCCGGGCTCTTCAACGTCGACGGCTGACGGACGGCGCGGCGGCCGAAAACTTCTTTACAAGCAACTCTGACCGTATGTTATGCAGCTCCATTCCGAAAACGGGGTGGAGGATGCGATGCAACGACGTGAGTTCCTGTTATCGGCGGCGGCAAGCGGCGCATTGGCATCGGCGGCGCGGGCCGGCGCGGCGGCGGTGCCGGCGAAGCCCGGCTTCCTGTGGGGCACGGCGGGCGCCGCCTATCAGATCGAGGGCGGCAATTACGCCAGCGACCTGTGGGTGGTCGAGCACGTCAAGCCGACGATCTTCGCCGAGCCGTCGGGCGACGCCTGCGACGCCTATCATCACGTCATGGAGGATATCGCGCTGGTCGCATCGCTCGGCTTCAACGCGCATCGCTTCTCGATCGAATGGTCGCGGATCGAGCCGGAGCGCGGGCAGATATCGCGCGCCGGCCTGGCTTATTACCGCCGCGTGCTGGAGGCGTGCCGCGAGCATCGCCTCGCGCCCGCCGTCACCTTCAACCATTTCACCGTGCCGCGCTGGGTGGCGGCGTCGGGTGGCTATGCCGATCCGGCCAATGTCGCCGCCTTCGCCGCGCATTGCCGCCGCGTGACGGAGGAGATGGGCGACCTGATCCACCTCGCCGCGACATTCAACGAGCCGAACCTTTCCACTGTCGTCCGCTGGGGCGGAATGCTCGACAAGGCGCGCCCGATCATCGCCATGATGCAGCAGGCGGCCGGCGCGGCGACGGCGTCGCCGGGCTGGGCCAGCCCGATGCTGGCGGGGGAGGCGCAATATGACGGCGTGCTCGCCGCCCATGCCGCCGCGATCGACGCGATGCGCGCCGGCGGCGGCAAATTCCCGATCGGCCTGACGCTGGCGGTGACGGCCGACCACGCCGCCGGGGGTGACGACAGCGGGCTGAAGCGCAAGCAGGCCGAGATGCTCGACCGCTGGCTCGCCGCGCCGGGCGACTTCATCGGCGTGCAGACCTATACCGGCAGCGCGGTGGACGCGAACGCCGACGTCCCCCCGCCGCCGGGCACCGAGCTGACGCAGATGGGCTACGCTTTTACCCCGGACGCGATCGAAAAGTCCGTCCGGCTGGTCGCGGGACGGACGAAGAAGGCGATCTACGTCACCGAGAATGGCGTCGCGACCGAGGACGACACGCGGCGCATCGCCTATATCCAGGGCGCGGTCGCCGGGGTGCAGCGCTGCGTCGCCGACGGCATCGACCTGCGCGGCTATTTCCACTGGTCGCTGCTCGACAATTGGGAATGGATGGCGGGCTACAAGCCGAAATTCGGGCTGGTGTCGGTCGATCCCAGGACGTTCCGGCGCACGCCCAAGCCCTCCGCGCGCTTCCTCGGCGCGATCGCGCGGCGCGGCGGGCTGGGCTGAGCTGTCAGCGCGCGGCGGCCGCGTCGATCAGGGCGCGGACGCCGGGGCCGATCTTGACGATCAGGTCGGCCGGCGGCTGCGGCAGCAGGAAGGATTCGATCGGCCGCCACGACGCCTTCTCCTGCGCATCGAGCGTGTCGAGCGCGGCGCGCGCCTTTACCGCGAGGTCGCGGTCGAGCGGCCGGTGCGCCTCGATCGCGGCGATCGCCTCCAGCCCATAGCCCGCCAGCGCGGCGATCTGCGCCGAGGTCGGCCGCGCCTCCTCCAGCAGCGGGCGGCCCGCCGACGCCGCGACGAAGCGCGCGTCATTGTCGCGCCATCGCATCAGCTCGCCGGTCAGCGCCGCCGCCAGCGACCGATCACCCCCGGCATAACGCGCGGCGTCGGCGGCGAAGCGTCGCGCGACGAGCGAATCGACCGGCGCGACGTCGGCCGGCGCGTTGAGCGGCTGGATGATGCGCTTGCCGGCCAGCGCCGCCTTGATGCGGTGATCGTGCGCCATGTTGCGCACCGGCCCGGTGATCGAGAGCAGGGTCATCACCGGTTCGACCGCATCGGGCGCGAGCCGCAGCGCCATCCGCATCCGGTTCGCCTGATCGTCCAGCCCGTCGACCGTCAGCAGCGCGCCGACCGTGCCCAGCCGGCGATACATGTCGGCGGGATCGCGCACCGATTTCGCCGACCAGAAACGCTCCGCCAGCGCCGCCGCGCGCGGCCACAGCACATGATCCAGCATCTCGTCGGTGGTCGTCGGCGTCCACAGCGGCGCCTCGCCGCCCAGCACCAGCCGCTCCTGTTCCGCCGTCAGCGGCGGGCGGGGGAAGGCGACCAGCGCGTCGCCGACATAGCCGGCGAGGAACGGGCTGGCCTTGCGCAGCATGGCGGCGAACTCGGGGGTGAAGCCGGCCGACGCGGTATCGGTAGGATCGAAAGCGTAATGGAAATCCGCCGGCATCAGCAGGTCGAGATAATAGCCCGCCGACACCACCGTGCGATAGCCCTTGGCGGTGACGTCGGCGGTGACGTTCGAGGTCTGCCACGCCTGCACGATCGCGTCGGTGGCGAGGCCGGGGCGTTCGGCCACTTCCTCCCATCCCATCATCGTCTTGCCGTGGCGGCGCAGGATCTGCTGCGCGCGGCGGTGGAAGTAATTCTCCACCGCGCGGCTGTCCGCCAGCTTCTCGCGCGCCATCAACGCGCGAACGCCCGCGTCGCCGTCCCACACGCCCCTGGCCACCTCGTCGCCGCCGATGTGGAAGACGGGATCGGGGAACAGCGCCGCCATCTCGCTGACCAGGGCGTCGAGGAAGCGCCAGGTGGTGGGCGCGGCGGGATCGAGCGCCACGTCGGCCGTGCCGAGCGGCCCTTTCTTCCCCTCCACCCCCAGTTCGGGATAGGCCCGCACGATCGCGCGGCTGTGGCCCGGCACGTCGAATTCGGGGATGACGCGGATGCCGCGCTCCGCCGCATAAGCGACAAGCTCGCGGACCTGCGCCTGCGTGTAATATTCCCCGCCGGCGGTCAGCTTCGGATAGCGGCGGACCTCGACGCGGAAGCCCTCGTCGTCGCTGAGGTGCAGGTGGAGGACGTTGAGCTTCACCCGCTCCATCGCGTCGATCTGGCGCTTGACCGTCTCGACGGTGAGAAAATGGCGCGCGCTATCGAGCATCACGCCGCGCCACGCGAAACGCGGCGCGTCGTCGATCGTCACCGCCGCGAGCCGGATGCCCTGCGGCGACAGCCCGACGAGCTGGCGCAAGGTGGCGAAGGCCCGCAATATTCCGCTGCGCCCCTGCGCGTCGATATGGATGCCCTGCGCCGTCACCGTCAGACGGTAGCCCTCGCCCTTGTCGGCCGCGTCGTCGGCGCTGGCGCAGGTGACGGCGAGCGGCACCGCCGCGCCCGCATCGAACGCCAGCCCGGTCTGCCGGCCGATATCCGCCTGCAACCGCGCCGCCGCATCGTCGAGCCGCCGCGCATCGCCGCAGCCGGACCAGCGCGGCGCGAGCGGCCCGGCGATCGCCAGCGTCCCCTCGCCCGGCGCGACCGAGGTGGGGAGCGGCATCAGCGCGGGAGTCGCGCCGGCAACGCCGGAAACCAGCATCGCGCCGGCCAGCAGCAGCGCCTTCACTGCCGCGCCCCGGCGGTCAGGTCGAGCCGCGCCCGCCACGGATCGGGGCCGGCCACCGCCTTCGCATCGCGGGTGAAGTCCATCAGCGGTTCGCCGTCCTTGCCGACGCGCGGCCAGCCCGGCAGGCCCGTGCCATTGGGATCACCCGTCTTGATGAACTGCGCGAGATAGGAGTGGAACAGGCGCTGCGTTTCGATATCCTCAGGCGTCAGGCCGTTGGGATAAGCGACGCGGATCGTGCCGAAGGCATAAGCGACGTCGCTCGCGTGCTCCGCGCCGGGAACCGGCTTGCCCCGGATCGGGGTCGCGACATAGCCGAAGCGATAGCGCCACGCCGGCGCGTTCCGTTCCGCCGTGATCCGAGCGATGCGGCGCGCCGGCTCGGTCATGGAGCGATCCGCGCCGATCAGCGTGTTGATCGCGGGCAGCGCGCCCTGCCCGCCCGGATCATAGGCCGCGCGCGCGGCGGCGGGATCGGCGAAGGCGGCGAACGCCTCGTCCTTCGTCATCGCGCGGTTCAGCCCGAGATCGGCGTCGGTCGTGCCGATCAGCAACGGCAACGCGTCACGCCGGGCAGCGAGCGCGCGATCGGCGTCCGCCGTCACCACGCGCCCGTCCTCGATCGGCCCGGTGAAGCGCGCAAGGCCGTCGAACACCAGCGAGATCATGCTCAGCCCGTCGTTGATCCTCGATGCGGGCAGCGCGCGCAGCCGGGCGAGCGAAGCCGCATCGCCACCCTCGATCCCGGCGGAAGCGGCGAAGGCCAGTCCCGCCTTCTCCGCCGACACCCCGCCCGCCGCGTCCTCATGCAGCAATCGCCGGCCCAGCAACGGCGCTGCGCCGCCACCCGACTGGACGATCGCGCGCGCGAACAACCCGCGCGCCAGCGGCGATCCGGCGAGCAGCAGCACTGATTCGCCCCCGGCGGATTCACCCATCACCGTCACACGGCGCGGATCGCCACCGAAGGCGGCGATGTTGCGCTTCACCCATTGCAGCGCGGCGATCTGGTCGAGCAGGCCGTAATTGCCCTTCGCCTCCTCCGGATGCTCGGCCGACAGCGCGGGGAAGCCGAAGAAGCCCAGCCGCCCGAGCCGATAGTTGAAGGTGACGGCGACGATGCCGTCATGCGCGAACGCCTCCCCGCGCGTCTGCGGGTCCGAGCTGCCGCCGGCGACATAGGCCCCGCCGTGAATCCACACCACGACAGGCAGCGCGGCCCCGCGATGCCCGGCCGGCCGCCACACGTTCGCGGTGAGGCAATCCTCCGCTATCGGGCGCGGATCGCTCGCCTCGCGCGCCTGGATGCAATCCGGGCCGATCGCGCCCGCCTCGCGCACGCCGCTCCAGCGCGTGGCGGGCTGCGGCGGCCGCCAGCGCAGCGCGCCGACCGGCGGCGCGGCATAGGGAATGGCGAGGAATGCCTCCACCCCGTCCGACGCGGTGCCGCGCACCTGCCCCGCGTCGGTGACGACGACCGGCGCGGCATCGGGAGCGGCGGCGATGAGCAGCGACGCCGACGCGAGCAGCCACCACGGCCTCACCGGCGGCGGCTCTCGGTGGCGGCGTCGAGCCGCGCGGTGCCGCGCAATTCCGGCTCGCCGGCGGACTTGCCGACGAAGAAGCGATATTCGCCCGCCAGCCGCGCCCATTGCCCGGCCTTCTCGTCATAGGAGAGCAGCAGCCACGGATCGGCGGCGATCGTCACCTCGCGCGTCTCGCCCGGTTTCAGCGACACCCGCGCCCAGCCGGCCAGCCGATGCGTGCGGCCGGGCGGCGCGACATAGAGCTGCGCGACCTCCACGCCCTCGCGCCTGCCGGTGTTGGTGATCCGCGCGGTGACGGTCAGCCCCGCGCCGCCCGCCTGCTTCAGCCCGGCATAGGCGAAGCTGGTATAGGTCAGGCCGTAGCCGAACGGGAACAGCGGCTTCGCGTCGGTCTTCTCGAACCAGCGATAGCCGATGTCGCTGCCTTCCTTATAGTCGATCGTGAACGGATCGTATTTCACGCCGATGCCGAGCGGCCGCTGCTTCGCCGGGTCGTAGCCCACCTCTTGCGGGTGCGGGAGCTGGTCGGTCGCGGCGGGGAAGGTAAGCGGCAGCCGGCCCGACGGCGACGATGCGCCGGAAAGGATCGCGGCGATCGCCTCGCCGCCGCGCTGGCCGGGGAACCATGCCTCCAGCACCGCGCCGACCTTGTCGAGCCACGGCATCACGACCGGGTTGCCGGTCTCCAGCACCACGCCGGTGCACGGGTTGGCGGCGGCGACGGCGGCGATCATCGCATCCTGCCCGTAAGGCAGCGACAGGTCCGCGCTGTCGACCCCCTCCATCTCCGGCTTCACCGCGAAGACGAGGGCGATATCCGCCTCCTTCGCGACGGCGGCGGCGCGGGCCGCGTCCGATCCGTCGTCGAACACGATCCGCGCGCCCGGCAGCGCCGCCTGCAATGCCTTGAGCGGCGAGGACAGGTCATAGGACGGCGCCATCAGCGCAAGCAGCGGATGCGTCCCCTCCGGCACGTCGCGATAGACGCCGCCATAGGGGATCACCTGCGACGAGCCGCCGCCGGCCGGCACGCCCTTGTCGGCGTGGCGGCCGATCACCGCGATCGTCCTCGCGCCGGCGGCGAGCGGCAGCAGGCCGTCGTTCTTGAGCAGCACCATGCCGGCCTCGGCCATCGCCTGCGCGCGCGCGGCATGGGCGGCCTGATCGATCGCCCCGCCCGGCCTGGCGACATGATCGAGCGCGCCGACCGCGATCATCGAGCGCACGATGCGCAGCGCCATCTCGCGCACCTGCGCGCGGCTGATCTCGCCCTTGTCGATCGCCGCCGGGATGCCGGCGAAATAATCCTTGTCCTGCGGCGATTGCTGGTCCAGCCCCGCGTCGATCGACGGCTTCAGGCTCATCGTCGCGCCCCAGTCGGACATCACCCAGCCACGATAGCCCCAGTCGCCGCGCAGCACCTGCTTTAGAAGGTAATCGCTTTCGCAGGCATAGCTGCCGCGCACGCGGTTATAGGCGCACATCACCGACGCGGGCCTGCCGCGCCTGATGCCGATCTCGAACGCCAGCAGATCGGATTCGCGCAAGGCAGCGTCCGACGCCCGCACGTCATAGACGAAGCGGCCGCTCTCCTGGCTGTTGGCGGCGAAATGCTTGATCGTGGAGGCGACGTGATGCGCCTGGATGCCCGCGATCTGCTCGCCGACCAGCGTGCCCGCGAGCAGCGGGTCCTCACCGAGATATTCGAAGTTGCGCCCGTTGCGCGGCTCGCGCGCCAGGTTCACCCCGCCGGCGAGCTGGACGTTGATCCCCTTGGCGAACGCCTCCGCGCCGATGATGTCGCCGGCCGCATGGGCCATCGCCGGATCGAACGTCGCGGCGAGCGACAAGGTGGAGGGGAGCGCCGTCGCATGGTCGCCCGGCCGCAGATAGCCGATATCGGCGACGCCGAGGCTGGCGTCGGCCAGTTGCAGCGCGGGGAAGCCGAGCCGCTCGATCGCGGGCACGAAGCCGGCGGTGCCGATCGCGCCCTTCGGCTTTTCGGTTCGCATCGCCTCCGGGATGAACGGCGGCAGCGGCACGCCGAGATCAAGCAGGCTGGCGCCCGAACGCGATTTCAGCAGCGAGAGCTGCTCGTCGAGCGTCATCCTGTCTACGAGCGCGGCGGCGCGGGCGTCGATCGCGGCCTCGTTGCCGGCGCGGGTGTTGGTCGCGGTTATCGGCCTGTCCTTTGCTGCTGCGGGAAATGCCGCCGCCGCGACGATGATCGCCAGCGCGGTCATGGGAATGCGTCGGATGAGAGTCATTGCTTCGCCCTGGCTGTGTCGGTGGCGCCGGCCCCGGCGCGCGGGTGATCGAGCTGGAGCGCGCCATTCTCGAACCCGGCGTCGATCAGGCGGCTGAGCAAGCGGATCGAGGCGACGATCTCTTCCGGGCGCGGGGCCAGCACGCTCGCGATCGACAAGCCGCGCACCGCCCAGACGATCAGCCGCATCATCGCCATCGACGAATCCACCACCCCGATGGTTTCGCGGATACGCCGAAGCGCATCCTCCTCGATCCGGGCCTGCAACGGCGCCAGCTTCTCGGCGAGGACGTGATCGCTGCGCGAGCCTTGCAGGATCTCCAGCACCGCGACGCCCGATGGCCGGCTGAGCACCTTCCACCCCACCTCGGGATAGGCGCGGATGATCTCGCGCGGGTTGGTCATCCCGCGAAAATGCTCCGCGTAACGCGCCAGCTCTTCCTCATAGACCGCCTCGACCACGAAGGTCATCAGATCGGCCTTGGTGCGGAACTGATGGAGCATCGCGCCGCGGCTGACCCCGGCCTCCGCCGCGACCAGCAGGGTCGTCGTCGCGCCATAACCATGTTCCCGCAGCACGCGGATCGCCGCATCGAGCAGGACCGCGCGCGTTCCCGCGCTGCGCTCCGCTTGCGTCCGTCGGCGTCGAACTTCCGTCATTCCCCTCCTCCAGTCGGCGACGAATCCGCCGTCCATCGGCACGCATAGCGCGTCATTTCCATCCGGCTAGCGCGATTAGGCGGCCCTGGTCAACAAACAAACGGGCTTGACTGACTGTAAATTACAGCCATACCGGCCCCAAGCGATCGAGTGCCGGGCGGTCCGGCCGCGAATCGCCGGGGGAGGAGCAAGGGAAAATGGAAAAGCGGGCATTGAGGAGCGCGTTGCTTGGTTCGGCGACGGCGCTGATGACGATCGCGACGCCGGCATGGGCGGCCGAGCCGGCGCAGGCTGGCGCGACGGCGCAGAATCCCGACGACATCATCGTCACCGCGACACGCCGCGAGGAGCGGTTGCAGGACGTTCCCGTCGCGGTGAGCGCGGTTTCCGGGCAGGATCTGGCGAAGACCGGCTTCCGCGAGGCGACCGACATCCAGTATCTCGCGCCCAACATCACCTTCTCGGCGACCAACCCGGTATCGAACGGCGGCGGCTACCAGATACGCGGCATCGGCACGCAGACCTATGACAGCGGCGTCGAGCAGACCGTCGGCCTCGTCGTCGACGGCGTGGTGATCGGCCTGTCGCGCGACCCCGGCGCGACCGGCTTCGCCGATGTCGAGCGCGTCGAGGTGCTGCGCGGCCCGCAGGGCACGCTGTTCGGCAAGAACTCCTCCGCCGGCGTGATCCAGATCATCACGAAGAAGCCGCAGCTCGGCGTCAGCTCGCTCGACCTCGACCTTTCCTATGGCGAGCGCAACGACCAGCTCGAGCGCGCCACCGCCAACGTGCCGCTGGGAAGCAACGTCGCGCTGCGCGTCTCCGCGTTCCACAATGCGCAGGACGGCGCGATCCCCAATGTCGTCAACGGCACCCGCGTCGGCGACCGCGACAATTACGGCATTCGCGGCAAATTGCTGTGGGAGCCGACCGAGAACCTCTCGCTGCTGCTGACCGGCGAATATCAGACCGGTTTTGCGCGCGACGGCCAGCTCATCGAATCGCTCGGCACCAACCCGCTCTACAACCTCGCCTTCAACCGGTTCGCGGTGAAGCCGGGGCATAATGTCTATATCGCCTATAACGACGGCGACTGGACGGCAAACACGCGGCTGTGGGGCAGCTCGCTCCAGGCCGATTACCGGCTGGGCGATTTCACGCTGACCTCGATCACCGCCTATCGCTCGCTCAAGACCACCCAGCTCACCGATATCGACGGCTCGCCGGCCGATATCTTCAACCATAGCGACGGCGGGATCGACAGCAACCAGTTCACGCAGGAGCTGCGCCTCACCTCGCCCGCCGGCAAGCGGCTCGAATATACGCTCGGCCTCTATTATTATCACACCACCAACGGCGGCTGGACGGCGCAATACGGCGATTTCAACTTCGGGCCGCTGTTCCCCGGCTATGGCGTGCCGATTGTGCTCGGCGGCGGCAATCGCCTCAACACCAATTACGTGCGCAGCCTCGCGGCCTATGGGCAGGCGACGTACAAGGTGGTCGAGGGCGTCAAGCTGATCGGCGGGCTGCGCTATACCAACGATCGCAATCACGGCGAGCTGGTCGTGGAGAAGCTGCCCTTCCCGGCGATCGTCTCGGGCCAACTCCCCAATTATTCGGGGACGGTGCGGGCGGACAACGTGTCAGGCAAGGTCGGCCTGCAGATCGAGCCGACCCGCGACGTGATGTTCTACGCCACCTGGTCGACCGGCTACAAGGGCCCGGCGATCGACGGCACCACCGGCACGATCCACGAGGTGAAGCCGGAGACGGTCAAGAGCTACGAGATCGGCCTGAAATCTCAGCTGTTCAACGGCGCGCTGACCTTCAACACCGCGCTCTACTGGTCTGACTTCACCAATTTCCAGGCGCAGACGTTCGACACCAGCGTCACGCCGCCGGCCTTCTACCTTTCCAATGCCGGCGGGATGCGCGCGCGCGGCGTGGAGGTGGAGACCAGCCTGCACGTCTCGCCGCGCCTGCGCCTGTCGGCCAACGGCGCATACAGCGACGCGACGTTCCGCGAATATCTCGGCACCTGCTATCCGGGCCAGCCGATGTCGCCGACGGCGGGCGTCGGCTGCTACGTCGATCCGGCGACCAGTGCGAACGTCGCGAACTATGCTGGCTATCGCCTGCCCAACGCGCCCGAATGGTCCTATACGCTGCGCGGCGACTTCAACCAGCCGCTGGGCGACGACCTGACGCTCGACGCCAACGCCAATTGGGCGTGGCGCGACCGTACGCAGGCGGTGCTTGGCGATCCGAAGTCCGAAATCCGTGCCTATGGCCTGCTCAACGGCACGATCGGCATCGGCGCGAGCGACGGGGCGTGGCATGTCGGCATCTATGCGCGCAACCTGCTCAACACGCATTTCTACGCCGCTTACGCCGCCCCGGCCGCGATCAATCCGGGCGGTTATTCGAAGATCGTCAGCCCCGATGCGTTCCGCACCATCGGCGGCACGGTGAGCTTCCATTTCTGAGCCATCCCCTGCCGGGCCGGACGCAATGTCCGGCCCGGTCTTTTTCAGGGAATGAGAGTAGGGGAGGACGCATGAAGCTGAATCGTCGCCACCTTCTCCGCCTTACCGGAGCCACCGCCGTCGCGGCGGCGGCGGCCGGGCCGGGCAGCGCCGTCACCCCCGCGTTCGCGCCGGCGATCGGCGTGCAGCTCTATATGCTCCGCGACCTGCTCGCGAAGGACGTTGAGGGCACGCTGGCGGCGATCGCGCGGATCGGCATCCGGTTCGTCGAATTCGCCGGCTTTTATGACCGCACGCCAAGCCAGTGGCGCGCTTTGCTCAAGGTCAACAACCTGACCGCGATCGGCGCGCACGGCCTCTATCCCGACATGCGCGACGAGCAGGCCGCAGCCGCGATCGACGACGCCGCCGCGATCGGGCTGGAATGGGTGGTCGCCGCCGTGCCGCGCCTCCCCGGCCTGACGCTGCCGATCACCGAGGAGAAATTCCGCGCCGCCACGCAGCGCATCACCGCCGACGACATCAACGCGGCCTCCGCGCGCTTCAACCGCTTCGGCGAGATGGCGAAGGCGGCGGGAATGCGCTTCGCCTACCACAACCACGGCTTCGATTTCCGGCGCTACGACGGCCGCTACGGGCTGGACCTGATCCTCGCCGAGACCAATCCGGCGCTCGTCGCGCTGGAGCTGGATATCGGCAACACGATCGCCGCCGGCATCGATCCCCTGCCGTATCTCGCGCCGGGCGGGCGGGTTCGGCTGGCGCACGTCAAGGACTGGCGCGGGCCTTACACGCCCTCGCTCTACGACATACCGGCATCGGCGCCCGTCGGCGAGGGCACGATCGCATGGCCGCCGATCCTCGCCGCGCTGAAGCGCGCCCGCGTGCCGTATGTCTTCATCGAGCAGGAAAGCATCGAACCGGCCGCCGCGCTCGACCTGCTCGCGCGCAACTTTCGCCATCTGCAAGGGGAAGGGAAATGACTATCGCGCTGATCGCCGCGCTGGCGCTCGCCGGGCAGGCCGCGCCGGCTTCCCCGCCGCTCACCGTCGGCATCCTCGCCGATCCGTGCGCCGCGCTACCGGCGATGCCGGCCATCGTCGCCGATTATATGGCGCGCTATGCGACGGCGAAGGCGGCCGGCCAGCCCGCGCCGCCGGTCACCGCCGACGGCATGGCGATCTACCAGCGGTGGCAGGATGCGTTGCTCGTCAACGACTTCCCCGGCCTGTGCCGCTATCGCGCCGAGAATGCCGCGCTGCCGCCCGCCAGCGCCGACCGCATCGTCTTCTTCGGGGATTCAATCACCGAATTGTGGCGGCGCGAGGATCCAGGATTCTTCACCGCCGACCGCATCGATCGTGGCGTCAGCGGGCAGACGACGGCGCAGATGCTCGGCCGCTTCCGCGCCGACGTGATCGACCTGAAACCGCGCACCGTGCACATCATGGCCAGCACCAACGACATCGCCGGCAACACCGGGCCGACCACGCTGGCGGCGATCGAGGACAATATCCGCTCGATGGCCGAACTGGCGCGGGCGCATGGGATCAGGGTCGTGCTCGCTTCCGTGCCGCCCGCCGCGCGGTTCGGCTGGCGGCCCGGCATCGCGCCGGTGGAGAGCATCCGCGCGCTCAACGCGTGGCTCGCCGATTACGCGCGCCGCGAGAAGCTGACCTATATCGACTATTATTCCGCGCTGGAGGACAAGGACCACGCCTTTCGCGCCGAATGGTCGGGCGACGGCGTCCATCCCAATGCCGCCGGCTATGCCGTGATGCGCCGCGTCGCCGGGCGGGCGCTGGGGCTGGACGGCCGGCGATGAGCGATCAGGGCAGCGCGTAGCCAACCGTCGCCTGCGCGACCAGCCGGTCCTCCACGCCCTGCCAGATCCGCACGTCGACCGTCGCCAGCCGTCGGCCGAGCTTCATGAGGTGCGCGTCGGCGACGATCGGCTCGAACCGGCAGGCGCGCAGGAAGGAGATCGACAGCGCGTTGGTCACCGCCATCGCCTCCGGGCCGTGATGCGCGGCGATCACGCCGTAGGCGGCGACGTCCGCCAGCGTCATCAGCGTCGGGCCGGAGACGATGCCGCCCGGCCGCGCCATCGCCGGCAGCGGATCGAGCCGCATCCGCAGGCGGTTGAGCGCGAGGCTCTCCACCTCGCCCAGCGTCGCCCGCGCGGCGGTGGGGAAGGCCGCGTCGAGGAACGCCGACAGCTCCGCCACCGTCAGGCGCAACGCCGCTTCGCCCATCAGGCGGCGCCGAACAGCGACGCCAGCCGGTCGCGGATGCGTTCCAGCACCGTCGCGCCCGCGAGGTCCGGCTCGAACGCCTGCCCGGTGATCGTCTCGAACGCTTCGGCATAGGTGTTCGTCGTGCCGACGATCAGGTCCGCCGGGATTTCGGGGATCGCGTCCCTGTATGGATCGCAGCGCGCGGCCACCCATGAGCGGACGAAATCCTTGTCGAAGCTGTCCGGGCGCTCGCCCGCCTCGAAGCGCGCCTGATAGGTCGCCTTCTTCCAATAGCGGCTGCTGTCCGGCGTATGGATTTCGTCGGCGAGGATGATCCTGCCCTCGCTATCGACGCCGAACTCATATTTGGTGTCGGCCAGGATCAGCCCGCGTTCGTCGGCCAGCTTCTGCCCGCGCGCGAACAGCGCCAGCGCGGCGGCGCTCACCTCCTCCCATTGCTCGGGCGTGAGCAGCCCGCGCTCGAGGATCTCGGTCGGCGTGAGCGGCTCGTCATGGCCGCCGTCGAATTCCTTGCTGGTCGGGGTGATGACCGGCGCGGCCAGCCGCTCGTTGTCGCGCATCCCGTCCGGCAGCGTCATGCCGTACATCGCGCGCTGCCCGGCCTTGTAGCGCTTGAGGATCGAGGTGTCGGTCGTCCCGGCGAGATAGTCGCGCACGACGATCTCGACCGGCAGGATATCGAGCCGGCGGCAGATCAGGACATTGGGGTCCGGGTATTCGATCACATGATTGGCGCAGATGTCCGCGGTCTCCTCGAACCAGAAGCGCGCCGTCTGGGTGAGGATCTGGCCCTTGAAGGGGATCGTGCACAGGATGCGGTCGAACGCGCTCAGGCGATCGGTCGCGATGATGACGCGGCGGCCGTCGGCGAGGTCGTAATTGTCGCGCACCTTGCCGCGATAATGGCGCGGAAGCTCAGGGATCGTCGCGTCATCCAGCGTCCGCGAGACGAAGGCGGAATAATCGCGAACCGGCATGCGCACATCCTCGAAAGCGGGGAAAGGCGCGTCTTAGTCGGACTTACCGCCCGTGTCAGGGACGAATTTCGCGTCCTGCTCCGCGCCCGCGCCGGGCGGCGCGAAGGCCCGCTCCGGGATCGTGGCCACCAGTGGTTCATGTCCCCAATCCGCCAGCAGCCCGAGCAACGCGCGCCCCGGCAATCCCACGGTCGCGGTGTTGCGCAGCGGGTGGACGTTGACCCGCGCCGCCTCCGCGAGACCGGCGTCGAGCACCACGCGCACCCGCCCCTCGCGATCGTTGATCGCGGCGAGCGGGGTCACCGATCCAGGCGTGACGCCGAGCAGCCGCTCCATGTCCCCCGCCTTGCCGAAGCTCAGCTTCCTCGCGCCGATCGCGACGGCCAGCGCCTTGAGATCGACGCGCCTGGCGTGATCGACCGTCACCAGCCAGAACGCGCCGCCGGCATCCTTCAGGAACAGGTTCTTGGTATGCGCGCCGGGCAGCGCATCATGGATCGCGGCGCTTTCCTCGACGGTGAACACCGCCGGATGCTCCAGCACGTTCCATGCGAGGCCATGATCGGCGAACGCCGCGCGCAACGCCTCCTCGCTCACCTGAACACCACCGTCCGCTGGCCGTTGAGCATCACGCGATGCTCGCAATGCGCCTTCACCGCGCGGGTCAGCACGCGGCTTTCGGTCTCCTGCCCCTCGGCGATCAGGTCGTCGACCGTGTCGGCGTGATCGACCGTCGACACGTCCTGCGCGATGATCGGGCCTTCGTCGAGATCGGGCGTCACGTAATGCGCGGTCGCGCCGACCAGCTTCACGCCGCGCTCCCACGCGCGATGATAGGGCCGCGCGCCCTTGAAGGCAGGGAGCGAGCTGTGGTGGATATTGATGACACGCCCCTCCAGCGCGCGGCACGCGGCATCGGACAGCACCTGCATGTAGCGCGCGAGGATGATGAGATCGACACGCTGCTCGGCGATCAGCGCGAGCAATTTCTCCTCCTGCGCCGCCTTGTTCTCCGGCGTGACCGGCAGGCAGTGATAGGGAATGCCCTCATGCTCCACCCGCCGCCGCCAGACCTCATGGTTCGAGACGACCGACGTCACCTCCATCGGCAGATAGCCGGTGGCGGTGCGATAGAGCAGGTCGTTGAGGCAGTGCCCGCCGCGGCTGACCATCACCAGCGCGCGCTGCTTCACCGCCAGATCATGCACCTGCCATTCGAGTTCGAAGGCGGCGGCGACCGGCCCGAAGCCGCGCCCGAAGCTCTCCGTCGTCATCCCCGCCGGTCCGGCGAAAGTGACGCGCATGAAAAAGCGGCCGCTCTCCGCGTCGCCGAACTGCGCGCTCTCGACGATGTTGCAATCCTGCGATGCGATCGAACTGGCGACCGCCGCGACGATCCCCTTGCGATCGACGCACGACACCAGCAGCACGAAATCGGGCTTCGTCATCGACACTCCAACCTTCCCCGGACGCGCATCTAGGCAAAAGGGCGGGGGCGGGAAAGACGATTGCGTCTCACGAGGGAATCCGTGCCGGATATGGCGGGCGGCGGCTCCGCCATGCGGGCCATAAGCAAAAAGGCCGCCCCGGATGGAGCGGCCCTTTATTATCGGCAATGAGCGGCAGGTCAGATATCGTCGCCGAGCGCGCCCTTGACCTTGCCCTTGAACTGCTGCGCCTTGCCTTTCAACTCCTGCGCGGCGCCTTCCGCCTCCATCTTCGCATCCTTGTCGGTGCGGGTCGCGGGGTCCTTGTCGGCCATCGCCTGTTTGGCCTTGCCGACGGCTTCGTTCACATTGCCTTTGATCTTGTCGATCAGTTCGCCCATCTCCAGTCTCCTTCTACGGAAACCAACGGTTTCGGGCGGCGGCGGTTCCTCAGATCAGCCCGGCGAGCGGACTCGACGGATCGGCATAGCGGCGCTTGCCCATGCGACCGGCGCGATAGCTCAGCCGGCCCGCCTCGACCGCCGCCTTCATCGCCGCCGCCATCAGGATCGGGTCCTTCGCCTCGGCGATCGCGGTGTTCATCAGCACGCCGTCGCAGCCAAGCTCCATCGCCCGCGCCGCGTCCGACGCCTGCCCGACGCCGGCATCGACCAGCACCGGCACGCCCGCGCCCTCCACGATCAGCCGGATCGTCACCTCGTTCTGGATGCCGAGGCCGGAGCCGATCGGCGCGCCCAGCGGCATGATCGCCACCGCGCCGGCATCCTCCAGCCGCTTCGCCGCGATCGGATCGTCGACGCAATAGACCATCGGCAGGAAGCCTTCCTTCGCCAGCACCTCGGTCGCGCGCAGGGTCTCCACCATATCCGGGTAGAGCGTGCGCGCCTCGCCCAGCACCTCCAGCTTCACGAGGTCCCAGCCGCCAGCCTCGCGCGCCAGCCGGAGCGTGCGGATCGCGTCCTCGGCGGTGAAGCAGCCGGCGGTGTTGGGCAGGTACGTCACCTTCTTCGGATCGATGAAGTCGGTGAGCATCGGCGCATTGGGATCGCTGACGTTGACGCGGCGCACCGCGACGGTGACGATCTCCGCCCCCGACGCCTCCAGCGCGGCGGCGTTCTGCGCGAAATCCCTGTATTTCCCGGTGCCGACGATCAGCCGTGAGCGGAAGGTGCGCCCGGCCACCGACCAGGTGTCGTCATGGTCGCCGCCGCCGACAAAGTGGACGATCTCCAGCTCGTCGCCATCCTCCAGCGCCACCTCGCCCAGCGTCGAGCGCGGCACCACCACCATGTTGCGCTCCACCGCCACCTTCTCCGGCGCGAGGCCGAGTTCGTTCGCGAGGCCAGCGAGCGTGAGGCCGCCCGCGACGCGGCGATGCTCGCCGTTCACGGTGATCGAGATGGTGCCGTCGGTATGCGTCATGCGCCGCCATCTAGGGGGCGGAGGCGGCAGGGGCAATGCGGCGCGGGGAATGTTGCGCTCCATCGCGCGCAATGCGAGAAGGCGCGCAATGACCGGTCTCATCTATGTCCTCAACGGCCCGAACCTCAACCTGCTCGGCACGCGCGAGCCGGAAATCTACGGCCACGACACGCTCGACGACATCGCCGGGCGGCTGGAGGACCGCGCGCGCGCGCTGGGGCTGGAGATCGACATGCGCCAGTCGAACCACGAAGGCCACCTCATCGACTGGCTGCACGAGGCGCAGGCGCGCGACGCGCGGGCCGTGCTCCTCAACGCCGGGGCCTTCACCCACACGTCGATCGCGCTTTATGACGCGATCAAGGCGGTGCGGACACCGGTGATCGAGGTCCATCTGTCGAACCCCCACACGCGGGAGGAATTCCGCCATATCTCCTTTGTCGGGCGCGCGGCGAAGGGCACGATCGCGGGGTTCGGCGCAACATCCTATATGCTCGCGCTTGAAGCGGCGGCGCTGTTCTGACAGAGCGCGCGCCCTGAAATTTCCAGGGGGAAACTGGTCCACATGGCTGACAACGAAGACAACAAGGGCGCGATGAAGGTCGATGTGGGGCTGGTCCGCCAGCTCGCCGAGCTGCTCGACGCGACCAACCTCACCGAGATCGAGGTGGAGGAAGGCGAGCGCAAGATCCGCGTCGCGCGCAAGGTGCCGGCCGCCGCCCCGGCGGTGCATTATGCGCCCGCCCCGGTGACCGCGCCGGCGGCGCCGGTTGCCGCGCCGGCCGCCGCCGTCGAGGCGCCCGCCGCGCCGAGCCACGCCAATGCGGTGCGCTCGCCGATGGTCGGCACCGTCTATCTCGCCGCCGAGCCGGGGGCCGCGCATTTCGTTTCGGTCGGCAAGCAGGTGAAGGTGGGTGACACGCTCCTCATCGTCGAGGCGATGAAGGTGATGAACCCGATCACCGCCCCCGCCGGGGGCACGGTGAAGGCGGTGCTGGTGGAGAACGGCCAGCCGGTCGAGTTCGATCAGCCGCTCGTCGTCGTCGAATAAGCCGCCCATGCCCCAGATCAAGAAGCTGCTGATCGCCAATCGCGGCGAGATCGCGCTCCGCATCCATCGCGCGTGCCACGAGATGGGCATCAAGACGGTCGCGGTGCACTCCACCGCCGACGCCGACGCGATGCACGTCCGTCTGGCGGACGAGGCGATCTGCATCGGCCCGCCGTCGGCCGCGGAAAGCTATCTCAACATCCCGAACATCATCTCGGCGGCGGAAATCTCGGGGGCGGACGCGATCCACCCCGGCTACGGCTTCCTTTCCGAGAACGCCAAGTTCGCGGAGATCGTCGAGGCGCACGGCCTGATCTTCGTCGGCCCGAAGCCCGAGCATATCCGCATCATGGGCGACAAGGTGGAGGCGAAGCGCACCGCCGGCGCGCTCGGCCTGCCGCTCGTCCCCGGATCGGACGGCGCGATCACCGATGTCGCGGAGGCGAAGAAGCTCGCCGCCGAGATCGGCTATCCGGTGCTCATCAAGGCCGCGTCCGGCGGCGGCGGGCGCGGCATGAAGGTGGTGCCGGAGGAAAGCCAGCTCGAAACCTTGATGCAGCAGGCGGGGTCCGAGGCGAAGGCGGCGTTCGGCGACGCGACCGTCTATATGGAGAAATATCTCGGCAACCCGCGCCACATCGAATTCCAGGTGTTCGGCGACGGCGAGGGCAATGCCATCCACCTCGGCGAGCGCGACTGCTCGCTCCAGCGCCGCCACCAGAAGGTGCTGGAGGAAGCTCCCTCCCCCGTCATCACCGAGGCGGAACGCGAGCGGATGGGCGGGATCGTGGCGAAGGCGATGGCCGACATGGGCTATCGCGGCGCCGGCACGATCGAGTTCCTGTGGGAAGACGGCGACTTCTACTTCATCGAGATGAACACCCGGCTTCAGGTCGAGCATCCGGTGACGGAGATGGTGACGGGTCTCGATCTGGTGCGCGAGCAGATCCGCATCGCGGAGGGCCATCCGCTGACGCTCCGCCAGCAGGACGTGCACATTCGCGGCCACGCGATCGAATGCCGCATCAACGCCGAGGACCCGCGCACCTTCGCCCCCTCGCCGGGGCTGGTGAAGCAGTTCCACGCGCCGGGCGGGATGCACGTCCGCGTCGATTCGGGCCTCTACGCCGGCTACAAGGTGCCGCCTTATTACGACAGCATGATCGCCAAGCTGATCGTCTACGGCACCACGCGGCAGGGCGCGCTGCGCCGCCTGCGCCGCGCGCTGGAGGAATTCGTCATCGAGGGGATGAAGACCACCATCCCGCTGCACCAGGCGCTGCTCGACGATCCCGAATTCCAGCAAGGCCAATATACGATCAAGTGGCTGGAGGAATGGCTGGCGAAGCAAGGGGCCTGACCCGCTTCGCCACCGCCGGCAATGATTGCCCCGAAATGAAGCACTTGCGCGCGCGGAGGAGTCGCGCGGGCCGAATGGTTATGCTAGGTTTAACTTCGTGATCGAGCCTCGCCCATCGACGGACGAGGCTCGAACGGGATCAGGCGGCATTCGGCAAAAGGGGAAGTATATGCGCAAGGCGGTGGTTTTCTCAGCAATGGCCACGCTGACGTTCGCGGTCGCGTCAGCAGCGGCGAACGCCGCGAACGTGATCCCCACGGGCACGGCCAGCGCGCCCGCCGGCGACGGCATCCTGCGCGACGGCTCGGGCTGGGACTATAATTACACGCCCTCGAACATCGGCGCGATCACCAGCCCCACGCTCCAGCCGGACGGGCGGCAGTGGAACAACGGCTCGTTCTGGTGGGATTCGTCGCAGACCCCCTCGCCTTATTACATCACCGTCACCCTGCCGCAGAGCTACACTTTCGATCATCTCGTGCTGCAAGCCGACAATAACGACAGCTATCTGGTCGAATATTGGAACGGCACGGCATGGCAATCGGCGTTCACCGCCGGCGATGTCAACGGCTGGGGGCTGACGACGCGCGATAGCGGAACGCTGGCCAGCTTCACCACCGACCAGTTCCGCCTCTCCGCCGTCAGCGGTGACCAATATTATGCGATCTCCGGCTTCCAGGCGTTCACCACCGGGGTGCCCGAGCCGGCGACCTGGGCGCTGATGATCCTGGGCTTCGGCGCTGTCGGCGGCATGATGCGCCGTCGCGGCAAGGCCACCGTCCGCTTCGCCTGACCCCCGCTCGCCCGGCGACGCGGGGCGCGCCGGGCGGAAAGACAGCTCCCCTCGATCGCGGCCGCTTGCGTCGCACGGCGCGCCGGGCAAGGATTGCGCGGCACCGGAAGGGAGCAACGCATGTTCATCGGCCATTACGCCCCCGCCTTCGTCGCCGCGACCAGCCCCAGGGCGCAACGGCTGGGGCCATTGTTCGTCGCCGCGCAGCTCGTCGACATCGCCTTCTTCGCCTTCGTCCTGCTCGGCGTCGAGCATATGCGCGCCGTCCCCGGCTTCACCGCGATGAACGCGATGGACCTCTATGACATGCGCTTCACGCACAGCCTGATCGGCGCGCTCGGCTTCGCGGCGGCATGGGCGGTGGGCACGCGCCTGCTCGGCGGCGGCTGGCCGGCGGCGGCGATCGGCGCGGCGGTGGTCGTCTCGCACTGGCTGCTCGACCTGATCGTCCACGCCCCCGACCTCACCCTGTTGGGCAGCGGCGCGCGCTACGGCCTCGCCTTGTGGAACCATCCGGCGATCGAGATGCCGCTGGAGCTGGCGCTGACCGGCGGCGCCCTGCTGTTCTACGCCGGCCGCACCGAGGCGAAGGGTCGCGGCGGAGGTGTGTCTCTGACGGTGCTGGCGATCGCGCTGTTCGCGTTGCAGGTGATCAACTGGCTCCAGCCGCAGCCCGCGGTGATCGTCGACCCGGTGCCGGCGTCGCAACCTTTGCTCGCCTTGTTCGCTTACGCGCTGTTCTCGGCGCTCGCCTTCTGGGTCGCGCGCACGCGGACGGTG
Organism: Sphingomonas sp. CL5.1; assembly: GCF_013344685.1. Taxonomy (NCBI): domain Bacteria; kingdom Pseudomonadati; phylum Pseudomonadota; class Alphaproteobacteria; order Sphingomonadales; family Sphingomonadaceae; genus Sphingomonas; species Sphingomonas sp. CL5.1. Next base: position 422,161 of record NZ_CP050137.1, read on the forward strand.
AAGGGTGGACCGCGCGTGCGGCTCGTCTAGAAAGAAGGCATGAAGGCAACCATCTGGCACAATCCGCGCTGCTCCAAGTCGCGCGAGACGCTTGCCCTGCTCGAAGAAGCCGGGGTCGACATCACCATCGTCGAATATCTCAAGGCGCCGCCGACGCGCGACGAGCTGGAGCGGGTCTATCGGCGCGGCGGCATCCACCCGCGCGACGCGATGCGCAAGGATGCGCCCAAGCTGGCCGACGATGGCGCCGCGCTCGACGCGATGGCCGCCGATTCGGCGCTGATCGAGCGGCCGGTGGTCGAAACCGCGAAGGGCGTGGTCATCGCCCGTCCGCCGGAACGCGTGCGCGACATCCTGTGACCTTGCCCGCCGCGACCCGCTGGCGCGTGGCGCGGGCGGACCGCGCCGCCGTGGTGATCGACGCGGCGGACTATTTCCGCGCGGCGTGGGAGGCGATGCAGCGGGCGCGGCGGCAGATCCTGCTGATCGGCTGGGATTTCGACGCGCGCATCACGCTGGTTTACGACGAGGCACGCGCCGGCGTCCCCGTCACGGTGGGCGACTTCATCACCTGGCTGGTCGATCGCACGCCGGGGCTGGAGGTCCACATCCTGCGCTGGGACAAGGGCGCGCTCAAGACGTTGTTCCGCGGCAAGACCCTTTGGACGCTCACCAAATGGCGCTTTGCCCACCGCCGCATCCACCTGAAGCTCGACAGCCATCACCCGGTCGCCGCCTCGCAGCACCAGAAGATCGTGGTGATCGACGATTCGATCGCCTTCTGCGGCGGCATCGACATGACCGACGCGCGATGGGACACGCGCGCGCACCGCGACGGCGATCCGCATCGCATCACGCCGAACGGCAAGTCGTACAAGCCGTGGCACGACGCCACCACCGCGCTGGAAGGGCCGGTGGCGGCGGCGCTGGGCGAATTGTGCCGCGAGCGCTGGCGGATCGCCGGCGGCAAGCCGATCGTCGCGCCGCAGCCGCACGGCGATTGCTGGCCCGAAAGCCTGACGCCGGATTTCATCGCCACCGATGTCGCCATCTCGCGCACCCAGCCCGAATGGGACGGGCAGCCCGAGGTGCTGGAGATCGAGAAGCTCTACCTCCATCTGATCGGCCGGGCGAAGCAGCGCATCTATGCCGAGAGCCAGTATTTCGCCTCGCGCCGCGTGGCCGAGGCGATCGCCGCGCGGCTGGCCGAGCCGGACGGGCCGGAGATCGTCGTCATCAATCCGACGGTGGCGCAGGGCTGGCTGGAGCCGCTCGCGATGGATACGGCGCGGGCGCGGCTGTTCCAGGCACTCAAGCGGCGCGATCCGCATGACCGGTTGCGCATGTACCATCCGATCGCGCCGTCCGGGCGGCCGATCTACGTCCACGCCAAGGTGCTGGTGATCGACGAGGCGGTGGTGCGTGTCGGCTCGTCGAACTTCAACAACCGCTCGCTCCGGCTCGACACCGAATGCGACGTGACGATCTACGACGACGGCCCGCGCATCGCGGCGATCCGCGACGGCTTGGTCGCCGAGCATCTCGGCCGCGAGCCGGCGAAGATCGCCGCCTCGATCGCCGAGCGCGGCCTGATCGCGACGATCGAGTCGCTACGCGGTGCTGATGGGCGAACGCTGGTCCCTTATGAAGTGCCGCACCTGGACACGGTGGAGACATGGCTGGCGGACAATGAGGTGCTCGACCCGGAAGGGCCGGCCGAGATGTTCGAGCCGCTGTCGAAGCGCGGGCTGCTGCGACGGTTGCGCTCACGCGGGAAAGGATGACGGCGGCCCAGGACACCATCCCGGTGTTGTTCCAATCCACCTTGCCCCCTAAAGGCGCTGCCATGACCCAGATCACGCCCGAGATCGTCGCCGAGCACGGCCTGTCGCCCGAGGAATATGACCGCCTCCTCCACGCGCTCGGCCGCGAGCCGAATCTGGTGGAGCTGGGCATTTTCTCGGTGATGTGGTCGGAACATTGCAGCTACAAATCGAGCCGCATCCACCTGAAGAAGCTGCCGACCGAAGCGCCGTGGGTGATCTGCGGCCCGGGCGAGAATGCCGGGGTGATCGATATCGGCGACGGTCAGGCCGCGATCTTCAAGATGGAGAGCCACAACCACCCGAGCTATATCGAGCCGTATCAGGGCGCGGCGACCGGCGTGGGCGGCATCCTGCGCGACGTGTTCACGATGGGTGCGCGGCCGGTGGCGAACATGAACGCATTGCGCTTCGGCCGTCCAGATCATCCGAAGATGCGCCACCTGATCTCCGGCGTGGTCCACGGCATCGGCGGCTACGGCAATTGCGTCGGCGTGCCGACCGTGGGCGGCGAGGTGAATTTCCACCCCGCCTATGACGGCAACATCCTCGTCAACGCGATGACGGTGGGCGTGGCCGATACCGACAAGATATTCTATTCGGCCGCCTCCGGCATTGGCAATCCGATCGTCTATGTTGGCTCCAAGACCGGGCGCGACGGCATTCACGGCGCGACGATGGCTTCGGCGGATTTCTCCGAGGATTCGGAGGAGAAGCGCCCCACCGTGCAGGTCGGCGATCCGTTCACCGAGAAGCTGCTGATCGAGGCCTGTCTCGAACTCATGGCATCCGACGCGATCGTCGCGATCCAGGACATGGGCGCGGCGGGCCTCACCTCGTCCAGCGTCGAGATGGCGTCGAAGGGCGGAGTCGGCATCGAACTGGTGATGGACGACGTGCCGCAGCGCGAAACCGGGATGACGCCCTATGAGATGATGCTCTCCGAATCGCAGGAGCGGATGCTGATGGTGCTGAAGCCCGGCCGCGAGGCCGAGGCGGAGGCTATTTTCCGCAAGTGGGAGCTGGATTTCGCGGTGATCGGCCATGTCACCGATACAGGCCGCATGGTGCTGAAGTGGAAGGGCGATGTGGTGTGCGACATCCCGCTCGGCCCGCTCGCCGACGAGGCGCCGCTCTACGATCGCCCGCACGTCCCCACCCCGCCGGCGAAGGCGCTGGTCGACGTGCCGCAGAGCACCGACATCGCCGCCGACCTGCTCACGCTGATCGGCTCCCCCGATATCGCCAGCCGCCGCTGGATCTGGGAGCAGTACGACCACATGGTCGGCGCGGACACCGCGCAGCGCCCCGGCGGCGACGCGGCGGTGGTGCGCGTCCACGGCACGCAAAAGGGCCTCGCCATCACCACCGACTGCACCCCGCGCTATTGCCTCGCGGACCCGGTGGAGGGCGGCAAGCAGGCGGTGGCCGAGGCGTGGCGCAACCTCACCGCCGTCGGCGCGACCCCGCTCGCCATCACCAACTGCCTGAACTTCGCCAACCCGCAGCGGCCGGAGATCATGGGGCAGATCATCGGCTGCCTGGAGGGCATGGGCGAGGCGTGCCGCGCGCTCGACTTCCCGATCGTGTCGGGCAACGTCAGCCTCTACAATGAAAGCAAGGCGACGGGCGGCGGCTCGGCGATCCTGCCGACGCCGGCGATCGGCGGCGTCGGGCTGCTCAAGGACTGGAGCAAGTCCGCCACCATCGCCTTCAAGGGATCGGGCGACGTGATCCTCGCGGTCGGCACGCGGCGCGGGCATCTCGGGCAGAGCCTGTGGCTGCGCGAGGTCCACAGCCGCGAGGAAGGCCCGCCGCCGCGCGTCGATCTGGCGGCGGAGAAAGCGGCCGGCGACCTGATCCGCGCCGGCATCCTCTCCGGCCAGCTCTCGGCGGTGCATGACGTGTCGGACGGCGGCATCGCGGTGACGCTGGCGGAGATGGCGCTGGCGAGCGGCATCGGCGCGATGATCGATCGCAAGCAGCCGTTCGGCTGCGCCGAATCCTTCTTCGCCGAGGAGCAGGGCGTGTATGTCGTGACGGTGCACGACCATGCGCTGGCCGATTTCCTCCACGCCGCGCTGGAAGCAGGGGTGGAAGCGGAACCGCTCGGGCGGACCGGCGGCAAGCGCCTGATCTTCGAGCGCCCGAATCGCGACGACGTGGTTACGCTCGACATGCTGCGCGAAGCGCATGAGGGGTTCTTCCCGAAGCTTATGGGGGCGTAAGCTCGCTCCGGCGGGCGGGCCTCTCTTTCCTCCGTTCGAGCTGAGCTTGTCGAAGCCCCGCCTTTTCTTCCGAGAAGAAGTGCAGCCGTTGGCCTCACCGGCCTTCGGCTCGACAAGCTCAGGGCGAACGGAGGAAAGCAGGTTCTTGATCGCCCCCGGCGATCCGGGCAATCCCACGCCATGCTACGCCGCCTGACCGCGCTCGCGCTGCTCGCCTTCACTCCGGCCGCCGCCGAGGAAACCGCCGCCGCGCCCGATTTCTTCGCCGCCGCGACCTGCCAGCCGCCCTACAGTGTCGGGAATGCACAGACGCTCCACGAAGCCGCGGAGAAGATCGCCAGGCCGGATCTGTCGCGGCTCGGCGGGGCGGTCTATCACCTCCCCGCGCCGATCTCGCGGGACGGCTTCACCACGCAGGACATATTGTTCGCCGGATCGGCCTTCGGCATGCTGATCGAGGGGGAACAGGGCAGATAATCCAGATACCGCTCCTGCCCGTGAAGGTGCCGCGCAGACACATCGGCCGACATCGCGCCGCATGAAAAAGGCGCCGATCGTTTCCCGACCGGCGCCTCGTTTTCAGCAGATGACCGCGATCGATCAGGCCGCGAAATTGACCGCCCGGCGACGGACGCGCATCGCGCCGCCAACCGCACCGAAGCCCATGATCATCAGCGCCCAGGTCGCCGGCTCCGGCACGCTGCCGCCGATTCCCGGAGGCTGCGTGGTGATACCGGTGATCGTGACGCGTTCCGGGTCACCCATCGTGTCGATGCAGCAGTTCGTGCCAGTGAAGAAATCATAGATGCCGTTCCCGAGCGGGATGGCGCTGGTGAACATCCAGTCGTTGTAGGTGCCGCTGCCGGCGTTTACCGAATCGGCCACGTAACCAGTGAGGCCGAGATCGCCCACGACGGTGTTGTTGATGACACCCGCCCACTGAACGGTGATCGTATTGCTGGTCGCGGTATCCGTGATGTGCAGGCCACCATTGTCCGAATAGGGAGCGCTCAGATCGCCGTGCCAATGTTCCGCGTACAGCACCGTGCCCGCGCTGGTTTCCTTCCAGCCGAAGGTGACCATATGAGCACTCGCGGCGGTGGAGAAAAGCGAAGCCACCGCCAACGCACCGATTGCCGGGGCGATCTTTCTCATCTTTCTCAGCATAATAATCTCCCTAAACATGCCTATAAGATGAAAAACGCCGCCTCCCTTCCCGCACAGAGAAGAGAGAACAGCGCTCTCAAGCGCCCCGACTCACTGTTAGTTAATGGATAATTAATGAAGAGAAGATGAGTGTCAAACGTCAGAACGTACAATCGACACTCAATGTGGCAACGTCCCAAAGTGGCACAATGCCTGGCGATAACCTCCCGTCCGCGTTCAAATCCGCCGCGTCCCCGGATAGGCGAACAGCAGGTCGCTCCCCGCCTCGGCGTGCAGTGCCTCCGTGCCCGACACCATCACGCATTCGCCCGCGCGCCACGCGACGCCGCCGACAACGCCGCTGCCGGCGATCGGCACGAGCCAGCCCCATGTCCCCGCCGGCAGCGCGATCTCGCGCGCGCCACCGTCCCAACGCTCCAGCACGAATTTCGGCCCCTCGACCAGGATCGTCCGCCCCGGTGAGACCTCCGCCGGCATCGGCGGCGGCGACCACGGATCGAGGTCCGCCACCGCCACGCCATCATCGAGGTGCAATTCGCGCGGTCGGCCGTAATCGTACAGGCGGTAGGTGACGTCGGCGTTCTGCTGCACCTCGATCACGGTCAGCCCGGCGCCGATCGCGTGGATCGTGCCCGCGCCGGAATAATAGAAATCGCCGGCCTTCACCTTCTTCCAGTCGAGCTTGTGCTCGATCGACCCGTCGAGCGCGCTGGCGCGCAATTCGTCGGCGGTGATCGGCGCTTTCGGCCCGATCGCGATGGTCGAATCCGGCTCGGCGGCGAGGACCACCCAGCATTCGTCCTTGCCGCGCGGCAGCCCGCGCGCCTTCGCCTCAGCGTCGGACGGGTGATCCTGCACCGACAGCTTCTCGCTGGTGAAGAGATATTTGACCAGCAACTCCGGCTCCTCCGGATGCGGCGACTGGAACCATATCTCGCCGATCGGCTCGCCGCCCGGCGCGGGATCGGGGAAACCGGGATAGAGGTGGTGCCTTCCCCACGGTTTCTCGACACGCTTGGTGGCCAGCAAGGTCGCAGTCATCTTCATCTCCGAAATAGCGGATCACCGGCATTCAACGCGCGCCGCGACGAATGCGTTTCCCCGTTGTTCGTGGCGGCGGGCATAGGCTAAAGGCGTTGCAGATGCGTATCCCTTTCTCCCGTCCGCTGGCACTCGCGCTGGTCGCCGTCGTTGCCCTTCCGATCGCCGGCTGCGCGCGCAACCGCGCCAAGGGCGACCTGCCCTATGTCGCGCGCGACGTCGGCACGCTGTACACCGCCGCGAAGCACCGGCTCGACGCGCACCGTTACAAGGAAGCGGCCGCGCTGTTCGACGAGGTGGAGCGGCAGCACCCCTATTCGGTATGGGCGCGCCGCGCGCAGCTGATGGGCGCGTTCAGCCACTATCTCGCGCGCAGCTACACCGACTCGATCCAGTCGGCGCAGCGCTTCATCTCGGTCCATCCGGGCAACAAGGATGCGGTGTACGCTTATTACCTGATCGCGCTATGCTATTACGAGCAGATCAGCGATGTGACGCGCGACCAGAAGATCACCTCGCAGGCGCAGGACGCGCTGGGCGAGCTGATCCGCCGCTATCCCAATTCGCGCTATGCCGCCGACGCGCGGCTGAAGGTCGACCTCGTCCGCGACCATCTCGCGGGCAAGGAGATGGAGATCGGCCGCTTCTACGAACGGCGCGGCCAGTGGCTCGCGGCGACCTTGCGCTTCCGCAAGGTGGTGGACGATTACCAGACGACGACCCACACGCCCGAGGCGCTGATGCGGCTCACCGAGACCTATCTGTCGCTCGGCGTGCGTGGCGAGGCGGAGAAGGCGGCGGCCGTGCTGGGCGCCAACTATCCGGGCACCGACTGGTATCAGCGGGCGTACAAGCTGGTGAAGGAATATCCGCCGACGAACATCCCGCCGCTCGCGCCGGGCCAGCTCGTCGTGCCGGTGGCGACCGCGCCGGCGGCGGCGCCGGGCACCGCCGCCCCGCCCGCGCCGACCCAGGCGGCGCCGGGTTCGCCGACTCCCGCCTCTCCGTCTTCCAATACGCCGGGGTTCTGACGCGATGATCCGGGCGCGGACCGCTGCCGCCCGGTTCATCGCGCGGCGGCGCGCAAGCGGGAACGCGCGATGCTGACCGCGCTGTCGATCCGTGACGTGGTGCTGATCGAGGCGCTGGACCTCGAGTTCGGCCCCGGCCTCGGCGTGCTGACCGGGGAGACCGGCGCAGGCAAGTCGATCCTGCTCGATTCGCTCGGGCTGGCGCTCGGCCAGCGAGCGGACAGCGGGCTGGTGCGCCACGGCGCGGCGCAGGCGTCGGTGACGGCCACCTTCGATCCTCCGGCGGAGGCGGCGCGGCTGCTGGAGGCCAACGGCTTCGAAGTCGAGCCGGGCGAGCCGCTGATCGTCCGCCGCATCGTCAAGGCCGACGGCGGCAGCCGCGCCTTCCTCAACGACCAGCCCGCCTCCGCCGGGCTGCTGCGCGAGATCGGCGCGCTGCTGGTGGAGATCCACGGCCAGCACGACGAGCGCGGGCTGCTAGCGCCGGCCGGGCACCGCGCATTGCTCGACGCCTTCGGCCGGATCGACACCGGGGCGACCGCGGCCGCCTGGGCGGCGCGGCGCGGCGCCGAGGAGGCGCTGGCCGCCGCCCGCGCCGAGATCGACACCGCCGCCCGCGACCGCGAATGGCTGGAACACGCCGTCGCCGAGCTGGACGCGCTCGCCCCCGAGCCGGGCGAGGAGCAGGCGCTGGCCGACAAGCGCCGCGCGATGCAGCGCGCCGCGCGGATCGCGGAGGAGCTGGGCGCGATCGCCGGGCATCTTGAAGGATCGGAGGGCGCGCTCGCCCATCTCAGGCAGGCGGCGCGCGTGCTGGAGCGGGTCGCGCCCGATCATCAGGCGCTGGCCGACGCGCTCGCCGCGATCGACCGCGCGCTCACCGAGGCGGGCACCGCGGAGGAGCGGCTCCACGACGCCCGCCTCGCGCTCGCTTATGATCCGCGCGCGCTGGAGGAGGATGAGGCGCGACTGTTCGAACTGCGCGGTCTCGCCCGCAAGCATCGCGTCCAGCCCGACGACCTCGCCGCGCTGGCCGAAGAATTGCGTGCCCGGCTCTCGCGGCTCAACGCGGGCGAGGAAGGGATCGCCGCGCTGGAGACGGCGGTCGCGAGGGCATCGCGCGCCTATGACGCCGCCGCCGCCGCGCTGGGCGAGGCGCGCGCCGCCGCCGCCGCGCGGCTCGACGCGGCGGTCGCGGCGGAGCTGGCGCCGCTCAAGCTCGACGCGGCGCGCTTCCGTACCGCGATCACCCCCGCCGGCCCGGATAGCTGGGGCGCGGCGGGCCAGGACCGCGTGGAGTTCGAGATCGCCACCAACCCCGGCGCGCCGTTCGCCCCGCTGATCCGCATCGCCAGCGGCGGCGAGCTGTCGCGCTTCATCCTCGCGCTCAAGGTGGCGCTCGCGGCGGAAGGCGGCGCGGAGACGATGGTGTTCGATGAGATCGACCGGGGCGTCGGCGGCGCGGTCGCCTCAGCGATCGGCGACCGGCTGGCGCGGCTGGCGGGCCGCGCGCAGCTATTGGTGGTGACGCACAGCCCGCAGGTGGCGGCGCGCGGCGCGGCGCATCTGCTGATCGCCAAGAGCCACGACGGCGTCGTCACCCGTACCGGCGTCACCGCGCTTGACGAGGCGGCGCGGCGCGAGGAGATCGCGCGGATGCTGTCCGGCGCGACCATCACCGACGAGGCCCGCGCGCAGGCCGAACGATTGCTGGAGGTCGCCTGATGGGGCTGCATCAACACGGACATGGCAACGGGCACGGCCACGCCGGTCACAGCCATGACCACGATCACGAGCATGACCATAATCACGGCCATGGCCATCACCACCACGCCCCGCCCGCGCAATGGGATCGCGCCTTCGCGATCGGCATCGGGCTGAACCTCGCCTATCTGATCGCGGAGGCAATCGCGGGGCTGCTGACCCATTCGGTCGCGCTGCTCGCCGATGCCGGGCACAATCTGTCCGACGTGCTCGGCCTCGCGGTGGCGTGGGGCGGCGCGGCGCTGGCGCGGACGCCGCCGTCGAAACGCTTCACCTACGGGTTGAAGGGGTCGACGATCCTCGCCGCGCTGGCCAACGCGCTGCTGCTGCTCGTCGCGCTCGGCGCGATCACGATGGAGGCGATCGAGCGCTTCGGCAATCCCGCGCCGGTCTCGGGGCTCACCGTCTCATGGGTCGCGGCGATCGGCATCGCAGTGAACGCCGGCACCGCGCTGCTGTTCGCCTCGGGCCGCAAGGGCGACGTGAACATCCGCGGCGCCTATCTCCACATGGCCGCCGACGCGGCGGTGTCGGCGGGGGTGGTCGTCGCCGGCATCGTGATCTGGCTAACCGGCGCGGCGTGGATCGACGCCCTGGTCAGCCTCGTGATCGTCGCGCTGATCTTCTGGCAGACGTGGGGGCTGCTGCGCGAAACCGTCGAGATGGCGCTCGCCGCCGTCCCGCGCGGGATCGACTATGACGGGGTCGCGGCCGCGCTCGCCGAGCTTCCCGGCGTCCACGAGGTGCACGATCTCCACATCTGGCCGATGTCGACCACCGAGCCGGGGCTGACGGCGCATCTGCTGATCCCCGCCGGCCACCCCGGCGACGCATTCCTTTACGAAGCGCAGACGATGCTCCATGTCCGCTTCGGGATCGGCCATGCGACGATCCAGATCGAGACGGGCGAGGCCGAATGCGGGCTGGCGAGCGCGGCGACGGTCTGAGTGGACGCGGCGCCCGTCTGAATTGGCTTTCGGAATCAGCCCGTTCTATATTCGCGCCATGCAGCAGACCTTCTCCGCGCCCTCCTCCGCCGGTAGCCGCATCGCGAAGGCGACGCTCGTCGCCGGGACGCTTGATATCCTCGCCGCGATCGGGCTGACGCTGTTCTACGGCAGGCGCACCATTTCGGAGATGCTGGCCTATGTCGCATCGGGGCCGTTTCCCGGCGTGCCGGTGCGCGGGCTGCCGGTCGCATTGCTCGGGCTGGCCGTCCATTATGCGCTGATGGCGGTGATGGCGGCGGCGTTCGTGCTGGCGGCTGACCGGATGGCATGGCTGCGGCGGCAACCCGCCCTGGCCGGCATCAGCTACGGCCTCGTCACCTTCGTCGCGATGAACCTGATCGTCGTGCCGCTGCGCTTCGGCGTGATGCCATCGACGGCGGGGGTCGTGACGCAATTGTTCTGCCACGTCGTGCTGGTCGGCCTGCCCATCGCCTTCATCGCGCGGCGGTGAGCGCCCTTCCCGGCGGAGCGCCGCCGCCCGCACGGATCGCGACGCTGGACGCGGTGCGCGGGGTCGCGGTGATGGGCATCCTGCTGCTCAACATCGTCTCGTTCGCGCTGCCCGCCTATGCCTATGTCGACCCTGATTTCGCCGGCGGCGCGAGCGGGGCGAACTGGTGGGCGTGGGCGATCGTCTATGTGCTCGCCGACGGGAAGATGCGCGGGCTGTTCACGATGTTGTTCGGCGCCTCCACCCTGCTTGTCGCGGAGCGCGCGCTGGCGGGCGGCGCCAGCCCGGCGCGGGTGCATCATGCGCGGATGGCGAGCCTGTTCGCGATCGGCCTCGTCCATGCCTACCTGATCTGGGCCGGCGACATCTTGACGCTCTACGCGGTGTGCGGCGCGCTGCTGTTCGCATTGTGGCGCTGGCCGGCGCGGCTGCTCGCCGGGGCGGCGGCGGGGCTGCTGATGTGGCAGCTCGCGGTCGGCGTGCTCGACTATATCGACACGCGGCGGTTCGAGGCGGTCGCCGCCGCGCCGAACGCGAGCGAGGCGGTGCGCGCGCAATGGGCGAGCTATCGCGCCGCGCTGGTGCCGCCGCATCCGCCCGCCGCGAGCGAGATCGCCACCTATCGCGGCGGCTGGCGCGAGATCGCCTCCGCCCGCGCGCGCGAGGCGACCTTTCTCGAGACGCAGGTGATGCCGGGGATGCTCCCCGAGACGCTTGGGCTGATGCTGCTCGGCATGACGCTGTTCCGCGCCGGCTTCTTCTCCGGCGCATGGCCGCGCCGCGCTTATTGGGGCGTGGCGATCGGCGGCTATGCGCTCACCATCCCGCCTTATGCCGTGCTGGCATTGTGGCTGACGCGGACGCGGTTCGATCCGATCGTGCTGATCCTCAGCGAGCCGCTGCATCTCGTGCTGCTGCGACCGTGGATGGCGCTGGCCCATGCCGCGCTCGTCATCCTGCTCGTCACCTCGGCGCGCGCGCGATGGCTGACCGCGCGGATCGCCGCCGCCGGGCGGATGGCGTTCAGCAACTATCTCGGCACCAGCATCGTCTGCACGTCGCTGTTCTACGGCTACGGGCTGGGCTGGTTCGGGCGGCTTGAACGGTGGCAGCTCTATCCGGTGGTGCTGGCGGTCTGGGCGCTGATGCTGCTGTGGTCGAAACCGTGGCTGGGCCGATTCGCTTATGGCCCGTGCGAATGGCTCTGGCGCAGCATCGCGCGCGGCAGATGGCAGCCGATGCGGCGGTCGCGTAATTGCGAACCATCCGCAAAAGCACTTGCGAGCGCATCGCAGTAACGATAGATGATCGGCAGAGCCAAGGAGAGCCGCATGGTCGTCTGCGTGTGCAATGCCATTCGTGAAGCCGAGGTGCGCGAGGCCGCGCGCGCCGGATCGAAGACGACCTGTCAGGCTTATCGCTCGCTCGGCCGTCAGCCGAAATGCGGCCAGTGCGTGACGTATGCGCGATCCATTATCGATCAGGAACGCGCTGCTGCGTAACAGTCGCAGCAAGGAAAACCGCAGAAATCCGCCATTTTTCCGGTTGCCGCAGCTATCCGCCGCGCGGTAGAATAGATGCTTCAACCGGAGACATGAAGAAATGAAGGGCGACCCGCGCGTCATCGAACTGCTCAACGAGACGCTGAAGAACGAGCTGACCGCTATCAATCAATATTGGTTGCACCACCGCCTGCTCGACCATTGGGGCGTGAAGAAGCTCGCCGCGTTCGAGCGCCACGAATCGATCGACGAGATGAAGCACGCCGACTGGCTGGCGGAGCGCATCCTGTTCCTGGACGGGCTGCCGAACTTCCAGCTTCTCGGCCGGCTGCGCATCGGCGAATCGGTGGAGGAAGTGCTGAAGGCCGATCTGGCGCTCGAGCTGGAGGCGGTGGCCCAGCTCAAGGGCGCGGTCGCGCATTGCGAGGAAGTGAAGGATTACGTCAGCCGCGACCTGTTCACCAAGATCCTCGAAAGCGAGGAGGAGCATGTCGATACGCTGGAGCGCCAGTTCGACATGATCGAACGGATGGGCTTGCAGAACTACATCCAGCTCAACGCCAAGAGCGAGGACGAGTAACGGGTTGCGTCGCGCCTTGGCCCTAGCGGGCGGCGCGGCGTCACGCCTGGCCGAAGCCTCCCGGAGCGGGGCGGCGGCCGAAGGCGACGGGGCGGCGCTCCGCCAGCGGGTTCGTTTCCCGCTCCAGCAGCGCCAGCGTCTGCTCGAACAGCGGGCGCAATTTGACGATATCCTCGATCAGTCCGGTCGGCGCGTCGCGCGTCTCGACGCAATAGCGCGCGGCCAGCTCGATCGATTCCGCCAGCGCGGCCAGCGGCTCCGCCCCGAACTGGAGGGATTCGCCCTTCAATGTATGGGCGGGGATCACCATCGCGGCGGCGTTCTGCGCCTGCGCCGCCTCCTCGATCGCCGCGAGCGACTTCACGCCGTCCTCGCGGAAATAGCCCAGGATGCGGATGAAGCCCGCGCCCAGCTCCGTGCGGGCACGCGCAAAAACATTCCAGTCGACCAGCGTGGAGCCTTCGAACGACACCCCCGTCTCCCTCCGTGCCCGCGTTGCGGCGTCCGATGCGATAGCTAACCGAAGATCGTAAACACCACGTAACCATGGGTTAGCCTCGGGAAACTTTCGTGCGGCGATGCCCGCTCTACCCCTTGCCCTGCGTGAACGGATTGCGCGGCGCGCGCAGCGTCAGGCGCACCGGCACCGCCCCGAAGCCAAGGTCGCGGCGCAGGCTGTTCATCAGATAGCGTTCGTAGCTGGCGGGAAGCTGATCGACGCGCGTGCCGAAGATGACGAAGCTCGGCGGGCGCGATTTCACCTGCGTCACATAGCGCATCTTGATGCGCTTGCCGCCGGGCGCGGGCGGCGGATTGGCCTCGATCGCGCGCTCGAACCAGCGGTTCAGCTCGCCGGTCGGCACGCGGCGCGACCATGCGGCGCGCGTCTCGAAGGCGGCGGCGAGAAGCTGGTCGATGCCTTTGCCCGTCACCGCCGAGACGGTGAGCAGCGGCACGCCCTTCACCTGGCTGAGGCCGTCCTCCAGCGCCTTGCGCACGCCGTTGAACAGCGACGAAGGGTCGGCCGCGACATCCCATTTGTTGAGCGCGATCAGCAGCGCGCGGCCTTCCGACAGCACCTTGTCGGCGATGCGCAGGTCCTGCGCCTCCAGCCCCAGCGTCGCGTCGAGCAGCAGCACCACCACCTCGGCGAAATCGACCGCGTGGAGCGCGTCGGCCACCGAGAGCTTCTCCAGCTTGTCCTGCACCTTGGCGCGCTTGCGCATCCCGGCGGTGTCGATCAGCCGCACCGCGCGCGGGCCGTCGGGGCCGTTCCACGTCCAGTCGATCGCGATCGAATCGCGCGTGATGCCGGCTTCCGGGCCGGTGATCATGCGATCCTCGCCGAGCATCCGGTTGACCAGCGTCGACTTGCCGGCATTGGGGCGGCCGACGATGGCGAGCTTCAGCGGCGCGTCGTCCGCTTCCTCATCCTCCTCCGCGTCCGTTTCCTCCTCCGCGCGCTCCAGATGCGGCAGCAGCGCCTCGAACAAGTCCGCGACGCCCTCGCCATGCTCGGCCGAAAGCTGCACCGGATCGCCGAAGCCGAGCGCGAGCGATTCGAGCACGCCCTGATCGCCCGAGCGCCCCTCCACCTTGTTCGCGACGAGGATGATCGGCGTGGTCGATCCGCGCAGCCAGCGGGCGATCTCCTCATCGAGCGGGACGATGCCGGCGCGCGCGTCGATCAGGAACAGCGCGACGTCGGCTGCCTTCACCGCCGCCTCGGTCTGGCGGCGCATCCGGCCGGGGAGCGTATTGGGGTCCTCGTCCTCATAGCCAGCCGTGTCCACGACGCGGAAATCGAGGCCGAGCAGATGCGCGTCCCCCTCGCGCCGGTCGCGCGTGACGCCGGGACGGTCGTCCACCAGCGCCAGCTTCTTGCCGACAAGGCGGTTGAACAGGGTCGATTTACCGACATTGGGTCGGCCGACGATCGCGACGATGGGAAGCGGCATCGCGGCGCAATAGCCGCAATGCGCGCGCCCGTCACCTATGGGCGGGCATCACCGATATGCGGTGATGTGCCCCTTCTGGTCGAGAACGTAGAGCGTCGAATTGGCCACTACCGGCGGCAGGCTCAATTCCGCGCCTTGCCGGATGGTGGTGACGACCTTGCCGTCGGTGGGCGAAATGCCGACGATCTCGCCGCGGGTGTTGGTCAGCCACAATTTGTCGCCCGCCAGCACCGGGCCGAACCACACATAGGCGCCGGACTTCTTCTTGACGTTCTTGTAGCCGCGAAGCTGCGAGATCCAGCGCACCTTGCCGTTGGCGCGCGACAGGCAGATCAGCCGCGCATCGTCGGTGATGACGAACAGCCACTCGCCTGCCAGCCACGGCGTGGAGGTGCCGGCGAGATTCTGCTCCCACAGGCGCTGGCCGGTGGAAATCTCCAGCGCGACCATGCGCCCGCCCTGCCCGACCGCATAAGCGCGGCCGTCGGCGATCACCGGATCGGCATCGATATCGGCAAGGCTGGAAACCGAGGTGGAGATTGAGGTGCGCGACAGCGCATCCTGCCACAAGGTGCGCCCGTTCTCGTAGCGATAGGCGCTAAGCTCGCCCGACGAGAAGCCGGCGACCACCGTGCCGGAGGCAACCGCCGGCGCCGCGACGCCGAACACGCCTTGCGATTCGAGGCTACCGGATTCCGCCCAGATGACCTTGCCGTCCGCTTCGCCCAGCGCGAAAAGCTGGTTGTCCTGGCTCAGCACATAGATCTGGCCGCCGGCGACGGTCGGCGCGCCGCGCAGCGGGCCGCCCGGCTTGGCGCGCCACACCACCGCGCCGTCCGCCGCGTTCAGCGCCACCACGTCGCCCAGCCCGTCGGTCGCGAAGACCTTGCCGTCGTCATAGGAGACGCCGCCGCCGAAGCGCGCCGCGCTGTTCTTCTTGCCGGTGGCGAGCGGCGCGGTCCACAGCACCGCGCCGGTGTCGGCGCGGAAGGCATGGACCACGGCATCGACATCGACCGCGAACAGCTTGCCCTCGGCCACCACCGGCGCCGCGCCTAGCCGCTGCCGGCTCGATCCACCGTCGATCCGCGCGCTCCATGCCCGCGTCGGCGAGGCGGCGAGCGCGAGGTTGCCCATGTTCTTCGCCGCATTGCCGCCCGGCTGCGCCCAGGCGTCATTCGCCGTGGCCGGCGGCAGCGTCACAGCCACGCCCGACATCGACGGATCGACCGCCGCGCCGTTTTCCGAAACGAGGATGGGGATGCGCTCGCCCAGCGTCGGCGTCTTCTTCGGGCCGTGGCCCTTGAATATGCCGCAGCCGCTCAAGCCAACGAGCGCGGCGATCACCAGCGGCGCAGCCAGAACCTTCTTCATTACTGCTTGGCCTTCTCGTTGCCGCCCGTCGCGCCGTTGTCCGTGCCGGTCTTGTCGGTGTTCAATACCCCGGCCATCTGAACCGCGCGTTGACGGATCGAGGGCGGCACCTGCTCCGATGCCGCGATCTGGCCGAAGAGCTGCCCCGCGAGATCGCGCCGCCCCTGCTTCAGATAGGCGATCGCAACCAGCTCGCCCGCGCTGCCGAAATAGGGATTGCCGGCGATCGCCAGCCCACGCAACCGGCTGACGACGACATCGGGCTTGAGCGTGTCGAACTCGGCATTGGTCTGGCGGATCAGCGCGAGATCGCGGAACGGCTTGGCCATCGACTGGTCGCCGGCGACCGCCGCGAATTGCTGCGCCGCGCCCTTCAGGTCGTTCTTGCGCAGCGCGATATCCGCCTGGGTGAAGCGCGCCACCGCGCGATAGCCATCGGACTTGGACTGCGCCAGTTCCGCCAGCGTCTTGGCGGAGGCATCGGGCTTGCCCGCGCCGAGATCGTCGAAGGCGGCCTGAAGCTGCTCACCCTGCCGCTCGGCCGCCTTGCCCTGCTGGTTCTGCCAGAACAGAAGTCCCGCGAACGCCCCCAGCGCAAGGATGATCGCCGCGATCAGCCACCGGCCGTACCGCCGCCAGAAATCGAGCGCCTGATCCCGGCGCAACTCGTCATCGACTTCACGCAGGAACGCTTCATTGCTTTGCGGCGTCAGGGCCAAGGCGAACTCCGGATACTGGAAAAGCGCGTCTGTTTAGCGATGCGCCGGGAGAAACGGAAGCGGCTTGCTATTTCGGCTGATAGGTCTGCGCCGGGCCGGGGAAAGCGCGCGAGCGGACCTCGTCCGCATAGGCCTCGGCGCAGCCCGAGACGAAGCTCGCCATGTCGCCGTACCGCTTCACGAAACGCGGCGTGCGCTCGAACAGGCCGAGCATGTCCTCGGCCACCAGTACCTGTCCGTCGCAATGCGCCGACGCGCCGATGCCGATCGTCACGCATTCCACCGTGCGGGTCAGCTCGATCGCGATCGGCTCGACCACGCCCTCCACCACCATCGCGAAGGCGCCGGCACGGTCGATCGCCTGGCCATCGTCGATGATCTTCGCCGCTTCCTCCTGCGTCCGCCCGCGCGCGCCATAGCCGCCGAGCATGTTCACCGCCTGCGGCGTCAGCCCGACATGGCCCATCACCGGAATGCCGCGATCGACGAGGAACTTGACGGTCGGCGCCATCGCCGCCCCGCCTTCCAGCTTCACCGCCGCCGCGCCGGTCTGCTTGAGCAGCCACGCGGCGCTCTCGAAAGCCTTTTCGGGCGACGCCTCATAGCTGCCGAACGGCATGTCGATCACCACCATCGCATGATAGCTGCCGCGCACCACCGCCGCGCCGTGCGCCGCCATCATCTCCAGCGTCACGGGGACAGTGGACGGCAAGCCGTAGATCACCTGTCCCAGGCTGTCACCGACCAGCAGCAGGTCGCAATGCGGATCGAACAATTGCGCGTTGCGCACCGTATAGGCGGTAAGCATCACCAGCGGCTCCGCCCCCTTGCGCTTGCGCACAGCGGGGACGGTGACGCGCTTCATCGGCGCCGAGACGGGTGTCGCCCGGCTGGTGGAGCTGTCGATCGTGAAGGTCGTGGACATGGGCGGCAGGCTTAGAGGTTCATCAGCCGCAATGCCAGCCCGCGCGCTACCGCACCCAGCGCCCGCGCCGCACCCAGCCCCTGCGGATCGCCACCCCGGCGAGCCACAGCTCGAACAACGCCACCGCGACGATGGCCAGCGGGAAATAGGCCACCCACAGGCCCTTGCTGGCGATGATGTCGGTGGTCGCGAACAGGTAGCCGAACTGGACGATCACCGCGACGAGCGACACGATGAACAGCGGCCGCGCCGCAGCCTTGCCGAGCAGCAGCGCCACCGCGCCCGCGAATCCGCTACCCACCGCCAGTGCATAGACCCAATTGTACCAGCCCGGCAGCGCGGCATAGAGCGCGCGATCATAAGCGGTGGCGTCGCCCATCGCATCGGCGCCGAGGCGGAATTGCTGGACGCAGGCGAAAACGCCCATCGCGCCCCACGCGACCAGCAGAAGGGCGGCAATACGGAACCACAAGGGCACGCGCGTCGCGAACTGGCTCATCCGTCTTCCCCCCACGTCCGGAGAAGAATGTGCGCCGTAACTATCCGTTACACAAGCGTTTCATATTGCGCGGCATCGAAGCCGACGAGCAACGCGTCGCCCTTCGTCACCACCGGGCGCTTGATTGCCGAAGGGTTGGCGAGCATCAGCCCGATCGCCTTTTCCGCGTCGAGACCGGCCTTCGCCTCGTCCGGCAGCTTGCGAAAGGTGGTGCCGGCGCGGTTGAGCAGTTTCTCCCATCCGACCCGCGCCACCCAGCCGCGCAACGCCGCCTCGTCCACACCGGCCTTCTTATAGTCGTGGAAGGCGTAAGCAACGCCACGCTGGTCGAGCCACGCGCGCGCCTTCTTCACCGTGTCGCAATTGGGGATGCCGTAGAGTGTTGTCATTCTCCCTCAATCGAGGAAACGGCCGAGCACCGCAACCGGTTGATCGACAAAGCCCAGCGCGCGATAGAAGGCCAGCACCTCTTCGTTGCCGGCACGCACCATCAGTTGCAGCTTCGGCGCGCCGCGCTCGCGCAGCCACGCCTCGGCGGCCTGCATCAGCGCGCGCCCCAGCCCAGTGCGGCGCGCATCCGGCGCGACGGCAAGGTAATAGACCCAGCCGCGATGCCCGTCATGCCCCACCATCACGCTTCCGGTGACCGCCCCCTCGCGACGCGCGACGAGGATGGTCGAGGCGGGGCCGCCAAGCGCCCGCGCGATATCGCGCGCCGGCGGATTCCACGGGCGGGTCAGCCCGCAGACTTCCCATAGAACGACCAATTCTGCCTCATCGGCAAGAGAAGCCTCCGCAATCATCCCATTCCCTCCGCTATCCGGACACTAAGGTCCGCGCGGACAGGAAGCGAGGCGCGGATAGCGCCGGGGGTCGCACGGCACGCCCCGCCTCGCCATGCAGCCGCAGCGACAGCGCCAGCATGATCGCGCCGATCAGGCCACCCGCGATCAGGTCGACCGCGTAATGTCCTCCGACCGTCAGGGCTGATACGAACATCAGGGCATTGAGCACCACCAGCGGTATCGCCCAGCGGCCGAGCCATCCGAACGCGCAGGCGAGGATGACCGCATCGGCCGCGTGCATGCTCGGGAACGTGACCATGCCGGTGACGACGGAAAAATCGAATGTCCGCACCGTGCCGTTACGCGCGCCGTTCAGGACATCCACGAACTCATAGGGGAATGGCGGATTCCCGTAAGCGGGCATGAGCGCGATGAAGGCGATGCATACGAAGGCCGTCGCGATAAGGGCGGTAAGAATCGCCCAGGCGCGCGCGCGTTCGCCGGAAAGCACCAATGCCGCCAGCAGAATAGCGGGCGTGAACTTCAAGCTGTTGTAGATCCACGCCCATATGAACTTGATCCTGCCCGACGCCATCAGCAGGTCTATCGCGCGCGCCCTGTCCAGCGCGAGAAATTCCCGATCCATTCGCGCCAGCATCCCGTCCGCGATCGGCGCGTTGAACGACGCGACAACAATCGAGTAAAAGGCGAAGACGACACCGGCAAGCGGCAGCAACGTCGATTGTTCGAGCAGATCCGCGATCTTCACGAAGCCGATCCACCTCACCGCATAGGCAAATGCGAGCCCCACACCGGCGGATTGCAGCACATCGGCCAGCATGGCGGGATCATAGTCGAACCGGCCGGTCGCCACGGCGCACGCGGCGATACCGGCGCCGAGCAAGCACAGTCCATAGACCGGAAGCGCATGGCGCTCGAACAGATTCCGCGACCTTGAAAAATGCGCGAGAGCGCGGCCTGCGCGCCGCAAGGTTGCCCGGTCCATTGCCGGCAGCATGGGCGAACCGCCTTAATTCGCGGTAAAGGACGTCAGTCCCGATGCCGGTTCTGTTGCCTTGCCAGATCGGCGTCGAACGCGGTTCGCGCATCCCGCACCATTTTTGGCAGTACCGTGGGATCGACCAGCGCCCGCCGCCTCGCACGGCCGAGTACGTCGACCGTCTCCGGGTGGAACGGCAACACCAAATCCGCCTTCTCGCGCGCGAGCCGGTCGAAGCTGCGGCGGAAATCGCCGACGATACCGGGATAGGCGCGGTTATCGACCAACCGGTTACCCGCCACCGTGATGCTGCACGCGAACAGCACCTCGCGCGGCACGCCGCCATCGGCAATGCGCATCTTCCAGCTCGTGCAGCCCGGCGTGTGGCCGGGCGTCGCCACCGCCGTCAGCGTCACGCCGCCGAGCGTCACCGTCTCGCCATCTCGGATGGCGCGATCGACATGCGCGGCCGGAAAGCGGATCACGCCGTAGCTCGTCTCGCCCGGCGGCGTGCCGGTCTCGACCGCGCGGGCGTCGCGCGCGCCGACCCGGTCGCGCGCTTGAGCGCGGCGAGGCCGCCGGCGTGATCGAAATGCGCATGGCTGAGCAGGATCAGCTTCACGTCGCGCAGCTTCCCCCGCGCGGCGATATTCCTTTCCAGCCGCGCGGCATTCTCCGCCATCGGCGCGTCGATCAGGATAGCGCCGGCGCTGGTGTGGATCAGATAGGCCGCCAGCCCTTCGGTGCCGACATAATCGATCGGGCCGATCAGGTGGAACGGCGCGATCGAGCGGGTCCATGCGGGCGGATTGGAAACGGCGGCAGCAGGCGCGGCGAGCGCGAGCAGCGCCGCAGCCAGCATCTTGCCGCGAGTCCGCGTCACTCCCACTCGATTATTTTGAGATAACCTACTGAGTTGAAAAATAATGCGAAAATATTTTTTCGCATGTCGAGATACCGTCAAGCCTACCGTCAGAAAAGTTCGATCTTGAAATTATTGAGCTTTTTGGGCTGGCGATGAAGTTCGACATTTCGTCATCTATCGCTGGAGACGGGAACTGCCAGCAGTTTGGCATCGACTCGGAGAATGTGCTCGATGAAACAGGATTATACCGTCACGGTGCTTCGTTAGCTATCCTCAAGAGCTGCCGCACCTAACCAAAACCCGCGACAACGGTTTCGATGGGCAGGAACAGCGTTCGGCTGTCCTCGGGATACTCTATGAACTCCGCACAGCGCAGATAGAAGCGTTTGGCCGCTTCATCCTTCGCTTGGACAAGCACGGCCCCTATGCCGATGCTTTGCGAGGCGACTGCAATCCGCCGCAGCGCGTCCGACAAAAGGTCCATACCGAGGCCCTTGCCCGCATGGTCGAGGCTAACGGCGAGCCGCCCGATAATCGAAACCGGAATCAGGTCGGGCGCGTTACGCCGCATCTTGCCGGGAGCCGCGCTGCGTTCAACCGATCCGGCCGAGATACAGAAGTAGCCGACGACCCGATTGCCTGCGCACACGACATAGGTGCGCGAGAACCGGCTTTCGTTCTTCAAGGCGCGATGGCGCAGCCAGTCGTTCAGGACAGGCTCGCCGCAGTCGAACGCCGAAAGATCATGCTCTGTCGTCAGAGGTATGGGGGCAGACAGTCGCAATTCAGGATGGTCCGGCGTGTCGTCTATTTCTGCCATGCCGGGGTCCGACGCAGCAACGCCTTGAGCTTCGGTCCCGGCGCAGGCGGGTTGTCGAGCGCCTGCATGAAGGCGTCGTAGCGTTCGGAGTCTAGCGTGAACAAACGCTGGTCGAGCAGCACATCCACCGCTTGCCGCCGTGCGCTTTCCACCATGAACTCGGTGCGCGTCTTGCCGAGGACTGCCGCAGCATCGTCAATGAGCTGGCGCGTGCCGGTTTCGATACGCAGATTGATGCTACCCTTGGTGTCGGTCGCAGAGGCGCGCACGGCGACGGCAGCGGTCGCAGAGCGGGAAGATTCGGAAGGGGCGAGACGTGTTTTTGCCATGATCGGAATATGGGAGGTTGTATCCACACTGTCAATACGAACGATTGTAAGAAAGGTGGGTTTTGTCCTTCGAGCGGGGCGCTCGGCTTCGCCCAGAACCACGCCTTTGGCGCGTTTCGCAGTTCGGCTTCAAACCCTAACGCATGGCTGTGGCTCTTTACAAAAGCTGTCCCGGCGCCAGAGCGCCGGGGCTTTGTCACTGGCGGCCCTGCGGCTCTCTACAGCGCAATGTGGTAGCGCGTTCGCCTCCGGCCGGCGCACCGGGCGAAGATAACAACTACGTCTACGCTATAGCCCTATAAAATCGAGCGGAAGTTCGATTGTGACTGGCTTAGTAATATCCATATAGAACATACTGAGAACATATGCTAGCTTAAATGAGAGCGGTCGAGTTTTCCATCCGATTAACGCTCACAAAACTGGCTGTAGGTCGGCGCGTTGGGGGGATGCCGTGACGGTTGAACGTTTTCAGTTGCTTCGCAATGTCGGCCAGTTTGATTCCGTCAACGCCGGCGCGCAAATTGCGCTGACGCCGTTGACACTGGTTTATGCCGAGAACGGGCGCGGCAAAACCACGCTTGCCGCCATCCTCCGGTCGCTCAGCATTGGCGACGCCGCGCTAATCGAGGACCGGCATAGGCTTGGTGCTGCCCATCCACCGCATGTCGTCCTTACCGTTGGCGGCAATCAGGTCATTTATCAGAATGGTGCATGGGTTGCGCCGTTGCCGCGTGTCGCGGTGTTCGATGACGCTTTTGTGTCCGCAAATGTCTGTTCCGGCATCGAGATCGAAAGCTCGCACCGCCAGAACCTACATGAGCTGATCCTTGGTGCGCGGGGCGTCGCACTCAACACGGAACTGCAACGTTATGTAGCCGCGATTGAGCAGCATAATCGCGATCTACGCGCACGCGAGGCGGCGATCCCCGCCGCCCAGCGCGCTGGCCTAACCGTGGACGCCTTTTGCGCCTTGCCAGCCGATGACGTCATCGACGCGCGGGTTCAGGACGCCGAGCGCAACCTTGCCGCTGCGCAGGCTGCCGACGCCATACGTCAACGTGATTCGTTCCTGCCGCTATCATTGCCGGGCTTCGATCTTACTGCCGTCGCGGAGGTGCTGGCGCACACGCTACCGGACGTGCAGGCTGAGACAGCCGCGCGGGTGCGGGTGCATTTGCAGAGGCTCGGACGCGGTGGCGAGGCATGGATCGGCGAAGGCATGTCGCGCATCTCGGGCGCAAGCGAAGGGCAGGATGGCGACGCCTGCCCATTCTGCGCACAAGACCTCGCGGGCTCGCCGCTTATTCGCCACTACGAGATATATTTCAGCGACGCCTACAACGGGCTGAAATCCGCCATTATCGACACAGGCAAGGGAATCGCCGACTCACACAGCGGCGAGATTCAGGCGGCGTTTGAGCGCGCGGTGCGCGTCGCGGTGCAGACCCGCGATTTCTGGCGCGGCTTCATGGACGTGCCTGACATCAACGTGGACACCGCCGCCATTCTGCGCAACTGGACGGCGGCGCGCGATGCAGTGTTGACGACACTGCGAGCCAAGGCGGCGGCACCCCTTGAAGCGATGACTCTGCCAGCCGAAGCTACCGCCGCAGTCGAGGCATTCGCACGCGACGCCGAGGCGATTGACGCCGTGTCCGCCACGCTGGCCGTCTGCAATGGCCAGATCGCTCTGGTCAAAGAACAGGCCGCCGTGGCCAATGCCGCCACGCTCACCGCCGACCTTGCCCGGTTGCAGGCGGTCAAGGCTCGCCATATGCCGCCGCTCAATGCCGCCTGCGATGCCTATGCTGCGGAGAAGGAGGCTAAGGCCGAATCCGAGCGTTTGCGTACTGCGGCAAGAGCTGCACTCGACCAGTATCGCACCACCATTTTCCCAGCTTACGAGCGGTCGATCAACGACTACCTTGGCCGCTTCAATGCCGGTTTCCGGCTGGGCGCGGTTGGCTCGATCAATACGCGAGCAGGATCATCTGCCAGCTATAGCGTCGTCATCAATAACGTCGCGGTCGGGCTGACCGCCAATGGCGGGCCATCCTTCCGCACAACCCTTAGCGCGGGCGACCGCAACACGCTGGCGCTGGCGTTCTTTTTTGCCTCGCTGGAGCAAGACTCCAATCTTGCCGACAAGATCGTGGTCATAGACGACCCGATGACCAGCCTTGATGAGCATCGCTCGCTTGCGACGATCCTCGAACTGCGTGCTCTGGTAGGCCGCGTGCGTCAGGTTATTGTCCTGTCGCACTCCAAACCGTTCCTGTGCCAAATGTGGGAAGGAGCGGACAGGCAAACGCGCTCTGCGTTGCGGATCAGTCGCGACGGCAACGGTTCCACACTGGCCGTGTGGGACGTGCATCAGGATTGCATCACCGAACACGACAAGCGGCACGCTTTGGTAAGCGCTTATATTCAGTCCGCCAATGCAGCGAACGAACGCGCCGTCGCCGAGGCTCTCCGGCCGATCCTCGAAGCCTATATGCGTATTGCCTATCCGGCACTGTTCCCACCGGGGAGCCTGCTTGGATCATTCATCAACGTATGCCGTCAACGATTTGGACAGGCCACGGAGGTTCTGAACGCGGCTGACATTGCTGAACTGGAGCGGCTTTTGAACTATGCCAACCGTTTCCACCACGACAGCAACCGGGCATGGCAAACGGCGGCGATCAACGATCAGGAGCTGCTCGACTATGCGCAGCGCACGCTCCGGTTCACGGCACGGCACTGAGCGACTAAGAACCTTGGTCGCAGGCGCTTTCCGTATTACAAAAAAGATCTCTTTGTTCTTGTGATACAAAAACCTCCGAGCTATCCTGTTCTCGTATCTGAGTCGAGAAGGGACAAGCATGGGGCGGCCAAAAGCAAATAATCCACGATCAGCCATTACGCCGGTCCGTCTTACCGAGGAGGAACGTGCCTCGTTCGAGGACATGGCCGAAGGCATGGGCTTCTCCAATGTCAGCGAATATGTTCGCTTCCTTCACAATCAGGTCCTTGCCGGCCAGCAGGCCGCTGGCCCCGATGCAGTAGAGAACTTCGGCACCCGCTTTCCCAAACGGCTGATCCGCTCGTTCCACAAGACCGTCTTCGGCGAAATGATATGGGGCGATTCGCGCGCCTATTTGTTCAATGGCACGAAGCCGGCAAGCGTGGACCTTATAATGACTAGCCCGCCCTTTGGGTTGGTTCGGAAAAAGAGCTATGGCAACGAGGACGCCGACGAGTATTGCAACTGGTTTCGTCCTTTTGCGGAAGGCTTCAAGCGTGTTCTGAAGGACGACGGCAGTCTTGTCATCGATATTGGTGGCGCATGGGTACCGGGCCAGCCCACACGTAGCCTCTACCACTTCAAGCTGCTGGTCATGTTGGTGGAAGAATACGGCTTCCACCTATGCCAAGAGCATTATTGGTGGAATCCGGCCAAGCTGCCCACTCCCGCTGAATGGGTGAACGTGCGGCGTGTTCGCGTGAAGGACGCGGTGAACACGGTGTGGTGGCTATCTAAGACGCCATTCCCAAAGGCCAACAACCGCCGCATCCTTGCGCCCTACAGCAAGTCAATGCAGGACCTGTTGCGCAACGGCTACGTTGCCAAGCTGCGCCCGTCAGGGCACGACATTTCCAGCAAGTTTCAGAAGGATAACGGCGGCTCCGTGCCGCCCAACCTGCTCGCAATTGCCAATACCGAATCGACCAGCCGGTATCAGGAACATTGCCGCGACAACAATATCCCGATCCATCCGGCCCGTTTCCCGCCGCAGTTACCTGAGTATTTCATCCGCTTTCTCACCAACAAGGGTGACACCGTGCTTGATCCCTTCGGAGGTTCCTGCGTCACCGGCGCGGTTGCTGAGGCGTTAGAGCGGAAATGGGTCTGTTGCGAAATGTCGGAGGAATACCTGAACGGCGCGCTAGCACGCTTCACGCCACGGCCTGCGCTGTTGCTGAAAGATCGCCCCGTCACCTATGAGATCGCGCCGCCATGCGCCGTACCAGTTGACGAGGACGAAGTGCCGCTGTTCGCCGATGGCGGAGCCAAGCGTCCTCCATCGGCTAAAGATGCAGCGTCACAGCCTCAGCCCAAGCGTCGAGCCCGTGCGGCTGCGTAATGGCCGCAAAATCCACGCAGAACGGTGCCGGTGCCGCGTGCCCCACGCGCACCGGTGCATTGCGTGATAGCGCCACCAGTGATCGTTCTAAGAGGGGGCCGGTAGCATCCGCTGACGCATAGCTCCGGCCATATCGAACAACTTGGTCAACGGCCTCGCGAAAGCGCACGGCTGCCGTATCCCCCGCGATGTATTTGACTTCGACCACCGCTGCAGCGGCACCCGCTTCGCGGTCCACCACGACCAAATCGGGGCGCTCCGTTCCGGTGGCAATCCCGTAATCTCGCAGCGCATCGCGCACCGCCGCTTCCGAAGACTCCAGCGGAGCGGGTACGTGGTACTTGGTGATTTGCTGCCAATAGACTGCAAAGCGCCCCGCCGTCACGATAGGGCCCGACGAGTCGGAACCGAGAAGGTGTAGGTGCAGCGTCCCGCCGCTGGCGCGCGCCAGCGCCTCGCCAATAGCCAGCCCAACCGCCAGCTCGAACCGACGCCAATCCTCCAGCGGCGCGATCAGCGCAGATCGCGCTACGCGATCCATTGCCTCTACGTCGCCGCGTTCCAACCCTTGCAGAAGACGGTAGGCTTCAACAGCCTTGCGGTAGAGCGGGCGGCGCGACCGCGCTGAATCCCGCACTGCGCCGGCGTTCGGACGCCGGCCGAGCGATACGGCCTTGAGCGGCTCGCGCAGCGCCTCGATCCTCTGGACGCGACGCATTTGCGTCTGCGCCGCCTCGATCATCGGCAGATACGGAGAATTGTCACCCTGCCACGATAGCAGCCGCGCCGTATAGGCCGCAGCTTCGCGCAATACCCACGCTAGCAGCATGTTCGGCCCTGTATTGAAGCTCCGCACCGGCTCATGTGTGACAAGAGCGGAGGGCAGGCCTGTCTGCTGGCGATAGAGCCACGTCTTACGCGCATCGATCCGTCCGCGCGCCACAGCATCATCCACCCGTTCCCGATAGGTCAGCAGCGCCTGCGCCTCGTGCGGGCGCGCGGCAAGATACCCCACCAACGCCCGGACCGGCGCGGACATCGCCCAATGGCCTTTGAGAATATCAACGTCGCGGCGCTGATCGAGGCGCGGAACCTCGCCATCAATCTGCGCGCCGCCCCTGAAATACCGCAGCAGCAGCCCCGCCGAATAATCGACTATGGCCGCATCTATGGTCATTAGATCGCCACCGCTTCTAGCCTGCTTTTGACCCGCGCCGCCTGATCGGCTGAAAGCGCGAACGCTGTAGCGGTCGCATCGGCGATATTGTGCGCGTCCTGAAGCACGATGCCATCCAGCATCGGCAGCAGTACCATATCAAGCGCGTCGAGCGCGGCGCTGCGCATCGCGTCACTGGCCGGGCCGAAAAAGGCTTCGTCCGGCACAAGCTGACGGATCGCGGCTATCGCGTCGATGATCGGAGCAGAACCAATCACGCGCGCCGAGTTGATCGCGGTCCAGACATCGGCAAGCGGGCAGGAGTCGCCCGCCGCCGGAACGGGCGCAGCAGGGTCTGTCTTCGCGATGAACGCGGCGATGAATCCCCGCAGATCGCCGGGCGCATCGACGTAGACCCAGCCGAAGCGGCGGCTGAGGGCATAGGACATCTGATAGAGCGATGCCTTGTCGATGGAATTGATCGTGGCAATCAATCGCCACGCCGCACCCGGCGAGAATTCATGATCTCCCGCCCCTCCAGGCTTCGCCTTCGGCAGGATCACATAGGGCTGGCTGTTCTTATCGGTAATGTCGGTTCGGTAGGGCAGCGTTGTCTGCTGGCCCGACAACACCGTGAACAGTGGCCCGATCACTTTGTCGATATCACAGCGGTTCAGTTCGTCGATAATGAACGGCCGGTCGAAATCCCGTAGCAATATACCCGGCACAAAATCCACATCACCATCGCCGACCGGCTGATAGCCGCCGATAATGTCCTGCGAACTCCAATCCGAAGAACCCGTCACCAGAGTCCATTCGCCGCCCGGCAGATTGTCGGCGATCCACCGCGCCAGTGTCGTCTTGCCAGTGCCGGGCGGACCATAGAGCATAATGTGCTGTTTGCCCGACCGCAGCAGAGCGTTGATTTGGCGGTACACGGACGGATCAACGCCAAGAAGGTCTGTGTTCTCCGGGATGTTCAATGTCGCGGGGTCGATCTCAAGGATTCCCTCATCCTCTTCTTCCGCCGAGTCCTGCTGGGCTACGCGCGCTACTTGAGGCGGCGGACCGGCGCCATCCCATGCAGCCGTCAATTCAGCCCTAAGCCTCGCCGCTTCATTATCATCGCTAAGATCGTAGACGGCGATTGGCCCTGCTGCCCCGCCCTGTGGATGGGCCGTAATCGCGGCTTGGAGCGCGTCCACCACTTCCCCATAGGTGATCGCCACCGGAGCGCCGCCGATCTCGACTTGCTTGGCCTCGTTCCTTGGAAGTAGTCCGATAAGCGCGGCGAAAATGTATGGAGAATCCACCCGGACGCGCTTGGTTTCGCCCGTCTCGGGGTCTTCTTCTTTGAAGACACGGAATAGCGATCCATTGGCGACGTTGAAATTGACTGGATCGGAGGACGATCCCGCCGGCTGCAACGGGCCGTGAAACACGAACAACCCCGCCACCTCAAACTCATCGGCGCGCTCAAATGCATCAGGACCGGTTTGGAGCAGCGGTAGGATTCGTACCGTCACAGCGGCAGACTGGCCCTGCGCCGTATTGACGCCGCCAATGCTGGCCTCTTCCGCCCCTTCGGGCAGCCGAGCCACAACCGGAACGGAGTTCAGATCAACTTGAAACAACCAGCGCGGCGGTTTGCCTTTGGAATAGCCGAGGTTGCCCCAATTGCCCGTCTGCGCGTCGATAGTGTGATTCCCAAGATTGCTTCCGCCCTTTGAGCCGGGTCTTTGGAATAGAAGATTCTGATCGCGTAGAAACGTGCTGAACCAACTGAAGACTTTCTGCCGGTTCTCTTGCCCCTTAGCCATTGTCACTCCGCGTCCTGTGGTTGCTGCCCAAATACGAGGCAGCAGCAAATGATCTCTTCCTGATTCCCCGCACTTTCTCCGACTCCTACCAAAAAGATTAGGTTTTGGGATTCTTAATCAACCGATGACCGAAGTTCTAACACAGCCTTGCCCGCCCGGACCCCGTCAACGCGGCTAGTGCTGTGTCTTTGCTGAACACGACGGAAGAGTCGCTAAGGGCGTTGCCCTCGCGCGGCGCAAGAAAACTCTCCGGCCTTTCGCGGCATAAACGGCCCGCTCCCCGTAAGCGGGTCCCCTCCATTTATTCCACGGTGCCAAAGACTTTTCCTGCGCCTTGCTACCCGTGGCTCGCCGCCGGGCAAGGGTTCAGGAGCGGCGCTTCGCTGCTCTGAACCCCAAACCCGAGGATCAGAGACATGACCAACCTTTCCGACAGCAATCCCCGCATCTATGTCGCCTGCCTTGCTGCCTACAATAACGGCTATCTGCATGGGGCTTGGATCGACGCGGATCAGGACGCGGACGAAATCAAGGACGAGATTGCCGCGATGCTTGCGCGCTCACCGATCAAGGGCGCGGAGGAATACGCCATTCGTGACTATGAGGGTTTCGAGGGCGTCAGCATCAAGGAATATGCCGGCATCGACACCGTGGCACGCATGGGCGCTTTCATCGCCGAGCATGGCGCGCTAGGCGCGGGCTTGCTGGAGCAGTTCGTCGGTGACATGGACGAAGCCGAAACCGCTTTGCGGGACTGCTATCATGGCAAGTTCGCCAGCCTTGCCGACTTCATGGAGGACTTGACCGCTGAAAGCGGCATCACGATCCCCGAGGCGCTGCGCTACTACATTGATTGGAAAGCAATGGCCCGTGACGCTGAAATGAACGGTGAGTTTTTCACAGTCGAAACCGCACATGACGAGGTGCATGTGTTTTCCAGCCAATAACCGCCGAAGCGCCTTGCCCGCACTTTTGCGGGCGGGCGTCTCGCGGAATCATCGAAATAGTGTTAAGCAGAAAACAACCAAGAATGATCGAGTTAGCCGCTCAACGTATCTGCTTTGAGCAGCTTCTATATTTCTAGCGATCTTTGAACCTCTAGGGGCTGGGCGCTGCCTTGCGCGCCCCGGCTTTGGGAGGTGACGCCATGCTACGCATCGACTGGCGTTCGCCGGTGGCATACAGGCACGCGAAGCACATTTCGGCCGCCGGTTTCGCTTGGGAATATCTGCGCCGGAATGACGATTATCGTCAGGAGTTCCAGACCATCGCACTAACCGGAGGACCGTCCGGCCGTGACCTTGAAGCGTTCGCGGATCGCTGGGGGTTGCGATTTCCCGTGCGATCCCGACGCGCCGCATGACTGGCCGACGCCAATCTGGAGTCCGAACCTTCAACCGCAAGCGGTGATGCTGTCGCCGGTCGAGCATAAGGACGGCGACACCGAACCGATATTGACGCTGGCTCATCTCGCCGGCCTTGATCTGCGCCGCGCTGCCGATGGCTGGCATGGTATCTGGCAGGTTGATGGCGTCACACATCAATTCTGGCTTCCCGAGGCGACTCCCGACGCCGCCGCCTTCTATGCCGTCACCCTGCCGATGGATTCCTTTCTGGAGCTTCGCGCTCACGCTGCCCGCCGTTTCTGGCGGTCCCTCAACGGCCGGGCACCCGGTCCCGATTTCCGCGCGGTCCCTGCCCAGCTCCGGCAATGGCATATCCTGTCGCTGCGCGCGCTCGACGCTCGGCTGCATGGCGAGAGCTATCGCACCATCGCCGAAGTCCTGCTCGGCTTTCGAGGCACTAAGGAGGATTTCGAGAACGATCCGCGCAAGAACAAAGCTCGCCGCTTGGTCGCGCACGGTATCAAGATGATGCGGGGCGGCTATCGCCTGCTGCTCCACTACCCTATCAAGCCCGGCAAGCGTTGATCGTTAGCGAGCACCGTCTTGTTGCAAGTCGCAAGCTTACTGCCCGTTGCAACAAAGAGGTGCGATACGAAAAGAACCGGAAAGCCAGCCCTCGGGGAAATGTTGCGGACTTTAGAATTCCTACGAGAACTTCAGCAGGAATGGAGTGGATCTAACAAACTGCTTCATGTGTCAAGAACGGCAAGGCGGCTTCTCAACTGAATAACTCGTTGCTTAATCCATGTTTTCTCACGACCATGCCTGAAATTTATTTTGAGGAAATTTTCCATGACCTTACTAAAGACGCTGCGTTTGATTCTCAGTCCTTGCACTCCGGTGGATCGTGTTAACTTCATCCAGCTAGAGCTTGACCCAGAAGTGATGCGGTTTCTTAACAATGGTGCGGTTGATCATGACAGGATCGATTCGACGACCGCGCCGTTTCTCATGCCACGAGGAACCGAGCCGAACGTCTGGACAGCGCGACGCAATGCGGATGACGAGTTTGTCGGCTGGTTCTGCTTGTTGCCGAAAGGGAGGGCGTTAGCTCAGATCGGATATCGACTGCGCCGGGAGGCTTGGGGTCAGGGGCTGGCAACTGAAGGAGCTTTGGCTCTTATCGGTTGGGGCTTCGAGGTCGCGGGATATGACAAGATTGTGGCCAATACAATGGCGGTCAACCAAGGGTCGCGCCGTGTAATGGAGAAGGTTGGTATGAAACACACGCGGACGGATTTCTTGGATTTTCCCGACCCCATACCCGGCACGGAGCACGGCGAGGTAACGTATGAGTTGACCTGTTCAGAATGGGCCAACAATTGAGAGGCATATCAACTTTTAGGACGTGACAAAGCCACTCGAAACGTCAGCGATGAGGTCGATTCCTGCCGGCCGGATATCGTGAAATTCCAAAGCTTCCGAGGTGAAGTAAACTGAAAACCGCCGATGCTCACGCCTTGTTAGCTGCCGCCTGTTCCAGAATCTTACGATAGCCCTCACGCGATAGCCATTGCGCGCGTTCGAGGTGGCTTTGCCAGCAACGATAGGTCCGAAGTTCCTCGGCTGCCGGATCGCGGTGCAGCACGATCCGCGCGACTTCCTTCCAGTCCGCGCCCTCGGCCTTCGCATCGAGAAGGCGCAGATAGGTAACGTAGTGGCGTTCGTCATAGGCGGTTATAGCGTCGCCGGCTGGCGCTTCGTCGTCCACATCGGGATCGAGTTCGACAGGCACTCGCATGTCCACTCCCCTTATCCGAGAGGGTTTGTCTGCGGTGCGCCTCCGCAAACGATGCTCTCTGACTCTTGGTGATCGGGGAGTTAGTAACCGTGTTGGACGGCCCCATGGCCTTTAGGCGAGAAGCCCTGAACATGCGCCAAGGGCTCCCCGACCATAGGGTCAAGGAGTGTGGTGCCGTCACGGCCGACACCAACCGCCAACAGGGGTTACTAAGCCCCAGAGCAGCGCGTCTGCTCCGCCTACATTCCTAACCGAGCCGCGCGCGAATGTCTTTGTCTTTTCGGCGCGACACGGCGACGGGCGACTGAAATTCCTCACCTATCGGCCGCGCAGCCCCGAAGGGGGGTGCCGCCAACGCATAGGCGCAAATGCGGCACGCTACGCGCCGCCGATCCCTCGCCATGGTTCGCCACAGTCCGCTGCCGCCCCCGGCAGCCGAATCCCGACTGGAGGTGATCCATGCCCAACCCGCTTGCGGGCCTGCCGCCGCGCCTGTTGCGCACCAAGGAAGCCGCGCGCTTCCTCGGCATATCCATCCGCACCCTTGAGAAACATCGCACCTACGGCACCGGCCCGACCTATCGCAAAGTCGGCGGTCGTGTCCTCTACACCGTCCGCGATCTGGAAGACTGGAGCGCGGTCGGCGAACGCAAATCCACCCGCGACAAGACTGCCGGCACGGTCTTTCCCGCGCGTCCGCTCACACCCGAAGAACGGGACGAGTGCTAAATGCTGCGCGAGGACGATCACGCCCCCGCGCAGTCGACCGAGGACAGCGAGCGCAGTCGCCTTGACCCCTTCGTGGTCGCAACGGGCGATGCGCCGCCGCGCGACCAGCGCGACTTGATGGAACGGCCGTTTTTCTCGCTGGCGAAGACCCCGCGCACCAAGCCGATTCTCTACAAGGCCGCCGACATAGAGGTGCAGGTGTTCGGGATGCCCGAACACGGCATGGCGACGATATGGGACGCCGATGTGCTGATATGGGCGGCGTCGCAGATCGTCGCGGCCGAGAATGACGGCCTCACGACTTCGCGCTTCTTCCGGTTCACGCCCTACCATCTCTTGCGGGCCATCGGACGCCCGACCGGCAATCACCAATACCGGCTTTTGAAAGCCGCGCTGGCGCGGCTGCAATCCACCGTCATCGCCACCACCATTCGCAACGGCCCGCATTGGCGTCGCCGGCAATTCTCTTGGATCAACGAATGGGAGGAAATGACGACGCGCGCCGGCCGCGTCGAGGGCATGGAGTTCGTCCTGCCCGAATGGTTCTACAACAGCGTCATCGACCGCTCGCTGGTCCTGACCATCGACCCGGCCTATTTCGGCCTGACTGGCGGCATCGAGCGATGGCTTTACCGCGTCGCCAGAAAGCACGCCGGGCACCAGCGCCATGGCTGGATTTTCGAGGTCGCGCACCTTCATCAGAAATCCGGCAGCCTCGCGCGGCCGTCCGACTTCGCGCTTGATCTGCGCCGGATCGCGGCCCGTCAGCAACTCCCCGGCTACCGCCTCCAGATCGAGCGGGAAGACGGCCGCGAGCTGCTGCGCATCCGCCCCGAAAACTTATCAACAGGCACTGTTGATAACCCTGTTAATGCCATCGGCACATCAGGCGCACGGGGTATCGGCACATCAGGCGCACGACTATCGGCACATCAGGCGCACGAACCGCAGCTAACGCTCTGGCCTGAAACGCGGAATCCGACCGCTAACTTATCTAACAGAGAATCTAACTCTTTTTCTTTGACGCGCGCGCAGGCGAAGCGTGGTGCCGGTTCTGCCGGGAACGGTGAGCCATGACGCCCGCCGTTGATGCCGCGCACGCGCGCAACCCCCACCAGCACATCGCCGGAGACACCCAATGACCCATCGCGCCCGCCACGGCGCGCATGGCCGTCCTTTGCCGGACGGACCAGCGCCATTCACTACTCTGGTAGAACTCACCTTCGAGAAGCGCCGCGTCGAGCACTGGATACGGTTCGGCCGCAAGAGCTACGAACAGATCATCGACCGCCGCCGCAGCGTCGTCGGCTTCGCGCCGGGCAGCGTCTTCGCCTTCGTGCGATGGGCGAGCGGCGAGCATGGCACCGTCGTTTCCCGCATGGACATTGTGCGCGCCATCGGCCGGGGCGAGCCGTTCCAGACATTGCCGTTCGTGCGCCCCGGTGGCGAAATCCTGTTGCGCCTCGATAGCTGGCCCAAGGTGCAGCGTGCGCTTGCAGCCATCGACGCCGTGGATGCGCTCGGCCTCCATCCGGCCGACGCCTCGCCGGAGCACTGGCGGCACGTCCACAACCGTTTGACCGCCAATCTGGAACCGCACGCCTACACGCCCGAGCGGCATGCCGCTTGGCTTCTCCGCCGAAGGATCGACCCATGACGCGCCGCCGCACCCTCACGGTGACGGCGCTCGCCGTCATCGGCATCGCCGCCGCAAGCGCGGTCGAGACGTCGACGAAACTCATATGGAACGCCACCGCAAGCGCGCCGGTCGGGTTCTACACCGTCGAGCCGGCCGACCGGATCGACGTGCCCGAGCTGGTCGCCATCATGCCGCCCGAACCGCTCGCCGGCTTCATGGTCGGACGCGGCTATGTCGGACGCGGCGTGCCGCTCTTGAAGCGCGTGCTCGGCCTGCCGGGGCAGCGGGTTTGCCGCGCCGGCCGCACGATCACGGTGAACGGGATCGAGATGGGCGAGGCGCTGGAGCGCGACAGCCTCGGCCGCGATCTGCCCGTCTGGCAGGGCTGCCGAGTGATCGGCCACGGCCAGCTTTTTCTCATGAATTGGGAAGTCCGGGACAGCCTCGACGGTCGCTATTTCGGACCCATCCCCGCAGCTTCCGTCATCGGTCGAGCGGTCCCGCTCTGGACCGATGAGGAAGGTGTTGGCCGCTACGAGTGGCGCGCACCGACGCACTGAAACCATCCCCGAAAGCCAATCACAGGAGATTTCCCATGGCAGAAATAGGCACCTTCACCCGCACCGAAACCGGCTATGCCGGGAAGCTACATTCGTTCGGCCTCCGCGATAAGCTGTTCATCGTTCCGGCCAAGCCGAGCGACGTGAAGAACGCGCCCGACTATCGCGTGCGCCTCGATAGCGAGGACGGCCCGGACACCGGCCCCGCATGGAAAGACTCCAGCGAAAACGCTGGCGAGTTTGTGTCGTTGCGGCTGGAGGGACCGATCTTCCCGTTCCCGATCCGCGCCAAGCTGTTCCAGTCCAACGACGATCCATCGGTCTGGACGCTGCGTTGGAAGCACCCCCGGAAAGTCGAGGACGAGGAATGACGGCCGCGCGCGTCCGGCCCGCCATCCGGTCCAAGATCGTCATCCCTTTGTTCGCGGAAAAGCCGTCTCATCCCTTCGTCCCGCTCGGCCACCGGACGGGCGCGCGCAGCGAAGGTCAGGGGCGGCCATCGGCCGGCGCTTGCGCCTTGCCCTTGACCGCAGCGAGCACGCTGGCAGGCTGGTGTCGAAGCGGAGACAGGACTGCATGGCATTATGCCGTCCTGATACTGGCCGGCGCGCTTTCCGTCTGCGCCGGATCGGGCGTCGCGGTCGCGCAATCCGCGCCCGTCGAGCGCCCGGCTGCCGCCCATCCCTGTGCAGCCCATATCGCCGAGGCGTCGCAGCGTTTCGGCATAGCAGAGCATTGGATCGTCGCGGTGCTACGCGCCGAGAGCGCGGGCGATGTGCGCGCGGTTTCGTCGGCCGGCGCGATGGGATTGATGCAGGTGATGCCCGACACATGGGCGGGCCTGCGCGTCCGCTACGGCCTCGGCCGCGATCCCTACGACCCGCGCGACAACATACTCGCAGGCACCGCCTACCTGCGCGAAATGTGGGATCGCTATGGCAATGTCGCGGCGATGCTGGCGGCCTACAATGCCGGTCCCGGCCGCTATGACGAACACCTTGCCACCGGCCGCACCCTGCCGGCCGAAACGCGGGCCTATGTCGCCGCGCTCGCGCCGATCCTCGGCGGCGCGACTGCAACCGAAGCGCCGTCATCGGCACCGCCACCGCCGCCGGATTGGCGCGAGGCACCGCTGTTCGTCATGCGTCCGGGCGACACGCGGGCTGTCGCCGCGCCGCCGTCCGACGCACGATCCGGCGACGGCCGCGCGACCGTTCCGGCGCGCGATCCCGTTGATGCGGAGTCACGGGGCGACAGCATTTTCGTCGCCGACGCGAGCGGTTCGGGAACGCCATGAGGGCGGCGTTCCCGCGCTCGGCGGCGCTCGTTCCGGTGTTCAGTCAGGCAGGTTTTTGCCCGGCTGAATTCCCGGCTGGAAGGGCACAGAAGGCAGAAAGGGCGGAGGGCAAGATTAAAGAAGACGGCACCATGTCGGGCCGCTTCTGGAAATTGTTGTTGTCTGCACACTGTTTAGGTGGCCGGTTCCGGCACCATGGTTTTGAGGGGCCGCGTGCCGCGATTTCGCGCAAAGCCTTGGCTTTGCAGGGTTTCGAGCGGCACCATAGGCCCATATCGGCCTGTTTTCGGCGGTTTTGGCTGGAGTCGCGCCCTTGAGCGCCGACGACGAAAACCGTTTCCGCCCGAAGCCCGGCCGCATCCGATCCGACACGCCGAAGGCCGGCAAGACCAAGAGCTTTTTCACGCAGGTCAAGAAGATCACCCGCCAACATCAGGCGGCAGCCTCCCGCGATCCTTCCATGCCGTCATCGGCCCGCCCCTCATCGACGGGGCGGTCCCGCGCCGTGGTCGCTAGTGGCAAGGGCGTGAAGCGCGGACGGGGCGCGAGCTTCGTGCGCGCCCGGAACATCTCCGGCCACTGGCATCATCGCCAGCCGGGCAGCCGCCGCGTGATCGTCAAGCAGCGCAGCATCCGGGCCGCATGGAAGGGCGGCCGCGCCCGCGCACATCTGCGCTATGTCCTGCGCGACGGCACGTCACGCGATGGCGAGCGCGGCAGGCTCTATTCGGCGACCGAGGACCGCGCCGATGGCGACGCCTTCCTTGATCGCGGCAAGGACGACCGCCACCAGTTCAGATTCATCGTCTCGCCCGAGGACGGCGCGGAGTTGTCGGACCTCACGGCCTACACCCGCGATTTCATGAAACAGGTGGAAGCCGACCTCGGCACGAAACTCGATTGGGTCGCCGTCAATCACTACAACACCGGCCATCCCCATGTGCATGTCATTGTCAACGGCCGCGACGATACGGGCGGGGATCTAGTCATCAATGGCGACTATCTGTCCGCTGGCCTGCGCGAACGCGCCAGCGAGCTTGCCAGTCTGGAACTCGGCCCCGTCACCGAGATCGAGCAGACCCGCAAGCTGTCCGCCGAAATCGACCAAGACCGTTTCACCCGCATCGACCGCGCCATGGTCGAGGAAGCCGATGCCCGTTTCCTCGACCTGCGCCATGAACCGGCGGAGCCGAAGCGGCAGTTCGAGCGGACGCTGCGTTTGCGCAGGCTCGGCAAGCTGGAGAAGATGGGGCTGGCGACCGAGCACGCGCCCGCCGTTTGGGAATTGAGCAAGGACATGGAGCCTGCCCTGCGCGAGCTAGGCGAGCGTGGCGACATTATCCGCACCATGCAAAAGGCGCTCGGCCCGCAGGGAGGCGAACGCGATCCCATGAGCTTCCAAATCCATGACGGAGCGCCCGAGACGCCTATCGTCGGTCGCGTCGTGGACAAGCACCTGTCCGACGAGCTGGGGGAGAACCTGACCGTTGTGGTGGACGGGATCGACGGCCGCACGCACCACATCGCCGGCATCGCGCCCGAGCGGCTGGAGGATGTCCGCATCGGCAGCGTCATTGAGGTCGGCCCGGCCGAGGCCACGGCCCGACCGTCCGACCGCTCCATCACGGCTATCGCCGAGGACGGCATCTATCGGCCGAGCCGCCATCTGGAGCAGGCGAAGTTTGAGGGCCGCGTTCCGAGCGGCGACTATGAGGGCTATGTCGATGCCCATGTCCGCCGACTGGAGGCGCTACGCCGGGCCGGGATCGTCGAACGCATCGACGCAGATCAATGGCGCATTCCCGATGATCTGGTCAGCCGCGCCGCCGTCCATGACGCCGGCCGCGACCGGCAGGCCAGCGTTCGCGTCCTGTCCCCGTTCGATCTAGGCAAGCAGGTCGGATCGGATGGCGCGACCTGGCTGGACCGGCGATTGGTCCATAGCGAAACGGACGATCTTGCGCCGGCCGGCTTCGGACAGCAAGTGCGTGAGGCGATGGACCAGCGCCGCGAGCATCACATCGAAGAGGGCGACGCTGCCCGAGCGCGGAACGGCCGCATCTTCTATCGGCGCAGCCTTCTCGCCACCTTGCGCGAGCGGGAGGTTGCTCGCGTCGGCGCGGAGATGGCCGAGAGCAAGGGGCTGTCGTTCCGCGCCGCCACGGACGGCGAAAACGTCAGCGGCAAGTTCACCGGCACCGTGCAGCTATCGAGCGGCAAGTTCGCGGTGGTCGAGCAATCCCACGAGTTTACGCTAGTCCCGTGGCGGCCGGTCATCGACCGCCAGCTCAGCCGCGAGGTCATGGGCGTCGTGCAGGGCGGATCGGTGTCGTGGCAGTTGGGGCGGCAAAGAGGGCTAAGCATTTAGGTGCCGCCCTTATGCCTCAAACCTCGACGAGATAGTTCACGCTCATTTCGGTCTTGCCGGAGGGAACAATCTCTGGCCGGGCTTCACCCACCTGTTCAAATCCCGCGTTGAGAAGAACCCGCTCCGATGCAGGGTTTTCTTGAACCGTTCGAGCGCGGAGCTTTCTCAGGCCCAACTTGCGGGCCATTTCCACGGCCAGCGCGAGCGCGCGACCCGATACCTTTCGGCCACGATGCTCCGGCGCGACCCAATAGCCAATCTCCGCGTCATCCGGTTTCACGTCAAAGATCACCAGACTTCCGAGAAACGAATCCGAGGGAGCATCCGAGATTGTCAGGACGGCCAAGGTTCCATCGCGCAATCCGTCTGCAATCGTACCCCGGATCATGTCACGAACGATCTGCGGCGTATATTCGTCCAACGGCAGGTGAGCGAAGTGCTTGACCGAAGCATCGTTCGTCCCGGCGGCATATGCTTCCGCATCTGCATCCGACATGGCTCTGATCGTTACCACGCCATCTGAGATCGGCAAGACGGCGAGGAAATTTCGATCTGCCAAGCCGCCATGGGTATCGTTTTGATTGCTCATTCTTGCTTCCGCTCTTGTCTCAATTGTTTCCATCTTCGGCGCAATGCAGCGCCCGCTATCCGTGCGCGGCGTTCCGATGGACTCGCCACACAGTGCGATAGATCGATGATCGTTGACTCGAACAATGTTCGATTGATAGAGTGATGCACTAGGACACGCTCGACTGTCAAGTTTGCGGGAGTAGGAATGACTAAGAACGGACCATCGCAGACGGAGCGCGGTTCCTCGACGATTTGGCTGAAACCAGCCAAGCGAGTGCGCGACGTTCCCGCGCTGACGCGGGACCGCATCGTCCAAGCCGCTGTCGAGATTCTAGACATGCGGGGCCAAGACGGCCTGACGATCCGCAAACTGGCGGAACATCTGAACGCCGGTGCCGCATCCCTCTACTGGCATGTCGAGACACGCGACGATGTGCTTGAACTGGCACTGGACAGCGTTCTCGGTGAAATCCCTCTGCCAACAGAACCGTTGAAATGGGACAAGGAGTTGATCCGCTTCCTAACAGAATGGCGGCAGACGCTTCTACGGCATCCTTGGTCAACCAGCCTGTTCGGCTTCCGGCCGCTGCTCGGTCCCAATGCCTTGGTCCGATCCGAACATCTTCGCGCAACCCTCGCAGGGGCGGGATTGCCGAAGGCCGACATTATCCATGCGGGATACACATTATCGAACTTCATGCTCGGATCGGTCGCGACGCAAGTAGCATGGCAAGCCGGCGACGAAGCTGCAACCCGTGCGCGCGTCGCCACTTTCCTTCGGGATCACGCGGCCGAATATCCAGCCCTTTCCTCGCAGATCGAGAGCGAACCCGATGATTGGGGCGAGAGCTTTTCGCGTGGGTTAGGCTGGATAATCCGTTCCTTCGCTACCTCATAGGGTGGCGAATATGCGACGGCGGAAACAGTCAACATCACTGACCGACCGCCAATGGGGGATGCCGACCGCGCTTGGATCGCGTATTCCCCTTGCCTCGCTCATCCAGACGATTGCCGTCGCCGAATATCTCAACTTTCGACACGCCGCCAATGCGCTCGGTGTGGCGCAATCCAGCGTCAGCGCCCGCGTGAAGGCGCTGGAGGACGATCTTGGCATCCTCGTGTTCGAGCGCCATGCGCGCGGCGTTCGCCTGCCAGAAGCCGGACGCCATTTTGTCGAGCGGATCGCGGCCGGCATCGACCAACTTGACCATGCCGTGAAGACCGCCGGCATGGCGGCAGCCGGCGAAAGCGGTCGGCTTCGCATCGGTATCCATGCCCTGATTCCACACAGCTTCCTCGCAAACTTGATCGACCAATACCGCGAAGACCACCCCGGCATCGAGGTCGAAATCGCCGAGGGCACGGCCCGCGATACCGTCATGCAGCTTCGCGCCCACATGCTCGACATAGTTTTTGTGGCCGGCACGCCCGAACTGCCCGACTGCAATTCCCGCCGCATCTGGACGGAACCGCTGGTCGCCGTTCTGTCGGAGCGGCACCGTCTCGCCGGGCAGGCAAGCGTCACATGGGCCGATCTGGTCGGCGAGACGTTCCTAGTCCGGCATGGCGGCACCGGCCCGCAAGCGCATGACCATATCGTTTTGCGCCTCGCCGGGCGCTGGCCGCGCCGTCGATTCTGCGTTTCGACGTGGGGCGCGGCACCCTGTTGTCCATGGTCGGACAGGGGTTCGGCATCACCATCGTCGGGGCAGCCACGGCGCTGCTGCCAACGTCCGGCGTCGTCTTCCTGCCGTTCGCCGACGAGCCGGAACCGATTACGTTCTCGGCCATCTGGTCGCCGTCCAACCGCAGCGCCACGCTGAAAAATCTGCTCTGCCTTGCCAGCCACATGGGGCAGATCGCCCGCACCGACTGAATCTAGCCGCTGGCGGCCGGTCATCGACCGCCAGTTCGGCCGCGAGGTCATGGGCGTCGTGCAGGGCGGATCGGTGTTGTGGCGGTTGGGGCGGCAAAGGGGGTTGGGACTTTAGAGCACCTGAAACGGCGTTGCGACACCGGCGCTATTCGGATAGGAGATAGATATTCGTATTGCCAAGTGTGGAGCTATCTGCATGGGAAACGCTAAGTCAGCAGACAAGTAAGCCGCAACAACAAGCACTGTTGTTGCGGCGTTCTGTAAGATCAATCCCAATCTGATTGTTGACGAGCAGGCGCCGCCCGGAATCCTTAATCGAGCGGTTGATTCGTCATGACTATCACACTCCCCGCGTGGGCCTATACGTTGCCGGCAGCCCTGCTGCTGATGGCTCCCTTCGACATCCTCGCGTCACTGGCGATGGATATTTATCTCCCCGTCGTCCCAGCGATGCCCGGCATCCTGAACACGACGCCATCCATGATCCAGCTCACGTTGAGCCTCTACATGGTTATGCTCGGCGTGGGGCAGGTGATCTTTGGCCCAATATCGGATCGCATCGGACGACGGCCGATCTTGCTTGCGGGCGGGGCGCTTTTCATCGTCGCTTCTCTCGGAGCGGCATGGTCGTCAACGGCTGCAGCCTTCGTCGCTTTTCGCCTGCTACAAGCGGTCGGCGCGTCGGCGGCGTTGGTGGCGACGTTCGCGACGGTTCGCGACGTTTATGCCAGCCGCCCCGAGGGTGTCGTCATCTACGGTCTTTTCAGTTCGATACTGGCCTTCGTGCCCGCCCTTGGCCCCATCGCCGGAGCACTGATCGGCGAGTTTTTCGGATGGCAGGCGATATTCGTCACGCTGGCTGCACTTGCGTTGCCTGCACTCTTGAACGCCGGTTTCAGATGGCACGAAACCCGCCTCTCGGATGAAGTAAACACACGCCGTTCTGTTTTGCCTATCTTCGTGAGTCCAACCTTTTGGGTTTACACGGTCGGCTTTAGCGCTGGCATGGGCACCTTCTTCGTCTTCTTCTCGACAGCCCCCCGAGTGCTCATAGGCCAAGCCGATTATTCCGAAATCGGGTTCAGTTTGGCTTTCGCCACTGTCGCACTGGTCATGATTGTGACAACCCGTTTCGCGAAGTCCTTTGTAGCCAGATGGGGCATTGCGGGATGCGCGGCGCGTGGGATGGCGTTGCTCGTTTGCGGGGCGATTCTGTTGGGAATCGGTGAACTTTTCGGCTCACCATCGTTCCTCAGCTTCATCCTGCCAATGTGGGTAATGGCAGTCGGTATTGTCTTCACGGTGTCCGTCACCGCCAATGGTGCTCTCGCACAGTTCGACGACATCGCAGGATCGGCAGTCGCCTTCTACTTCTGCGTCCAAAGCCTGATCGTCAGCATCGTCGGGACACTAGCGGTAACGCTGTTGAACGGAGATACGGCTTGGCCCGTGATCTGTTACGCCACGACGATGGCGATGCTAGTTTCGACGGGTCTTGCGCTACTTCGATTCCGTGAGGTTCACGCCGAGAGGTCGCCGGTCGTCTGACCGGCGACTGGCAGGACGGTCGGCACCCATGCGGCGCACCCGTCATCGCAGCTTCATGAATGGCGGTATCCTAACCGGCAGGATACCGCTCATTTCCCTTGTTCAGTTCATGGCCGTTGCCGAGCATCTGAATTTTCGGCACGCGGCCAACGCGCTCGGCGTCAGTCAGTCGAGCGTCAGCGCGCGCGTGAAGGCGCTGGAGAAAATTTTGGTGTCCTGCTGTTCGAGCGCCATGCGCGAGGCGTCCGGCTAACGGATGCAGGCAGACATTTCATGGAGCTGGTCGCGGTGGGCGTCGATCAGCTCGATCACGCCGTCAAGACCGCCGGCATGACAGCGCAAGGCGAATGCGGCCGGCTACGCATCGTTGTCTATGCCCTGATTCCGGGCAGCTTCCTTGCAGAACTGGTCGCCAGTATCGGAAGGACCATCCCAATCTCGACATCGAGATCACGGAGGGCACCGCTGGCGGCCGGTCATCGAC
Organism: Sphingomonas sp. CL5.1; assembly: GCF_013344685.1. NCBI lineage: Bacteria > Pseudomonadati > Pseudomonadota > Alphaproteobacteria > Sphingomonadales > Sphingomonadaceae > Sphingomonas > Sphingomonas sp. CL5.1. The sequence continues at coordinate 465,353 of NZ_CP050137.1, forward strand.
CGCCAGCTCGGCCGCGAGGTCATGGGCGTCGTGCAGGGCGGATCGGAATCGTGGCAACTCGCGCGGCAGAGGGGGATAAGCCCCTAATCTGTTGTAGATGAACGTAGCCGCTCGAAACCGGTGATGAGGCTGTCAAGTCCGAAGTTGAACGCAGCATCTATGCCTTCTGTTTCCAACTCGTGAAACAGATCGTGCAGGAAGGACGATGCTGCCTGCCCGGACACATCTGATCTGTCCGACATTCTCTCATCGGCATCAGATGCCTGCTGTTCGAGAACGGAACCGACCACATAGTGACTGACCGCCCGGAGCGCCCAAACAGCGTGCTTCGGACCAAAGCCCGCCGCGCAGAGAAAGCGTATTTGTGTCTCGGCAGCGCCAAAATTCGGTTCTGTCGGTCGAGTGCCGGCATGGATGCGCGCCCCGTCGCGATAATAGAGCAACGCCGTTCTGAAACTCTGGGCGTTCTCTTTCAGGAATAGCCGCCAGTCTTCGTTCTCTTCGGGTAGCGAGCGGGTGTGGCGTTCCGTCAGCATTGCCTCGGCCAGTGCGTCAAGCAGCGCGCGCTTGTTCTGGAAATGCCAGTAAAGCGCAGGCTGCTGAACCTTGAGGCGTTCAGCGAGCTTTCGCGTCGTTAAGCTGTCCATGCCAACCTCGTTCAGCAGTTCCAGCGCCGCCGCGATCACGGTGCCTTTGTCCAGTTTGGTCATTCACGTTCCTCGGCCAGTGCTTGACAATTTATCACCGATAAGTTCTATGTCTATGCCCTTATCATTGATAAAGTCGCTCGCATTGAGCGGCGCTGGAGTTTCAGGTGCGCAGCTCTGCCATTATCGCCCTGCTGATCGTCAGTCTCGACGCCATGGGACTCGGCCTCATCATGCCGGTCCTTCCGACGCTTCTGCGCGAGCTTGTGCCGGCGGAGCAGGTCGCTGGTCACTATGGTGCCTTGCTGTCACTCTATGCGTTGATGCAGGTCGTCTTCGCGCCCGTGCTTGGAAAATTTTCAGATGCTTACGGCCGGCGTCCAGTGCTTCTGGCTTCTCTTGCGGGGGCCGCAGTCGATTACACGATTATGGCATCAGCGCCGGTCTTATGGGTTCTCTATATCGGCCGACTCGTTTCTGGCGTCACGGGAGCAACCGGGGCCGTAGCTGCCTCAACCATTGCCGATTCGACGGGGGAAGGTTCTCGCGCACGCTGGTTCGGCTACATGGGGGCCTGTTATGGAGCAGGCATGATTGCCGGGCCAGCACTTGGTGGCATGCTCGGTGGTATTTCTGCCCATGCTCCGTTTATCGCCGCTGCCCTTCTCAACGGCTTCGCGTTCCTGCTAGCCTGCATTTTCCTCAGGGAGACTCGTCGCGGCGATGGCGAGACCGGAAAGCCGGTTCGCATCAAACCATTCGTTCTGTTCCGGTTGGATGATGCATTGCGCGGGCTAGCGGCCCTTTTCGCAGTTTTCTTCATTATTCAACTGATCGGCCAGGTCCCTGCGGCCCTATGGGTCATATATGGCGAGGATCGTTTTCAGTGGAACACCACGACCGTTGGCTTGTCGCTCGCGGCGTTTGGAGCAACACACGCGATTTTTCAGGCGTTTGTTACCGGCCCTCTTTCAAGCCGGCTTGGAGAACGGCGCACGCTACTCTTTGGCATGGCTGCGGATGCGACTGGCTTCATTCTTCTGGCTTTTGCCACGCAGGGATGGATGGTGTTCCCGATTTTGTTGCTGCTTGCCGCCGGAGGTGTTGGCATGCCGGCCTTGCAGGCAATGCTTTCAAATAATGTCAGCAGTAACAAGCAAGGAGCTTTACAGGGAACGCTTACAAGCCTCACCAATCTAAGCTCTATCGCGGGACCGCTTGGCTTCACGGCACTCTATTCTGCCACCGTAGGAGCATGGAACGGTTGGGTTTGGATTGTCGGCGCGATCCTCTATCTAATATGTCTGCCAATACTACGCAGACCTTTCGCAACTTCATTGTGATTGAGTCATGGCGAATTGGTATGCGTAGACTTACGAGGAATGACGGATTAAATCCGTTGAGCCATCATCTCCTCTCGGGGCGAGTGCCGATGATGACCTTAGTTCACACTCTCGCCGTCGCCGAATATCTGAGCTTCCGCCACGCCGCCAATGCGCTCGGCGTGGCGCAATCCAGCGTCAGTGCGCGCGTGAAGGCACTGGAGGAAGACCTTGGCATCCTCCTGTTCGAGCGCCATGCACGAGGTGTCCGACTGACCGAGGCCGGCCGCCACTTCGTCGAGCGGATCGCGGCCGGTGTCGATCTATTGGACCATGCGATTAAGACCGCTGGCATGGCGGCAGCCGGAGAAAGCGGCCGGCTTCGCATCGGAATCCATGCCCTAATCCCCCGCAGCTTCCTAGCAAAGCTGATCGGCCGATACCGCAAGGATCACCCCGGCGTTGAAGTCGAAATCACCGAAGGCCCAGCCCGTGAAGCGGTGGTGCAGCTTCGCGCCGGCAGGTTGGACGTGGCGTTCGTCGCGGGCACGCCCCAACTACCCGACTGCCATTCCCGTCGCACATGGACCGAACCGCTCTTGGCGGTGCTACCGGAACGACATCCGCTCGCCAAGCGGTCAGCCGTCACATGGCCCGATCTGGCAGGCGAGACGTTTCTTGTCCGGCGTGGCGGCACTGGGCCGCAGGTTCATAGCCATATCGTGCTACGCCACGCCGAGCACTGGCCTGCGCCGTCGATCCTGCGCTTCGACGTGGGGCGTGGCACCCTTTTGTCCTTGGTCGGACAGGGCTTCGGCATCACCATCGTCAGTGCGGCCACGGCGCTGTTGCCGTCAACCGGCATTGTCTTCTTGCCCTTCGCCGACGAGCCGGAGCCGGTCGCCTTCTCGGCTGTCTGGTCGCCGTCCAACCGCAGCACGGCGCTTCGCAACCTGCTCAGCCTCGCCAACGACATGGGCCGGCAGGTCTGCACGAATTCGGTACTGCCACGGATAGCGAGGGCGTGAGCTGCAAGTCCATCGGCACCGTACAATTATCCAGCAGCAAGTTCGCTGTGGTTGAAAAGAGCCATGAATGCACCCTTGTCCCGTGGAGACAGGTCATCAACCGCCAGCTCGGCAGCGAGGTCATGCATTGTGCAGGGTGGATCGGTATCGTGGCAGTTGCGCGAGCAGATAGGACTGGCGGTATAGGATCAACGCTATATTCGGCTTCCTCTCAACATCATAGCGAACCGAAGTAGTCGCATAAGCCGCCACCGTCAGGAACTGTTACTGCCATCGCCGGAAAGCGACACTTGCATTAACGCCGCCAAAGCCGAATCCGTTGGAAATGGCATGTTCCATGACAATAGGACGTGAAGATTGATGAACGAGGTCGATACCTGCGACCGCAGGATCGGGGTTTGCTAAATTTCTCGTTGGGGGAGCGATTTGATCCCGTAGGGCGAGTATCGTGAAAATCGCCTCAATGCCGCCTGCGGCACCAAGTAAGTGTCCGGTCGCCGATTTCGTGGCGCTTACCGCCACGTCATGATTGCCAAAAACGGATTTTATCGCCGCTATTTCTCCACGATCCCCTACGGGGGTGGAGGTCGAATGAGCGTTCAAATGCTGAATATCGTCTGGCTTCAACCCGGCACTCTGGAGCGCGATTTTCATCGCACGGGCCGCACCTCGACCGTCCTCTGGACCGGCAGTCATATGGTGTGCATCAGCGGTAGTGCCGTATCCTACCAATTCGGCTATGGGCTTGGCACCCCGAGCGAGGGCATGTTCCAATTCCTCTATGACGATCAGACCCGCCCCTTCGGACATTACGAAACCATCGCGCCCGGCGTCGAACGGCCTCGACGCCAGTTCCGGGGTAGTATTGTAGCCGGTGGATAGTGCTCGCGCGGCAGCAAATGCCCCGAGACTAACCTTGTCAATGCATGCCTCTGCCCCGCCGCACAGAGCGATGTCGGCCTCGTTGGAGCGTATCAACCGCGCGGCGTCGCCGACGGCCTGAACGCTAGCGGCGCAGGCGGTTACAGGCGTGCCAATAGGACCTGTAAATCCATGCCTGATGGTAACCTGTCCTGCCGCGAGGTTGGCAAGAAACGATGGCACGGTAAACGGTGAGAGCCTCCGTGCTCCCCGTGTATCCGTTGTGCGAACTGCCGAAGCGATAGCAGGAAACCCGCCTATACCAGAGGCGATAACTGTCGCCGTGCGCTCACGTTCGTAGTCGCTGGTGGGATGCCATCCCGCCGTTTCAAGAGCCTCCTTCGCGGCCGCAAGTGCAAACAGAATGAAGCGATCCATTTTTCGTTGATCCTTTGTGTCAACGATCAAGTCGGGATCAAAACCGGCTTCGGAATCTTCAGTCAGGCTAGGAACGATTCCGCCGATTTTCACCGGTAGATCGTTGGAAATTTCATCGGGCAAACTCCTGATTCCCGATTTCCCGTCGAGAAGTCTTTTCCAGCTTGTTTCGATGCCAGAACCAAGAGGGCCAACTAAACCCATGCCGGTTACAACAATTCGGCGCATTGGATTATTCCGTTTCTTTTTCTGAGCTTATTTGCTTCACGCGATTTATGACGCGCATCGTTTCCTCTGTTGCGGCGGGGCCTGCCAGAAGAACGGTGTTTTCAGGAGTGATTGCTTCTCCTGTATTCGCGTCGATGATAACGGCGGTCCTCTCCCATCCGGTTTTCTTGTCTCCAAGGCGCATGGCTATTTCATTGGGCGCGAGGTTCCGGTTTCCCCATGCGAACAGGGCGATCGCTACCGGATAAAAATCTCGCCCCTTGTCGGTAAGGACGTATTCAAATCGAGGCGGATGATCATTGTATCGTCGCCTTTCAAACAGTCCTTCCGCCGTGAGATGCTTCAATCGCCTCGCCAAAATGTTCGCGGAAATTCCGAGGTTTTTCTCGAATTCATCGAATTTGCTCAACCCTTGGAAGGCGTCTCGCAGGATCAAGATGCTCCACCAGTCACCGACGCTTTCCAGCGCTCGGGCTGCGGGACATTCGGATGACAGAAAGCTTGTTCGTTGCATGGCACATCCATAATGATGTAACTTCTATTATGCAAGTTACATCTATGACAGCGGCGACATGACGCGAGGGCCATCCGATGCGTCCGTTGCGGCGATTCGCCCCGCCGGTTGCGCAGCGGCGATCACCCGGCCGGATGGCGGTGAAGGCAACCCGTCCTATTTGCCGCCGATAGTATCCGGCAGCCCTCCCGCAGCCCCTTTCCTGTTGCCTGTCCCGATTTTGCCTCTCTGATCGGCTCCGTCTCTTTTGCCGACTGGAGCCTGCATTGCGCGGAGGACGAATCCTTTGGGGTCAAATCGCTGTCGTCTTCACCATCGTTCTGGTGATGGTGTGGGCAGCGACGCAATGGACGGCGTTCCGCCTCGGCTTCCAGCCGCAGCTTGGAGCACCGTGGTTCGAGCTGGCGGGCTGGCCGGTCTATTATGCGCCGGCCTTCTTCTGGTGGTGGTTTTCGTTCGACGCCTATGCACCCGCGATCTTCGTCGAGGGCGGCATCATCGCGGTATCTGGCGGCTTCCTCGCCATCGCGGCCGCCATCTTCATGTCGATCATCCGGGGGCGGGAAGCGCGCAACGTCGCCACATATGGATCGGCGCGATGGGCCGAGGACAAGGAAATCCGCGCGGCGGGGTTGCTCGGCCCCGATGGCGTGGTCCTCGGCCGTCTTACCCAAGACTATCTGCGCCATGACGGTCCCGAGCATGTCCTATGCTTCGCCCCGACCCGGAGCGGCAAAGGCGTCGGATTGGTGGTGCCGACGCTGCTGACATGGCCCGCATCCGCCATCGTCCACGACATAAAAGGAGAAAACTGGACGCTGACAGCCGGCTTCCGGGCGAAGCACGGCCGCGTCCTGCTGTTCGATCCGACCAATGCCGGATCGTCCGCCTACAATCCGCTGCTGGAGGTCCGGCAAGGGGAATGGGAAGTCCGCGACGTTCAGAATATCGCGGATATTCTGGTCGATCCCGAAGGCAGCCTCGACAAGCGCAACCATTGGGAAAAGACTTCCCATTCGCTTCTGGTCGGCGCGATCCTGCATGTTCTCTATGCGGAGAAGGATAAGACCTTGGCGGGCGTCGCCAACTTCCTGTCCGATCCCCGCCGCCCGGTCGAGGCGACCTTGCGCGCCATGATGGACACGCCGCATCTCGGCGAGGCTGGCGTTCATCCCGTCATCGCGTCGTCGGCCCGCGAGCTGCTGAACAAGAGCGAGAACGAACGCAGCGGCGTCCTTTCCACAGCTATGTCCTTTCTCGGCCTCTACCGCGATCCCGTGGTGGCGCGGGTGACGGCGCGGTGCGACTGGCGCATTGCCGATCTGGTCGGCAGCCGCCAGCCGGTCACGCTTTATCTGGTCGTGCCGCCGTCCGACATAAACCGCACTAAGCCGCTCATCCGCCTGATCCTCAACCAGATCGGCAGGCGGTTGACCGAGGAATTGACCACCTCCGGCAAACGCCATCGCCTGCTGTTGATGCTGGACGAGTTTCCGGCGCTCGGCCGGCTCGACTTTTTTGAATCGGCGCTCGCCTTCATGGCGGGGTATGGAATCAAAGGCTTCCTGATCGCGCAGAGTCTCAACCAGATCGAGCGCGCCTATGGGCCGAACAATGCCATTCTCGACAACTGCCATGTGCGCGTCAGCTTCGCCACGAACGATGAAAGGACGGCCAAGCGCGTTTCAGACGCATTGGGCACCGCGACCGAGCTGCGCGACTCCACCAACTACGCAGGGCACCGCCTAGCCCCGTGGTTAGGTCACTTGATGGTGTCACGGCAGGAGACGGCCCGGCCGCTGCTCACGCCCGGCGAAATCATGCAACTTCCGCCCACCGACGAAATCGTGATGGTCGCTGGCACGCCGCCGATCCGCGCGACCAAGGCCCGCTATTTCGAGGATGCGCGGTTTCAGGAACGCATCCTGACCCCGCCCGATCTGGTCGCCGCTCCGCTGGCGCCCAGCCCATCCGCCGATGATTGGTCCGGCCGCGTGGTCGCGGCGGAAAGCCGTTCCGCTCCGGCTGCCGCAGACGGGAACGAGGGTGATCCAGCCAACGCCGGCATCCGCCGCGAGCCGGAATTGCCCGAGCATGAGGAAGTCGTCGCCCCGCCGCCGTCGCCCGAGCAGGAGTTCGAGTTTCTGGACGACGAGCCGGACGTTGACGCGGCCAAGGCCCGCGCCATGCGCCAGCGCATGAGGATGGTCGCGCGGCAGGTGGCGCTGAACCCCGATGATGGAATCGAGCTTTGAGGACACGCCCATGACCACACGCACCCGCCTGAATATCTATTTCGACCCCGCGCTCATTCCGCAGATCGAGGCGATGGCGCTGCGCCGCTCGGTGGCATTGCGCCGCAATGTCTCAAAATCCGCAATCGTGGAGGCGGCGGTCATGTCCTATCTGTCCGGCGATGCCGACGACCAGCTTGAAGCCGCCATGTCGCGCCGACTGGATAAGCTCGGCCGCCAGATCGACACGCTCGACCTAGATCTCGCCGTCCTCGGCGAGACGGTCGCGCAGTTCATCCATTTCTGGATGACCATCACGCCGCCGCTTACGGGAGCCGCGCAATCCGCAGCCCGTGCAAAGGGTGCGGAGCGGTTCGAGGGCTTCATGCAGAATCTCGGCCGACGTCTGGCGACCGGCGACAGGTTCCTCAAAGAGCTGTCGCGCGACCTCGACTCACTTCCCGACGATCCGTTGCCGGATAAATTCGAGAGCAACGGCGATCAAGAATAAGTATTCGGACCCGTCCTATTTACCGCCGATGACCGCCGATTGCCGCCGCCGCTTAGATACTTGTTGAACCAGCCAAATTCCGGGCTTTCTTAATCGACCCCGTCCGGGGACCGCCTGTTGCGCCCCGCCAGAAGCCGGGGCCGACATGACCACCAACCACCACAGACAGGAAGCGATCCAGCGCGGCGCGCGCATGTTGCGCACCGCGCTCGGCCCCGCCATTGCCCGGTTGCTCGAAGACCCGGCCGTAGTCGAGGTGATGTTGAACCCGGACGGTCGCCTTTGGGCGGATCGGCTGTCTGAAGGGCTTTCCGATACGGGTGAACGGCTGTCTGCCGCCGATGGCGAACGTATCGTGCGGCTGGTCGCGCATCATGTCGGCGCAGAGGTTCATGCCCGCAGCCCGCGCGTCTCGGCCGAGCTGCCCGAGAGCGGCGAGCGGTTCGAGGGCCTGCTGCCGCCGGTAGTCGCCGCGCCGGCCTTCGCCATCCGCAAACCCGCCGTCGCGGTGTTCACGCTCGACGACTATGTGGCGGCGGGCATCATGTCCGCCGAGCAGGCGGAAACGCTGCGCGAAGCCGTCGCAGCCCGCGCCAATATCTTGGTGGCAGGCGGCACCAGCACCGGCAAGACCACGCTGACCAACGCGCTGCTCGCCGAGGTGGCAAAGACGCAGGATCGCGTCGTCATCATCGAGGACACGCGCGAGCTGCAATGCGCCGCGCCGAACCTTGTCCCCATGCGGACGAAAGACGGCGTGGCGACGCTTTCCGATCTGGTCCGTTCCTCGCTGCGCCTGCGCCCCGACCGTATTCCCATTGGCGAGGTGCGCGGTGCCGAAGCCCTCGACCTTCTGAAAGCGTGGGGCACCGGCCATCCGGGCGGGATCGGCACCATCCATGCCGGCACCGGCATCGGCGCGCTCCGTCGCCTTGAACAGCTCATTCAAGAGGCTGTCGTCACCGTCCCGCGCGCTCTCATCGCCGAGACTATCGACCTTGTTGCCGTCCTTTCCGGGCGCGGTTCCGCGCGCCGGCTGGCCGAGCTTGCCCGCGTCGAGGGGCTGGGGCCGGACGGCGACTACCGCATCAACCCCGCAATCCAGACCAGCACAGGAGAATCTTCATGATCCGCACGCTCACGCGCGGCTATCGCTTCGCCGCGACCGCCGCATCCACCCTTGCCATCAGCCTCATGCTCGCCCCGGCCGCCCATGCGTCCGGTTCGTCGATGCCATGGGAACAGCCCTTGCAGCAAATCCTCCAGTCCATTGAGGGGCCGGTCGCCAAGATCATCGCCGTCATCATCATCATCGTGACGGGCCTGACCCTCGCGTTCGGCGATACCAGCGGCGGCTTCCGTCGCCTGATCCAGATCGTGTTCGGCCTGTCCATCGCGTTCGCCGCATCGAGCTTCTTCCTGTCTTTCTTCTCATTCGGCGGCGGGGCGCTCGTTTGATGGCGGGCGGCCTCGAACAGCTCGACGCGGTGCCGGGATTCTCGATCCCGGTCCACCGGGCGTTGACCGAGCATATTTTGCTCGGCGGCGCACCGCGCTCCATCGCCATCATGAACGGAACGCTCGCCGGGGCCGTGGGACTCGGCCTGCGCCTCTGGCTGGTCGGCATCGCCATATGGGCCATCGGCCATTTCGCAGCCGTGTGGGCGGCAAAGCGCGATCCCCAATTCGTCGAAGTCGGGCGGCGGCATCTGCGCATCCCCGGCCATTTGGCGGTGTGAGGGTCCGGCCATGATGAACCTTGCCGAATACCGCCGCACCGCCACCCGGCTCGCCGACTATCTGCCATGGGCCGCATTGCTCGGCTCGGGCGTCGTCTTGAACAAGGACGGTTCGTTCCAGCGCACCGCGAAGTTTCGCGGTCCCGATCTGGATTCCGCCGTCGCCGCCGAGCTGGTCGCCGTCACCGGCCGCATCAACAACGCCGTGCGCCGCCTCGGCTCCGGCTGGAGCATCTTTGTTGAGGCGCAGCGCAGCGAGGCCGCGACCTATCCCGACAGCACCTTTCCCGATCCCGCATCGGCGCTGGTCGATGCGGAGCGCAAAGCCGGGTTCGAGGAAGCAGGCACGCATTTCGTGTCGGGCTATTTCCTGACCTTCCTCTGGCTGCCCCCGGCCGAGGAAGCCGCCCGCGCCGAAACATGGCTCTACGAGGGCCGCGAGAAAACCGGCGTGGACCCGTGGGAGCTGCTGCGCGCCTTCATCGACCGCACCGACCGCGTGCTGGCTTTGCTCGACGGCTTCATGCCCGAGTGCCGTTGGATGGATGATGGCGCGACGCTGACCTACCTCCATTCCACCATCTCGACCAACCGGCATCGCGTGCGCGTGCCCGAGGTGCCCATGCACCTCGACGCGCTGCTCGCCGACCAGCCCTTGACCGGCGGGCTGGAGCCGCGCCTTGGCGACGCGCATCTGCGCGTCCTGACCATTGTGGGATTCCCGACCGCGACGACGCCGGGCCTGCTCGACGAAATGAACCGCCTGCCGTTCCCCTACAGGTGGAACACCCGCGCGATCCTGCTCGACAAGACGGACGCAACCCGACTGCTCACCAAGATCAGGCGGCAATGGTTCGCCAAGCGCAAGAGCATCGCGGCGATTCTCAAAGAGGTAATGACCAACGAGGCGTCCGCGCTTGTGGACACCGACGCGGCCAACAAGGCGCTCGACGCTGACATGGCGTTGCAGGAACTCGGCGCAGACGTGGCGGGCATGGCCTATGTCACGGCGACCGTCACCGTTTGGGATGCCGACCCGCGCATTGCCGACGAGAAGCTGCGCCTGGTCGAGAAGATCGTTCAGGGCCGCGACTTCACCGCCATGCCCGAGAGCGTCAACGCGGTTGACGCATGGCTCGGCAGTCTGCCCGGACACGCCTATGCCAATGTCCGGCAGCCGCCCATCAGCACTTTGAATCTCGCCCACATGATCCCGCTTTCGGCAGTGTGGGCGGGGCCGGAACGGGACGAGCATTTCGGCGACGCTCCATTGCTTTACGCTAGGACTGAAGGCTCCACCCCGTTCCGGCTAAGTCTCCATGTCGGCGATGTAGGTCATACCCTTGTCGTTGGCCCCACGGGGGCGGGCAAGAGCGTGTTGCTCGCCCTCATGGCTTTGCAGTTCCGGCGCTATGCAGGATCACAGGTGTTTGCCTTCGACTTCGGCGGCAGCATCCGTGCCGCGTCGCTCGCTATGGGCGGCGACTGGCACGACCTTGGCGGCGGGCTGACAGAAGGGGCCGAGGCGTCGGTTTCGCTCCAGCCGCTTGCCCGCATCCACGACACCTATGAACGCGCATGGGCGGCGGACTGGATCGCCGCCATCCTCATGCGCGAAGGCGTCGCCATCACGCCCGAGGTCAAGGAATATCTTTGGACGGCGCTAACTTCGCTCGCCTCGGCCCCGGTCGAGGAACGCACCATCACCGGCCTTGCGGTGCTGTTGCAATCCAATGATCTGAAACAGGCGCTCCGGCCGTTCTGCGTCGGCGGTGCCTATGGCCGGCTGCTCGACGCCGAAGCCGAACACCTCGGCTCGGCGGACGTGCAGGCGTTCGAGATCGAGGGACTTGTCGGGACCGGCGCGGCCCCGGCCGCGCTCGCCTATCTGTTCCATCGTATCGGCGACCGGCTCGACGGGCGACCAACGCTGCTCATCATAGATGAAGGCTGGCTTGCGCTCGACGATGAAGGTTTCGCCGGCCAGCTCCGCGAGTGGCTGAAAACGCTACGCAAGAAAAACGCCAGCGTCATCTTCGCCACGCAAAGCCTGTCCGACATTGACGGCAGCAACATCGCGCCCGCGATCATCGAGAGCTGCCCGACGCGGCTCTTGCTGCCGAACGAGCGGGCCATCGAACCGCAGATCACGGCCATTTATCGCCGCTTCGGCCTCAATGACCGCCAGATCGAAATCCTCGCAAGGGCCACGCCCAAACGGGATTACTATTGCCAAAGCCGCAGGGGCAATCGCCTGTTCGAGCTTGGCCTGTCCGAAGTCGGCCTCGCGCTCTGCGCCGCATCCGCCAAATCCGACCAGACGCTCATTGCGCAGGTCGTCGCCGAACACGGCCGCGACGGCTTCCTTGCTGCTTGGCTGCGCGAGCGCGGTGTCGATTGGGCGGCCGAGTTGATACCCAACCTCACCAATCTTGCCGACCGACCGGAATCCGCCGCGCCGGCTCGGCTCGATACCCACCCCACACAGGAGATTCTTCCATGACCTATCCCAAGATCGTCGGGGCGTCGGCCCTCGCGCTGGCGCTCGCCGTGCCCGTCGCGCTTTCGCCCATGCTGGCAAGTCCGGCCCATGCGCAATTCGGCTTCGGCCGCATCGTCTATGACCCGAGCAACTATGCGCAGAACGTGCTTACGGCAGCGCGCACGCTCGAACAGATCAATAACCAGATCACCAGCCTTCAGAACGAGGCGCAGATGCTCATCAATCAGGCCCGCAACCTTGCGAGCCTGCCGTATTCCTCGCTCCAGCAGCTCCAGCAGAACGTCCAGCGCACGCAGCAGCTTCTCGGCCAAGCGCAGAACATCGCTTTCGAGGTCGGCCAGATCGACCAAGCGTTCCAGCAGCAATATGGCAACGTCTCGCTTTCGACGACCGACGCCCAGCTTGTCGCCGATGCACGTAGCCGCTGGGAGAACACGGTCGGCGGCTTGCAGGACGCGATGCGCGTTCAGGCGGGCGCGGTCGGCAATATCGACGGCAACCGTGCCGAGATGGCCGCGCTGGTCGGCCAGAGTCAGGGCGCAACCGGCGCGCTGCAAGCCACGCAGGCCGGCAATCAGCTTCTCGCGCTCCAGTCGCAACAGCTTTCCGACCTGATCGCCGTCATCTCGGCGAATGGCCGCGCCGATGCGCTGACCGAGGCAGAGCGCGCGACTGCCGCCGAACAGGGCCGCATCCAGCGCGAGCGGTTCCTGACGCCCGGCACCGGCTACCAGCCGGGCAACGCGCAGATGTTCAACGGTAACAACTGACCGGGAGGCTCGCCATGGACGGCAAGATGCTGGCGCGGCTTGCAGCCGTTGTGTTCATCGCCATCGCCGTTACGGCGACCGCAATCGACATGGCGCGGAAGGACGAACCTCCCGCACCACGGCCCGCATCGGCCCTCCAGCCCCCGGCCGATCCGCTGCGCGAAAGCCTGCGCCGTTGCCAGCAGCTCGGCGAGGCGGCGGCAAGCGACGCCGACTGCCTCGCCGCATGGGCAGAATCCCGCGACCGCTTCCTCGGTCGCACGCCAGCGCCCGCCGCACCGCAATCCAGCGAAGGGCGCTGACCATGGGCAATACGGGCGTCATCGACTCGTTTCTAGGCGTATTCACCTCCTACATCGACAGCGGTTTCGGCCTGCTCGGCGGCGAGGTCGCCTTCATCGCCACCACCCTGATCGTGATCGACGTAACGCTCGCCGCGCTCTTTTGGGCATGGGGCGCGGATGACGACATCATCGCGCGCTTGGTGAAGAAGACGCTGTTCGTCGGCGTCTTCGCCTACATCATTTCCAACTGGAACAACCTCGCACGCATCGTCTTCGAGAGCTTCGCCGGCCTCGGCCTCATGGCGTCGGGCACCGGCTTTTCTGTCACCGATCTGATGCGGCCGGGCCGCGTCGCGCAGACCGGCCTCGACGCCGGCCGCCCTCTGCTTGACTCCATTTCCGACCTGATGGGCTGGATCGCCTTCTTTGAAAACTTCATCCAGATCGCGTGCCTGCTGTTCGCATGGGCGCTGGTCGTGCTGGCTTTCTTCATCCTCGCCATCCAGCTTTTCGTCACCCTGATCGAGTTCAAGCTGACCACGCTTGCCGGCTTCGTCCTCATCCCCTTCGGCCTGTTCGGCAAGACCGCGTTCATGGCCGAGAAGGTCTTGGGCAACGTGGTGTCGTCCGGCATCAAGGTCTTGGTCCTTGCCGTTATCATCGGCATCGGCAGCACCTTGTTTTCGCAATTCACGGCCGGTTTCGGCGGGGCGGCCCCGACCATCGACGACGCCATGGCGATTGTGCTGGCAGCCCTGTCGCTGCTTGGCCTCGGCATCTTCGGTCCCGGTATCGCCAACGGCATCGTCTCGGGCGGCCCGCAGCTTGGCGCGGGTGCTGCCGTGGGAACCGGGCTTGCGGTCGCAGGTGCAGCCGTCGCCGCTGGCGGCGGGGCCATGCTCGCCGCCAAGGGCGGGGCCGCTGCCCTGTCCGGCGGGGCCGCGGCCGTCCGCGGTGGTGCGGCCACCGCGGGCGCGGCGACCGCCGCCTATAGCGTCGGCTCGCTTGGCCAATCCGGTGCGGCCGGCGTCGCCTCCGGCCTCGGCGGTGTGGCGCGGGCCGCAGGGTCGGCGGCTATCTCGCCCCTCAAACGCGCCGCCGCGCGCGCCAGCGAATCCGTCAAATCCAGCTTCTCCGCTGGTGCGAAAGCCGGATTCGGCGCGTCGGGCGGCAGCTCGACCATGGGCACAGTCGGCGGCGCGAGCGTCGATCCCGCCGCAGCAGCATCCGGCCCGGCCGGCAGCCCGCCCGCATGGGCGCAGCAGATGCGCCGCTCGCAGGCAATGAACCACGGCACCACGATGGCCGCCCATGCGGTGCGGTCTGGCGACAGCCACGGCTCCGGTTCCTCCGTCAACCTTTCCGAAAGTGACCGCTCATGAGCATCTTCAAACGACCCGCAACCCATTACGGCAAGACGCCGGAACCCGAGACGCCCTATCAGCGCGCCGCGCAAGTCTGGGACGAGCGTATCGGCTCGGCCCGCGTGCAGGCGCGGAACTGGCGGCTCATGGCCTTCGGCTCGCTGATCCTGTCCGCTGGCTTCGCGTCCGCCCTTGTCTGGCAATCCGCACGCGGGACCGTAGTGCCGTGGGTTGTTCAGGTGGACAATCTCGGTCAGGCGCAGACCGTCGCGCCCGCCAACTCAGACTATCGCCCGACCGATCCGCAGATCGCTTTCCATCTCGGCCGCTTCATCGAGCAGGTCCGCGCGATCCCGGCCGACGCGATCATTGTCCGCCAGAACTGGCTTCGCGCCTATGAATGGACCACGGATCGCGGCGCGGCGGCATTGAACGACTACGCCCGCGCCAATGATCCCTTCACGCGCGTCGGTCGCCAGCAGGTCGCCGTCGAGGTGTCGAGCGTCATCCGGGCCTCGCCCAACAGCTTCCGCGTGGCGTGGACCGAACGCCATTTCGAGAACGGCCAGCTCTCCACCACGGAACGATGGACGGCCATCCTCACCATCGTCATCCAGCCGCCGCGCGACGCCGAGCGTCTGCGCGCCAATCCGCTCGGCATCTACGTCAATGCAATTTCATGGTCGCGGGAGATGAGCCAATGAAACGCTCAGCTTGCATCAATCACCTCGCTGATCTTTCCCTCGGAGATCATGAAGAACGAGGTGCCCGTCATCTTGACTTCCTGCCCGGCCTTCCAGCCATTGGGCAGGTCGGTTTTGACCTTGGCGCGATAGCCGATGCGCACGGCTGCACGGTCGTCTATCGCGATACAGTCGAGGATCGTCTGTTCTCTTTCAGCAAACAACTGGACGCCCTGTTCCGCCAGCGCGCGAAATGCCTCGATCCCGTGCGTTTCGTTCGTCGTCTCTCCGTTCGATCTGTTGATAAACCGAACGTCGCCCGACAGGCAGTCGAGCATCGCCTGAACATTCATCCTGTTGTAGGCGTCGATATACCGGGCAACAATCGTCGGCACAGAATCCATTCTGTTGGTTCCTCCTTACTGATCCTGAAGTCGCTAACCTATGCGATTTTTGCGACGGCGTTTGCAATTACTTTGGCAGGCTGCGCGACCAACCGGACACCGCAATTCAGCTACGACGCCAGCGTGCCGCCGCTGCCGACCGTGCAGGCGGCAGCAACCGACAACACGCCCCGGCCGCTGCATGTGCCCCCCGCATGGACCGTGGCGCGCGGCGGCACCGCCGCAGGCACGCCGACCGGCCGCGTCGAGAACGCCAACGCAGCCGCCCGCGTCGAGCCGCGCCGGGAAGGCTACTATAACGCCATCCAGATTTATCCGTGGTCGGAAGGCGCGCTCTATCAGGTCTATGCCGCAGTCGGGCAGATCACCACCATTGCGCTGGAGCCGGGCGAAAGCCTGACAGGCGCAGGGCCGATCGCGGCCGGCGACACCGCCCGCTGGATCATCGGCGACACCGAGAGCGGCAGCGGCGCAAACCGCCGTGTCCATATCCTCGTGAAGCCCACGCGGCCGGACATTTCCACCAACCTTGTCGTCACCACTGACCGGCGCACTTACATGCTCGAGCTGCGCGCGAGGGAGTCGCTCTATATGCCGGCCGTGGCATGGGCCTATCCGGCACCGCCTGCCGGCCAGCGCCAGACGGTCCCGGCCGCGCCGATCATTCCGGCCGAGGCAGCGCGGAACTATCGCTACGCCTTGCAGGTGCAGGGCGACAGCCCGCCATGGCGGCCGGTTTCCGTCTTCGACGATGGCAGGCGCGTCTATGTCGTTTTCCCGGCCGGGATCGTGCAGGGCGAAATGCCGCCGATCTTCGTGCTTGGCGCGAACGGCGAGCCGCAGATCGTCAATTCCCGCATCCACCAGAACGTCCTGATCGTGGACCGCCTGTTCGGCGCGGCCGAGCTGCGCCTTGGCAGCGGCAATCGCCAGCAGGTCGTCAGGATCGTTCGCACCAACCCGACGCAGGCCGCCGCCGCGCAGCCCGCCAGCGCGACCGGAGACACCCCGTCATGAGCGAGAACACCATCACCGACACCATCGCGCCCATGCGCCTGCGCGCCGAGCCGCCCCGTGTTACGCGCCTGTCCCGCAAGATGCTGGCAGGCGTTGGAGCGGTCGCGCTTCTCGGCATCGGCGGGGCGCTGATCTACGCGCTCCAAACCCGCGATGCAGGACCGGGAGGCGACGAACTCTATTCGACCGAGAACCGCCCCACGGCGGACGGCCTGTCCGGCCTGCCGCGCGACTATAGCGGGCCGGCGCTCGGCCCGGCGCTACCCGGCGACCTCGGCCGCCCGATCCTCGACGCGCAGACAAGGGGGCAGCCGGTCGCGCCGCCCGTCATGACGACGCCCGCCGTCGATCCCGAAGAAGAACGCCGCAGGGCCGAGGAAGAAGCCGCGCGCTTGAGCAACGTCTTTTTCCAGTCCGGCCCGCGCACGGGAGCGCCGGCAGCAACGACCATGCCCGGCCTCGCCGGGCTTGGCCTCGGCGGACAGCCCGCAACACAGGATCGCCACGCGGCATTTCTCAACGGACCCGTGGACCGGCAGACCGTCGCCCCGGATCGCGTCACGCCGCCGGCATCGCCCTACATCCTTCAGGCCGGGGCCGTAATCCCCGCCGCGTTGATAACCGGCATCCGTTCCGATCTGCCCGGCCAGATCACCGCGCAGGTGACGGAGAACGTCTATGACAGCCCGACCGGCTCGCTGCTCCTGATCCCGCAGGGCACCCGCATCATCGGCCAATACGACGATGGCGTGACGTTCGGCCAGCGCCGCGTGTTGCTGGTGTGGAATCGCCTGATCCTGCCGGGCGGCCGCTCCATCGTTCTGGAGCGCCTGCCGGGCGCGGACGCCAGCGGCTATGCCGGGCTGGAAGACGGGGTTGATTACCATTGGTGGGATCTGATGAAGGCCGCAGGGCTGTCCACGCTGCTTGCAGTCGGTTCCGAGCTGGCGACGAGCGACGAGGACCGGCTGATCCGCGCCATCCGCGACGGGGCGCAGGATACCGTCAATCAGGCCGGCCAGCAGATCGTCCAGCGCCAGTTGCAGGTTGCGCCGACGCTCACCATCCGGCCGGGCTTTCCCGTCAGGATCATCGTCACCCGCGATCTTGTGTTCGAGCCGGCAGGAGGTTGACCATGACCAAGCTGAAACTCGGCCCGCTGCCCGACGACAAGCCCGTGAAGGTCATGCTGGAGCTGCCCGCAACCCTCAACCGCGATCTGATCGCCTATGCCGAGGTCCTGGCCCGCGAGAGCGGCCAGCCCGTCGCCGATCCCGCCAAGCTCATCGTGCCGATGCTTCAACACTTCATCGCCACGGATCGCGGTTTTGCCAAGGCGCGGCGAGCCGTAAGCTAAGTCCCATTCCGGCAGGGGGTGCCGCCAGCGCATAGGCGCAAATGCGGCACGCTACACGCCGCTGACCTCGCTGCATGGTTCGCCTAGTTTCGGGAGCCTCCGGTTGCCCGGAATCCCGTTGAACATGGCTTAACGAGGTTATGAAGATGAGTGATCCAACATCTGCGCTGGGTAAAAGGACGATTCGCAGGCATCAGCTTCGAGAACTTGTTCCCCTTGCTGACACCACAATCTACGACATGGAGCAACGGGGTGAATTTCCCCAACGGTTCTATCTGACGGCCCGGTGCGTGGTTTGGGACTTGGCAGAGGTGGAGGCTTGGCTTGAAGAACGTCGCCAAGCCTCCAGAGAGAAAGCTATCAAACGTGCGCCGTCTCCTGATGTGAAGCTCAGGAAATTCCGGCCCGTCAAACGCTAGGTTCAGGCACCAAAAGGTCCATTGACGGCGGATACAGCGTTGGAGCGTATTTCTGGCCCGCTACCCAAGCGTCCACAAGGTTCGCCCATTCCTGCATCATATGGCGGCGCTGGTGCTCATATTCTGCCTTGTTGTAGATGCCACGGGACGACCGCCCGTCCTCATGCGCCAAGCACTTTTCGATCCAGTCGCTATTGAAGCCCAGCTCGTTCAGGAGCGTGGAGCCCGTCCGGCGCAGATCGTGGACCGTGAACGGTTCGAGCGGCAAGCCCTCTTTCTTCGCCCGCACCACGACAGCGGTGGTGATGCGATTGAAGGTCGCCCGCGACATGGGAGCATCCGCGTCGTAACGCGATGGCAGCAGATATTTGGAATTGCCGGCGCAGGTCTTGAGCGCAATGAGGATGTCGATGGCTTGCTCCGCGAGATAGACGTTGTGCGCCTTGGATCGCTTCATCCGCTCCTTGGGGATCGACCAGACCGCGTTCTCGAAATCGACCTCATCCCAAGTCGCATCCTGTAGCTCACTCTTTCGGACCATGGTGAGCAGGAACAGCTTCATGCCGAGCCGGATCGTCGGCAGCGTCGGCACATGCTCAAGCTGGCCGAGCATGATGCGGATTTCAGCAGGCGAGAGAGAGCGGTCTTTGGGAACAAAGGTCGCGATAGAGGCAGGCCCGACCTCATCGGCCGGGTTCGGCACCTTTTCCCCGTGCAGGATCGCAAAGGCATAAACGAGCTTCACGATGTCGCGGACGTGAACGGCCGTGGCCGGGGCTCCGCGTGCCTTCACCTTGGCGCAAATGGCGCGGAGATCATCGGGGCTGATTTCGGTCAGCAGCCGGTTCCGAAAAGTCGGAAGAATGTCCCGCTCATAGATCGAGCGCCGCATCGCGCGGGTGCTGTCGGCCATCTTCGCCTCCTGCAACCAGCGTTCGCCAAACTCGCCGAAGCTCTTTGCCTCTTTGATACGGCGCTTCTCGCGTTGCTTCTCTCGGGCGGGCGACCGCCCTTCAAGTATGGCGCGCTTGGCGTCGATTAGCTTCTCGCGCGCCCGCGCCAGAGACAGGTCGGACGCGCCGTAGCGGCCGAGCGTCAAAGTCTCCCGACGCCCGTTGAGGCGGTAGTCATATCGGAACACGACCGCTCCCGAGGGATTGACCACGACATACATACCGTCACGGTCAACGACCTTATACAATTTATCCTTTGGTTTCAGGGCTTTGATGCCCGCGTCAGTCAGCATTTTGACCCTCCGAGATCGTTCAAAAACGCCAGAGAGCCGCCCAATATACCGTCAGGCCAAAAATGGCCTCCCTGAACGGAAAATTTCCTATTATTCTCAAGGGAATAAGGTCGAAAAAAATACCGTCAGAAGCTCTCTTGCTCCTGACGGTATATTTGTTTTGGCAATGCGACAAGAGTCGCCATACCGTCAGCTATACCGTCTATCGCGAGGCTTGCCCCGCGATAGACGGCGATAGATGATGGCAGATTTATTTAATGATTTCAGTTAGTTATGTGCGGAGATCGGCGGTTATCGGCGGCGTTCGGATAGGTCCGAATTATTCCCACTCGATCGTGCCTGGCGGCTTCGAGGTATAGTCATAGGTGACGCGATTGATGCCCTTCACCTCGTTGATGATCCGCGTCGCCACCCGCGCGAGGAAGCCGCCGGGGAACTCGAACGCCTGCGCCGTCATGCCGTCGGTGGAGGTCACGGCGCGCAGCGCCAGCACGCTGTCATAGGTCCGCCCGTCACCCATCACGCCGACCGAGCGCACCGGCAACAGCACCGCGAACGCCTGCCAGATCGCATCGTAGAGGCCGGCGTTGCGGATTTCCTCGAGGTAGATGGCATCGGCCTTGCGCAGGATATCGCAGCGCTCCTTCGTCACCTCGCCGGGAATGCGGATGGCGAGGCCGGGGCCGGGGAACGGATGGCGGCCGACGAAGATGTCGGGCAAGCCAAGCTCGCGCCCCAGATCGCGCACCTCGTCCTTGAACAATTCGCGCAACGGCTCGACCAGCTTCATGTTCATCCGCTCGGGCAGGCCGCCGACATTGTGGTGGCTCTTGATCGTCACCGAAGGCCCGCCGGTGAAGCTAACGCTCTCGATCACGTCGGGATAGAGCGTGCCCTGCGCGAGGAACTCCGCGCCGCCGATCTTCTTCGCCTCGGCCTCGAACACCTCGATGAAGGTCTTGCCGATGAACTTGCGCTTCGCCTCCGGATCGGTGACGCCGGCGAGGCCGTTGAGGAACAACGTCTCCGCGTTCACGTGGACCAGTGGGATATTGTAATGGCCGCGGAACAGGCTGACGACCTGATCCGCCTCGCCCGCGCGCATCAGGCCGTGGTCGACGAACACGCAGGTAAGCTGGTCGCCGATCGCCTCGTGGATCAGCACCGCCGCCACCGCCGAATCGACGCCGCCGGAAAGCCCGCAGATCACGCGCCCCTTGCCGACAGCCTCGCGGATTTCGGCAATCTTGGTCTGGCGGAACTCGGCCATCGTCCAGTCGCCGGAAAGGCCGCAGACATGGCGCGCGAAATTGGCGATCAGCTTCGCGCCGTCCGGCGTGTGGACCACCTCCGGGTGGAATTGCATCGCATAGATGCGCCGCGCGTCGTCCGCGATCACCGCATAAGGCGCGCCGGGGCTGGCCGCGACCGGGCGGAAACCGGGGGCGAGCGCGGTCACCTTGTCGCCGTGGCTCATCCACACCTGATGCCGCTCGCCCTCGCGCCACACCGCGTCGAACAGGGCGCAGCGGTCGGCGATGTCGATGAACGCCTCGCCGAACTCGCCCGAATTGCCACGCTCCACCGCGCCGCCGAGCTGGTGCATCAGCGCCTGCTGGCCGTAGCAGATGCCGAAGATCGGCAGTCCCGAATCGAGGATCGGCCGGGGAATGCGCGGACTGCCCTCGTCCAGCACCGAGGCGGGGCCGCCCGACAGGATCACGCCGGCGGGCTTCATCCGCTCGAACGCGGCTTCGGCCGACTGGAACGGCGCGATCTCGCTATAGACGCCCGCCTCGCGCACGCGCCGCGCGATGAGTTGCGTCACCTGACTGCCGAAATCGACGATGAGAATGCTGTCGGGATGTTCCATGACGGGCCTGTAGCGATGTGTCGCCACGCGGGAAAGGGGGCGCTCGCCAAATGAAAAAAGGCCGCCTCCCCGGTCGGGAAGCAGCCCCTCTTTCATCAGACCGCCGCAGCAAGGCTGCGCCGTCGGACGCGGCCTGGAGCCTTGGCGTAGCTTCGCTACGCCTCAGGCGGCCGCGTCGAAATCCTCATCGGTCATCACCGGGCCGGAATCCTGGCCCTTGGCCGAAACGTCGCGGTCGACGAACTCGATCACCGCCATCGGCGAGGCGTCCGAGGCACGGATGCCGGCCTTGATGATGCGGGTATAGCCGCCATTGCGATTGGCGTAGCGCGCCGCCAGCACGTCGAACAGCTTCACGAGCTGCGCGTCGTCGAGCAGGCGGGCATGCGCCAGACGGCGATTCGACAGGCCACCCTTCTTGCCGAGCGTGACGAGCTTCTCGACATAGGGGCGAAGCTCCTTCGCCTTGGCCACCGTGGTGGTGATCTGCTCGTGCTTGATCAGCGCGGCCGACATGTTGCGGAACAGCGCGGCGCGATGGGCCGAGGTACGCTGGAGCTTACGGCCGCCAACCTTATGACGCATGGTATCTTCCTTCTCGTTCGTTCGGGGGCCGTTTTACGGAAACCCCAGACCTGGTGGAGGCGTGGTCCACCCTGATCACGCCACTTCGGTGCGACCGAAGCCCGATTTCCCTTCGCAGGCCCGACGCGGGAGTGAATCCCGCGTCGTCGGACGGGTTCGGCCTTGCCGACCCGCCGGCCGGGCTGGTCTGTCTCCGGCGCAAGCTTGCTTGCGCCGGTGCAGACTCAGCCCATGATCTCCTGCTCGAGCTTCTTGGCCATTTCCTCGATGTTCTCCGGCGGCCAGCCGGGGATTTCCATCCCGAGACGCAGGCCCATCGACGACAGCACTTCCTTGATCTCGTTCAGCGACTTGCGGCCGAAGTTCGGGGTGCGCAGCATCTCCGCCTCGGTCTTGCCGACGAGGTCGCCGATATAGATGATGTTGTCGTTCTTCAGGCAGTTCGCCGAACGCACCGACAGCTCCAGTTCGTCCACCTTCTTGAGCAGGTAGCGGTTGATCTGCTGGGTGTCGCCCTGCGGCTCCGCGCCGGCGGCCGGGGCCGCGACGCCGATCGGGGCCGAGCGCGCGATCGCCGAATCGTCGAAGTGGACGAACAGCGCGAGCTGGTCCTGCAGGATGCGCGCGGCATAAGCGAGCGCGTCCTCCGGCGTCACCGTGCCGTCGGTCTCGAGCGACAGCGTCAGCTTGTCATAGTCGAGGTCCTGACCGACGCGGGTCGGATCGACCTTGTAGCTGACCTGACGCACCGGCGAATAAAGCGCATCGACCGGGATCAGCCCGATCGGCGCGTCGGCCGGACGGTTGGCGACGGCCGGGACGTATCCCTTGCCGACGTCGGCGGTCAGCTCCATGTTGAGCGTCGCGCCCTCGTCGAGGTGGCAGATGACGAGATCGGGGTTCATCACCTCGATATCGCCGCTCACCGCGATGTCGCCCGCCGTCACGGCGGCCGGGCCGGTGGCGGAAAGCTGGAGCCGCTTCGGCCCCTCGCCCTGCATCTTGAGCGCGACCTGCTTCACGTTCAGCACGATGTCGGTGACATCCTCGCGCACGCCGGCGAGCGAGCTGAACTCATGCAGCACGTTCTCGATCTTGATCGAGGTGACGGCGGCGCCCTGAAGCGAGGACAGAAGGACGCGGCGCAGCGCGTTGCCGAGCGTCAGGCCGAAGCCACGCTCCAGCGGCTCGGCGACGAAGGTCGCCTTGCGCTTCCCGTCGCCGCCCTTCTTCTCGAGCGCGTTGGGCTTCTTCAGTTCCTGCCAGTTCTTTGCGTTGACGGACAAGGCTCACGTCCCCTGGGGTTGGGCCGGAACGGGGGCTCGCCCCGGCCGTGGTGCAAAAGAACCCCCGACTCGTCAGCCGGAGGCCACAAGATCAGACGCGGCGACGCTTGGACGGGCGCACGCCATTGTGCGGGATCGAGGTCACGTCGCGGATCGACGTGATCTGGAAACCGACCGCCTGCAACGCGCGCAGCGCGGATTCACGGCCAGAGCCCGGACCCTTCACCTCGACCTCGAGCGTGCGGACGCCGTGCTCGGCGGCCTTCTTGCCCGCGTCCTCCGCCGCGACCTGCGCGGCATAAGGAGTCGACTTGCGCGAGCCCTTGAAGCCCATCATGCCGGCCGAGGACCAGCTGATCGCATTGCCCTGCGCGTCGGTGATGGTGATCATCGTGTTGTTGAAGCTGGCGTTGACGTGGGCCACGCCGGCCGTGATGTTCTTGCGTTCGCGCCGACGAAGGCGCTGCGGTGCCTGTGCCATGTGGTATTCCTGACCTTATCTTTCAACTCGGCGGACGGGAGGCTGATCGCCTCGACCCTGCCGCCGGGGGAGAAAAAGCGAGAACCGTCCCTGCGGACGCCTCTCTTACTTCTTCTTGCCCGCGATCGGCTTCGCCTTGCCCTTGCGGGTGCGCGCATTGGTGTGCGTGCGCTGGCCGCGGACCGGCAGGCCCTTGCGGTGGCGCAGGCCGCGATAGCAGGCGAGGTCCATGAGCCGCTTGATGTTCATCGCGGTCTCGCGGCGCAGATCGCCTTCCACGGTATGATCGGCGTCGATCGTCTCGCGGATCTGCAGCACTTCCTGATCGGACAGGTCCTGCACGCGGCGTTCCGGCGCGATCTTCAGCTTCTCGGTGATTTCCTTGGCCTTGGCCGGGCCGATGCCGTGGATATAGGTCAGCGCGATCACCACGCGCTTGTTGGTCGGGATGTTGACACCCGCGATACGTGCCATGAAACTTGTTCTCCTGTGCTCCACAAGGCCCGGCATGGCTGCCACGGGCCCTATCTCGTCGCATTGACTTCCAAGACGCAGGAAAGCGGCGCACGCACGAATGCGCCGCCGGCAACCGTTGTGTTGGAAGCGATGGCCCTTACGAGCTGCCGGCCGCGCTGTCAAGCGAACGCCGGCATGCCGGAAACAGGGCCGCTAAAACGGAAAGCCGGCGGGAAGCGAGCTTCCCGCCGGCCTCGGTACCCCCGGGAGTTTCGGGTACCGATCTCGTAATAAGATGACATTGATCAAGCGAGCCGCGCGGGGGCGCA
Organism: Sphingomonas sp. CL5.1; assembly: GCF_013344685.1. NCBI lineage: Bacteria > Pseudomonadati > Pseudomonadota > Alphaproteobacteria > Sphingomonadales > Sphingomonadaceae > Sphingomonas > Sphingomonas sp. CL5.1. Next base: position 489,932 of record NZ_CP050137.1, read on the forward strand.
CGGCTACAGGGCACGGGATAGCGCCACGCGCGCATCCCACGGGTGGCTCAGGCATGACAAATTGTTCATCTGCCGGAGGATTGCTCCGTCACCGCCCACCAGCGCGCGCGACCTGCAAGGCGCGAAACGAATCGACCGCCGGCGCCAGCATCGCTGCGTCACCGTGAGAATAGCCGCCGAAGGTATAATGAAGCGCCAGCTAGCCGTGCCCCGAATCGGCCGACGCGATGATGAAGGTCAGCATCCGCTCACCGCTTCGCGCCCCCCGCTCGCGAATCGCCGCATGTGCGCCGGGCAAACGAAGAATCGGACTGCTCTTTTCCCTTGGCGGGCAGCCATTCGCGGAAGCGGCCGCCAGACCTTGGATCAGGCGAGAAATGCCAGTCGCCCAACCAGCCATGTGCCAAATCCAACGCACCGCACCACCAGCACGCGCCATATCCGCGCGAGCGTCGCCGCGACATTGGTGACGGTGATCTCGAAGCCGTCACGTTCCGCGTGAAGCACTTCGGCGCGGGTGAGGTGGATGGCAGCACCGAGCGCAGCGCCGCCGTATTCAGGAAACGACGCGTCATCCCCTCCCGCGCCGCCATGACAAGCGGCGAGGAAGCGGGATAAAACGTCACCTGCCGTCGAGGATCGCCTCTATCGCGGCGGTCACCTCGCCGATGTCGGCCATGCCGTCGACACGGCGAACCAGCCCGCGCGCTTCGTAGATCGGGATGATCGGCGCGGTCTTGGCGCGATATTCCGCCATGCGCGTGCGCACCGTCTCCTCATTGTCGTCGGCACGGCGCTTGAATTCATGCCCGCCGCACACGTCGCAGGTGCCCGCGACCTTGGGCTGCTTGAACTTGTCGTGATAGCCCTCGCCACAGGTGGCGCAGGTGAAGCGGCCGACGATGCGCTCGACCAGCGCGTCTTCATCCACCGCCAGCTCGATCACATAGTCGAGCTTCGCGCCGCGCGCGGCCAGCAGCTCGTCGAGCGATTCGGCCTGCGCGGCGGTGCGCGGATAGCCGTCGAAGATCGCGCCGTTGCCGGTGCCCTGGTCGAGCCGCTCGCCGATCAGCGCCGAGACGATCTCGTCGGAAACCAGGCCGCCCGATTCCATCACCGCCCTGGCCTGCAGCCCGACCGGCGTGCCGGCCTTCACCGCCGCACGCAACATATCGCCGGTGGAAAGCTGCACCATGCCCCGATCGGCGACCAGCCGCGCCGCCTGCGTGCCCTTGCCCGCCCCCGGCGGCCCCAACAGGATGATGTTCACGCGAACCCTCTCCCCCAAATTCTTCGCGCGTTCAGCGCAGGCGGCCGCCCTTCAGCTTCGCCTTCTTGATCAGATCGCCATACTGGTGCGCCAGCAGGTGCGACTGGATTTGCGTTACCGTGTCCATCGTCACGTTGACCACGATCAAAAGGCTGGTGCCGCCAAGATAAAAGGGAATTGACAGCGCCGTGACGAGATATTCCGGCAAGAGGCAAATCAGCGTGAGATAGGCCGCGCCGATAACGGTGATGCGCGTCAGCACGTAATCCAGATATTGCTCGGTGTTCTTGCCCGGCCGGATGCCGGGGATGAACCCGCCATAGCGCTTCAGGTTCTCCGCCGTCTCCTCCGGGTTGAACTGCACCGCGGTGTAGAAGAAGGTGAAGAAGATGATGCCGGCGCCGTACAGGATCATGTAAACCGGCGAGCCGTGCTGGAGATACTGGTTGAGGCTGATGATCACGTCGCCCCACCAGCTTTCGCCCGACACGCGATTGCCCGCGAACTGGGTGATGGTGAGCGGCATCAGCAGCAGCGACGAGGCGAAGATCGGCGGGATCACGCCCGACGTGTTGAGCTTCAGCGGCAGATGGCTGCGCTCGGCCTGCATCCCGCGCTGCGTCTGCCGCTTGGGATATTGGATCAGGATGCGGCGCTGCGCCAGCTCCATGAAGCAGATGAACAGCACCAGCAGGACGACCGCGACGATGATGCCGATCAGCTTGACCGGATCGAGGCTGCCCGAACGGCCGCCCTCGAGCAGGTTGAACAGGCTGGTCGGCAGATGCGCGACGATGCCGGCCATGATGATCAGCGACACGCCGTTGCCGATGCCCCGGCTGGTGATCTGCTCGCCCAGCCACATCAGGAACATCGTGCCGCCGATCAGCGAGATCACCGCCGCGATGCGGAACATCATACCCGGCTGGATCACCGCCTGCACGCCCTGGTTGGCGCCCAGCGCCTCCAGCCCGACGGCGATGAAATAGCCTTGCACCGCCGTCAGCAGCACGGTGCCGTAGCGGGTATATTGATTGAGCTTCTTGCGCCCGCTCTCGCCTTCCTTCTTGATCGCGGCGAGCTGCGGCGACAGCGAGGTCGCGAGCTGCACCACGATCGAGGCGGTGATGTACGGCATCACGCCCAGCGCGATCAGCGACATGCGGGTGAGCGCGCCGCCGGAGAAGGTGTTGAAGAAATCGAGCACGCCGCCCTTGGTCTGCTGGCTCAGGAGGCCCAGCGCGGTCGGGTCGATGCCGGGAAGCGGCACGTAGCTCAGCATGCGGAAGACGATCAGCGCGCCGATCGTGAACCACAGCCGCTTCTTGAGGTCTGTCGCCTGCGAGAATTTCGCGAGGCTGATGCTTTGCGCCATCTGGTCGGCTGCGGATGCCATCGTGCGTCGGTGCCTTCGGAAACGAAAAACGGCGGAGAAGGCGCTGAACGCCCCGCCCCGCCGCTCATATAGTCATGCTCGAAGGCTTGTCTAACCCGCCGAGCAAATTCCGCCCCGGCCACGCCGGGCCGGAGCGGCGGAGACTTACTTCGCGGCCTTGGCGAGCTTCGCCGCGCGAGCGGTGCCCTTCTTGGCCTTCGCCTTATCGGCCGCCGGCACGATCTCCGGCACGGTGACGGAGCCGCCGGCCTTCTCGATCGCCTCGCGCGCCGAGGCGGAGACCCCGGCGACGGTGAAGTTCAGCTTCGCCTTCAGCTCGCCCTTGCCGAGCAGGCGCACGCCGTTCTTGCCGCCGCGCGCAAGGCCGGCCGCCTTCAGCGCGGCGTGATCGACGTCGCTGCCGGTCAGCTTGCCCGAATCGACCGCCTTCTGGATCGCGCCGAGGTTCACCTCGGCATAATCCTTGGCGAAGATGTTGTTGAAGCCGCGCTTCGGCAGGCGCATGTGGAGCGGCATCTGGCCGCCCTCAAAGCCGGCAATCGATACGCCCTCACGGCTCTTCTGGCCCTTCTGGCCACGGCCGCCGGTCTTGCCCTTGCCCGAGCCGATGCCGCGCCCGACGCGGATCTTGCGATGGCGGGCACCTTCGTTGTCGCGGAGTTCGTTCAGTTTCATCTTATGCACTCGCTTTCGCTTGTTACGCGCAATGGAAAAAGGAAGGGGGCGCGTTAGCCCCCTCCCCCGGATTTGTCACGCGGTGAAATGCCGGACAATCAATCCTGCACTTCAACCATATGCTGCACCTTACGGATCATGCCGCGAACCTCGGGGGTGTCCTCCAGCTCCGACACGCGGTGCATCTTGTTGAGGCCGAGGCCGATCAGCGTCGCGCGCTGGTCCTGGGTGCGGCGGATCGGCGAACCGGTCTGCTTGATCTTGATCTTCGCCATGAGCCTTACTCCGTGACGGCCGCCGCTTCGGCAGCGGCGGCCTGCGCCTCAGCGCCATGACCGCGGCCGAGCAGATCGGCGATCTTCTTGCCACGACGCTGCGCGACCGACTTCGGCGAAGTCTGGGTGCCCAGCGCCTCGAAAGTGGCGCGGATCATGTTGTAGGGGTTTGACGTGCCGACCGACTTGGTCACCACGTCATGCACGCCCAGGCTCTCGAACACGGCGCGCATCGGGCCGCCCGCGATGATCCCGGTGCCCTGCGGCGCCGAGCGCACGGTGACGCGACCAGCGCCGAAATGGCCGTTGCCGTCGTGATGCAGCGTGCGGCCTTCCTTCAGCGGCACGCGGACCATGTGCTTCTTGGCCGCGGCGGTCGCCTTCGAGATCGCCTCCGGCACCTCACGGGCCTTGCCGTGGCCGAAGCCGACGCGTCCCTTGCCGTCGCCCACGACGACCAGCGCCGCGAAGCCGAAGCGCTTGCCGCCCTTCACCGTCTTGGACACACGATTGATGTGGACGAGCTTCTCGATCAGCTCCTCGCCGCCGTCCTCGTTGTTGTTGCGACGGTCGTCGCGACGGCCACGACCGCCGTCACGCCCGCCACGACCGCGATCGCCGCCGCCACGGCCGCCACGCGCGCCCCGCCCGCGCGGCGCCTCGCCCGCACCGGTCTCGGGGGCTGGCGCGGTCGCCTGGACCTCGGTGTTGTTCTCGTCAGCCATGTCTTAGAACTCCAGTCCGGCTTCGCGCGCGGCTTCCGCCAGCGCCTTCACCCGGCCGTGAAACAGGAAGCCGCCACGGTCGAACACGACCTGCGTGACGCCAGCGGCCTTCGCCGCCTCGGCGACGCGCTTGCCGACCTCGGTGGCCGCCGCGACGGTCGCGGTCTTGCCCTCGTGGCCCGCCAGCGTCGAGGCCGCCGCGATCGTGCGACCCGCCTCGTCGTCGATCACCTGGGCATAGATATGCTTGCCCGAGCGATGCACCGACAGGCGCGGACGAGTGCCAGCGCGCGCGCGCAGCGCCGTGCGATTGCGGCGACGCCGCTTCTCGAAAAGCGAAAGGCCCTTGGTCACTTCTTCTTCCCTTCCTTACGGAAGATATATTCGCCGTCGTACTTGATGCCCTTGCCCTTGTACGGCTCGGGCTTACGCCAGCGGCGGATCTCGGCGGCGAGCTGACCGACCTTCTGCTTGTCGGCGCCCGAAATCTCCACCGTCGTGTTGTCCGGGGTCTTGACCTCAAGGCCCTCCGGCACGTCGATGTCGACGTCGTGGCTGTAACCAAGCTGGAGCTTCAGCTTCCGGCCCTGCGCCGCGGCGCGATAGCCGACGCCGTTGATCAGCAGCTTCTTGGTGAAGCCTTCGGTCACGCCGGTGACGAGGTTCTGCACCAGGGTGCGCTGCATGCCCCAGAAGGCGCGGGCGCGCTTGGTCTCGTTGGCCGGCTGCACCGAGATGCCGTCCGCCTGGACGTCATAGGTGACGTCGTCAGCGAGCTTGAGCGACAGCGTGCCCTTGGGGCCCTTCACGCTCAGGTTGCCGTCCGCGATATTCGCGGTCACGCCCGAAGGGATCGCGACCGGCTTCTTGCCGATGCGGCTCATCAGAACACCTCCGCCAGCACTTCGCCGCCGACATTCTGCTCGCGCGCTTCCGCGTCGGACAGAACGCCCTTCGGCGTCGAGACGATCGTGATGCCTAGGCCGTTCATCACGCGCGGCAGGTCGTTCGACCCGCTGTAGATGCGGCGGCCGGGCTTCGAGACGCGCGCGACGTGCTTGATCGCCGGCTGGCCCTCGAAATACTTCAGCTCGATGCGCACGCCCTTGGCCGGGCCAAGGTCTTCCTCGCTATAGCCACGGATGTAGCCTTCGCGCTGAAGCACGTCGAGCACGCGGGTCCGCAGCTTCGACGCCGGCGACACGACGCTGTCCTTGCGCGCGCGCTGGCCGTTGCGGATGCGGGTGAGCAGATCACCCAGGGGATCGGTCACTGCCATTGTTCGTGATCCTTACCAGCTCGACTTCGTGACGCCCGGAATCAGGCCCTTGTTGGCCAATTCGCGGAGCTGCACGCGGCAGAGACGGAACTTGCGGTAATAAGCGCGCGGACGACCCGTCACCTCGCAACGGTTGCGCACCCGCGTGGGGTTCGCGTTGCGCGGCAGCTCGGCCATCTTCAGGCGCGCGATGAGACGCTCGGTTTCGTCGAGCGACTTGTCGTTCGCCTTCGCCTTCAGCGCTGCAAACTTGCCGGCATATTGCTTGACCAGCTTCTTGCGGCGCTCGTTCTTGTTAACGGAACTCAGTTTCGCCATTGGACTTAAGCTCTCTCGTTCAAATCAGCGGAAAGGACGCTCACGCGGCCTTCTTTTCCTCAACCTGGGCATCCTGCGGGAACGGGAAGCCGAACAGGCGAAGCAACTCGCGCGCTTCCTCGTCGGTCTTCGCGGTCGTCGCCACGATGATGTCCATGCCGCGCACCTTGTCGATGCGATCGTAGTTGATTTCCGGGAACACGATCTGCTCCTTCAGGCCACAGGCGTAATTGCCACGGCCGTCGAAGCTCTTGGGGTTCAGCCCGCGGAAGTCGCGGACGCGCGGCAGCGCGATCGTGATGAAGCGGTCGAGGAACTCGTACATGCGCTCGCGACGCAGCGTGACCTTCACGCCGATCGGCATGCCCTCGCGCAGCTTGAACTGCGCGATCGACTTCTTCGCCTTGGTGATCACCGGCTTCTGGCCCGCGATCAACTCCATCTCGGAAGCGGCCTGCTCGACGCGCTTCTTGTCCTGGGTCGCCTCGCCGACGCCCATGTTGATGACGATCTTGTCGATCCGGGGAATCTCGAGCGTGTTCTTGTAGCCGAACTTCTCGATCATCGCCTTGGCGATCGTGTCGTCATACAGCTTGCGCAGACGCGGGGTGTAAGCGTCAGCCATCGATCTTCTCCCCGGACTTGACGGCCACGCGGACCTTCTTGCCGTCCTTCACCTCGAAACGGACGCGCGTCGGCTTGCCGTCAGCGGTGACATGCGCCACCTTCGAGATGTGCAGCGGCGCTTCCGTGCGCTCCAGCCCGCCCTGCGGGTTGGCCTGGCTCGGCTTGCGGTGACGGGTGGCGACGTTGACGCCCTCCACGACGACCTTGCCGTCCTTCGGCATGGCCAGCGTGACGGTGCCGGTCTTGCCCTTGTCCTTGCCGGACAGGACGATCACGCGATCGCCCTTCTTGATCCTGGCGGCGGCCATTACAACACCTCCGGCGCGAGGCTGATGATCTTCATGTGCTTCTTGGCGCGCAGCTCGCGAACGACCGGGCCGAAGATACGGGTGCCGATCGGCTCCTCGTTCTTGTTGACCAGCACCGCCGCGTTCGAATCGAAGCGGATGACCGAGCCATCGGCGCGGCGAATGTCCTTCGCGGTGCGCACGATGACGGCGCGATGCACGTCGCCCTTCTTCACGCGGCCACGCGGCTGCGCTTCCTTGATCGACACCACGATGATGTCGCCGACGCTGGCCGTGCGGCGCTTCGAGCCGCCCAGCACCTTGATGCACTGCACCCGCTTCGCGCCGCTGTTGTCAGCGACGTCGAGATTGGATTGCATCTGGATCATTGATCCGCTTCCTTCTCGTCTATGGCGCTGGATACCGACCCAGCGCCGCCTTCAAACTTTCCCCCGCCCGGAAGGCGGGCGAACGATCACGCCGCCGGTTCGTCGATCACGACCTCGGCCGGCGTCGCGCGGGCGTTCACCCGATCGATCACCTTCCAGGTCTTCAGCTTGGAGAGCGGCTTGGTCTCCTCGATCCGCACCGTCTCACCGGCCTTGAACTCGTTCGCCTCGTCATGGGCGTGATACTTCTTCGAGCGGCGGATGATCTTGCCGTAGAGCGGGTGCCTGACCTTGCGCTCCACGTTCACGATCACCGTCTTGTCGCCCTTGTCCGAGACGATCACCCCGGTCAGCACGCGCTTCGGCATGTCTTCTCGTCCTTCTTACTTGGCCACTGCGGCGCGCTGCGCCTGCAGGGTCTTGATCCGGGCGATGTCCTTGCGGACCTCGCGGACGCGGCTCGGCTTCTCGAGCTGGTTGGTCGCCGCCTGGAAGCGCAGGTTGAACTGCTCGCGCTTCAGGTTGCCCAGCGCCTCGGAGAGCTGATCGTCGCTCTGCCCGGTGAAATCGCTATTCTTCGCCATCTTACTCGCCTCCGAGGTGCGACGTGTCGCCGAGGCGCGCCACGACCTTGGTCTTGATCGGGAGCTTCATCGCCGCGCGCTCGAACGCTTCGGCGGCGAGCGGACCCGGAACACCGTCCAGCTCGAACAGGATGCGACCCGGCTTGACCCGCGCCGCCCAGAATTCGGGCGAGCCCTTGCCCGAGCCCATGCGGACTTCGGCGGGCTTCGACGAAACCGGCACGTCCGGGAACACGCGAATCCACAAACGCCCCTGGCGCTTGATGTGGCGCGTGATCGCGCGGCGGGCCGCCTCGATCTGGCGCGCAGTGATCCGGTCCGGCTCCATCGCCTTGAGGCCATAGGCCCCGAAGTTGAGCGCGGTGCCGCCCTTGGCGTCGCCGTGGATGCGGCCCTTGAACGCCTTGCGGAACTTGGTGCGCTTCGGTTGCAGCACGTTCTCTACTCCTTAACGGCGGTCTTCGCGCGCCGGGCGCACGCCGGAGGTCTGGGCCTCCATCATCAGCCGATCGGTGGCCATCGGATCGTGGCCGAGAATCTCACCCTTGAAGATCCAGACCTTGACGCCGCACACGCCGTAAGCGGTGTGCGCCTCGGCCTCGGCATAATCCATGTTCGCGCGGAGCGTGTGCAGCGGCACGCGGCCCTCGCGATAGCTCTCGGTGCGCGCGATCTCGGCGCCGCCGAGACGACCGCCGCACTGCACGCGGATGCCGTCGGCGCCCAGCCGCATCGCCGACTGCACCGCGCGCTTCATCGCGCGGCGGAAGGCGATACGACGCTCGAGCTGGTCGGCGATGCCCTGCGCGACGAGCTTGGCGTCGACTTCCGGCTTGCGGATCTCGACGATGTTCAGCGACACGTCCGAGCTGGTCATCGCGCCGAGCGTGCGGCGCAGCTTCTCGATGTCCGAGCCCTTCTTGCCGATGATCACGCCGGGGCGCGCGGCATAGATGGAGATGCGGCACAGCTTGGCCGGACGCTCGATCACCACCTTCGAGATCGCCGCCTGCGGCAGCGCCTTGAGGATGTATTTGCGAATCTTCAGGTCCTCCAGCAGGAGGCGCCCGTAATCCGCGCCGTCGGCATACCAGCGGCTGTCCCAGGTGCGGTTGATCTGCAGGCGCAGACCGATCGGGTTGCTCTTGTGACCCATTAGGCTTCTTCCTGCTCGCGCACGACGATCCGCAGCCGCGAGAACGGCTTCAGGATGCGGGTGGACTTGCCGCGGCCGCGCGTGGCGAACCGCTTCATGGTGATCGACTTGCCGACCGACGCCTCGGCGACGACGAGCGCGTCGACATCGAGGTTGTGGTTGTTCTCGGCGTTGGCGATCGCGGAGGCGAGCACCTTGCGCGCGTCGACCGCCATCGCCTTCTTGGAGAAGGCGAGGATGTTCATCGCGTCGCCGACCTTGCGGCCACGGATCAGGCCCGCGACCAGGTTCAGCTTCTGCGCCGAGCCACGGATCTGCGTGCCGACCGAGAGCGCTTCCTTCTCGCCGACCTTGCGGGGGGATGCAGGCTTGCTCATCAGCGCTTGCCCTTCTTGTCAGCCGCGTGGCCCGGGAAATACCGGGTCGGCGCGAACTCGCCGAGCTTCATGCCGACCATGTCCTCGTTGACCGAGACGGGTACGAACTTGCGGCCGTTATAGACGTTGAACGTCAGCCCAACGAACGTCGGCAGGATCGTCGAACGACGCGACCAGGTCTTGATCGGGCCGCCGCGGGTGCCGGCGTCCTGCGCGGCTTCTGCCTTCTTGAGCAGGTGCAGGTCCACGAACGGACCCTTCCAGACGGAGCGCGCCATTACTTCTTCCTCGCGTGACGGCTGCGGATGATCATCTTGTCGGTCGCCTTGTTATGGCGCGTGCGCGCGCCCTTGGTCGGCTTGCCCCACGGGGTGACCGGGTGACGGCCGCCCGAAGTACGGCCCTCGCCACCGCCGTGCGGGTGGTCGACCGGGTTCTTCGCGACGCCGCGGGTCAGCGGACGCTTGCCCATCCAGCGGCTGCGGCCGGCCTTGGCGAAATTCTGGTTCGCGTTGTCGGGGTTCGACACCGCGCCCACCGTCGCCATGCAGTCCGAGCGGATATAGCGCTGCTCGCCCGAGTTCAGGCGAACGATCACCATGCCCTTGTCGCGACCCACGACCTGCACATAGGTGCCGGCGGAACGCGCGATCTGGCCGCCCTTGCCCGGCTTCATCTCCACATTGTGGACGATGGTGCCGACCGGCATCTGGCCCAGCTCCATGGAATTGCCCGGCTTCACGTCCGTCTTGCGGCCGGCGACCACCTTGTCGCCGACGCCGAGGCGCTGTGGCGCGATGATATAGGCGAGTTCGCCGTCCGCATATTTCACCAGCGCGATGAAGGCGGTGCGGTTCGGGTCATATTCAAGACGCTCGACAACGCCTTCGACGTCCCACTTGCGGCGCTTGAAATCGATGAAACGATAGCGCTGCTTGTGGCCGCCGGCGATGCCGCGCGACGTGACATGGCCCTTGTTGTTGCGGCCGCCCGTCTTGGTCTTGCCCTCGGTGAGGGCCTTGACCGGACGCCCCTTGTAGAGCGCCGAACGGTCGACCAGGATCAGGCCGCGACGGGCCGGGCTGGTCGGGTTGTAATGCTTGAGTGCCATTACGCCTTGGCCCCCTCGGTCACGTCGATCGACTGCCCGTCCTTGAGCGTGACGATCGCCTTCTTCATGTCGGACCGCTGGTAGGGAGCACCCTTCCAGCGCTTGGTCTTGCCCTTCTGGACGATCGTGTTCACGCCCACGACGTTGACGTCGAAGATCGCTTCCACGGCCGCCTTGATCTCCGGCTTGGAGGCGTCGCGCGCCACCTTGAACACCACGGCGTTCTGCTCGGAGAGAAGGGTGGCCTTCTCGGTGATGTGCGGCGCGACGATCACGTCATAATGACGATTGTCGATCGCCTTGGTCGGCTTCTTAGCCATTGAAGCGCGCCTCCAGCTTCTCGACCGCAGCGCGGGTAAGCACCAGCGTGTCGGCCTTGATGATGTCATAGACGTTGGCGCCCACGGCCGGCAGCAGGTCGACGCCGGGCAGGTTGCGCCCCGAGCGGAAGCTCTCGCCCGCCTCAATGTCGATAACCAGCGTGCGCTTGCCGACGCCCAGCGTCTCGAAATGACCCTTCAGCTCCTTGGTCTTGTCGACCTGGAAACCGTCGAGGACGATCAGCGAGCCCGCCTTGGCGTGGCTCGACAGCGCCATCTTGAGGCCCAGCGCGCGGATTTTCTTGTTCAGCGACGGATTGAAGTCGCGAACGCGGGCGCCGTGCGCCTTGCCGCCGCCGATGAACACCGGGGCACGGCGATCGCCGTGACGGGCGACGCCGCCGCCCTTCTGGCGACCGAGCTTCTTGCCCGAACGGGCGACATCCGAACGCTCACGGGTGCCGCGCGCGGTGGCGCGGCGCTTCTCAAGCTGCCAGGTGACGACGCGGTGCAGGATGTCGGCGCGCGGATCGAGGCCGAACACCTCGTCCGAAAGCTCGACCTCCGCGGCCTTCGCCTTGGCGTCGAAGGAGGAAACCTTGACCTTCACTTATCAGCCCTCCTGGCCTTCGGTCGCCTCGGGGGCGGCCGAAGTCTCGGCCGGCGTGTCCGCGGCGGTGTTGCTGTTGGCAGCCTTCAGGCCGGCGGGCAGCGGCGCGTCGGCATGGCGCGTTTCCTTCACCGCATCCTTGACGAACAGCCAGCCGCCCTTCGAGCCGGGCACCGAGCCCTTGACGAAGATCAGGCCGCGCTCGGCGTCGGTGCCGACGATCTCGAGGTTCTGCTGCGTGCGGTTCTTGTCGCCCATGTGGCCGGCCATCTTCTTGTTCTTGAAGACGCGGCCCGGATCCTGGCGGTTACCCGTCGAACCGTGTGAACGGTGCGACACGGACACGCCGTGCGTGGCGCGCAGACCGCCGAAGCCCCAGCGCTTCATCGCGCCAGCGAAGCCCTTGCCCTGCGTGCGGCCCTGGATGTCGACATATTGCCCGGCGACGAAGTGATCGGCCGACAGCTCCGCGCCGACGTCGAGGAGATTGTCCTCGCTCACGCGGAATTCGTGGACGATCGCCTTCGGCTCCACCTCGGCCTTGCCGAAGTGGCCGCGCTGCGGCTTGGCGACATTCTTGGCCTTGGCGCTGCCTGCGCCAAGCTGGACGGCGGTATAGCCATCCCGATCTTTCTCGCGGCGGGCGACGACCTGAAGCGCCTCGATCTGCAGGACGGTGACCGGCACGTGGCGGCCGTCGTCCTGGAACAGGCGGGTCATCCCCATCTTCTTCGCGATCACGCCAGTACGCATGACCTGCAAGCTCCTTACAGAGGCACTCCGAGGCCCATCCCCGAAGTGCTTGTGACCGCCCCTCAAAGGAACGATCGGTCCAGCCCGGAAAATGCGAAGCGTGCCCCCGTCCCGGGCTGGCGCTTCCGCGAGGGAAGCATGACGGGAGACGCTGTCCCGACGGGGCGAACCCGCCGGCGGTATCTCTTGTCTGTCAGTCGCCCCGCGTCGGCGGGGTTTCCAAACCCGTCCCCGCACCACCGGGAACGACAAACCCGCGGGACTCGGAGTCGACCGCGGGGATGCGGGCCATTACGCCAGCTTGATCTCTACGTCAACGCCCGCGGCGAGATCGAGCTTCATCAGCGCGTCGACCGTCTGCGGCGTGGGCTGCACGATGTCGAGCATGCGCTTGTAGGTGCGCACCTCGAACTGCTCGCGGCTCTTCTTGTCGATGTGGGGGCCACGGTTGACCGTGAACTTCTCGATTCGCGTCGGGAGCGGGATCGGACCGCGGATGAGCGCGCCCGTACGTCGGGCGGTGTCGGCGATGTCGCCGGTCGCCTGATCGAGCACACGATGGTCGAACGCCTTCAGGCGGATGCGGATGTTGCTGTCCATTTTCCCTACCGATGCGAAAGAGCGGGGCAACTCAACCGCGCCCCCATCCACGACGGATGGCGAATCGGCGGCCGCCTCTTGCTGTTTTCAAACCCGAACCGAAGGCGCGGCGATTAGCCATGCCCTCATAAAAAGGCAACCGCCCGACGCACCTTTCGGTGAGCCGGGCGGCTGTTTTGCGATAAGACGCTTACTTGTCGATCACGCTGACGACGCCGGCGCCGACGGTGCGGCCACCTTCGCGGATCGTGAAGCGCTGCCCGACGTCCATGGCGATCGGCGCGATGAGCTTGATGCCCAGCGCGACATTGTCGCCCGGCATGACCATCTCGGTGCCCTCGGGCAGCTCGACGGTGCCGGTCACATCCGTGGTGCGGAAGTAGAACTGCGGACGATAGTTCGCGAAGAACGGCGTGTGACGGCCGCCTTCGTCCTTCGACAGGACGTACACTTCCGACTTGAAATCGGTGTGCGGCTTGATCGAGCCCGGCTTGCAGAGCACCTGGCCACGCTCGACCTCGTCGCGCGCGACGCCACGGATCAGCGCGCCGACGTTGTCGCCGGCCTGACCCTGGTCGAGCAGCTTGCGGAACATCTCGACGCCGGTAACGGTGGTCTTGCGGACCTCCGGATGGATGCCGACGATCTCGACTTCCTCGCCGACCTTGACGATTCCGGTCTCGACGCGGCCGGTGACGACCGTGCCGCGACCCGAGATCGAGAACACGTCCTCGATCGGCATCATGAACGGCTTGTCGAGCGGACGCTCAGGCTGCGGAATATATTCGTCGACGGCATTCATCAGCTCGAGCACGGCATCCTTGCCGAGCTTGTCGTTCGAGCCGCTGAGCGCGCAGGTCGCGGAACCCTTGATGATCGGAATATCGTCACCCGGGAACTCATAGGACGAGAGAAGCTCGCGGACTTCCAGCTCGACCAGCTCGAGGATCTCGGGGTCGTCGACCAGATCGACCTTGTTCATGAACACGACCATCGCCGGCACGCCGACCTGACGAGCGAGCAGGATGTGCTCGCGGGTCTGCGGCATCGGGCCGTCGGTGGCGGACACGACGAGGATCGCGCCGTCCATCTGCGCCGCGCCGGTGATCATGTTCTTCACATAATCGGCGTGGCCGGGGCAGTCGACGTGCGCATAGTGACGCTTCTCGGTCTCGTACTCGACGTGCGCGGTCGAGATGGTGATGCCGCGCTCGCGCTCTTCCGGTGCCTTGTCGATGTTGGCGAAGTCGACCGCCGCGTTACCCGCGACATTGTCAGCAAGCACCTTGGTGATCGCCGCGGTCAGCGAGGTCTTGCCATGGTCGACGTGACCGATGGTGCCGATATTCAGGTGCGGCTTGGTCCGCTCAAACTTAGCCTTGGCCATTGATTCCCTACCTTCTGGATTTCCACTTGAGCCGCACGAGGACTCGCCGTGAAGGCGGCCCCATAGCGACTGTTTTCACCCATTGCCAGCCCTTCCCCACCCGGCCGTCATGGACAACGGCCGGAAGATGGGGATCGGGCGGGCTTTACGCCAGCTTCGCCTTCACTTCGTCGGCGACGTTCTGCGGCACCTCGTCGTAATGCGAGAACTGCATCGAATAGCTCGCGCGGCCCTGGGTGAAGGAACGCAGCTGATTCACGTAACCGAACATGTTCGCCAGCGGCACCATCGCGGTTACCGCCTGCGCGTTGCCGCGCGTGTCGGTGCCCTGGATCTGGCCGCGCCGCGAATTCATGTCGCCGATCACGTCGCCCAGATAATCCTCCGGCGTCACGACCTCGACCTTCATGATCGGCTCGAGCAGCTTGATGCCGGCCTTCTGCGCCGCCTCGCGCATCGCGCCGCGCGCGGTGATCTCGAATGCCAGCGCCGACGAGTCGACGTCGTGGTACGCGCCGTCCGTCAGGTGCACCTCGAAGTCGATGATCGGGAAGCCGATCAGCGACCCGGTTTCGGCCGTCTCGCGGAAGCCCTTCTCCACCGACGGGATATATTCGCGCGGGATGTTGCCGCCCTTGATTTCGTCGAAGAACTGGAAGCCCGAACCGCGCTCGCCCGGAACGACGGTGACCTTGACGCGGCCGAACTGGCCGGAGCCGCCCGACTGCTTCTTGTGGGTGTAGTCGATGTCGACCTTCTTCGCGAGATATTCGCGATACGCCACCTGCGGCGCGCCGACGTTCGCCTCGACCTTGAACTCGCGCTTCATGCGATCGACGAGGATCTCGAGGTGGAGCTCGCCCATCCCCTTGATGATCGTCTGGCCCGATTCGTGATCGGTCGAGACGCGGAACGAGGGGTCCTCGGCGGCGAGGCGATTGAGCGCGATGCCCATCTTCTCCTGGTCGGCCTTGGTCTTCGGCTCCACCGACAGCTCGATCACCGGCTCGGGGAATTCCATCCGCTCCAGGATGATCGGGTTCGACGCGTCGCAGAGCGTGTCGCCGGTCGTGGTCTCCTTGAGGCCCGCGATCGCGACGATGTCGCCGGCGCGCGCTTCCTCGATGTCCTCACGCGAGTTCGCGTGCATCAGGAGCATGCGGCCGATCTTTTCCTTCTTGTCCTTCACCGAGTTCAGGACCTGGCCCTTGGCCAGCGTGCCCGAATAGATGCGCGCGAAGGTCAGCGAACCGACGAACGGGTCGTTCATGATCTTGAACGCCAGCGCCGAGAAGGGCGCGTTGTCGTCGGCCGGACGCGAATCCTTGGTCTCGCCGTCGAGCTTCACGCCCTCGACGTCCGGGATGTCGAGCGGGCTGGGCAGATAGTCGACGATCGCGTCGAGCAGGCACTGCACGCCCTTGTTCTTGAACGACGAGCCGCACAGCACCGGCACGAACGAGAAGTTCAGCGTGCCCTTGCGGATCAGCCGCTTCAGCTCGACCGGGGTCGGCTCGGTGCCCTCGAAGAAGGCTTCCATCGCCGCGTCGTCCTGCTCCACCGCGGCCTCGATCAGCGCGGCGCGGGCGGCGGCGGCCTCGTCCTTCATGTCGTCCGGGACCGGCGCATAGTCGAACTTCGCGCCGAGCGAATCGTCCTGCCAGATGATCGCACGGTCATTGACCAGATCGACCAGCCCCTTGAAGCCGCCCTCGATGCCGATCGGCAGGAACAGCACGAGCGGACGCGCGCCGAGGCGGTCCTGGATCATCTCGACGCAGCGCAGGAAGTTCGCGCCGGTGCGATCGAGCTTGTTGACGTAGCACATGCGCGGCACGCCATATTTCTCGGCCTGGCGCCACACCGTCTCGGACTGCGGCTCCACGCCGGCCACGCCGTCAAACGCGGCGACCGCGCCGTCGAGCACGCGCAGCGAACGCTCCACCTCGATGGTGAAGTCGACGTGACCCGGCGTGTCGATGATGTTGATGCGGTGTTCTTCGCCCTTGCCCTCGTCCGCGCGCCAGAAGCACGTGGTCGCGGCGGAGGTGATCGTGATCCCGCGCTCCTGCTCCTGCTCCATCCAATCCATCGTCGCGGTGCCTTCGTGCACCTCGCCGATCTTATAGGACTTGCCGGTGTAATAGAGGATGCGCTCGGTCGTCGTCGTCTTGCCGGCGTCGATGTGCGCCATGATGCCGATATTGCGATAACGGTCGAGCGGATGGCTGCGGGCCATGAGCGTGGTTTCCTTGGCAATGTGGGGAGCCGGACGGTCCGGCTCCCCGCAATATAGGTGGCTGTGTTACCAGCGGTAGTGGCTGAAGGCGCGGTTCGCCTCGGCCATGCGGTGCGTGTCCTCGCGCTTCTTCACCGCGTTGCCGCGATTGTTCGAGGCGTCGAGCAGCTCGCCCGACAGGCGCGCCGCCATGGTGTTCTCGCTGCGGCCGCGCGCCGCCGAGATCAGCCAGCGGATCGCCAGCGCCTGCGCGCGCTCCGGACGGACCTCGACCGGCACCTGATAGGTGGCGCCGCCGACGCGGCGGCTGCGGACCTCGATGCCCGGCTTGATGTTGTTGAGCGCATCATGGAACACGCCCAGCGGGTCCTTCTTCGCGCGCGTCTCGACGGTTTCGAGCGCACCATAGACGATGCCTTCGGCGACGGACTTCTTGCCGTCCAGCATCACCGAATTCATGAACTTCGACAGCACCACATCCCCGAACTTGGGATCGGGCAGGATTTCCCGCTTCTCGGGACGACGACGACGAGCCATTTCCTAATTCCTTCGTTCTTCAGCTTGTCCGGAACCCGTCCGGGGCTTACTCTGGCTGATTACTTGGGACGCTTCGCGCCGTACTTCGAACGGCTCTGCCTGCGGTCCTTGACGCCCTGCGTGTCGAGCACGCCGCGCAGCACATGATAGCGCACGCCCGGAAGGTCGCGCACACGGCCGCCACGGATCAGCACCACCGAGTGCTCCTGGAGGTTGTGGCCCTCGCCCGGGATGTAGCTGATGACTTCGCGCTGGTTGGTCAGGCGGACCTTGGCCACCTTGCGCAGCGCCGAGTTCGGCTTCTTCGGGGTCGTCGTATAGACGCGGGTGCAGACGCCGCGCTTCTGCGGGTTCTGCTCCATCGCAGGGACCTTGCTCTTGGCCTTCTGCGGTTCGCGGCCCTTGCGGACCAGCTGGTTGATCGTCGGCATTGAAGCCTTCACCTTTTTCTGGAGGTTACTTTGCTGGAGCCATCACAAGCTTACGGAATACGAAAAGGACCATTGGGCGACCGCGCGCGATCTCCCGGCCCTTCATGCACCCAGCAATGTTCAAGCATGTCCGAGAGACGCAAGGCCCCACGAACGGGCGCGCCTATACGCGCGGACGGCGGCGCGGTCAATGGCGCGAGGGTTCGACGGCCCGCGTCGCGGGAATCAATTCATCGCCACCGGCACGCCGCCCTTCAGCACCGCGACCGGATGCTCCAGCGTCCGAACGTCGGCGAGCGGATCGCCCTTCACCGCGACGATATCTCCGTAATGGCCGACCGCCAGCGATCCCACGTCGTCGCTCCGCCCCAGCGCCTGCGCCGCGCTGGTGGTGGCGGCGCGGATCGCCTGGATCGGGGTCATGCCCCATTCGACCATCTTGGCGAACTGCCGCGCATTGTCGCCGTGCGGATAGACGCCCGCGTCGGTGCCGAACAGCATCTGCACGCCCGCCCGCACCGCGCGCTGGAAGGTCTGGCGTTGCTTCAGGCCGATCATCCGCTCCTTGTCGAGGCTTTCCTGCTCGGTGCCGTTCCTGGTGCCGGTTGCGAGGATATAATCGTCGTTGTAGATATCCATGTCGAACCAGGTCTTGTGCTGGATCGCCAGCTTGATCGCCTCGTCCGAGGCGAGGCTGCAATGCTCGATCGTATCGATCCCGGCGAGGATCGCGGCCTTGATGCCCTCGTCGCCATGCGCATGGGCGGCAACGCGCATGTGGAGCATGTGCGCCTCGTCGGCGATCGCCTTCATCTCCTCGTAGCTGAGCTGCTGCCCGCCGACCGAATCGCCCAGCGAGAAGACGCCGCCGGTCGCGCAGATCTTGATCACCTCCGCGCCATATTTATGCAGCCAGCGCACCTTGGCGCGCGCCTCCTCCGGCGAGTTGACGACCGAAGGCTCCTGCTTGTCGTAGGAGGGCGGCAGCGCATTGTTATCGCAATGCCCGCCGGTCGCGCCGATCGCATAGCCCGCCGGGGTGATGCGCGGCCCCGGCACCCAGCCGCCGTCGATCGCCTCCTTGAGGCCGATATCCTGGAAATCGCTCGCCCCGACGTTGCGGACCGAGGTGAAGCCCGCGCGCAGCGTCCTGAGCGCATTGGCGACGCCGATCGCTCCCCAGAAGCTGTCGGTATATTTGAGCACCTGGTAGCCGCCGACCTCCGCGAGGCTGGTGAGATGGACGTGCATGTCTATCAGGCCCGGCACCAGCGTCACGTCGCCGAGATCGACCTTCTTCGCGTCGGCCGGCACGGCGGACGGGGTGCCGCCGCGAGTCGTGATCGCGGCGATGCGGCCATCGGTGACGACGATGGTCGGCCGCTCGACGATCGCACCCTTCTCGACGTCGAGCATCCGCGCGGCGGTGACGATTGTGGTCTCCGCACCGGCTGGCGCTGCGGCGATCAGCCCGATCGCCACCAACGTCGATTGAAGGATTGTGGATAGCGCCATGATGTCCCCCCGTTCGTTACCGGCTATCATGGCGCGGCCGACACATGGAGGAAAGCCATGAAAATGCCAGCCTTGCCGATCGAGGGGGGATGCCGTTGCGGCCGGGTGCGCTTCCGCATCTCCGCGCCGCCCCTGCTGGCGATGGCGTGCCATTGCATCGGTTGCCAGAAGATGAGCGGCAGCGCCTTCTCCACCTCCCTCGCCGTGCCGGAAGCGGGCTTCGCGGTAATCGCCGGCACGCCGGTGATCGGCGGGATGCACGATTATCCCCATCACCAGCATTGCGACTGGTGCAAGAGCTGGGTGTTCACCCGCCTCAAGCCCGAAATGGGCTTCGTCAATGTGCGCGCGACGATGCTGGACGACGCACGCTGGTTCGCGCCGCTGATCGAAAGCTATGCCAGCGAGGCGCTGCCCTGGGCCGGAACCGGCGCGAAATACAGTTTCGCGCAATTTCCGGGGCCAGATGAATATCCCGGATTGATCGCCGAATATCAGTCAGCCCAATCGAGCATCCCGGCATAGGTCTGCGGCGGAAGCGGCAACGCGATCCGCGCGACGATCGCGGGGATGCAGGCGAAGGCCACCAGCGCCAGCCCGATACACAGCCGGCGGCGGTCGAACGCGGGCCAGCCGACCGCCAGCCCGATCGCCGCCGCGATCATCATCCACAGGTGATAGCGCAGGTCGGAAGCGATGCTCACCGCCGCGAAGCTCGCTTCCCCGGCGAGGGCGGAGACGAACAGCGCGCGGGCCAGCACCGCCTCGCCATCCAGCGCGACCAGCCCCGCCAGCGCCAGCCCGATCCAGACGAACGGCCAGCCGATCGGCGTTTCCACGACATAGCCGCCGAAGCGCTGCAACGCCCGCGCGATCGCCCCCGGCGAGCGGAGGGCGAGATCGTTGCGCTCGCTCCTGATCGTCGGCGCGGCGCCCGGCCAACGCCAGGGCACCAGCCAGCGATCGGTGGAGTTGAGATGCGCCAGCCGATGCGCCGCATAGGCCAGCGGATGCGCCGCGATCGCTTGCACCCAGAGCAGGTCCAGCCGCGCCATCGGCATATGCGCGAGCGGCGCGACGTCGTCGCCGCACGGGCCGGAGTCGCTCAGCGGGTCCCAGAAATATGGCTTCACACAGCCGCGCGCGCGGATATGCGCCACGACCGGGGGCGGCAGCCCGGTCGCCGCGCCCGGCGCGCGTACCGCGATGGCGGCGAGGTCGTAGATCGGCTGGGTCCGCGTCACCCCGCTATCGCTCGCGCCGAGCAGGCGGTGATTGACGAGCGGCGACAGCGCGATCGTCGCGGCGATCCCGCCGAGCGCGAGCGCCGTCCGCCAGCGCCACCCGAGCGGCAGCAGCATCGCGACGAGCGGCGCGACCGCGAACACCGCGTTGGCGCGCACCAGCACCGCATAGAGCAGCAGCGCCGCCGCCCCCAGCCATTCCGCGCCTCCGGGCCGCCGCCCCGCCAGCCCCGCCCCGCCGATCAGCCCGACGGCGGCGAGCAGCGCGGCGGTCATCTGCGCGTCCTTGAGCACCACCACCTGCCAGCCGAGGAACGGCGGCAGGATCGCGATCACCCCCAGCGCCAGCGCCGCCCGCACCCTGCCCGCGCGCGCCAGCGGGAGCGCGAGCAACGCGAAGCCGAGCCAGTAGAGCGTGACCTGCGCCACGAACAGCGGCGCCTGCCCGCCGCCGAACGGCGCGAGCGCCTGCCACAGCCGCGCCATCGCCGGCGGATGCCAGTCGTCGAACCGCCCCGACAGCACCTGCCGATATTGCATCAGCGTGTCGTACATCGCGAAGCCGGGACGATAGACCGCCAGCGTCAGCGCCCAGCCGGCCAGCATTCCCCCGCCGACCGCGCTTGCGGCACGGTCGCGGAGGAAGCGCCGGATCATCGCGGGATCAGATGTGCAGCGCCCGGCCGTAGGCAGCCAGCACGCTCTCGTGCATCATCTCGGACAGGGTGGGATGCGGGAAGACCGTCTCGATCAGTTCCGCCTCGGTCGTCTCCAGCGTCTTGCCGATCGTATAGCCCTGGATCAGCTCGGTCACCTCCGCGCCGATCATGTGCGCGCCGAGCAGTTCGCCGGTCCTGGCGTCGAACACCGTCTTGATGAAGCCTTCCGGCTCGCCCAGCGCGATCGCCTTGCCGTTGCCGATGAACGGGAAGTTGCCGACCTTCACCTCGTAACCCGCCTCCTTCGCCTTCGCCTCGGTCAGGCCGACGCTGGCGATCTGCGGGTGGCAATAGGTGCAGGCGGGGATGTTCCTCGGGTCCATCGCGTGTGGATGCTTGCCCGCGATCGCCTCCGCCGCGATCACGCCCTCGTGGCTCGCCTTGTGCGCCAGCCACGGCGGCGCGGTGATGTCGCCGATCGCCCACAGGCCATCGACATTGGTGCGGCACATCGCATCGGTCTTGAGGAAGCCGCGCTCGTCCACCGCGACGCCCAGCTCCTTCAGCCCGATATCCTCGGTGTTCGGCACGATGCCGACCGCGACGATGACATGGCTGAACTCGGCCACGCTTTCCTTGCCGGCCTTGTCCTTCAGCGTCGCCTTGACGCCGTTCGCGCCCGCGTCGAGCTTCGCGATGCCCGCGCCGGTCATGATCTTCATGCCCTGCTTCGCCAGCGCCTTCTCCAAGAAGGCCGACACGTCCGCATCCTCGACCGGCACGATGCGGTCGAGCATCTCGACCACCGTCACCTCGGCGCCGAGATCGTTGTAGAAGCTGGCGAACTCGATCCCGATCGCGCCGGAGCCGATCACCAGCAGCTTGGTCGGCATCTCGGCGGGCGTCATCGCGTGGCGATAGGTCCAGATGCGCTTGCCGTCCGCCTTGGCGAAGGGCAGGTCGCGCGCCCGCGCGCCGGTGGCAAGGATGATGTGCTTCGCGGCCAGCTCGGCCTTCTTGCCGTCCGCCCCGGTGACGGTGAGCTTGCCCTTGCCCGTCAGCCGGCCTTCGCCCATGTGGACGGCGATCCTGTTCTTCTTCATCAGGTGCGTCACGCCCTGATTGAGCTGCTTCGCCACCCCGCGCGAGCGCTTCACCACCGCGTCGAGATCGGCGGAGATTTTCTCCGCGACCAGCCCGTAATCCTTCGCGTGCTTCATCTGGTGGAACACCTCGGCCGAGCGCAGCAGCGCCTTGGTCGGGATGCAGCCCCAGTTGAGGCAGATGCCGCCGAGATTCTCGCGCTCGACGATCGCGGTCTTCAGGCCGAGCTGCGCGGCGCGGATCGCCGCGACATAGCCGCCCGGCCCGGAACCGAGCACGATGAGGTCGTAGGTGTCAGCCATCAATAATCTCGCATCTCGCGCCGGCGCGTCCACACGCGGCGAATGTCGTAAAAGCTCATCGCCAGCACCGCGACCATCGTCGCCCAGCCGATCGGCCAGATCGTCCGCGCTCCTTGCGGATAGGACCATGCGCCCGCCCAGAAGATCAGCGCGGTGATCGTCAGCGCGGCGGCCAGCCACAGCAGTTCGAAGACGACCGCGCGGTTCATCTCAGGCGAGCATCCCCAGCGGGTTTTCGAGCAGCGCCTTGAACGCCTCCATCAGCGCCGCGCCGTCCGCGCCGTCGATCGCGCGGTGATCGAAGCTGCCGGTCGCGGTCATCACCGTGGCGATGCCGAGCGCGTCGTCGATCACATAGGGCCGCTTCTCGCCCGCGCCGACCGCCATGATCATGCCCTGCGGCGGGTTGATGACCGCCTCGAACTGCTTGATCCCGTACATGCCCATGTTGCTGAGCGACGCGGTACCGCCGGAGAATTCCTCCGGCTTCAGCTTCCTGTCGCGCGCGCGGGCGGCAAGGTCCTTCATCCGCGTCGAGATCGACGACAGCGACGCCGTGTCCGCCTCGGTGACGACGGGGGTGATGAGGCCCTCGGGCGTCGAGACCGCGACCGAGATGTCCGCGCGCTGGAAGCTGACGAGCTGGTCCGGCGTGAACATCACGTTGCATTTGGGCACCTGCATCAGCGCCACCGCCAGCGCCTTGATCATCAGGTCGTTGACCGACAGCTTGACGCCGCGCGGCTCGAGGCTGGCGTTCAGCTCCCCGCGCAGCCCGAGCAATTTGTCGAGCCGCACGTCGACCGTCAGATAGATGTGCGGCACCTGCTGCTTCGATTCGGTCAGGCGGCGCGCGATCGTCTTGCGCATATTGCTGAGCTTGGTCGCCTCGTGCGGGATATCCGGCACCTGCGCGGGCGCGGCGGGCGCAACCGCGGCAGATGCGAGAGCGGCGGCGACGGGCGCCGCGCCCGGCTTCGCGCCCTCGACATCCGCCTTCACGATCCGCCCGTTCGGGCCGGAGCCGGCGACCCCGGCGAGATCGACGCCCTTCGCCGCCGCGATCCGCCGCGCCAGCGGGCTGGCCTTCACGCGATCGCCGTCCACCTGCGGCGCGGGCGCCGGCGCGGCCTCGGGAGCGTCCGCCTTGGCCGGAGCGGGCGCGGCGGCGGCCCCTCCCGCCTTCTTCGGCTCGGCGGGAGGGGCCGCCTTCTTCGGCGCGGCGACCTCGCCCTCGCCCGAGAGCAGCATGATGACCTCGCCGACCTTCACGCCATCGGTCCCTTCGACGACGACGATCTTCTCGACGATGCCTTCGTCCACCGCCTCGAACTCCATCGTCGCCTTGTCGGTCTCGATCTCGGCCATCAGGTCGCCGGCCTTCACGGTGTCGCCCTCTTTCACCAGCCATTTGGCGAGCGTGCCCTCCTCCATCGTCGGCGACAGCGCGGGCATCTTGATCTCGATCGACATTCAATTCCCCGAAGGAGCGTTGGGCTTTCCCGTACGTCTCTCGCGCCGCACCCTTGCGCGGTCAAGCCCGCAGGCAGATAACCGACCCGATTGGGGGGCATTGGCGATGCGCATCTACCTGACCGTGATCGACGATACGCCGGAGGCCGAGATCGCGCTGCGCTTCGCCGCGCGGCGCGCGGTGAAGACCGGCGGCGGGGTGGAGATTCTCGCGCTGGTGCCGAAGCAGGAGTTCATCGCCTTCGCCGGCGTGCAGGCGACGATTGAGGAGGAGGCCCGGCTCCATGCCGAGGGGCTGGTGGCGCGCGCCGCCGGCACGCTGATCGAGGAAGCGGGCCTGCGCCCCTCGCTCACCGTGCGGCAGGGCGACGGGCCGAAGATCATCCGCGAGATGATCGCCGCCAATCCGGACATCTCGGCGCTGGTGCTCGGCGCGGCGACCAGCGGCGCGCCCGGCCCGCTGGTGGCGCATTTCGCCAGCGACCTCAGCGCGCTGTCGGTGCCGCTGATGATCGTCCCCGGCAACCTCGATCAGGAAGCGATCGACCGGCTGAGTTGACGCGGGGCGCCCGTCCGCGCCACGGTCGGCGGATGCGCATCATCCCGCCCCTTTCCGCCGCCCTGCTGATCGCCACCCCCGCCGTCGCGCGCGAGGCGCCCTCGCCTCGGCATCTGCGCGACACGGTGGAGAAGCTCGTCTCGTTCGGGACGCGACATTCGCTTTCCTCCGCGACCGATCCAAGGCGCGGGATCGGCGCGGCGCGGAGCTGGGTCGCGAGCGAGTTCGCCGCGCTCTCGAAGCAATGCGGCGGCTGCATCACGGTCGAGCGGCTGTCGCGCCGCTTCACCGGCACGCGCGCGCCGGACGGCGTGGTGATCGAGGACGTGCTCGGCATTCAGAAGGGCAGCGACCCCAACCGCTTCGTCATCGTCGGCGGCCATATCGACAGCCGCGTCACCGACGTGATGAACACCACCGCCGACGCGCCGGGCGCGAACGACGACGGCTCCGGCGTCGCGCTGGTGATGGAGGCGGCGCGCATCCTCTCGAAGGAGAAGTTCGCCGCCAATATCGTCTATGTCGCCTTCTCCGGCGAGGAGCAGGGGCTGTGGGGCGCGACGCTGCTGGCGCAGACCGCGAAGGCGCGCGGCTGGCAGGTCGACGCGATGCTCAACAACGATATCGTCGGCAATTCGATCGGGCAGGGCGGCGTCAAGGCGGCCGACCACGTCCGCGTCTTTTCAGAAGGCATCCGGTCGAGCGAGAACCTTGCCGAGCAGATCGAGCGCCGCGCGATCGGCGGCGAGGACGACGGCCCGAGCCGCGCGCTGGCCAAGGCGGTCCATAGCATCGCCGACGGCCTGCCCGGCGGCTTCGCGGCGGCGATCGAGCGCCGCCCCGACCGCTTCGGGCGCAGTGGCGACCACGAACCCTTCCTGCGCGAGGGCTATCCCGCCGTGCGCTTCACCGTCGCGGCGGAGAACTGGGACCGGCAGCATCAGGATCTGCGCACCGAGAACGGCCGCGTCTATGGCGACACGATCGAGGGGATGGATTTCGACTATCTCGCCAAGGTCACCGCGATCAACGTCGCCACGCTTGCGCGGTTGGCGACAGCCCCCGCCGCGCCGGCGAGCGCGACCATCGCCGGCGCGCTGGGGCGGGACACGACCGTCACCTGGCCGGCGGTGCCCGGCGCGCGGGGCTATCGCGTCCACTGGCGCGCCGCCGACCGGCCGGACTGGACCGACACGCGCGACGTGGCCGGCGCGACCTCGACCGTGCTGAAGGACGTGCCGGTCGACGACCATTTCGTCGGCGTCTCCGCGATCGGCGCGGACGGGGCGGAGAGCCTCGTCACCTTCGCCGGCCGCGCGACGGCAAGGTAGCGCGCCCGGAGGCTAAGGTTGCCCACGAAGGGGGAGAGCGGAATAGCCGGGACGAATCGACATTCAGGTCCGCAGGGTTGTTTGCCCGTGCCACTTTCCCGTCATGCCGGGCTTGACCCGGCATCCAGGGTAACAGGCGATGACGTTTGCGGCGCTGGATGCCGGGTCAAACCCAGCATGACGACGGAAAAACGCGGGGAAGCCTGCCGGGAAACCTCCGTACCGATGCCCTAACGCCGCGTCCGGCGCTTGCGCTTGTGCCGGACGACCGGCGCGGGCCGGGTGGTATAGGTGACGGCATCGCCATATCCGCCCCCGGCGCGAGCGACACGCGGCGCGCTCTGGATCGAGATCGTCGTCACGGTCGGGCCGGGATAATAATAGCCGCCGGCATAATAGCCCGGCGTCCCGCCCGAGGTGCTGGTCGTCACCACCGTCACGCCGTCCGGACGATGCACCACCGTGGGCGGCGGCAGAGGCATGCCCTGATCCGGCCCGTCCCAATGCACCCCGCGCATCGCGTCATAGACCCGTCCGCGCCGGTCGAGCAGCACCGCGTCGTCATAATAGCGCGACCAGCTATAGCCATAAGGCGGCGCCGGCAGGCCGTAATCCGCCCAGTCGGCGACATACCATTGCGGCGAGACCCAATAGGACGGCAGCCGCCGCCCGCGCTCCGGCCGGCGATAGGCGCTCCAGCCGCCGGGCGCGCCGCCGCCGCCCCACCAGCGGCCGTCGGGGCCGGCGCCCCAGCGCGACTCGCGGGCTGGCGGAACCAGCGGCGGCGCGGGCGCCGCCTGAGCGCCGCCCGGCCCGGCGACCTCCACCCGCTGCGCGAAAGCGGCATCCGCCCCGCCGATCAGGGCCAGCGCGGCGACGGACAGGATCAGCCTGCGCATGTCGTTCCTCCCGAAATCCTTTACCGGCAGGTTACCATCGCGCCTGGGCAGGCTCCAGCGGAAGGACGGTCCCGAATCGGGTCAGGCGAGACGGTCGGCGAGCAACGCGGCCAGCGCCTCGCATCCGGCCGCATCCTCGCCGTCAAACCGCCCGGCATGCGGGCTGTCGAGATCGAGCACCCCGATCAGCCGCTCCCCGGTGACGATCGGCACCACCAGTTCGGATGCGCTCGCCGCGTCGCAGGCGATATGGCCGGCGAAGGCGTTGACGTCCGCCACGAGCTGCGTCCGCCGCGTCTCCGCCGCCGTGCCGCATACTCCCGTTCCGAGCGGGATGCGGATGCACGCCGGCTTTCCCTGGAACGGCCCCAGCACCAGCTCGTCCCCGGCCATGCGATAGAAGCCGGCCCAGTTGAGATCGGGCAGATATTGCCACAGCAGCGCCGCCGCATTGGCCATGTTGGCGATCGCATCCGGCTCACCGGCGGTCAGCGCATCGAGCGCGGCGGCAAGCTCGCGATACAATTCGGCCTTGGAGCCGGCGGCGATGTCGAAATGATACATGCCGCCGATCTAGGACGGCGCGGCGATTAGTCCAGCCGCACCTTGCCGCGCCCGGCCTTGACGGCGCTGCGCCCCTTCTTCTCGTCGACGCGGCGGGCCTTGGCGGCGCGGCTCGGCCTGGTCTTGACCCGCCGCGCCTCGCGCTCCTCCGCCCGCGCGAGCAGCTCGGCGAGCCGCTCGCGCGCATCGGCGCGGTTCGCCTCCTGCGTGCGATAGCGGCGCGCGGTGAGCACCAGCACGCCGCCGCTCGTCAGCCGCGATCCGGCCAGCACCCTGAGCCGCCGATAGGTCTCCGGATGCAGCCCGAGCGCATAGACGTTGACGCGAAGCTGGCAGGCGGTGGCGACCTTGTTGACGTTCTGCCCGCCCGGCCCGGTCGCGGCGAGGAAGCGTTCCTCGATCGCCTCCTCAGGCACCGGGATCATCGAACCCCGTCCTGGCGAAGCGTTCCGGCCACGGCGCGGTCGCGGCGATATCCTCCTTGCCGGCGCGCGGCACGACCAGTCCGGCGGCGTGGAGCATCATCCCCGCCGGATGCGCCGCGCCATAGGTCGGGTCGCCGGTGACGGCATGGCCCAGCCCCTCCAGCGCATGGACGCGGATCTGGTGGGTGCGGCCGGTCGCCGGGCGGAACTCGACCAGCGCGCGTCCGTCACGCGTATCGAGCAGCCGCCACGCGGTGCGCGCCGCCTTGCCTTTCGGATCGCCCGTCATCCACCAGCCGCGCTCGCGCGTGGAGACCTTGGCGAGCGGCAGGTCGATCTCGCCCGCCTCGCCCGCCGGCACGCCGTCCAGCACCGCGAGATAGCGCTTCGCCACCGCCCCGGCCTCGAACGCCTGCTGGAAGCGCGCATGCGCCTTGGGGTTGCGCGACAGCAGCAGGCAGCCGCTGGTGTCGCGATCGAGCCGGTGCACCGGCTGCGGCCAGCGGCGGAAGCCGAAGGTCAGCGCGGCGAGGTGATTCTCCAGGCTGATCGCGCCGTCGCGCGGCCGATCGACCGGCAGGCCCGCGGGCTTGTCGATCACCAACGCCTCGCCGTCGAGGAAGAGCACCCGGTCGCCCAGCATGAGCGGCCCCTTGCCACCAAGCGGTCGCGGAGGCCAGAGGGGGGCATGACATGGCGCGGCTTTCTCCTCCTTTTCCTCCTCGTCGCGTCGCCGGTGGAGGCGCAGGTGTGCGGCGGCGCCAGCGCGATCGTGATGAGCGACGGCCGCGCGCTGGGGCATCTTCCTTATGGCGATGTCGCGAGCCGCGATCTGGTCGCCGCGCCGCCGGGGGTGGCGATCCTCGGCACCTGCCGGCTGCGGCCGGAGGCGATGGCCGCGCTCCAGCGGCTGCTCGCGGCGGCGGCGGGCGATCCGAAGGTGGAAGGGCGGCTCTACGCGCTATCCTGCCATCGCTCGATCGAATCGCAGGAGGCGACCTTCTGCAAGCCGCGCGCCGAGGCGAGCGACGGCGCCCGCTCGATCTCGGTCGCGCCGCCGGGGCATAGCGAGCATGGCACCGGCTATGCGCTGGACTTCACGGTGCGCCCGGCGGACGGCTGCCGCGACGCGGAGGCGTGCATGGCGGCCAGGCCCGCCTTCCGCTGGCTGCGCGAGAACGCGCCGCACTTCGGCTTCGAGCTGTCCTTCCCGCCCGGCAACGTGCAGCATGTGAAGTGGGAGCCGTGGCACTGGCGCTGGGTCGGCGCCAGCGCGAACGAGCCGGGCGCGGCCCGCGCGCGCTTCATCTTCGCGCGGGCGCGCCGCGAGTTCCCGGCCGATCCGGCGATCAGATAGGCCCCTCCCCGACGGGAAAGGGCCTTGTCCGGCTCACCCCTTCAGCTTCGCCGCCGTCTCGGCGATGCGGCGGCCCAGATAGCGCGCGCCGGCAAGCTCCTCCTCGCCCGGCTGGCGGCTGCCGTCGCCGCCCGCGATCGTCGTCGCGCCATAAGGCGCGCCGCCGACCACCTTGTCGATAGCCATCTGCTCCTTGAAGCCGTAATCGAGGCCGACGATCGTCATGCCGTGATGCAACAGGTTGGTGATGATCGAGAAAAGCGTCGTCTCCTGGCCGCCGTGCTGGCTGCCGGTGGACGTGAACGCGCCGCCGACCTTGCCGATCAGCCCGCCGCGCGCCCACAGGCCGCCTGCCGTGTCCCAGAAGGCCGCCATCTGGCTCGGCATCCGGCCGAAGCGGGTCGGCGCGCCGACGATCACCGCGTCATATTCGGCCATCGCGTCCGGCCCCTCGATCATCGGATGCGCGGTGTCGGTCTTGAAATGCGCGGCCTTCACCACTTCGGCCGGGGCGGTTTCGGGAACGCGGCGGATGTCCACCTCGGCGCCGGCCGAACGCGCGCCTTCCGCCATCGCGTCGGCCATCTGCTCGATATGGCCGTAGGACGAATAATAAAGCACCAGAACCTTGGTCATCGCATTTGCTCCATGCTGGAAAGGGGGTGCCGCCCGGCGGGGAAGCCGGGCGGCGGGGGAGAGGTTATTCCGAATCGACCAGCACGATTTCCGCGTCATCCTGCGCGACGATCGTGAAAGAACGGCCACCGGAGAGCGCCGCGCCGTCGCGCGCGGCGAACGACTCGCCGTCGATCGTGATCCGCCCGGTGGCGGGGACGAGATAGGCATGCCGCCCCTCGCCCAGATCATAGGTGAGCGATTCGCCCGCCTTCAGCGTCGCGCCCAGCACGCGGGCGTCGGCGCGGATCGGCAGCGCGTCCGCATCCTCCGCGAAGCCGCTCGCCAGCGTGACGAAGCGGCCGGAACGGTCGCCCTTGGGAAAGGGCTTGGCGCCCCAGCTCGGGCTGCCGCCGGTCGCGCGAGGCATGATCCAGATCTGGAACAGCGTCGCCGCCTCGTCCTCCAGGTTATATTCGGCGTGGCGCACGCCGGAGCCGGCGCTCATCACCTGCACGTCGCCCGCCGCCGTGCGGCCGCGATTGCCCATCGAATCCTGATGGGTGATCGCCCCGCTGCGGACATAGGTGATGATCTCCATGTCGCGGTGCGGATGCGGCGGGAAGCCGGTCTGCGGCGCGATCCGGTCGTCGTTCCACACGCGGATCGCCCCCCAGCCCATGCGGCCCGGATCGTGATAGTCGGCGAAGGAGAAATGATGACGCGCGTCGAGCCAGCCGTGATCGGCGTGGCCGAGCGTGTCGAACGCGCGGCGCTCGATACCGCCGGATTTGATGCCGGAATTGATGATAGTGTCGGTCATGGCAACCTCCATTTGCTTGACCGGAAGATAGGTCGGCACGATGGTCGCGAAAATGGAAACGATTGAAACGGATCGTTTCCGAATATGGAGCATGGAATGCGGCTACCCGACCTCGAAGCATGGGCGACCTTCGCCACCGTGGCGGATCACAGCTCGTTCAGCGCCGCCGCCGCCGCGATGGGCGTGTCAAAGGCGACGGTGTCCAAGACGGTCGCGCGGCTGGAGGCATCGCTCGGCCAGTCGCTGTTCCACCGCACCTCGCGCCGGCTGACGCTGACCGAGGCGGGCAAGCCGCTCGCCGAGCGCGCGCGGCGGATGCTGGCGGAGGCGGTGGCGGCGGAGGAAGCCGCGCACGACGCCGCCTCCGCGCCCGCCGGGCGGGTGCGGCTCGCCGCGCCGATGACCTTCGGCGTCACCAATGTCGCGCCGCTGATCGCCGAGTTCCTCGGCGAGTATCCGGGGATCGAGATCGAGCTGGCGCTGTCCGACGCGCGGGTCGACATCGTCGCGGAGGGGTTCGATGTGGCACTGCGCATCGCCGACCTGCCGGACAGCTCGCTGCGCGCGCGGCGGCTGTGCAGCATCGCCAGCCATATCGCCGCCGCGCCGGCCTATCTGGAGCGATACGGCACGCCGCGCCATCCGGGGGAATTGGGCGCGCACCGGCTGCTCGGCTATACCAACATCACCGGTCCATGGCGCTTTCGCGGGCCGGGCGGCGCGGAGGTGGCGGTGCGCGCGGAGGGGCCGCTCGCGGCCAACAGCGGCGACGCGCTGATGCCCGCGCTGATCGCCGGGATCGGCATCGCGCGGCTGCCCGACTTCATCCTCGGCGACGCGCTGGCAGGCGGGCAGGTGGTGGAGATATTGCCCGAATGGCGGCCCGCGCCGGTCGGCCTGCACCTGCTCACCCCGCCCAGCCCGTTGCGTCCGGCGCGGGTGGAGGCGCTGATCGCCTTCCTCGCCGAACGGCTGCGCGATTGAGCGCGGCGATGGAGCCGCCGCTGCTCGACCATGAGGAAGCCGTCCCGACCGGCGGCGCGCGACCGACGCATCTGATGTGGGGCGCGGGGCTGATCGCGCTGGCAATCGCGGTCGCACTGGTGGCGGGGGTGATCCTCGCGCGTTATCCCTTCGGCTTCGACCGGGCGATCGTGCTGGCGCTGCACGAGGTGGGGCCGGAATGGCTGCGCCATGCGGTGATCGACGTGACGGCGCTGGGCGGCGGGACGGTGCTGACCCTCGCCGTCGTCGCCACCGCCGGACTGCTGCTGGTGCGCCGATTGTGGCTGACGGCGGCGCTGGTGGTGACGGCGACGACGCTCGGCTCGATCGCGGTGGCGGCGATCAAGGCGGTCTTCGGCCGCCCGCGCCCCGATATCGTCGATCACGTCGTCGCGGCGAGCGGCTACAGCTTCCCGAGCGGTCACGCCGCCAACAGCGCGATCGTGTGGCTGACGATCGCCGCATTGGTGTCGCAGGTGACGCGGGGGCGTGCGACGCGCCGCTACATCGCCGCCGTCGCCGCGCTGCTGGTCGCGGCGATCGGGGCCAGCCGGGTGTATCTCGGCGTCCACTGGCCGTCCGACGTGCTCGCGGGGTGGAGCTTCGGGACGTTGTGGGCACTCGGCTGGTGGTCGATCGGCGCGAAGGCGCGGGAAGCGTTACTCGGCCAGCGCCAATAGCCGCCGCGCCGCCTTGAGGTGCGGCGCGTCGATCATCTTGCCGTCGAGCTGAAGCACGCCCGCGCCCGGATTGGCGGCGAACGCCCCCACCACCGCGCGGGCGTGGGCGACCTCCTCCGCGCTCGGCGTGAAGGCGGTGTTGATCACCGCCACCTGCGAGGGGTGGATCGCCATCATCCCGGTGAACCCGTCGCGCCGCCCGCGCGCGGCATAGGCGGCGAGGCCGTCGAGATCGCGGAAATCGGGATAGACCGTCTCGATCGCCGGCACGCCCGCCGCATGGGCACCGAACAGGGTAAGCGCGCGGACAACCTTATAGGGATCGGTATAGCTGCCGTCCGCCTCGCGGCTTCCCGTCGCGCCGACCGATGCGGGCAGGTCCTCCGCGCCCCAGGTGAGGCCGGCGAGGCGATCGCCCTTGTAGCTGCCGAGCGTGAACACCGCGCGCGGCGTCTCGCTGGCGATCGGCAGCACCACGTAATCGCCCGGCAGCCGCGCGATCAGATCGTCAACCGACGCCTGCCCTTCAGCCTTGGGCAAGGTGATGCCGTCGACCGGCAGGCCGGCCAGCGCGGCAAGGTCGTCCGCCACCAGCGCCGAATCGAGCGGATTGACACGCACGAACAGCGCCGGCTCACCCGGCCGCCGCCCGACGAACGCGCGCACCGCCTCGCGCGCCGCGCCCTTGTTGGCGAGCGACACCGAATCCTCCAGATCGAGGATCAGCGCGTCCGCGCCCAGCCCGAGCGCCTTCTCCATCCGCTCCGGCCGGTCGCCCGGCACGAACAGCAGCGACCGCAGCCTCATTTGCCCATCTCCGCCAGCTTCCGCTCCCACGCCAGCGCGTCGCGCACGATGCCGTCGAGATCGGCGCGCTTCGGCCGCCACGGCAGCGCCGCGAGGATCGCGCGATTGTCCGCCACCAGTTCGGCCGGGTCCCCGGCGCGGCGGCCCTCGAAGCGGCGCTCGATCGTCATGTTGGTCACGCGGTCCACCGCATCGAGCACCTCCAGCACCGAGAAACCGCGACCATAGCCGCAATTGAGCGTATGGCTTTCCCCCGGCCGGGTGACCAGCAGCCCCAGCGCCGCGACATGCGCGTCGGCGAGATCGGAGACGTGGATATAGTCGCGCACCCCCGTCCCGTCGCGGGTCGGGAAATCGGTGCCGAACACGCCGACATGGCCGCGCCTGCCGGTCGCCGCCTCCACCGCGATCTTGATGAGATGGGTCGCGCCGATTGTCGACTGGCCGCTGCGCCCCTGCGGGTCGGCACCGGCGACGTTGAAGTAACGCAGCGCGCAATAATTGATCGGATGTGCCGCCGCCACGTCGCGCAGCATCGCCTCGGTCATCAGCTTCGACATGCCATAGGGGTTGATCGGCACGGTCGGGTCGCCTTCCGCCACCGGCACCTTGTCCGGCGTGCCATAGGTCGCGGCGGTCGAGGAGAAGATGAAGTGCGGCACCCCTTCCAGCACCGCGCTCTCGATCAGGCTGCGCGAGGCGGCGGTGTTGTTGCGATAATATTTGAGCGGATCGGTCACCGATTCGGGCACCACCACCGATCCGGCGAAGTGCATGATCGCGCGGACGCGATGCTCGCGGATCACCTCGCGGACGCGCGGGGCCTCCACCGCCATCTCGACCAGGATGGCGCGCGGATCGACCGCCCAGGCGAATCCGGTGACGAGATTGTCCACCACCACCACCTCATGCCCCGCGTCGAGCAGCGCCAGCACCGCATGGCTGCCGATATAGCCCGCGCCGCCCGTCACCATCACCTTGCCGTCGAACGTCATCCGCCCACTCCTTTGCGCGGGCGTTAGCGGCTTCCTACATTGGCCGCAAAGGAGACATCAGCGATGACCGAATATGCGACCCTGGCCGGCGGCTGCTTCTGGTGCACGGAGGCGGTGTTCAACGACGTGATCGGGGTGGAATCGGTCGAGAGCGGCTATATCGGCGGCACCGCGCCTAACCCCACCTACAAACAGGTATGCGGCGGCGGCACGGGACATGCCGAGGCGATCCGCATCGGCTTCGATCCCGCGCGGGTGAGCTACGCCGACCTGCTCGACATCTTCTTCGCGACGCACGATCCGACGCAGCTCAACCGGCAGGGCAACGACATCGGCACGCAATATCGCTCCGCCATCTTCCCGATGAGCAACATGCAGGAGGAGCAGGCCAACGCGGCGATCGCGCGGGCGCAGGCCAATCACGACAAGCCGATCGTCACCACGATCGAATATGCCGACCAATGGTGGCCGGCGGAGGATTACCACCAGAACTATTGGGAGGGCGAAGGCCAGCGCAACCCCTATTGCATCGCCTCGATCCCGCCGAAATTGCAGAAGCTGCGCAAGAGCTTCGCGGCGCGGGCGAAGGCGATGGCTTGACGCAAACGGGCCGGTCAGCGCGTCACGGCCGGCCCAGTTCCTTGCGCATCCGCACCAGCGGCACCGGCGCGCCGCCACGATCGTCGGTAATCGCCTCGACCGGGCGATAGCCGCAGGCGGCATAGAGCGGTTGCCCGCTCATCGTCCCCATCAGCTCCACCGCCGAGAAGCCTTCCGCCGCCGCCGCGCGCTCGCATTCGTCGAGGATCATCCGCCCCACGCCGCGCCGCGCGAAATCCGGGTGCGTATACATCGCCCGCACCCGCGCCGCCTCATGCGCCGGATCAAGCAGGCGCGGCTCGCGCAGCCCCGCGCTGTGATCGCCGCCATACAGAGTCGCGCGCCGGCTCCATCCGCCGCTCCCCGCGAGCGCGCCGCCCTCCTCCACCACGAAATAGGTGCGATCGGCGACGAGCTGCGTGTCCAGCCCCATCACCGCGCGGCTGGCGACGATCTGCTCGGGCGACAGGAAGCCACGCTGCAAGGTGTCGATCGCCAGCGCCATCAGCTCGCGCAGGGCGGGCAGATCGTCCTCGACGGCGAGGCGCAGGGTGAAGGTCATGTCGTTCCTCTAGCGATGCGCCGCGCGGCGCAGGCGGTCGTTGATGGCGGCGCCGATCCCCGCTTCCGGCACGGGGGCGACGGCGATGGCGGCGGGGTCGCTGGCATCGGCGCGGTGGAGCGCGTCGAACAGCCGCGCGGCCGCCTCGACCGGATCGCCGCTCGCCGAAAGCGTGTCGTCCCCCACCACCGCGCCGAAGCCGATCAGCCACTCCCCCGGCGCGCCGGATACGGCGTTCAATCGCAGCGGCTTGGACGGCGCGTAATGGGTCGCGAGTTGGCCCGGCGCGCTCACCTTCCCCTCGCTCGCAGCGAGCGGCAGCCCGAGTTGCTCCGCCGTGATCGGACCGGGGCGCAGGATACGGCCCGCCATCACGATGGTCGATTCCACCCCCGCCGCGCAGGCCCCGTCGTCGACGATCAGCGGCACCCGCTCCCCGAGGCTCGCCGCGACATGCTCCGCCCGCGTCGGGCTGATCCCGTTGCTGGCATTGGCGGAAGGGGCCGCGAGCGGCTTGCCGCATGCCTCCAGCAGCGCGCGCATCGCGCGGTGCGCCGGCACCCTGAGCGCGATCGTGTCCAGCCCCGCCGTCACCAGCGCGGCGATCCCCGCATCGCGCCGCAACGGCAACACGAGCGTCAGCGGCCCCGGCCACCAGCGCGCCGCCAGCGCCCGCGCCTCCGCATCGAACACCGCGATCCGCTCCGCCGCCGCGAGATCGGGGACATGGACGATCAGCGGATTGAACCCCGGCCGTCCTTTCGCCGCATAGATGCGCGCCACCGCCGCCGCGTCG
The DNA here is from genome assembly GCF_013344685.1 of Sphingomonas sp. CL5.1. Taxonomy (NCBI): domain Bacteria; kingdom Pseudomonadati; phylum Pseudomonadota; class Alphaproteobacteria; order Sphingomonadales; family Sphingomonadaceae; genus Sphingomonas; species Sphingomonas sp. CL5.1. The sequence continues at coordinate 525,593 of NZ_CP050137.1, forward strand.
GTGGCATCGGCGGCGAGTCCATAGACCGTCTCGGTCGGCACCGCGACGATTCCGCCGCGCGCGATCTCCCGCGCCACCTCGGCGATCGCGGCCGTGCCGTAGCGTCTGATGGCGGGGTGTTGAGCAATCATCGCGGGGGGCTATAGCGGGCGACGCAAGGAGAGATAAATGCCCTTCACCGCGCCCACCGCCGAACAGCGTTTCGCCCTCGATCATGTCGTCCATCTGAGCGAGCTTGCCGCGACCGACAAATTCGCCGCCGCCTCCGACGACGTGATCGATGCAGTGCTGGAGGGGATCGGCCAGTTCGCCGCCGGCGAATGGGCGCCGCTCGCCCGCGAAGGCGATACGGTGGGCGCGAAATGGACGCCGGAGGGCGTGGTGATGCCGGAAGGCTATCCTGAAGCCTATCGCGCCTTCGTCGAGGGCGGCTGGGGCACGATCGGCGCGCCGGAGGCATTCGGCGGGCAGGGCCTGCCCTTCGCGATCCAGACGGCCGTGCTGGAGACGCTCGGCACCGCCAACATGGGCTTCGCGCTCTGCCCGATCCTGACGGTCGGCGCGATCGAGGCGCTGGCGCATCATGGCACGCCGGAGCAGCAGGCGGCCTATCTCCCGCGCCTCACCAGCGGCGAGTGGACCGGCACGATGAACCTCACCGAGCCGCAGGCGGGCAGCGACGTCGGCGCGCTCAAGACGATGGCGACCCCGCGCGGCGATGGAAGCTGGTCGATCAGGGGCACGAAGATATTCATCTCGTTCGGCGATCACGACATGGCGGACAATATCGTCCACCTCGTCCTCGCGCGCACCCCCGGCGCGCCGGCGGGGACGCGCGGCATCTCGCTGTTCCTCGTGCCCAAGTACCGGCTAGATGCGGACGGCAATCCGGGCGACTTCAACGACGTGCGCGTCGTCTCGATCGAGCACAAGATGGGGCTGCACGCCTCGCCCACCTGCGTCCTCTCCTTCGGCGACCATGACGATTGCATCGGTCATCTGATCGGGCCGGAGCATGGCGGGATGCGCGCGATGTTCACGATGATGAACAACGCCCGCCTCAACGTCGGCCTGCAAGGCGTGCAGGTGGCGGAGGGCGCGACGCAGAAGGCGGCCGACTATGCCCGCGAGCGCACCCAGGGCGCGCGCGACGGCCAGCCGGCCGCGATCATCGAATATCCCGACGTGCGCCGGATGCTGATGCGGATGAAGGCGCAGACGCTCGCGGCGCGCGCGCTCGTCTATTACGCCGCCGGGCAGGTCGATCGCGCCGGGCTGGGCGACGCGGCGGCGAAGGACCGGCTGGAGCTGGTGACGCCGCTCGCCAAGGCGCACGCCACCGACATCGGCAACGAGGTGGCGAGCCTCGGCGTGCAGATCCACGGCGGCATGGGCTTCATCGAGGAAACCGGCGCGGCGCAATATTTCCGCGAGGCGCGCATCACCCCGATCTACGAGGGCACCAACGGCATTCAGGCGGCCGATCTCGTCGGGCGCAAATTGTCGCTCTCGAACGGCGCGGCCTTCGCCAGCCTGATCGCCGATATCCGCGCCGAGGCGAAGGATGCGGGGCTGATCGCGCTGGTCGACGCCTGCGAGCGCGTCGGGCGGCGGCTCCAGACCGCCGATGCCGACGACCGGCTGGCGGCGAGCTATCCCTTCCTCAACATGCTGTCGGTGGCGACCGCCGGGTGGCTGGTCGAGCGGCTGGCGCGCGAGAGCGCCGACGACGCGCCGGGCCGGGTGCGCCGCGCGGTGGCGGATTTCTATCTCGCGCAGGTGCTGCCCGAGGCGATGGGCCAGATCGCCGCCGCCGAGGCGCGGGCGGGCGCGCTCTATCAGCTCGACGCGGCGGCGTTCTAACGACTCGCGGCGCCACTAACGCCACGTTCAGCCCGCCCGTGCGTTATGGCGCGGTGAGCTGGACGATCGCCGCGCCGGAAAACCGCCCCCGCATCGCCGCCGCGCTGGCGGCGGCGGCGGTGCAGGTGCTGCTCGTCTGGGTGCTGGTGACCGGCCTCACCGTGCATATCCCGCATGTGATCGAGCGCAGCATGGCGGTGTTCGGCGTCCTCCCCGAGCCGCCGCCCCCGCCGCCCGAGCGCGTGCCCCCGCCCTCACGCCATAGCAGCGCCGCGAAGGGCAGCCCGGCGCCGCCCAACCTGCGCTCGCGCGCCACCCCGGTCGCCGCGCCGCCGCCGATCATCCCGGTCCCCGCCCCGCCGGTGATGGTCACCGCGCCCAAGCCCTATGTCGGCGCGGAGGCGACCACCGGCGCGAGCGACATCGCCGGCACCGGCACCGGCGCGGGCGGGCAGGGCAACGGCTATGGCGGCGGCGGGGAAGGCGACGGCGGCACCGGCCCGCGCTGGCGCAGTGGCCGGCTCAAGGATTCGGATTATCCCGCGACCGCCGGACAGGCAGGCGTGGGCGGCACGGTGGCGGTGCGCTATCTGGTCGACACCGACGGGCGCGTGAAGGAATGCGACGTCACGCGCTCCAGCGGCAGCCCCGCGCTGGACGACACCACCTGCCGCCTGATCGAGAAACGCTTCCGCTTCTCCCCCGCCCGCGACGAACGCGGCCGCCCGGTGCCGGCGTGGATCGTGGAGAACCATAGCTGGGTGATCGAGCACGACCCGACGCCGCCGGATGAGGATGACCGGGGGTAGTGATGGCTGGATTTGGTGGTTAGCGGTCGAATAATCGGCGTACCGCGAGGCAGGTAAATACAATGGCTGCGTAGACAGCGCCCAACAAGAACGTCGCCAAGAACGGAGACAACCCCACCCTTACGGGAACGAAAGAGATATCATATAAAAGGTTGCGAACCGGTGTTATTATCGCGCCGACTACAGCCAGTGCGAGCCAAGTTCTGATTGGTGCCCATTGCACTCGCAATTCGGCATTCGTTGGGGGAATCTTTTTCATAGCCCGATTTCGGTGCCCACAGGGAATGACTTCAAGTGGGGCGAAACCCGCCCTACGCCCCCGCACCCTCCATCAGGTCGGCGAGGTCCAGCCCGAGCAGGTCGATATGTTCCCTGATGCGCGGCCACTGATTGCGGACGAAGGCGTCGCGTTCGGCGAGGCGGAGGCGCTCGCCCGCGCCGGAGAGGACGAACATTCCAACCCCGCGCCGCACCTCGACATAGCCGTCGTCCTGGAAGCTCTGGTAGGCCTTGGCGACCGTCAGCGGGTTGGCGCCATGCTCGGCGGCCAGCGCGCGGACCGAGGGAAGCTGGTCGCCCGCGCGGAAGTCCCCACGCAGGATGCCGGCGGCGATCGTCGCGCGCAGGCGGATATAGACCGGACTGTCCTCGTTGCTCAGAGCTGTCATGCTGCCTTAATACAGCAAATGAGGCGGAAAGCGAGTCTTATGAACGTGACGGCACCGGCCCGCTCTCCCACCCCGCCTCCCATCGGCATCATGACTGGGAGGCGGGGTGGGGGAGCGGGCGAAGCCTTCCAAGGATCCGGCGATCCGAAGGATCGTTGGAATGATGGCGGAGGGCGGTGCCGCCACAAACAACAATCCCTATCCGCCCCAGCGGCCGATCACCGCCGCCGGATCGGGGCGCGGCCGTTCATCCAGCGGCCTGCCCGGCGTGCCGATGAAGACGAAGCCCGCGATCCGCTCCGGCGCCGCGCCGAAGGCGTCGCGCACGGCATCGGAATAGGCTGCCCAGCCCGTCAGCCAGCCGCCGGCAAAGCCCATCGCATGCGCCGCGTGGAGCAGGTTCATGCACGCCGCACCGGCCGACAATTCCTGCTCCCAAAGGGGAATCTTGCTGTCGGCGCGCGGCGAGGACAGCACGACGACCAGCGCCGGCGCCTGATGCGCGAACTGCTCCAGCGCCTCGATCTCGATCCTTTTCGCCTCGGACCGCTCGGCGCGATAGGCGTCGGTGATGACCCGCGCGAGCCGCGCGCGCTGCTCCGGCGCGACGATCACGAACCGCCACGGCGCGAGCTTGCCGTGATCGGGCGTGCGCGCGGCGATGGCGCACATCTCCTCCAGCCCGGCCATGTCCGGGCCGGGCGCGGCGAGATCGCGCGGCTTGCCAGAGCGGCGGGTGGCGAGCAGCGAGAGCGGGGTGGAGCGATCGTTGAACATCGCGTTCCCCTAGCGGGCGGGCGGAGATATTTACAGCGCCCGCTTTGCCGCTAGTTTCCGGCGCAACGAAATTTCCAGGGAAGTGCATATCAGATGGTCGACACCCCGACCGCGGATATTCCGCAGGAGCCGGATATCTCCCACGTCAATCCGGCCGCCGGGGGAACGTGGTTCGGCCATCCCAAGCCACTCTTCTGGCTGTTCGGCACGGAGATGTGGGAGCGGTTCGGCTATTACGGGATGCGGGCGCTGCTCACGCTCTATCTCACCAAGCATTTCGTCCTCGGCGACCGCGCCTCGACCGGCCTGTACGGCGGCTATACCGCGCTGGTCTATCTGACGCCGCTGGTCGGCGGCCTGCTGGCGGATCAATATCTGGGGTCGAAACGGGCGGTGCGCTTCGGCGCGCTGATGATGGCGATCGGCTATTTCACCCTCGCCTTCGGCGGCGCGCCGGCCAGGCCCTATCAGGTGATCGACGGCCAGCGATATGAGGTGGCGGTCGAGAATTTCCGCGACGCGCCGACCAGCGACCCGCACGAGGCGCGCTACCTGATCTACGCCGGCCAGAAGTTGACGATGCGCGGCAATGACGACGGCAGCCTGTCGCTCGACGCCGCCGACGGGCGCGAGGTGCGCCGCGTCGCCGCCGGCCATTTCAGCGAGCAGGCCGACCGCAGCGCGCTGATGACGATGGTCCTGCTGCTCGCGCTGTCGCTCGTCTCGGTCGGCAACGGCTTCTTCAAGCCCAACATCTCGACGATGGTGGGCGAGCTTTACCAGCCCGGCGATCGCCGCCGCGACGCCGGCTTCACGATCTTCTACATGGGGATCAACACCGGCTCGATCCTCGGCCAGTTCCTGTGCGCGATCTTCGCGGACACGATCGGCTGGCCGGCGGGGCTGGGCCTCGCGGGCGTCGCGATGGTGATATCCTTCCTGATGATCAGCTTCCACGGCGGCCGGCTCGACGCCTACGGCAATCCGCCGAAGCGCGACGGGCCGGATCGCGCGCTCCTCATCTACGGCCTCGCGATCCTTGCCGTGCCGCTGTTCTATTTCCTGTTCCAGAACCTGATGGTCACCGAGAAGGCGGCGCCCGGATCGGGCTTCATCGGCTATCTCGCGTCGCTCCCGCTGATGGGCAAATTGCTGTTCGGCACGTTCCTCGTCTCGGTCCCCGCGATCCTGATCTGGTCGTTCGTCAGGGGCAGCCGCAAGGAAGGCGAGATGATGCTCGCGGCGATGGTGCTGATCGTGTTCAACGTCGTGTTCTGGACGCTATTCGAGCAGGCCGGGTCGAGCCTCACGCTGTTCGCGGACCGCAACACCGACCGCAGCGTGTTCGGCCTGTTCACGCTCTCCGCGCCGCAAACGCAGAATTTCAACCCGCTGGCGATCGTGCTGCTCGCGCCGGCGATGAGCGCGCTGTGGGGCTGGCTCTCGCGGCGCGGACTGGAGCCGTCGATCCCGATCAAGTTCGCGATCGCGCTGATGGGCGTCGGCGGCGGCTTCCTGTTCCTCGTCTGGGGCTCGCTCTTCGCCGGGCCGGACTTCAAGGTCGGGCTGTGGTGGCTCGCCGGTCTCTACGTGATCCACTCGATCGCGGAACTGTGCATCTCGCCGGTGGGCCTGAGCATGATCACCAAGCTCTCGATCGCGCGCGTCGTCGGGCTGATGATGGGCGTGTGGTTCCTGTCGATCTCCGTCGCGCAATATGTCGCCGGCGTGGTGGCGCAATTCGCCAGCGTCGAGACGATCGGCGGGCAGGTGACCAACCTCAAGGTGAGCCTCGACACCTACACCCACACCTTCACGGTGATCGCGCTGGTCGCGATCGGGCTGGGGATCGTGCTATTCCTGCTGTCGTGGCCACTCAAGAAATGGATGCATGGCGTGCAATAGGGCGCGGTCTTCGGGAGAGATGCGATGGGCAATGTGATAGCGGCGGCGATCGCCTTCGTAGGGACGCACTTCCTCCTCTCCCACCCGCTGCGCGCGCCGATCGTCGGGCGGATCGGCGAACGTGGCTTCCTCGGCCTCTACAGCCTCGTCGCCTTCGCCACGCTGATCTGGCTGGCGCTCGCCTATCGCGCCGCCCCGCCCGCGCCGCTGCTATGGCCGGTCGGCGACGCTTCATGGGCGGTGGCGAGCGCGGTGATGCTGGTCGCGAGCGTGCTGCTGATGGGGTCGCTGATCCGCAACCCCGCGCTTCCCGAAGCGAAGACCGACACCGTGCCGGAGGCGCGCGGCGTGTTCGCGATCACGCGCCATCCGATGATGTGGGCCTTCGCCCTGTGGGGCGCGGCGCATATCCTGATCTATCCCGATCCGTCGAACATCGTCGTCGCGCTCGCCATCATCCTGCTCGCGCTGGCCGGCGCGGCGTTGCAGGACCGCAAGAAGGAGGCGCTCCAGCCGGACTTCTGGCGCGGCTGGGAGGCGCGGACGAGCTACTGGCCGTTCGCCGCCATCGCCGCCGGGCGCGCGCGGCTCGGCGGGTTCGGGATGCACGCGCTGGCCGGCGGGCTGGTGGTCTGGCTGATCGCGACCTGGGCGCATATACCGCTATCGGGCTGGCGCGCCGGAATATGGTATTGGCTGGGCTGACGCGGGCGCGCCAACTGACTTCCATAGGAAACTAAGTTTTTATATGGAGGTCGGGAAGAAGATTGGGAGAGGTTGAAAGATGCAAGGTCTGATGCAGCACGGCGCGCTTACGGTCGACAAGTTCCTCGATCACGCCGCCGCATGGCATGGAGCGCGTGAGGTCATCTCGCGCGATGCCGCCGGCATCGTCACCCGCAGCAACTATGGCGAGATCCACACGCTGGCGAAGCGCGTGTCGAACGGCCTGGCCCGCGCCGGCATCCGCCCCGGCGATCGCGTCGCGACGATGGGGTGGAACTCGGCGCGTCACCTCGCCGTCTGGTATGGCGCGACGGGGATGGGGGCGGTGCTCCACACGCTGAACCCGCGCCTGTTCCTCGAGCAGATCGCCTATATCGCCAATCACGCCGGCGACCGCATCCTGTTCGCCGATCCGGCCTGCGCCGAGCTGATCGGCGAGCTGCTGCCGCAGGTGCCGACGATCGAGCGGGTGATCTTCCTGTGCGACGCCGCCACGCTGCCCAGGACCGACTACGCCGCCACCGCCTTCGACGACTGGGCGGCGGGCGAGCCGGCGGAATATGCTTGGGGCGGGTTCGACGAGAATACCGCCTGCGGCCTGTGCTACACCTCCGGCACCACCGGCAACCCCAAGGGCGTGCTCTATGGGCATCGCTCGAATTACATCCACGCGCTGATGACGTTGCAGGCCGATGCGCTGGCGCTCTCAGGGCGGGATTCGGTGCTGATGGTGGTGCCGATGTACCATGCCAACGCCTGGGGCATGGTCTATTCCGCCCCCGCCGTCGGCGCCAAGCTGGTGCTGCCGGGGCAGAAGATGGACGGCGAATCGCTGGTCGACCTGATCGAGCAGGAGGGTATCACCTTCTCCTCCGCGGTGCCGACCATCTGGCAGGGCGTGCTGCAATATCTCCGGGAAAGCGGGCGCGGGCTGGGCGCGCTGAAGCGCGTAGTGATCGGCGGCTCCGCCGTGCCGGAGGCGCTGGTGCGCACCTTCCGCGACGATTACGGCGTGGACGTGATCCAGGGCTGGGGCATGACCGAGACCTCCCCGCTCGCCACCATCTCCACCCCCTCCGCGGAGGTGGCGGCGCTGCCCGCCGACGAGCAGATCCAATATGCGATCAAGCAGGGCCGCCTCCTCGCCGGGCTGGAGCTGAAGCTCACCGACGACGAGGGCAATCGCCTGCCGCACGACGGCAGGACGCCCGGCCGGCTCAAGATCAAGGGGCCGACGATCGTCTCGGGCTATTTCGGCGGCGATGGCGGCAACGTGCTCGACGAGGAGGGCTTCTTCGACACCGGCGACGTCTCCACGATCGACGACAAGGGCTATATGCAGATAACCGACCGCGCCAAGGACGTGGTGAAATCCGGCGGCGAGTGGATCAGCTCGATCGAGATCGAGAATATCGCCACCGGTCATCCGGCAGTGGCGCTGGCGGCGGTGATCGGCGTCGCGCACCCGAAATGGGACGAGCGGCCGATCCTGCTGTGCCAGCTCAAGCCGGGCGCGAGCGCGTGCCGCGACGACCTCACGTCTTTCCTCGACGGCAAGATCGCGCGCTGGTGGATGCCGGACGACGTGCTGTTCGTCCCCGAAATCCCGCTCGGCGCGACCGGCAAGATCGACAAGAAGCTGATCCGCCAGCGGATGGAAGGCTACAAGCTGCCGTTCGAGGTGACGCGCTGAACAGGGGGAAGCATAATGAGGGGAATGATCGCGCGCGCGGCGCTGGCGGCATTATTGTGCCTGTCGGCCTCCCCTTCATGGGCGCAGGATTATGCCGCGCGCGTCGCCCGCGTGCTGCGCGCCACCCCGCTGATCGACGGGCATAACGACTGGCCCGAGGCGCTGGCCGAGCGCGAGGGCGACAAACGCTGGACGATGGACCTGCGCGACCTTTCGCACGTCACCGGCGAACCTTACGACACCGATATCACCCGGCTGCGCAAGGGGATGCTCGGCGGCCAGTTCTGGTCGGTCTATGTCTCCGCCGACCTGCCCGGCAAGGTGCAGGTGGAGCGGACGCTGGAGCAGATCGACCTCGTGAAGTCGATCGTCGCGCGCTATCCGGAGACGTTCGCGCTCGCCCGCACCGCAGCCGATGTGCGCCGTGCCCATGCCGCCGGGAAGATCGCCTCGATGATCGGCGTGGAGGGCGGCGGACAGATCGACGACAATCTTTCCGTGCTGCGCAGCTATGCCGCGCTCGGGGCCGGCTATCTCACGCTCACCCACGCGCGCACGATCGACTGGGCGGATTCGGCCACCGACGATCCGAAGCACGATGGCCTCACCGATTTCGGGCGTCAGGTGGTGCACGAGTTGAACCGGCTCGGGATGCTGGTCGATCTCTCGCACGTCAGCGAGGGGACGATGCGCGACGCGCTCGCCGTGTCGAAGGCGCCGGTGATCTTCTCCCATTCCGGCGCGCGGGCTATCAACGATCATCCGCGCAACGTGTCCGACGATGTGCTGCGACTGGTGGCGGCCAACGGCGGGGTGGTGATGGTCGATTTCGCGCCCGGCTATGTCTCGGACGAGAACCGGCGCTGGGCGGCCGACGCGGCGGCGGAAAAGACCCGACTCAATTCGCCGCCCTATCGTGGCCTCTACATCGGCCAGCCCGACAAGGCCGCCGCCGCTTATGCCGCATGGCTGAAGGAGCATCCCGAGCCGCGCGTCACGCTGGGCGAGGTCGCCGACCATATCGAGCATGTCGCGAAGGTCGCGGGCAAGGATCATGTCGGCATCGGATCGGACTTCGACGGGGTCGGCCATCCGCTGCCGGTGGGGCTGGAAGACGTCTCGACCTATCCCGCGCTGCTCGCCGAGATGATGCGGCGCGGCTGGTCCGACGCCGAGGTCGCGGGGCTGGCGGGCGGCAACGTGCTGCGTGTGATGGAACGCGCCGAGCAGGTCGCGAAGGCGATGAACTAGGACGGATCGCCATTCAGGAGATGGCGCGGCGAAAATGGTGGTTTGCGTGACCGGCGCGCAGCATACTTCCAGTACGTGAGCACCGGAAGCGCGCAAAAGCGCCATTTGCAGCCCGCCAGAGCTGAGTGTCGATCCGTCCTAGGCCATCGCCTCCCGCCGGAAGCAATCGCGCGCATGGTCGTTGACGATACCGACCGCCTGCATCCACGCATAGACGATCGTCGGCCCGACGAACTTGAAGCCCAGCGCCTTCATCTCCTTCGATATCCGCGCCGACAGCGGCGTGCTGGCCGGCACGCTCGCGCGGTCGCCCGCGATCGGCTTCCCGCCGGTGAAACCCCAGCAGAAATCGCGGAAGGCGTTCGCCCCCAGCTCCTGATAGACGCGCGCGCCGTGGATCGTCGCCTCGATCTTCGCGCGGGCGCGGACGATGCCGGGATCGGCCATCAGCCGCGCCACGTCATCCTCGCCGAACGCCGCGACCGCCGCCGGATCGAACCCGGCGAAGGCGGCGCGGAACCCCTCGCGCTTGTTGAGGATCGTCTGCCACGACAGCCCCGCCTGGAAGCCCTCCAGCATCAGCATCTCCCACAACATGCGCGGATCGTGATGCGGCACGCCCCATTCCTCGTCGTGATAGGCGCGCATCAGCGCATTGCCCTCCGCCCAGCGGCAGCGTCGATGCTCCATCGCCTTCAACTCCCCTGTTCCCCATCGCCGCGCGGGCAGGTATCGCCACGCGGATGACCGCCGCCCCCACGCCGATGATGACACAATATCTCGCGCTCAAGGAAGAGGCGGGCGATTGCCTGCTGTTCTACCGCATGGGCGATTTCTTCGAACTGTTTTTCGAGGATGCGAAAGTGGCCAGCGGCGTGCTGGACATCGCGCTCACCGCGCGCGGCGAGCATGGCGGGCAGCCGATCCCGATGTGCGGCGTGCCGGTCCACGCCGCGACGGCCTATCTCCAGCGGCTCATCAAGGCCGGGCATCGCGTCGCCATCGCCGAGCAGACCGAATCGCCCGAGGCGGCGCGAAAGGCGCGCGGATCGAAGGCGCTCGTCAACCGCGCGATCATCCGCGTCGTCACCGCCGGCACGCTGACCGAGGAAGCCCTGCTCGATTCGCGCACCGCCAACTGGTGCGTCGCGGTCGGCGAGGCGGCAGGCGAGATCGCGCTCGCGGCGGCGGACATCTCGACCGGCCGGTTCGAGGTGATCGCCTGCACCGCGCAGGGGCTGGGCGCGGAGCTGGCGCGGCTCGCGGCGGCGGAGGTTGTCGCGGCGGAGGGCAGCGACGCGCCCGCGACAGTGTGGCGTCCGCGCGCCGATTTCGACAGCGGCGACGGGGAGGCGCGGCTCAGGCGGCTCCACGGCGTGGCGACGCTCGACGGCTTCGGCCAGTTCAGCCGCGCGATGCTGGCGGCGGCCGGCGGGCTGGTCGCCTATATCGACCATACCGCCAAGGGCGCGCTGCCGTTCCTGCGCCCGCCGCGCGTCTCCAGCGCCGCCGCCGCGATGGCGATCGACGCGGCGACGCGCGAGAGCCTCGAGCTGACCCAGACGAGCGGCGGCGCGCGCAAGGGCAGCCTGCTCGACGCGGTGGACCGCACCGTCACCGGCGCGGGCGCACGGCTGCTCGCGGCGGACATCGGCGCGCCGCTGATGGACCGGGCGGCGATCGACGCGCGGCTCGATCTCGTGCAGCTGTTCCACGACAATGGGACGTTGCGCGATCGCCTGCGCGCCGCGCTGCGCGCACTGCCGGACGTGGGCCGCGCGCTGGGGCGGCTCGCGGCGGGACGCGGCTCCCCGCGCGATCTGGGGCAGCTCCGCGACGGGTTGGACGCCGCGTGGCTGTTGGGGGAGATGCTCGGCAAGGTCGATGCGCCGCCGCCCCTGCTCTCCGAACTCGCCCCGCAACTGCGCGGCCACGGCGCGCTGATCGACCTGCTCAAGCGTGCGCTCGTCCCTACCCCGCCGATCGACGCCTCCGACGGGGGCTATATCGCCGCCGGCTATGACGCCGCGCTCGACGACCTGCGCGACGCGGGCGCGGGCGGCCGCCGCGCGATCGCCGCGCTGGAGGCGAAATACCGCGCCGAAACCGGCACGCCGACACTCAAGATCCGTCACAACGGCGTGCTCGGCTATCATATCGAAGTGCCCGCCAGGGCGGCCGACGCGCTGATGAAGCCGGACTCGGGCTTCACCCATCGCCAGACGCTGGCAGGCGTCGTCCGCTTCAACGCGCCGGAGCTGCACGAGGTCGCCGCCCGCGTCACGCAGGCCGGCGCGCACGCGCTCGCCGCCGAAGCCGCGCATCTCGAAGACCTCACCGCGCAGGCGCTCGCCCGCCGCGAGGAGATCGCCGCCACCGCCGACGCGCTCGCCCGGCTCGACGTCGCCGCCGCCAACGCCGAGCGCGCGGCGGAAGGCGGATGGGCGCGCCCGCATCTGGTCGACCACCCCTGTTTCGAGGTGTCCGGCGGACGCCACCCGGTGGTCGAGGCGGCGGTGGCGAAGGCGGGCGAACGCTTCGTCGCCAACGATTGCACGCTCTCCGAGACCTCGCGGCTGTGGCTCGTCACCGGGCCGAACATGGGCGGCAAGTCCACCTTCCTGCGCCAGAACGCGCTGATCGCGGTGCTGGCGCAGGCGGGATGCTACGTGCCCGCGAGCAAGGCGACGCTCGGGCTGGTCGATCGCCTGTTCAGTCGTGTCGGCGCGTCGGACAATCTCGCGCGTGGGCGTTCCACCTTCATGGTCGAGATGGTGGAGACGGCCGCGATCCTCGCGCAGGCCACCCCGCGCAGCTTCGTGATCCTCGATGAGGTGGGGCGTGGCACCTCCACCTATGACGGCCTCGCCATCGCCTGGGCGGTGGTGGAGGCGATCCACGAGGACAATCGCTGCCGCTGCCTGTTCGCGACGCATTACCACGAACTGACGCGGCTGGCCGAACGCTGCGACGCGCTTACCCTCCACAACGTCCGCGCGCGCGAGTGGAAGGGCGAGCTGGTGCTGCTGCACGAGGTGGCCGAAGGCCCCGCCGACCGCAGCTACGGCCTCGCGGTGGCGCGGCTCGCGGGGATGCCTCCCGCGACGGTCGCGCGCGCCAAGGCGGTGCTGGCGAAGCTGGAGGCTGGACGCGCGAAGACTGGCGGGCTGGCGGCCGGGCTGGACGACCTGCCCCTGTTCGCCGCGGCCATGCCAGTCGAACAGGACGAGGGAGACGCGATCCGCCGCGAAGTGGAGGGCCTCGACGTGGACGCGCTCACCCCGCGCGAGGCGCTGGAGACGCTCTACCGGCTGAAGGCGCTGGCGCGGGAGGGGTGAGCGGGAACTATCGGCTCATCGACGCCCATCCGGTTGCTTGAAGCCTGCTGCCGCAATTGCCCAAAACAGAAAACCAGCAGTCCAGCCAACCAATGCTATCTGAGCGATGAAATATGTGCTCTCCAGCCAGCCGTAAGCGGCATAATGTCCGTCTATGATGGTAGCCTGCCCACCGATGCTGGCCGACGAAGCGCCTGAAGTCACAAGAACCAGAAATAACCACGGCAAGGCCGCCACAACGGCCCCGGCGACGGCGCAAATTAAGGGTCGGGCCGAAAAGTGTCGACGAAGAATGAAATAGGTGGGCAAACCAACTACGATCGCGGTCGGATAGGCCCCCAAACTCGCATCGAGCTTTGCTGTGGCCGTCAGTCGTTCGATTGCCGTAGGCAAGCCCTCATATGCGGGCGCGACAAACGCCATCATGATCGCCGCCGCGGCTGGCATTAGCAGGAAAGCGAGGCAGACTCGCCATACGGGCGGATAGATTCGCGCGCGCCGTGATTCATACATTGCTGCACAATAACATGCCTTCGTGAACTTTACCGCCGCTCACCCCATCCCGAACGGCACCACGCAATTCGCCTGCGTATGCCCGATCTCCGCGCGGCCGAGGAACGGCACGCCCATGTCGCGGCACCAGCGGCGGATCATCGTGTCGAGCGGCTCGTTCCACGGCGGGTCGTTCTCCTGCACATCCGTCACCGCGCCGATCCGCACGCCGGCGATGCCGCGTAGCTGCGTCGCGTTCGCCATGGTGAACAGCATCCGGTCGATATTGTAGAGCGGCTCGGAGACTTCCTCGATCAGCAGCACATGGTCCGCCAGATCGGGGAGCCACGGCGTGCCGATCAGGCTGTTGAGGATCGCGAGGTTGAACGCCACCGAGGGCCTGCCGCCCAACCCCGGCTCCAGCCCCTGCCGGTCCCCCGTCAGCCAGCCGAGCGTGCGGGCGATCGTGCGGTCGCCGCCGTCGCGCATCACGTCGATCGGCATCGGCCCGTGCGCCGGCCGCCCGATCCGCCGCGCGTAGAGGGCGGCGAGCAGGAAGCCCATGTCGGAATAGCCGATATATGCCTTGGCCTTCGCGGCGGCCGATAGCCGCGGCATCGCCTGCGCCAGGATGCGGTTCGAGCCATAGCCGCCGCGCCCGAACCAGATCGCGTCGAACGCCGCGTCGTTGGCGAACTCCAGGAACGCCGCCGCGCGCCGCTCGTCCGGGCCGGCGAAATGCCCGCCGTCGCTCTCGAAACATTGCGGGTGGAAGATCAGGTCCACCGCCGGATAGGCGATCGCCGCGAAGGCCGCCGTGCGCTCGGCGGCGAGCGGATCGAGCGTTTTGGCCGGCGAGACGATCCCGATGCGCACGCTTGTTTCCCCCGCCCCCGGTTGAGCCATTTCCCAAACCGCGATAGCGCCGCACGATGCACGACGGCAACCTTGCAGGGCAACGCTACTTCCTCGTCGGGATCGGCGGATCGGGGATGATGCCGCTGGCGATGATCCTCGCCGGGCGCGGCGCGATCGTCGCCGGCTCGGACCGTTCGCTCGATCAGGGCCGCGTGCCCGCCAAGTTCGACGCGCTGCGGGCGATGGGGATCGCGCTGCATCCGCAGGACGGCTCGGGCATCGCCTCGCCAGAGCAGATCGTCGTCGCCTCGGCGGCGGTGGAGGCAACCGTCGCCGATATCATCGCGGCGGAGCGGCTCGGCTGCCCGCGCCTCACCCGCGCGGCGCTGAACGCGCGGCTGTTCAACGCCAGCCGGCTGCCGATCGGCGTCGCCGGCACCTCGGGCAAGTCGACCGTCACCGGCATGATCGCCACGATCCTCCACACCGCCGGCCACGATCCGACGGTGATGAACGGCGCGGTGATGAAGGACTTCGCCTCGCCCGACCGTCCCTTCGCCAGCGCGCTGGTCGGCGCGGGCGACGCTTATGTGAGCGAGGTCGATGAAAGCGACGGCTCGATCGCGCTCTACGCCCCGCGCATCGCCGTGCTCAACAACGTCAGCCTCGACCACAAGTCGCTGGAGGAATTGAACCGGCTGTTCGGCGAGTTCATCGGCAAGGCCGCGCAGGCGATCGTCAACGTCGACAATGCCGACGCCGCGACGCTGGCGCTTGCCCTGCCGCGCGACCGCGTGACCAGCGTCGCGATCGACCGCGACGCCGACCTGCGCGCCGGGGATATCGCGGAGGAGCCGTTCGCTGCCGCCTTCACGCTGCGTGGCCAGCGCGTGCGGCTGTCGGTACCGGGGCGGCACAATGTCGCCAACGCGCTCGCCGCGATCGGCGCGACGCTGGCGGTGGGGCTGTCGCTGGAACAGGCGATCGCCGGCGTCGAGCGTTTCACCGGCCTCAGGCGCCGCTTCGATCTGGTCGGCGAGGCGGCGGGCGTCGCGGTGATCGACGATTTCGGCCACAACCCGGACAAGATCGCCGCCACGCTCGATACGCTCCACGCCTTTCCGGGGCGGCTGCTCGTGCTGTTCCAGCCGCACGGCTACGGCCCGCTCAAGGTGATGCGGCGCGAGCTGGTGGCGATGTTCGCGGACCGGCTCGCGCCCGGCGACCAGCTCGTCCTGCCCGATCCGGTCTATCAGGGCGGCACCGTCAGCCGCGAGGTGACGAGCGCCGATATCGTCCGCGATATCGCGCAGGCGGGCGCCGACGCGCGGCACATCCCCGATCGCGAGGCGGCGGCGGCGCACCTCGTCGCGGCGGCGCGCGCTGGCGACCGGATCGTGGTGATGGGCGCGCGCGACGACACGCTTCCCCTGCTCGCGGCTAAGATGGTGGAGATGCTGGCCGCGAATCCCCGTTGACGCGCGCCTCGCGCTTCGCTCCACTGATACGGGGCAACCGGGGGGCAAGCGCATGACCGACGATCAGGCGGAGGGCGACAGCGCGTTCGTCTTCACCGGCGACTGGCGCGCATTCGCGCCGATCGCCTTCACCAACCTGCTGCTGACCGTCGTCACGCTCGGCATCTATCATTTCTGGGGCAAGGCGCGCGTCAGGCGTTATCTGTGGAGCAACACGCGCTTCATCGACAACCGGCTGGAATGGACCGGCACCGGGCTGGAGCTGTTCATCGGCTACCTCATCGCGATCGCACTGTTCTTCGTGCCGTTCGGGGCGATCAACCTGATCGTGCAGGGGGTGCTGCTGCGCGGCCATGCCGGGATGGCGGGGCTGATCGTGTTCTTCCTCTACATCGCCTTGCTCTATCTGTTCGGCGTCGCGATCTTCCGCGCGCTGCGCTATCGCCTCAGCCGCACCCTGTGGCACGGCATCCGGGGCGGATCGAACGATCAGGGCTTCGCCTATGGCCTGGATTATTTCTGGCGGTCGATCGTCGGCACGCTGGCGCTGGGGCTGATGATCCCCTGGTCGATGACGACCCTGTGGAACCACCGCTGGAACGCGATGAGCTTCGGCCCGATGCAGTTCCGCGCGGAGGCGAACTGGGGGCCGATCTTCCCACGCTTCATGCTGTTCTACATCACCCCGATCATCATCCTCGTGCTGGTCGGCGTCATCGCCGGCGCGGCGGTGGGCACCGGCGCGCTCGCCGGCATCAACCCCAACACCCCGCCATCACCGGGCATCATCATCACCTTCGCGCTGCTCGCCATCGCCTTCTACCTCGTCTTCTTCGGCGTGCTCGGGATCATCGCGATGGTCTATTACTCGGCCTATTTCCGCGAGGCGGTCGGCTCGATGCGGCTGGGCGGCCTGTGGTTCGGGTTCAACGCGCGGACGATCGACTGGGTGAAGCTCTACCTCGGCAATTTCGCGCTGGTGGTGGTGACGATCGGGATCGGCTCGATCTTCCTTCCCTATCGCAACTGGGCCTTCTTCGTCCGTCACATGGAGGCGCACGGCAGCGTCCACCTCGACGACATGACGCGCTCGACGACGCGCACGCCGGGTCAGGGCGAGGGGCTGCTCGACGCGCTGGACGTCGGCGCCTTCTGACATGGCCGACGCGTGGCTCTACGACGGCGAGACGGCGCTGCGCCACGCGGTATCGGTCGGGCTTGAAGACGATGCGTTGCGCATCGCGCGCGCCGACGGCGGGGCGACATCGGTGCCGCTCGCCACGCTGACGCGGCGCGAGGACGTCGCCGGCGACGCGATCCTCGCGCGGCGCGATCTGCCCGGCTGGCGCCTGATCCTGCCCGGCGGCGTGCCGGCGGACCTCGCCGCCGCGCTGCCCGCCGCGCGGCGCTATGGCGGCGTCATCGACCGCATCGGGTTGTGGCCGGCGACGGCTGTCTTCGCGGTGCTGGCGGGGATCGCGCTCACCCTGTTCCTCAACAGCCCGCCGCTGGTCGCGCGCGCCGTCCCGCGCGCGGTGGAGCAGCGGCTGGGCGAGCTGATGGTCGGCGATTTCGGCAGGCGCGGCTGCGCCACCCCCGCGGGCGACGCGGCGCTCGCCACGCTGGTGCAGCGGATCGACCCCGACGATCCGACGATCGAGGTGAGCGTGGTGCGCATGCCGATCGTCAACGCCGTCACGCTGCCCGGCGGGCGAATCGTGCTGTTCGACGGGCTGGTACAGGCGGCGCGCTCGCCGGACGAGGTGGCCGGCGTGATCGGGCATGAGATCGGCCATGTCCGCCACCGCGACGTGATGGAATCGCTCGTCCGCCAGCTCGGCCTCTCGGTGCTGCTCGGCGGGATGGAGGGCAATGTCGGCGGCTATACCAACACGCTGCTCGCCTCCGCCTATTCGCGCAAGGCGGAGGCGCGGGCCGACGATCAGGCGATCGGGCTGCTCCGCGACGCACGGATCTCGCCCGCCCCCACCGCCGCCTTCTTCACCCGGCTCGGCGGCAAGGACGCGAAGGCGGAGCGGATGTTGGCCTATCTCGCCAGCCATCCGGTGTCTGCGGATCGCGCGCAACGCTTCACCCGCTCGCTCGACCCGAAGGCGACCTACCGCCCCGCGCTCGACGCCGCGCAATGGCGGGCGCTGCGCGGCATGTGCGCCGCCAGCCCGAAGGAGGAGAGCGGCTGGCGCTTCTGAACCCCGGCGGGTAGATACGCCGCCATGCGTCCCCGTCTTGCTTTCCGCCACACGCCGGGCACCGGCCCGACCATTGTGTTCCTCCCCGGCTACGCCTCCGACATGGAGGGCACCAAGGCGATCGCGCTGGAGCAATGGGCCAAGGCACAGGGCCGCGCCTATCTCCGCTTCGACTATGGCGGCTGCGGCGTGAGCGAGGGAAAGTTCGAGGAGCAATCCTTCGCCGACTGGCGCGACGACGCGCTGGCGATGACCGACGAGGTGGCCGGGGGGCCGGTGGTGCTGGTCGGCTCGTCGATGGGCGGGTGGATCATGCTCTCCGCCGCGAAGCTGCGCCCCGAGCGCGTCGTCGGCTGCGTCGGCATCGCCCCGGCGCCGGACTTCACCGACTGGGGCTTTTCCACCGACGAGAAGATGCGGCTGTTACAGGAAGGGCGGATCGAGCGCGCCAATCCCTATGGCCCGGCGCCAACCGTCTATACCAGCCGCTTCTGGCAATCGGGTGAGGCCAACCGGCTGATGTTCGGCGAGATTCCGGTCGATTGCCCGGTGCGTCTGGTGCAGGGCCAGCGCGATCCCGACGTGCCGTGGCATCGCGCGGGGCGGCTCGCCGAGTTGCTCCGTTCAGCCGATGTGCAGACCTGGCTGGTCAAGGATGGCGACCACCGCCTGTCGCGCGATGCCGATATCGCGCTGATCGTCCGCGCGGTGGAGGACGTATTGCGATGATACCGCTACTCGCGCTGCTGCTCGCCGCCGACGATCCGGCGGCGCGCTGCGTGTCGCTTGCCCGCGCCGATCCGGCGGAGGCGGAGCGGATGGCCGAACGCTGGTCGCTGACGGGCGGCGCGAAGGCGAAGCAATGTCTCGGCCTCGCTCTCACCGAACAGTCGCGTTACGGCGAGGCGGCGGCGGCGTTCGAGGACGCCGCCCGCGCCGCCGAGGTTGCGAAAGACGCAATGGCCGCGACCTATTGGGCGGAGGCCGGCAACGCCCGGCTCGCCGCCAACGAGCCGGCCAAGGCGCGCGCCGCGCTTGATGCGGCGTTGGCGGCGGGCACACTTCAGGGAATGGAGCGCGGCGAGGCGCATCTCGACCGCGCCCGCGCGCTGGTCGCGACCGGCGACACCAAGGGCGCGCGCGACGATCTCGACGCGGCGACGCGCGATGCGGCGGCCGATCCGCTGGCGTGGCTGCTTTCCGCGACGCTCGCGCGGCGGATGAACGATCTGCCGCGCGCGCGGGCCGATATCGCCGAGGCGCTGAAACGCTCCGCCGACGACGCGCAGGTGCAGCTCGAGGCGGGCAATATCGCCGCGCTCTCCGGCGACGAGACCGGCGCCAGAAAAGCGTGGAGCGCCGCCCAGCGCATCGCCCCCACCGCGCCGGCAGGGGTTGCGGCGGCGCAGGCGCTGGCCCAATTCAACGGCGACCATTCGAACGAGAAGAAGCCATGAAATATCTCCACACGATGATCCGCGTCACCGATCCGGACAAGACGATCGCCTTCTTCGAGCTGCTCGGGCTGAAGGAAGTGCGGCGGATGGAGAATGAGGCGGGCCGCTTCACGCTGATCTTCCTCGCCGCGCCGGAGGACATGAACGCCCCCGGCGAGCGCGCCGAGGCGGAGGTGGAACTAACCTATAACTGGCCCATCGAGGGCAAGGAGCCGGAGGCCTATGCCGGCGGCCGCAACTTCGGCCACCTCGCCTATCGCGTCGAGGATATCTACGAGACGTGCCAGCGGCTGAAGGACGGCGGGCATATCATCCACCGCCCGCCGCGCGACGGCCATATGGCGTTCGTCAAGACGCCGGACGGCATCTCGATCGAGCTGTTGCAGAACGGCGTGCTGCCGCCGCGGGAGCCATGGGCGTCGATGCCCAACACCGGAAGCTGGTGACGATGGCGCGGCCGGCGGCGGCTGACTTCTTCACGTCGCTCGGCGCGCGCTGGCCGGTGATCCAGGCGCCGATGGCCGGGTTCGGCGATTCGGCGCTCGCCATCGCGGCGATCCGGGGCGGCGGGGTCGGCTCGCTGGCTGGCGCGATGTTCACCCCCGATCGACTGCTCGTGGAGGCCGCCACCGTCCGCGCCGCCGCTTCGGGGCCGCTCAACCTCAATTTCTTCTGCCACACGCCGCCCGACGACCCGGACGACACCGCCTGGCGCGCCGCGCTCGCGCCTTTCTACGCGGCGGAGGGCATCGCGTCGGACGGCCCCGCTCCCCCCGCCCGTCGCCCGTTCGATGCGGAGACCGCGCGGGTGGTCGAGGAGGTGCGGCCGGAGATCGTCAGCTTCCACTTCGGCCTCCCCGCGCCCGACCTGCTCGCCCGCGTCCGCGCGACCGGGGCACGGGTGATCGGCAATGCGACGACCGTCGCGGAGGCGCGCTGGCTCGCCGACGCCGGCTGCGACGCGATCATCGCGCAGGGGTATGAGGCGGGTGGCCATGCCGGCTATTTCCTTGGCGATCATCGCCCGGTCGGTACCTTCGCCCTGGTGCCGCAGGTGGCGGACGCGGTGGACGTGCCGGTGATCGCGGCCGGCGGCATCGCCGATGCGCGCGGCGCGGCGGCGGCGATCGCCCTCGGCGCGACGGGCGTGCAGGCCGGCACCGCTTTCCTGATGACTGGCGACAGCAATGCCAGCGCGGTGCATCGCGCGGCGCTGGCGACGGCGCAGAGCCACGACAGCGTCTTCACCAATGTCTTCTCCGGCCGCTTCGCGCGCGGCCTGCGCAACCGGCTGGTCGAGGCGCTCGGTCCGGCCAGTTCCGCCGCCGCGCCCTTTCCGTTCGCCGCCGCCGCCATCGCCCCGCTGCGCGCCAGGGCGGAGGCGGAGGGTCGCGGTGACTATTCCTCGCTCTGGGCCGGGCAGGGCGCGCCACTCGCCCGGGTCCGCCATGCCGCCGACCTCACCGAAATGCTGGGCGCCGCCGCGCTCGCCGCCCGAAGGAGCCTCGCATGACCAGCCCGCTCGACGTGATCCGCGTACCCGTGCTGAGCGACAATTACAGCTGGCTCGTCCATGATGCGGACAGCGGCGAGACGATGGTGATCGATCCCGGCGAGGCGCAGCCGGTGCTCGACGCCGCCGCCGCGCGCGGCTGGACGATCACGCAGGTGTGGAACACGCACTGGCACCCCGATCATGTCGGCGGCAACGGCGCGATCGTCGCCGCGACCGGCGCGCGCGTGACCGGCCCGGAGGCGGAGCGCGCGAAGATCGGCCACCTCGATCACGGCGTCGGCGAAGGCGATACGGTGGCGCTCGGCGCGCATCGCGCGACAGTGCTCGCGGTGCCGGGGCATACCGCCGGGCATATCGCCTTCCACTTCGCCGATGACGATGCGGTGTTCACCGGCGACACATTGTTCGCGATGGGCTGCGGCCGGCTGTTCGAGGGCGATGCGGCACAGATGCTCGCCAACATGCGCCGCTTCGCCGCCATGTCGCCGGAGACGCTGGTCTATTGCGGGCATGAATATACCCAGGCGAACGGCCGTTTCGCGCTGGTCGCGGAGCCGGGCAACGACGCGATCCGCGCACGGATGGCGGATGTGGATGCGGCGCGCGCGGCAGGCGAGGCGACCGTCCCGACGACGATCGCGCTGGAACGCGCCACCAATCCCTTCCTGCGCGCGCCCGACGCCGGAACGCTGGCGGCGCGACGCCGGGCGAAGGATGAATTCCGCGGCTGATATCCCTATATCGGCGCGCGGGGAAAAAGGAGTTGTTGTCATGCGTATGATCCTTGTTCCGCTGGCCGCCGCCGCGCTGGGCGCTGGCGCAGTCGCCATCGCCTCGTCGCCAGCGCAGTCCGATCGCGCCGCCGCCGATCAGGCCGCGTTCGAGAAAACGGTTGAGGGCCTCACGCCCGGCAAGCCGGTCGACTGCATCGACACGCGCTTCAACCAGGCCTCGCTCAAGGCGGTCGGGCCTCGCCTGATCTATCGCGTCAGCCCGAAGCTGGTCTATGTCAACGAGACGGCCGGCGGCTGCGAGGGCGTGGCGCGCGGCGATGCGCTGGTGACGAAGCAATATTCCACGCAATTGTGTCGTGGCGATATCGCGCGGACGGTCGACATGACGGCGCGCATCGACACCGGAAGCTGCTCATTGGGTCATTTCGTCCCCTATCAGGCGCGCTGATTTTCCGGCACGATATCCGGCATTGAAGGCCGCGCCCGCCGTCCCGTCGGACAGGCGCGGCCGATCGTTCGGAGATCACGATGACCAAGGATACCAAAGCCGGCCCCGAAACGGTCGGGCAGCGTCGCTCGCCCCGGCCGGAGATCGAGCGGATCGGCGGGCGCAAGCTCAGCCCCGCCACGCTGATGATGGGCCACGGCTACGACCCGGCGCTGTCGGAAGGCTCGCTGAAGCCGCCGATCTTCCTTACCTCCACCTTCGTCTTTCCCAGCGCGGCGGCGGGCAAGCGCCATTTCGAGGGGGTCACCGGCAAGCGTCCCGGCGGCGCGGAAGGTCTGGTCTATTCGCGCTTCAACGGCCCCAACCAGGAGATACTCGAGGACCGACTCGCCATCTGGGAGGAAGCGGAGGATGCGCTCGCCTTCTCCTCCGGCATGTCGGCGATCGCGACCTTGTTCCTGTCGATGGTCGAGCCGGGAGACACGATCGTCCATTCCGGCCCGCTCTATGCCGCGACCGAGACGCTGATCGCGCGCATCCTCGGCCGGTTCGGGGTGAAGTGGCTCGATTTCCCGGCCGGCGCGACGCGCGAGGAGATCGACGCGGTGCTGGCCGAAGCGGCGAAGGGCAAGGTCGCGCTGATCTACCTCGAAAGCCCCGCCAACCCGACCAACGCCCTGGTCGACGTGGAGGCGGTGGCGGCAAGCCGCGACGCGATCTTCACCGATTCCGCTACGCGCCCGCCGATCGCGATCGACAACACCTTCCTCGGTCCGCTCTGGCACAAGCCGCTGCGCCACGGCGCGGACATCGTGGTCTATTCGCTCACCAAATATGCCGGCGGGCACAGCGATCTCGTCGCCGGCGGGGTGCTCGGATCGAAGGCGCACATCAACACGATCCGGCTGATGCGCAACACGATCGGTACGATCTGCGACCCTAATACGGCATGGATGCTGCTCCGCTCGCTGGAGACGCTGGAACTGCGGATGAGTCGCGCGGGGGAGAATGCGGCGAAGGTCTGCGCCTTCCTCGCGGGGCATCCCAAGGTGCAGCGCGTCGGCTATCTCGGCTTCCTCGAAGGCGGCAAGGATGCGCGGCAGGCGGATATCTTTCGCCGGCATTGCACCGGCGCCGGCTCCACCTTCTCGCTCTACCTGAAGGGCGGCGAGGCGGAATCGTTCCGCTTCCTCGACGCGCTGAGGATCGCCAAGCTCGCGGTGAGCCTCGGCGGCACCGAGACGCTGGCGAGCCATCCGGCGGCGATGACGCACCTCTCCGTTCCCGATGCACGCAAGCAGGCGCTTGGGATCACCGACAATCTCGTGCGTATCTCGATCGGGGTGGAGGACGCCGACGACCTGATCGCCGATTTCGCGCAAGCGCTCGACGCGATCTGACGAGTCCGGCCCCTCTCTTCCGGGAGAGGGGCTACGCCGGCTCCGCGAAGGTCACGATCGAGACGCCCGGCGGCATCGGCACACGGCCGACGAGGTGGCGTTCGAGCCGGAAGATACCCTCGAACAGCCGATTGAGCGGCGCTGACGGCGGCGTGTCATCGCTGTCGTCGCGCCCGGTGAGCCGCCCCGCGACACGCGCACCGGCGGCCAAGGGAAAGAGCAGGGAATTGAAATAGCCCAATTTGCGTGGGCGCAGGCCGGCGGCGGTGATCGCCTTCACCAGGGTCGCCCTGGAATAGCGGCGGTGGTGGTGGTTCACCACGTCATGCGCGCTCCACATCCATTGATGCGCCGGCACGGTGATGAGGATGCGCCCGCCCGGCGCGAGCCGCTCGCGCATCGCGGCGAGCGCGGCCACGTCGTCCTCGATATGCTCGACCACATCGAGCACCGCGATCAGGTCGTAATGCTCCTTCGGCACCCCGGCCAGCGTGGGCAACGGCGCGGCCCCGACGTCCTTGCCGAGCCGCCGGCTGGCGATGGCGCGCGCGGCCGGATCGATCTCGATCGCGTCGACCTCGCCGAACCGCGCGAGCATCGGCAGGTTATGCCCGGTGCCGCAGCCGATCTCCAGAATCCGCGCATCCATCGGCAGCCGCCCCTCGCGCGCGATGAAATCGGCGAGGATGTCGCGGCGCGCGCGATACCACCAATGCGTGCTGTCATGCTCGGCCATCCGGTCATAGACGCGGCGGTCCATCAGGCGAACACCCACAGACGGTTGAGGCCGAAGGTGATCAACGGCGTGAAGAACACGATCGGCACCAGCGGCCACCATGTCGGCCCATGCATCGGCCCGGTCAGCAGCCACACGAAGAAGGTGTTCATGCCGAGGCTGACCAGCGAGACGAGGAAGAACCGCCCCCCCGTGCGCGCCAGATTGTCGCGCCGCCCGTGGCCGCGGAAGCTCCATTTGCTGTGCATGACATAGCCGGACAGCATCGCCGCCAGATAACCGAGCAGGTTCGCCGCCACCGGCCAGGTCGCGCTGTTGGCGAGCGGCCACGTCTTCTGCGCATAGGTGGCGATTGGCCAATAGACGATCGCATAGAGCAACGTCGCCAGCCCCCCGGTGATGCCGAAGCGCACCAGTTGCCAGAAAACCTCACGCATATGCGGGGACCGTATGTGCTTGCGAACCGCTTCCACGCCTTGCCCTTTGCACCGGCCGCGATACAGCGAGGAACCGGCAGTTACCGGACCCGGCGTCTAGAGGCCCCGGCGGTTTGAGGAAAGTCCCCTTGATAAAGCGCGACGGCGCATCGCTCCTGCAACTCCTCGATCGTCACTGGCTGCAGCTCACCCTGGCCGCGTGGGTGGTGATCGCCGTGTGGTACGTCGCGCAACGCTGGGCGGCGATCCACTGGCTGTCGCTGGGCGATACCGACGACAATATGCGGCTGATGCAGGTCCGCGCCCTGCTCGGCGGGCAGGGCTGGTATGACCTGCGCAACTATCGGCTCAACCCGCCGACCGGCTTCAACATCCATTGGACGCGCCTCGTCGATCTTCCGATCGCGGCGCTGATCCTGCTGTTCCGTCCCTTCCTCGGCACCGGCGAGGCGGAACGGCTGGCATGCGGGATCGCGCCGCTGCTGCCGCTGTCGCTGGCGCTGGTCGGGCTGGCGGCGACGGTGCGGCGGCTGATCGCACCGCTCGCCTGGCCGCTCGCGATCGTGTTCATGCTCTGCTCGACCGTCGCGCTGTTGATGTTCATGCCCGACCGCATCGATCATCACGGCTGGCAGCTCGCGATGCTGAGCCTGACGGTCGCCGGCCTGTGCGATCCGAAGGGCGCGCGCGGCGGCGCGATCGTCGGCATCGCCAGCGCGGTGTCGCTGACGATCGGGCTGGAGATGCTGCCCTATTCGGTGATGGCCGGCGCGATCATCGCGCTGCGCTGGGTGTGGCAGGTCGAATCGCGCGACCGGCTCGCGGCCTATGCGCTGACGCTCGCCGGCGGATCGGCGGCGGGCTACGCCGCCTTCGCCTCTTACGACAACCGCGTGGCGCGCTGCGACGCGCTGACGCCGGTATGGCTGTCGGTGATGGTGCTGGCCGGCGCGTTCCTGCTGGTGCTGGCGATGATCTCGCCGCGGCGGCGCTGGTTGCGGCTGACGCTGGCGATGGCGGCGGGCGCGGTGATCGCGGGCGCCTTCGCCTTGGTCTTCCCGCAATGCCTCGGCCGGCCGGAACAGGTTTCGGACGAGCTTTACCGCAACTGGCTCGGCAACATCCGCGAGGCCAAGCCGATCTTCAAGCATCCGTTCCGCGTCGCCTTCCCGGTCGCCGCGCTGCCGGTGATGGGCCTGATCGGCGCGGCGGTCGCCACCTGGCGCGCGCGCCGCGCGCCCGAGGCGCTGATCGGCTGGGCAAGCGTGGCGCTGTTCATGACCTTCGCCGCCGCGATGCTGCTGTGGCAGATCCGCGCCGGGCCGGCGGCACAGCTTCTCGCGGTGCCGGGCGTCGCCGCGCTCGCCTGGATCATGGCGCCGGTGCTGCTCGGGCACCGATCGATGTTCGTAAGGGTGTTCGGCACCACGGCGGCGTTCCTGATCATCTCCGGCGCGTTCGCGGGATTGATCATCAAATGGACGCCGGTCGACAAGCCCACTCCCTATGTGAAGCTGGTGAACCGTGCCTCCGGACGCTGCGTGACCCTGCCGGCGTTGCAGCCGCTCGACCGCTTTCCGGCGCAAACCGTCTTCACCTTCGTCGATCTCGGCCCGCGGCTGATCACGCTCACCCATCATTCGGCGGTCGCCGGGCCGTATCACCGCAACGGCGACGCGATCCTGGACGTGCAGCACGCCTTCACCGGCTCGCCGGAGAACGCGCGCGCGATCATGAAACGGCACCGCGCGACCTTGCTGCTGGTGTGCCCGAACATGGCGGAATCGACGGTCTATCGCGCGCGATCGCCGCACGGCTTCTATGCGCAACTCGCGATGGGGAAGAAGTTCCCGTGGCTGGTGCAGGTGCCGCTACCGGCCGGATCGCCGCTGCGGGCGTTCCGTATCGAGTAACGGCGTCAGCGGAACTGCGACTGCAACCCGTCGAGCACGAACTGCACCGCGAGCGCGGCGAGCAGCACGCCGAGCAGCCGGGTGATCACCGCCTCCAGCTTCGGCCCGAGCACCCGCATCAGCCCGCCCGCCGCGAGCAGTGCCGCCAGCGTGAGCAGCAGGTTCAGCCCCATCGCGCCCAGCACGATCAAGCTGCGCTCCAGCCCGTCGTTGCGCGCCATCAGCAGCATCACCGACGCGATCGAGCCGGGGCCGGCGATCATCGGCATCGCCATCGGAAAGACCGAGACGTCCTCGGCTTCCTCCGGCGTCACCTTCGCGGCGCGATCCTCGCGCCGCTGGGTGCGCTTCTCGAACACCATCTCCAGCGCGATCAGGAACAGCATCACCCCGCCGGCGATGCGGAAGCTCGCCAGCTCGATGCCGAGGCCGTGAAGCAGCTTCTCGCCGAACAGCGCGAACACCGTCAGGATTACCGTCGCGACACCGACCGCGCGCAACGCCATCGCGCGGCGGTGCGCCGGGGTCGCGCCGGCGGTCAGCCCGGCGAAGATCGGCGCGCAGCCCGGCGGGTCGATCACCACGAAGAAGGTGACGAAGGCGGAGGCGAACAGCTCGATCATCGCGTCGGCGCCGCGATGCGATCGTCGATCACGGCATCATAGGCGCGGCCGTTCCACAGCCGCACCGCGAAGGCGCGCGCGCCATCCCGCGCGACCTCATACCACCAGACCAATGTCTTGTCGGGCGATGCGCCAGCGCCGACCTTGCGCTCGACGCCCAGCGGCGGCTCCGGCGGATTGCGCGGACGGCCGCACGCCGCCTTGCGGATCTTCGCCTCGACGACTTCGGCGCGCGGCGCGGGAAGCGAATCCCCGCCGTCGACGATCCATTTCCATCCGCCGTCCGGCTGGCGGCGCCAGATCGTCGAGAAATAGCCGTGACCGCCGCTCGCGCCGCGCCACGGGCCGGTGTTCGCGGCCGTCGTGCCGTCACACGAGATATAGCTGAGCGAGGGCGACCAGCTCAACGATCGCGGCGGATCGGCGAGCGGCTTGAGGAAGGCCTGCGCATTGACCGGTTGCGGCGCGAACATCGTCGCCTCGTCGGCGGCGAAGGCGCGAAACGCGGTCCATTGCCCTCGTGCCTGCGCCATCGCGGCGAAGGCGCGCTCCGCCTCGACCGCCGATTGCGGCGCGGCGGCCGCAAGCAGCAGCGCCGCGAGCATCACAATGCCCGGTCGTAAGCGACGCCCAGACGGCGGCATGCCGAAACCAGCGTGTTGCGCAGCAGGCAGGCGATCGTCATCGGGCCGACGCCCCCCGGCACCGGCGTCATCGCCCCGGCGACCGACGCGCAGGCCGGGTCGATATCGCCGACCAACCCCGCCTTGGTGCGGTTGATGCCGACGTCGATCAGCGTCGCGCCCGGCTTGATCCAGTCCGGTTGCACCATCTTCGCGCGGCCGACCGCCGCGACGACGATATCCGCGCGGCGCACTACGCCGGGCAGGTCATGGGTGCGCGAATGCGCGACCGTCACGGTGCAGCTCTCGCGGATCAGCAATTGCGCCATCGGCTTGCCGACGATGTTCGACCGGCCGATCACCACCGCGTCCTTGCCGGAAAGATCGCCCAGCACGTCCCTGAGCAGCATCAGGCACCCGAGCGGTGTGCAGGGCACGAATCCCTCCAGCCCGGTCGCGAGCCGCCCGGCGTTGACCGGATGGAAGCCGTCGACGTCCTTGTCCGGGTCGATACGGGTAATCACCGCGCGCTCGTCGATATGCGACGGCAGCGGGAGCTGGACGAGGATGCCGTCCACCGCCGGATCCGCGTTGAGGCGATCGACCAGCGCGACCAGCTCCGCCCCGGACGTGGTTTCGGGCAGGCGATGCTCGAAGCTCTCCATGCCGGCCGCGACGGTCGCCTTGCCCTTCGATCGGACATAGACGGAGGAGGCGGGATCGTCGCCCACCAGTACCACGGCCAGCCCGGGCTTGCGCCCGCCTTCGGCCAACACCTTCGCCGCGCCTTCCGCCACGCGGGCGCGCAGCCCGGCGGCAAAGGCCTTTCCGTCGATCGTTGTTGCAGTCATGGGGCGTCGCCATAGAGCGCGCGGGCGCGTTCCGCCAGCGCCTCGGCATCACCGGCGATCGCCAACCGTTTCAGCCGCGCGCTTTCGCCGCCGACGATCGTCACGTCGCGCTTCGCCACGCCGAATGCCTTGGCGACCAGCGCGACCAGCGCTGCATTGGCCGCGCCATCGACGGGAGGCGCCGCGATGCGCGCGGCGAGATGCTCCGCCGTTCCCGCCGTCAGCGCGTCCCGACCGCCGCGCGGTGTGACACGCACCGCGACGATGATGCCGTCGGCGGCCTGTTTCCAGGCGGTCAGGCGCCGCCCGCCAGCGCGCTGAGCGCGATGTTGCTCAGGACGATGCGGATGATCGCGATCGCGATCAATGCCACCGCCGGCGCGAGATCGAGGCCGCCAAGCTGCGGCAGGATGCGCCGGATCGGGCGGTAGAGCGGTTCGGTCAGCCGATCGAAGCCATAGGCCATGCTGCGCACGAAGTTCGACTGCATGTTGACCACGTTGAACGCGATCAGCAGCGACAGCACGAACTGGATGACGATGACCCACCATGCGACATTCAGCAGCACCTGAAGGATCTGGATGATGGTGAGCGTCAGCACATGGCCCTCTTGTCGAATTGCGGTCGATCAATGGCCTAGCGCAATCGACCGCCCGGCGACAATGGCCATCGCCCACCGCAGCGATCGCGAGGACGATACAACGAAAAAGCCGCCGGCATGAAGCCGACGGCTTTTCGGGCCGGAACTGCCTTAGAGCGTCAGGCGGCGCTGTAAGAAACCGCCGTGCGACGGCGGCGCATCATGCCGCCGACCACGCCGAAGCCCAGGATCATCAGCGCCCAGGTTGCCGGTTCCGGCACCGCACGGGCGAGATTGTCGAACTCCATCGAATTCGCCGACGAGGAGAAGGTCGCCCCGACGATCAGCGGTCCGCCATTGGCATTGTATGAAACGACGCCATTGGTTTGCGGGATGCTCTGGTTGCCGCTGTCGAACAATCCGGGATAGCCGACGATCTCGCCGCCGTTATAGGTGACGTCCGGCGCGCCCTGCAGATGCAGAACCAGCGTATTATACGTGTCGAGCGAGCCGAGCACGAACGAGAAGACCGAGGTCGCCCCGAAATTCACCGTATAGCTGCCGCCACCCAGCACCGAAGCGTAATTGCCGGAGCTGCCGAAAGCGGGGGCCGCGCCGTTCCCGCTATTCGAATTCAGTGCGTAGGTATTGGCCCCGATCAACGCACCAGCGGCGTAGCTGTCGAAAGTCTGAAACACCGTAGTGCCCGCCGCGGTCGTGCCCGACCCGCCGGCGAACGTGATTGACGGCGCTGCTGCGGCCGCAGTGGAAACGGCCGCCAACGCGGCAGCTCCTAAAATCGCCAACTTCTTCATATACCTGCTCCCATCACCAAAAGGAACGAGCGCCGGACCCTCGATTTCTTATGCGACTCGGCTGCCTTTTCGAATACGACAAATTCTCGATTCTAAATAGTACGTTAACGACATCGGATGCCCAAAATGGGACAGGTATGGTTCAGCGCCGGATCAGCGTTCCCGCGCCGCGCCGAGTGAATATCTCCAGCAGCATGCCGTGCGGCACCCGGCCGTCGAGCACGACCGCGGCGTCAACCCCCGCCTCGACCGCCGTGACGCAGGTCTCCAGCTTGGGGATCATCCCGCCCGAGACCGTGCCGTCGGCCCGCAGTCGCGCGATGTCTGCGGGTGTCAGGTCGGTCATCAATTCGCCCTGCTTGTCGAGCACCCCGGCCACGTCGGTCAGCAGGAAGAAGCGCGACGCCCCCAGCGCGGCGGCGATCGCGCCCGCCATCGTATCAGCGTTGATGTTGTAGGTATGGCCATCCGCCCCGGCGGCGATCGGCGCGATCACCGGGATGATGCCGTCGCGCACCAGCGAATCGATCAGCCGCCGGTCCACCTCCACCGGCTCGCCGACGAAGCCCAGGTCCACCTTGCGCTCGATGCCCTGCAACGGATCGGGCTGGTTGCGCCCGACCTTCTCGGCGCGCACCAGCCCGGCGTCCTTGCCGGAAATGCCGACCGCGCGGCCCCCGGCGCGCGCGATCCAGCCGACGATCTCCTTGTTGATCGATCCGGCCAGCACCATTTCCGCGACCTGCGCGGTCTCCGCGTCGGTAACGCGCAGCCCGTCGACGAAGCGCGATTCGACCCCCAGCCGCTTGAGCATCGAGCCGATTTGCGGTCCGCCGCCATGGACGACGACCGGATTGACCCCCACCGCCTTGAGCAGCACCACGTCCTCGGCGAAGTCGCGCTGCGCCTCGGGATCGCCCATCGCGTGGCCGCCGTATTTCACCACGAAGGTCTTGCCGGCATAGCGCTGGAGATAGGGCAGCGCCTCGACCAGCGTTTCGGCCTTGGCGAGCAGGTCGGGCGTGGGGCTGTGATCGGTCATGCGCGCGCGCTTAGGGGCCTCATGACGCGCTGTCGAGCCGCTTGCCCAGCGCCACGAACAGATAGATCAGCGGCGGCACGAGGATCACCGACAGCGTGACCTTCGCCAGCATCTGCCCGACGAGCAGCGCGCCGATCGGGAACACACCCCAGAAGGCGATGGTGACGAACAGCAGGGTATCGACGATCTGGCTCAGCACGCTGGCGATGGCGGCGCGCAGCCACAGCAAGCGGCTGTCCTCCCGCCCCTTCAGCCAGGCGAAGATCGTGACGTTCAGCGTCTGCGACGTGCCATAGGCGACGATCCCGCCGAGCCAGATGCGCGGCGTGCCCGTCATCATCATCTCGAAGGCGGAGAGCCGCGCCGGGTCCATCGCCGGGGAAGCCGGCACCGCCAGCACGACGAGCGTGAGCAGCAGCGAGACGATCAGCGGCACGAAGCCGATCCGCACCAGCCGGTTGGCGACCGCCCGCCCATGCAGCTCCGCCACCGCGCTGGAGGTGACGACCAGCAGCAGAAACGCGAATATCCCCGCCTCCACCGCGAGCGGCCCCAGCGCGACCTGCTTGTTGCCCAGCACGCCCGCGATGCAGACCATGCCGCCGTAAAAGATCGAGAAGGCGAAAAGCGAAGGCGCGATGCCGCGGGAGCTGCTCATCGCGCATTGCTAGCGACGGAATGGCGCGGGCGGAAGGAGGCGTGAAGCAAAAGGTGACGCTCATTGCAGATTGACTTGTTGGAAAATGTTGCTCAAATGTTCTCGCCGCGCAGAACAGCGGGGCAACATGATCGACATTTCGGAAGCAGAGCGACGGCACGCATTTTCGATGTGGCTGCGGACCGGGCGTTGGCCGGTCGCGCGAGACAGTGACGGCACGGAACTGAAATTCAATCCGTGGCACGATCCCAGAGACGGCCGTTTCACCTTCGCCAATTCGGGTAACTATCACGGGAGTGGCTGGGGAGACGGCGGCTTCACCGGCGGCGGAGGCGGCAGTTTCGGCGGGGGCGGCGCGAGCGGCTCGTGGGGAGTGCCGGCAAAGCCGAAACCGAAGGTGCGCGTCAACGGCGCGCGGACGGGGCAGACAGGTCGTGCGCCAACAGCGCAAACTCATCTTCCGGCCAAGCCGGCAGAGCGCACCGTGGCTACGTCGAAAGTTGCCGCCCGGAAGGAGTCGGCCGCCCCGCACCACAAGGAAACCACCGCCGAGCCGGTGCGCCATGTGACACGAAACGGATATGACTACGAGATCGACGCGGGCGGACGGACACGAAAGGTTTCGGGCGACCTCGATACTACACAAACCCCACTCCGCTCCCGCACAGCGCAGGTACAGGCCGGCGGAAGCGATCGGCGGTCGAGCGATGACGGCGGTCATTATATCGCGGCTCGTTTCAACGGACCGACCGACGCGTTCAACCATTTCGCACAGGATGCGAACTTCAATCGCGGTCGCTATCGCGCGCTGGAGGATGAATGGGCGCGAGACAAAAAAACGGGGAATAGCGTTTTCGTCAAAATTATGCCGGTCTATAAGGGAACTTCACAACGCCCCTCATCTCTCAACATCTGGTTCACCGTCAACGGTCATCTTAAAAGCGCCAAATTGCCCAACGAGAGTGGGAAGATCCAGCATGAAAAATAACGAAACTGAACATCTGCTAGTCAAGATCGGCCACATCCTTGCAGTGGATACCGAATACCCGCCTGATGGCACGCTCCTTTATGCGAGGCTGGATCACGCCTACGTATCACCCGCCATCTTCAAACATCTCGGCAATCAAATTCTATATCGCTGGCCTGACCTCGATGCTCTTGGCGACGCGCTGCTCGAATTGTGGGAGGCGCAGGACTCCGAACCACGTTGGGCGGAAATCGAATATCTCGTCGAGAACGGCCGTTTTACCGCCACCTACATCTATCCCGACGAGATCGATCCCGAGGACGACGATACATTCAACCGCCGTGATCGAATCGTGCGGAAATATTTCGGGGACAAGCCGATCGTCTATCCGCCCTTCCCGCCCGATGATAACGATGGCGCGCCGACCTACGAGCTATAGCGCCAGCGTCATGAAGCGGTTGTGCGGGCTGGCCGGGTAGCCGCCGTAGGCCGGGCAGTCGGCGAATCCGGCCGCCTCATACATCCGGTTCGCCGCGTCGAACATCGGCGCGGTGCCGGTTTCGAGGCTCACCCGCGCGAAGCCATGCGCCCGCGCCTGCGCGATAAGCTGCGTGAGGATCGCTCGCGCCACGCCGCGCCGCAGGTGGGTGGGAGCGGTGCGCATCGACTTGATCTCGGCATGGTCCGCATCGAGCCAGCGCAGCGCGCCGATGCCGAGCAGTTCCTCGCCCTCCCACATCGCCCAGAAATCGATGTCCGGGCGGTCGAGCGCCGCCGCGTCCAGCGCATGGGCATTGTCCGCCGGGGTGGAGCCGCGCGCGTCCGCAAGGTGATGCGCGATCAGCGCGCGGACGCGCGGATCATCCAGCCCGCCCGCGCGCAACTCCATCGCGTCAAATCTCGTCGATCATGCCCGCCAGCGTCTCCAGGCACGAGACGGCGAGGCGGCGCGATCGTTCGGGGCTCCAGCCGAATTCGGCATCCGGGTTGGGCGCGTGATCCTTGAACGGCATCTCAAGCGTCACCGACACCGCGCCGAACCGCTCGGCGAGCTGGTTGGTCGACATGGAGAGATTGGCCTTGCCCGGCGCCGATTTCTCATAACCCTTCTCGGTCTGGAAATCGGGCGTCGCGGCGGCGAGCCGGCGGCCGAAGTCCTCGAACTTCGCGCCCTGCGCGTCGGTCCTCGAGGGGATGCCCTCGAACCCGGCGATGAAATTGGCGGCGATCGCCTCGTCGCCGTGCACGTCCATCGCGAAAGCGACCCCGGTCGCGTCCATCGCCTTCAGCACGCACAGCACCTCGGGGCTGCGCTCGGGGGTCGGCGCGTGCCATTCGCGGTTGAGGTTCACCCCGGCCGCGTTGGTGCGCAGATGGCCGCGCCGCGTGCCGTCCGGGTTCATGTTCGGCACGCCATGGACGGTCGCCTTCGCCAGCAGGTCGCGCGCGGCGTCCCCGATCAGCCAGTCGAGCGCGCCGTCCATCCACCATTCGGCCATCGATTCGCCGGGATGCTGGCGGGCGTAGAGCCACACCTGCTTCGCGCCATTGCCCAGCGTGAAGCAGTCGATCGGCTGCCCATCGAGGCTGAGGCCAAGCTCGCGATGCACCACGCCCGGCTTCGCCGCGATGCGCGCGATCAGATCGGCGTGCATCTCCATCGTATAGGGCGCGAAATAGGCGAACCACGCGACCTGCCCGCCCTCCCCGACATCGCCCGTCCAGTCGAATTCCAGCACACCCTTGCCGTAGCGCGTCGGGATCAGCCGCCACGCTCGCCGGTCGGTCGAGACGCGCGCCTGATAACCCGGCCAGCCGAGCGGATAGGCCGAATCGCCGGCGTTGAGGATGCGGAACGTCACCCGCTTTCCCGCCAGCCCCGCTGCGCGGAAATAGAACCATTGGTAGAAGTCGGACCGGTGATCGCGGACGATCTCCAGATCGACCCGATTCCCGTGGATGGCGACCAGACGGATATTGCCGCCATCGAAGGCGGAGTTGATGGTGAGGGTCATTTCACCTCGATAGTCCGCCCGCTCTCGCCGGGGAACCCCGTGAACAACGCATGGGCGAGCCGCTCGGCGATCGCCTGCGTATCGACATTCGGCACGCTGGTGTCGGTCAGCGACTGCGCCTGCCCCTCCCACACCGCGTCCGCGCCGTGGCGGATGCGCACCGACAGCTCGGTGACGATGCCGACGCGGTCGCGCTGGCCGCCGACCGGGAAGCTGACGCCTCCGCCCAGCCCCACGCCGCCGCCGCGCCCGCCGCTGAACGAGCCGCCGCCGATGCCGATCGTGAAGGGCGAGCGCTTCGGCGGCAGCGCCCGCTCGGCACGGCTGAAGGAGACGGTGGCGAGATATTCGCCAGGCTGCCCCGGCGGCGGGCTGGTGTAGCCGGCGCGCAGCAGCTCCGCCTCCACGGCGGCGGCATAGGTCTTATATTCGATGCTGGCGACCGATCCGCCGGGCAGCGGTTCCACCGTAATCGTGCCGCGCGACGCCATCGCGTCATAATGGAAGCGCGAAACCTGCACGGGAAAGGATGTGGGCGCGGTCGCACATCCGGCCAGCCCCGTCGCCGCCAGCCCGATCGTCGCCGCCACCATCTTCCTGCGCATGCCTCGAATCCTCTGTATCTGCGATACCTTAACGCACGGGCTTCGTCGCGCGCTCCGGCTTGACTTGCAAGGCCCCTCGCACTAGGCGGCCACCCTTTCACAAGAACCCGTTTTCAAGAAGCGAATCCACCATGAAGATCCGCAATAGCCTCAAGTCGCTCAAGGACCGGCATCGCGACAACCGCGTGATCCGCCGTCGCGGCCGTACCTACGTCATCAACAAGACGAATCGCCGTTTCAAGGCCCGCCAGGGCTGATCCGTCACGGGGCGGACGGCGAATCATGCCCGGCCCCGCCAGCGTCGTCTTCGACGTTGGGCACGTCCTGTACGATTGGGACCCGCGCGTCCTTTATCAGCGCCTCATCCCCGATGATGAGGCGCTTGACGTGTTCCTCGGCGAGATCTGCACGCGGGAATGGCATTTCCAGCACGATCGCGGCCGCGATTTCGCGGAGACCTCGGCGGAGCTGATCGCGCGCCATCCCGATCATGCCGATCTGATCGCCGCCTGGGGGCCGCGCTTCGCCGAGCAGATACCAGGGCCGATGCCGGGGATGCCCGCGCTGGTCGCCGATCTCGATTCGGCGGGTGTGCCGCTCTATGCGATCACCAATTTCAGCCACGAATTCTTCCCGCCGTTCCGCGTTCGGGAAGCCGCGCTGTTCGATCGCTTCCGCGATATCGTCGTGTCGGGCGAGGAAAAGCTGATGAAGCCGGATGCGGCGATCTACCGCCTCGCGCTCGATCGATTCGGGATCGCGGCGGCGGACGCGGTGTTCGTCGACGACCGGCAGGCCAATGTCGACGGCGCCGCGGCGGTGGGGATGCACGCGCTGCTGTTCACCGACGCGGACCGGCTGCGCGGCGACCTGCGCACGCTCGGCTTCGCGATTTAACGGGTCACCGCCCGGCGCATGTTTGTGCTTGCGCTCGCGCCAAAGACAGCCTAGCGCGGCTTCACCGGGAGTTATGTTATCCTATCACATGGAGTTGTGATGCGGGCCTCATTGCTTTCCGGTATCGCTTTTCTCGCCCTGGCCGTTCCTTCGATCGCTCACGCGGAGGACAGTCCGCCGACCGATAGCGGCGCAAGCGCGACACCCAAGGACATCGTCGTCACCGCGCAGAAGCTGGATGAGGCGCGCGCGCATATCCAGCCGAGCCTCGGCGCGACCAGCTACGGCGTCACCAGCGCGGCGATCAAGGACCTGCCGGGCGGCGACAACCAGCAGTTCAACCAGATCCTGCTGCAACTGCCCGGCGTGGTGCAGGACGGCTTCGGCCAGTTCCACGTCCGCGACGACCACAACGGCCTGCAATATCGCATCAACGGCACCGTGCTGCCGGAGGGGCTGGCGGTGTTCGGGCAGACGCTCTCCCCGCGCCTCGTCAACAAGGTAGACCTGCTGACCGGCGCGCTGCCTGCGCAATACGGGCTGCGCAGCGCCGGCATCATCGACATCACCACCAAGAGCGGGATGTTCAACAACGGCGGCACGGTCTCGATCTACGGCGGCAGCCACGACACGATCGAGCCGAGCTTCACCTATGGCGGATCGAGCGGCCAGACGAATTATTTCGTCTCGGGCGACTATCGCCACGACGCGCTGGGGATCGAGAGCGTCGACGGACGCTCCAACCCGATCCACGACGACACCGATCAATATCAGGCGTTCGCCTATGTCGACCACATCATCGGCGAGCATGATCGGGTGTCGTTCGTCGGCGGCTATTCGAACCAGTGGTTCCAGATTCCCAATCCCGGCGGGTTGCAGCCGGACGGGACGTGGACGATCGGCGGCCAGTCCACCTATCCCAGCGAGAAATTGAACGAGCGCCAGCTCGAGCGCACCGGCTTCGGCCAGTTGAGCTGGCTGCATGACGACGAGCCGCTGACCGTTCAGGCATCGGTCTTCGCGCGTTATTCCTCGCTTGCCTACCGCCCCGACGTGACGGGCGAATTGCTCTATAACGGGCAGGCGCAGGCGGCGTTCAAGCAGGACCTCGCGCTAGGCGGGCAGGTCGACGGGGTGTATCATCTCGGCAGCGCGCATACGCTGCGTGGTGGCCTGCTGCTGATCCACGACCACAGCACCAGCGACACCACCACCCATGTCTTCCCGGTCGACGACGGTGCGCAGACCGGCGAGCCGTTCGCGATCATCGACAAGAGCGGCGCCAATGCGACGACCGTCAGCGCGTATCTTCAGGACGAATGGAAGCTCACGCCGACGCTGACGCTCAATTATGGCGCGCGCTACGACCGGTTCGCCGGCTATCGCACCGAAGACCAGATCAGCCCGCGCGCCAATCTGGTGTGGCAACCCGATTCATCGCTGACCGTCCACGCCGGCTATGCGCGCTATTTCGTCCCGCCGCCGTTCGAACTGGTCGGCTCCGCCAGCATAGACGAGCTGACGGGCACCAGCGCGGAGCCGGCGATCACGCAGAACTCCACCCCTTATGCCGAGCGGCAGCATTATTTCGACGTGGGTTTCCAGGCGAAGCCGTCCAGCTCCTTCACTTATGGCGTGGATGCCTATTACCGCATCTCGGAGAACCTGATCGACGAGGGGCAGTTCGGCGCGCCGATCATCCTGACGCCGTTCAACTATGCGCGCGGCCGGATCGGCGGAGTCGAGGCGAACATGGCCTATTCGCACGGCGGCTGGAACGCTTATGCCAATTTCGCGGCGGCCAAGGCGAAGGGGCGCGGCATCGTCTCCAGCCAGTTCAGCTTCGATCCCGACGAGCTGGCCTATATCGCCAATCACTACATCTATCTCGACCATGACCAGACCTACACCGGCTCGGCCGGCGTGACCTATACGTGGAAGCACGGCGCGCTGGCGCAGACGTCACTGGGCGGATCGATGATGTACGGATCGGGCCTGCGCACCGGGCTGGAGCTGCCCGACGGCAGCCAAGTGCCGAACGGCGCACATCTCGACGGCTATGCCCAGTTCAACCTGTCCGCGAGCCACCATTTCGCCGGGCCGAACCTCGACGTGCGGTTCGATGTCATCAACGTGCTCGATCACGTCTATGAGATCCGCGACGGCGGCGGCGTGGGGGTCGGCGCGCCGCAATATGGCCCGCGCCGGGGATTCTTCGTGGGGGTGACCAAGACGTTCGGGGCGTAGGCGCGTCCCTCAGCCGTATCCCTTCAACTCGTCGCCGACCAGCCGCACCACGTGCAGCACGTTGGTCGAGCCGGGGGTACGGAAGGGGACGCCCGCCATCACCACCACGCTGTCGCCGGCCGCCGCGATGCGGTGGCGCAGCGCCATGCGCTTCGACTTGGCGACCATCTCCTCGAATGATTCGACGTCGCGGGTGTGCGCGGCATGGACGCCCCACAGGATGCCCAGCCGCCGCGCCGTCTCCAGCTTCGGGGTCAGCACCAGCAGCGGCACCGAGGGCCGCTCGCGCGCGACGCGCCGCGCGGTGGAGCCGGAGGTAGTGAAGCAGATGATCGCCTTGGCCGAAACGGTGCGGGCGATGTTCTTCGCCGCCTCCGCCAACGCGTCGGCGGTGGTGGGATCGGGCCGCATCTCGGTGAAGTGGACGCGATCGCCGTGCATCGGGTCGCGCTCCACCGCCTCGCCGATCGCGTTCATCATCGCGACCGATTCGATCGGCCAGTCGCCCGCCGCGCTCTCCGCCGACAGCATGATCGCATCCGCCCCGTCATAGATCGCGGTGGCGACGTCGGACACCTCGGCGCGAGTCGGCGTCGGGGACTTTATCATCGATTCGAGCATCTGCGTCGCCACCACCACCGGGCGGCCCATGCGGCGCGACACCTCGACGATGCGCTTCTGGAGCGGCGGCACCGATTGCGGCGGCAGCTCGACGCCGAGATCGCCGCGCGCGACCATCACGCCGTCGCACATCTCGACGATCTCCTCCAGCCGCTCGATCGCCGCCGGCTTCTCGATCTTGGCGAGCAGCGCTGCCTTGCCGCCGATCAGCCGCCGCGCATCGGCCAGATCCTCCGGCCGCTGGACGAAGCTGAGCGCGATCCAGTCCACCCCCTGCTCGCAGGCGAAGGCGAGGTCGCTGCGGTCCTTCGCGGTCAGCGCCGCCATCGGCACCACCACGTCGGGCACGTTCAGTCCCTTGCTGTCGCTGAGCGGCCCGCCGACCTCGACGACGGTGACGATCCGGTCCGGGTCATGCTCCACCACGCGCAGCACCAGCTTGCCGTCGTCCAGCAGCAGTCGCGCGCCCGGCGCGATCGCGGCGAAAATCTCGCGATGCGGGAGCTGGACGCGCGTCGCGTCGCCCGGCGCCGCATCGCGATCGAGCACGAAGGTCGCGCCATGCTCCAGCACCACCCGCCCGCCGGCGAAGCGCCCGACGCGCAGCTTCGGCCCCTGCAGGTCGGCGAGGATCGTCGTCGGACGGCCGAACTTCTTCTCCAGCGCGCGGATCGCGGCGATCATCGGGATCTTCGATTCCTGGTCGCCGTGGCTCATGTTGATGCGAAAGGCGTCCGCCCCCGCCTCGAACAGCGCGGCGATCATTTCGGGCGTGTTGCTCGCCGGCCCGAGCGTGGCCAGCACGCGGACCTTCCGGCTGCGGGGGCTGATCGCTCTGGTCATCCTGGTCCTCGTCCTGACTGGCCCGTTGGCTTAGAGGCTTTCGATGACCGATCAACCCAGGAGCACGACAATGGACCCGATCGACGCGATCGACGACGCCACCGCCGCCGCCGCCTTCCGCCGGCTGGTGCGCCACCTGCGCCACCGCGACGATGCGCAGAACATCGACCTGATGGGGCTGGCCGGCTTCTGCCGCAACTGCCTGTCCGACTGGATCGGCGAGGCCGGCGGCCTCGAGCGCGAGGCGGCGCGCGCCGCGATCTACGGCATGCCCTATGCCGAATGGAAAACGCGCCACCAGCAGGAAGCAACGCCGGAGCAATTGCGCCGGATGGAGGAGAGCGTGGCGAGGAACGCCGCGATCTGATCGCCGCGCCCACGGGGCGGCTTGTCGAACCGGCCGGCTTTCCTCTAGCCTCTTCCTTCGGGAACGAAGGGATGCGGCGACGCATCCCGCCCGACCGGGAGAATGAGAGGAATGTTGAGGAAGTTG
This sequence comes from Sphingomonas sp. CL5.1, assembly GCF_013344685.1. Lineage (NCBI taxonomy): Bacteria > Pseudomonadati > Pseudomonadota > Alphaproteobacteria > Sphingomonadales > Sphingomonadaceae > Sphingomonas > Sphingomonas sp. CL5.1. Next base: position 566,182 of record NZ_CP050137.1, read on the forward strand.
ATGATCGCGCTCGCGGTCACCGTCGCCGTGCCTGCTATCGCGCAGACCGCCGCGCCGACGAAAGTCACTTATATCCACGCCGGCGCGCTGCTCGACCAGCCGGGGCAGGCGCCGCGCGGCAACAGCACGATCATCGTGCGCGACGGCAAGGTGGCGGAGGTCCGCGATGGCTTCCTCGTGCCGCCGGCCACCGCCGAGCTGGTCGAACTGAAGGACAAGTTCGTACTGCCGGGGCTGGTGGACATGCACGTCCACCTGTGGGGCATCGGCGGCGATCCGGTGCGCTCGCGCCTGATGGCGATGACGATGGACGACGGCGACAACATGATCCAGGCGCAGCTCAACGCGCGCAAGACGCTGGACGCCGGCTTCACCACCGTGCGCGATCTCGGGGGCGACCCGCGCGGAATCCGCGCGCTGCGCGACGCGATCGAGCGCGGCGACGTCGAGGGGCCGTCGATCATCAACGCCGGGCAGATGATCTCGATCACCGGCGGCCACGGCGACGGCACCAACGGGCTGGCGGAGGAATGGGCTGACGCGGTCCACCAGCATCAGATCAACACCTGCGACGGGCCGGACGACTGCCGCCGCGCGGTGCGCGCGCAGGTCGGCCTCGGCGCGCAAGTCATCAAGTTCGCCGCGACCGGCGGCGTGCTCTCCAATGTCGCGGGCGGCCTGGGTCGCGCGATGACGCCGGAGGAGATGCGCGCGCTGATCGACACCGCGCACAGCTTCGGCCGCAAGGTCGCCGCGCACAGCCACGCCGCCGAGGGGACGAAGGCGGCGCTGGAGGCCGGCGTCGACACGATCGACCATGGCACCTTCCTCGACGACGAGGCGATCCGGCTGTTCAAGGCGAAGGGCGCCTATCTCGTGCCGACGATGATCGCGCCGATCACCGCGCTGGCGCAGGCGCGCGCCGGGGCGCTGCCTGCCAACACGATCCCGAAGGCGGAGGCCGCCGCCGCGGCCGCGATGGCCAGCCACGGCAAGGCGATCGCCGCCGGCGTGAAGATCGCCTTCGGCACCGACACCGGCGTCTCCAGGCATGGCGACAATGCGCAGGAGTTCGCGCTGATGGTGAAGGCGGGCATGACGCCGGCCGCCGCGATCCGCGCCGCCACCGTCTCCGCCGCCGACGCGCTCGGCCGCGACGACATCGGCGCGATCACGCCGGGCAAGCGCGCCGATATCATCGCCGTCAGCGGCTCCCCGCTGGAGGACGTGACGCGGCTGGAGCATGTCGCGTTCGTCATGCACCACGGCGTCGTCGCCCGCACCGCGCGGGAATGAGCGCCGTAAAGTCTTTCCCGTGCGCGGGAGGGAAGGAGGTGGAGCGGTCAGGGGCGTTGTCCTCGGCCGCTTTGCCCCCTATCGCGGGCGCCAATCCCAACGGAGTGATTCATGACCGACAATGTTTCCGCCGAGCAACTGCGCCTGTTCATCGAGCGCATCGAGCGGCTGGAGGAGGAGAAGAAGGCGTTCGCCGACGATATCCGCGACGTGTATAGCGAGGCCAAGTCGACCGGCTTCGACACCAAGACGATCCGCGCGATCATCCGGCTGCGCAAGATGGAGAAGCACGCCCGCGACGAGGCCGACGCGCTGCTCGAAACCTATCGCAACGCGCTGGGGATGATCTGAGCGGATCGGTTCCGAACCGATCGACCGGAAGCCTCTCCCCGCAACGGGAGGGGGTATAGTGATAGTGGGCGGAAAATAAATCTGACCACGGGTAGGTCAGATTTCGACCTGTTCTGGCACTGCCGCGACGACATGTTTCAGCAGATTAATGGCGCTGATATCGAGCGCCTGAGCAACCGCGATGAATTCTAGGATATCGAGTCGTCGCTCGAATTGCTCCGTTTTGTTGACGAATGAAGGATGCTTGCCAAGCCTGCGCGCAAGCTCGCGCTGCGAGATACCCTTACCCTCGCGAACCGCTTTGATCGCTGCAATCGCTGATCGGTAGTCGGACGAGACCACCCATCCCCGTTGCATATTAGCCGCCCGATTTGAATCCAAGCGCATCAATAATTCGGAAACCTATCGTCCCCATGATGGGGACAGTCGGGGCAAATTTCGGATGAATTGCAATGCGGATTAACTTCGGAGCGTTGGTCAATTTAGAGGTCGCGCTCGCGGTTGGCGGCGTGTCACCGAACATCACTCGCTATCTTGCTGACGTTCGTTGTGGCTTCCTATCTAACTGCGGGATGTAAGGGGGTGTCGTTCCTTGCTGTGAACAACTTGGCTGGGCCGGAAAGTGATATAGCAACGCTTAAGCCTATGATGCCAATCAACGGTCAGGATGTGCTATATGTCCTTCAGAACGAGCATGGTTCCTATAAGGTAGGAAGAACTTGGAGCGTAAAGAGAAGGATATACGAGATTCAGCGCTCAGATGTTTGTAAAATATTTCCCATATTTTCGCTGAACGAATGCGGCCCGTGGGAAGTATATATACATAACAAGATAAGAAAACATGTTCTGCTAAACGAATGGTTTAAGGGCAACGATGAATCTAGAATGGATTTACAAAATCTCCTAGAAACAAATTTAATATGGAGAACGATTTATAATCAAAAAGATGAAAATAAATGGTTGAAAGATTTAGAATTATCAAAAATGAGAAGATACACCGTAAAATTGCTCCAATACGAAATACGTTATTTAAATGACACGGAAAGAAATAAGTTAAGAGATTACTCAATTATAGATTTCGTTTCAAAAATAATTAGCAACGACGTGTATGATAGAGTTTTGGGGACCGGTATTGCTCAGATATTCCGAGAAGAGGAACGAAAAAGGTCGTATAGCGGTAAATATCTTATACCAGATTTTACCATCGATGTTGATTCGGCCCTTCTACTCTGGCCAAATGACATAAGACCCGATTATTGGCACGGGTCGGCAATAGAAACTAGCGCGGCGCTGCTTCGATATCTTCGGTGTAAAGTCGCAAATCCGCACTGGGATGTTCGATCCTGCCTTAAGCACATGCCTATTGGCTGCTACAAGCCCGAGAGGGGATTGGGCTAGTCTTTAGTGATTAATTCCTAAATCGCCGAAAATTGTAGCTTCAGCGGCAAGAGGCTTGAGCCGTGGACCTAAATGACTCGACTAACCCGCTTAATGCTCTGGCAAGCTGCGGCGACAATCGGCAAACGCCATCCTTTCGGATGACGAAATCGGCGGGAGCGAATGACTGATCCCGCATAAATTGCAGGATGACCGCATCGACGGCCGCCCGCTCCAACTCGATCATGTCGAGAACCCAAGCCGGGCTGCCCTTGTTGCTATTGTGCATGATGCCAAGCGTCGGATCATAGCCATCGGCAATGGCGGCAATCTGCAACTGCGCCAGCTTTACGGTATAGGCATAGTTCAGCATGGCGTTGACCGGGTGGGAGGCGTTGCGGTTCTTGGCCTTCACGCCGGTCGCCCGTGAACTGCGCCGGTTATAGGCGCGCCACTCCTGCGGAACGGGGTGGCGGTCGATGCCCTTCCACCGCACGGGCAATCCCTGCCACGATTGAAAATAGGCTGCGGCGCATTCGCCCTCGATGGCGAAAATTGCGCCGATATCGGTGAATGCTTCCCGGCTCAGGCGGGCTATTCCCGTATCAGCCTTTTCCAACGCCATCTCGCGGGCCTTGGAGGGCGGGATATGAACCTCCAGTGTCGGGATGGTGGAGACGATCTTCCGGCGGATCAGGTCGGCGGCGAACGCCAGTCGCTTCGTTTCGTCTGTACGGGTGGCTTGCTGCCACTCGACCTTCTCGCGATCAGCGGCATAGCCGGTGCCGCTTGCCACCGTTGCAATCTCGCCATTCGCCTTGATGCGGGCGAGCGCAACGCCCTGTTCCGCCAGCCATGACAGCACATCGAACGACAGGGTGCCGCTGCCGTCGAGCAACAGGATGCGTGTCGGAATATCGAGGCTGCCGGGAAAGAAGCGATATCTCGCCTGCTCCTGCGGGTAATGCGTGAAGCCGTCGCGGATCACCAACGCGCCATTCTCGATCCGGAGCGACACGCCGTGGCCGTTCAAGATCAGCGGCGCGGGATTGCGCTGGCGCAGCTTGCGTCTCGGTGCGGATTTTGTGGCTCTCGAAAGCCAAAATTCCGAGCGGACCGCCCAATCGTCGGCGATATCGGACGGATCGATTTCAGGTTTCCAACGCATGATCGATAATAGCACGGATTTACGTGAAGTCGTGCATTTTGAATGTTAATTGGCACGATCTCGAAAAATCAATTAGCTGTTCTGACTGATATTCGCTACCGCGCCATGCAGATTTTCAATCTCGTCCGGTAACAATAACCTTGCACTGGTTCGCCGCATTTCAATCCAGAAGATCAACATCGCTGCTTGCAAGGAAATTGAAGGATTCGCAGCAATGCGGCTCATCGTGCCCAATCCAAACGCGCCCCGTCCAAATCGTTCAATGCCAAACCGATATAGCAGGGTAGCCGTTTCGACCGCATGGACAAATTCCCGGCGTATTTCAATTGATGGATCGAGCGGCGTGGTATTTGGCTCTATATTGCGCAACACTCCTGAAAGATCACGCAAAATCCCTTCTATCGTACCCTTGAAGTCGATCGCGTGACCCGCAATGCTATGCCGTTCCGATGCTCTCGCGCCGAAGATGTCGAGTACCGCCTGTAATTCGCTCTGATTGGGCTTCGCATCACTCTCGTGACTAAAGCCGATAAATTCACTTTGTACTACATCGACACCGAACCCGATCAAGGTTTCGAGAATTTCTCGATCTAACTTGGCCAGCGGCGCATAAAGCGGCGTGCCTCGCGTCATCGCTAGAACCACTTCCCGCAATTGAATGAGATCGGGACCATCCTCTTTATTGGCGTGCTCTAGTGCTGCGTTTCGAACTTCAAACAGCATCGTCCGCGCTGCACTCAGCGCCGGCCGCCAATAACGATCATCAACGGGAAAACCCCGCAACCATAGCTGCCAACCAACCCAATCACGCTTTTCGCGAATTTTGAACAGGCGCACTATTTCGATTGCCTGAGCGGCGCTTTGCGGCGGCACAACAACCGTGCTGCCACGTCCGCGCCCTTTCCCACGCTGCTTGGGGCGCGGCAATAATCCCCATCGGCGCCATCGCTCAATTTTTGCGTCCGATATTTCAGCGCCGACCATCACAAACTCTGCGCGCATTTGGTCGGCGGTTATCCAGTTATCTGTCACGGGCACGCTGCTTTTTTCTTTAGAGACCCGCGCAGAATAGCCATTCGGGTGAATCCACCCCCTTATTTGGTTGCCGTCAGCGATTCGGAGACGGCACTTGGCTCGCAAACGAGATCATCGGCAAGAGTATCAGCGTCGTTTGGCGAGGGGCGCCGCACGCGGTTTGACCCGTTCGCAGGCTCGCGGCCACGCGAAGGCGGGGGAATCATCTGTCAAGTCCGCCGCCAAGATCGGCGGCGAGAGGTTCGAGGCCGCGCTCAAACTGTATCGCGAAACCGGCAATCAGGCCGCCGCCGCGAAGGCATATAATATAGCGCCGGAACGCTTCCGCCGCTTTCTGCGCGAGACCGTCGAAATCCACGGTCGCGGCAAATCGCTGCGGATCACCGACAATCGTCTCCGGATCATGGCCGTCATTTCCGATGGCGATGTTCACGAACGAACGCTGCTCGATTTCGATCAGGCGTCGCTGAACGGCCGTCATCTCAACGCTGTGAAGGCATTTGTCGGCAGTAACGTCATCGATCTGCTCGCGCCCTTCGTCGGCAAATCCGTGATCGATGTGAAGGGCAAAGCCCATCCGCTCGAAACCGATCCCAACAAGCTGCACCGCCTCGCGAATGCCGGGAGCGAGGTGTTCCATGACGTTTACCGGCTTATCATTTGAAAGGAAATAAAATGACGGATGTTGATTTGAAGCGTGAACTTCGCAAGCAACGAGCGCTCGAAAGACTTGCTACGAACACGCCTTATTGCGGAATGTGCGGCGAACCGGACTGGCGGTGCATGGAACTGCACCACGTCGCCGGTCAGAAGCGTGACGACACCACCGTCATCCTGTGCCGGAACTGCCATCGCAAGGTGAGCGACGATCAGAAGGACCATCCCGTATCTGATCTCAACGCCGATGCCGTGCTTGAAGCGATCGGCCGTTTCCTGCTTGGTCTAGCCGACCTGCTGCGGCGGATCATCGACACGCTGACCGTGTTCGGGACGACGCTGATCGAGCGCAGCGTGCAGGACGGGGAGGCGGTGCGATGAGCAAGGCCGTTCCTCCCGTCACCGATCGGCTGTCGATCGCGCTCCGCGCCTATGCGGTGCCGAAGATACAGGCGTTGCCCGATCCCCATGCATCGAAGGCCAAGCGCCCGATCGCACCGGCATCGGACTGGACACTGATCTTCGACACCGAAACCACCGTCGATGCGGCGCAATCGCTGCGGTTCGGATCATATCAGTTCCACAACGGCGATACGCTCGATGAGGCGGGCCTGATCTATGATCCAGAAGGCGTGACGCCCGACGAACTGGCGACGTTGCGCTCTTATGCCGATCGCGAGGGATTATGCCTGCGGACCCGCGACGAGTTCGTGGACGAGGTGTTTTTCAAGCGTGCCTGGCAATTGCGTGCCGCGATCGTGGGGTTCAACCTGCCGTTCGATATCTCGCGCATTGCGATCAAACATGGTTCCGCCCGCACGCCGATCGATGCGGATAACGGTGGGATGCGTGACGGGTTCACGTTCAAACTGTCGCATCAGAAATTCTGGCCGAACGTCCGGGTCAAACATATGTCGGCGCGGGCAGCATGGATTTCCTTTGCCAAGCCTATGAAGCAGCCCGACAGTCGGGGGCAGCGCAAGCGAGGTATGAAAACTTCCGATCGGCGCGGTCACTTCATCGACGTGAAAACCGTCGCTGGTGCGCTGTTCGCCCGTGGCTTTAACCTCGCCGGGCTATCCCGGTTTCTGAAGGTCGATCATCCCAAGCAGGACTTCGATGCTTTCGACGGTCCAGTTACCGATGAAATGGCGCGCTATGCGATGGGCGACGTGCAGGCGACGTGGGAATGTTATCGCGCCTTGCGCGGCCGGTTCGACCAGCTCGGCCTTGTCGGTACGCCGGTCGAGAAGGTCTATAGCGAGGCGAGTATCGGCAAGGGCTATCTGCGCGAAATGGGGGTCACCCCGTGGCGCAGGAACCAGCCCGATTTTCCGCCACAGATGATCGCCAATATCCTCAGCGCCTATTTCGGTGGCCGATCGGAGGTGCGCGAGCGGCGGGAAGTGCGACAGGTGATGCTATGCGATTTCCTGTCGATGTATCCGACCGTCTGCACGCTGATGGGGCTTTGGCGGTTCGTCATCGCGGATGGCATGACATGGCACGACACCACGCGGGAAACCCGCGCCTTTCTCGATGCGATCGATCTGACCGCGCTGCAATCGCAGGGAGCATGGCGCAATCTGGCGACGCTGGTTCGGATAGCGCCGGACAGCGACATTTTCCCGATCCGGGCGGCCTTTGAAGGCGAGGCGCAAACCACGATCGGCCTCAACTTCCTCAGCGCGGATCAGCCTCTATGGTTCACGCTGGCCGATTGTATCGCATCGAAGCTGCTCACCGGGAAAGCGCCGACAATCCTCGAAGCGATGACTTTCGCGCCGGGTCCGGTGCAATCCGACCTGCGCCCGATCAGCATTGGCGGGAACCCGGATTATAGGGTCGATCCGGTGGCAGATGATTTCTTCAAACGAGTCATCGAATTGCGGCAGTCGATCAAGGCCCGGATGAGAACTGTGACCGGCACTGAACGCGAGGCGTTCGATATCGAACAGAACGCCCTCAAGATCGCGGCCAACGCCACCAGCTACGGCATCTATGTCGAAACGAACGTCGAGCGGCGCGCCGCCAAGCGGCCAACCGTCGTTCTCAACTCGACCGGCGACCCGTTCACCTTTCCGACCGATCTGGCGGAGATGCCGGGGACATATTTCCACCCGTTGCTTGCCACGCTGATTACCGGCGCGGCGCGACTGATGCTCGCCATCTGCGAACGGCTGATCGGCGACAACGGACTGGAATGGGCGCTTTGCGATACAGACAGCATGGCGGTCGCCAAGCCGGAGGCGATGCCGAGCGATGAGTTCGTGCGGCACGTGCACCGAATCGTGGAATGGTTCACCCCGCTCAATCCCTATGCCTTTGGCGGGCCGATCCTGAAGATCGAGGATGAGAATCACGCCCTCGAAGATGACGCGCTGGAGCCGCTCTATTGCTGGGCGGTATCATCGAAACGTTATGCCCTGTTCAATCTCGATCCCGATGGCGAGCCGATCATGCGCAAGGTGTCGGTGCACGGCTTGGGGCATTTACGACCGCCTTATGGCAACGAGGATGCGCCTGCCGAAATCCCCGCGCCGCACGATGATGTTTTGCGGCATGGTGTGGAACGATGGCACAGCGATTTGTGGTGGTGCATCGTCAAAGCCGCGCTGGCCGGACAGCCCGATTGCGTGCCGCTGGATTATCATCCCTCATTGAGCGGACCCGCCATTAGTCGATATGCCGCGACGACGCCTGATCTGCTGCGCTGGTTCAAGGGTTACAACACAGACCGAAAGCCCCGCGATCAGGTCAAGCCATTCGGGTTCCTGCTCGCCATGCAGGCGCGGTTCGATTTTGGCGGGGAACGCATCGTCACGAAACGGCCGCGTGGCCGACCGTGCAAGGTGCGCAAACCCAAGCCGATCGCGCCATTCGATCGCGATCACGCCAAGGCGGCGGCCAATGCGTTCGATCGGGAAACCGGCAAAGCCGTCCTGCCCTCATCGCTCCGTTCTTATGCCGAGGCGTTGGCGCAATATCACCTCCATCCGGAATCCAAGTTTCTGAACGGGGATTATTTCGACCGGGGCACGACGCAGCGGCGACATATCGATGCTACCGGCATCCGGCATATCGGGAAGGAATCGAATGATTGGGAACGGCAGGCTGTGCTGGGAATTACCCGAGATAGCCAAATCATCTATAGCGGAATATCGCTATAACGTGCGTTGCGCACCGCATCCGATACCGGAGCGCTTGGTTCACTCTTCAGCGCGTAGGCAAGTCGTCAGAGGCCATCGCATTCAGTATATGCGTGAAACGAGCGTTCAGAGTATCGATCCTGCGGTATGATTGGTATGGACTCGCTGGTAATGTCGGAGACAAGTTCAGTCGTCGCAAATTTCGGATAGGATATGACAGGAAATAATCCACACGAACGCTATTTTTCGGCGGGTTTTTGCGTTCTCGTTATTTTAGCGACATTTGTACTAATCTATGTCGTCGGCGACCTGAACGGCCGTCAATCTGAACGGCGTCAACAAGAATCCTCCATTCATATCGAAACAGCAAAAGAGCAAGCGCGGCGAACTTGCGTCGGGATGAATCTTATTACTACGATAAAATGTGTTTCTGAAATCGTACAAGCGAGTGAAGATCACAAGTTAGATGAGCAAGATTTGGTCGCGCAGCAGCGTGCTGCATGGGGTACAATGCTTGGTAGTGGTGTGGCATTTCTTGCGTTACTGGCGACCATTATCGGACTTTACTATGTACGCGAGACATTGCGCGCAACCTTGCGAGCGGTGGAAGATACGAGTGAAGCAACCAAGGCGATGCATGCCGCAAATGAAATTGCGAAGGAAGCCAGCCGACCTTGGTTGAAAATGTTTACTCCTCAAGACGTTAGTTTATTATCGGTCACAGTCGAGACCATAGGAAAGCGTTGGGGCGGCGTCCATTTTAAGGTAGAAATAAAGAACTTCGGAAATGGACCAGCAATTGGCCCCCACCTTGACGCCGTTTTTTTTGACAAAAGAAATGGTTTTAACAGGATTGAAGTCCAAAAAAGGCTTCGTCACTTCGTCGAAACGACGGGCTTCGGCGCCGCTCCAGTATATCCCGGTGATACCGCGTTGTTGGGTGAGAATACAATTTTTATTAGAAATATTCAAGAAAATCCCATCCTTGAAATAAATGACATGGGATTGATGATCGGCGTGTGGTATGGTGAAGTTGGTAGCGAACGGTGGTTCCACATAACATCGGTTTATTTTTTAAAAATAGATGAAAATAGAAATATTTCTGACTCTCATCGCATTCCAATTACAGTAGAAAATGTTCAATATATGACTGAAGCCACTTAGTATCATGGGAGTACTGCAATTCAGTGAGAATTTTGCAATTCAAATACACGAAGATGAAAAATCTCTTTTATAACTAAGGAAGACACTATCCTCTTTGCCAAAGCGCCTTTTAAGAACTATCGGGGATAGATAGCCCGCTGCGGCTGAATAGGTATTTATAGGTGGCTATCACTATACCCCCCCCCCCCCCCGCAACGGGAGGGGTTTTTCGTTGGGGTCGCGCCGGCTGCAAGCCGGAGCCTGAGGCCGGTTACGCTCCCTTTATCATCATATCCGACTTTATCATCATATCCGAGCACCTTGCACTCGTCGGATAGAAGCCGCGCCATTCCGGTGATAACCTGTATGACATGAACCCATTTCGAGAACTCAGTCGATCTCTTTGGGCGGTCCAGCCCTGCTGGGTAAAGGTGCTGAGCATCATCGTTACCATCCCTGCATGGTTGGTAGTAGGCTACAACATCTTGTCTGATAATCCTGACGATCGTGTGGTTCGCATAGCGGGTGCCATTTTCATGGCCGCCTGCCTTCTCCAACTCACTTTCGTGGCGAAAGCTTACTGGCGGCATGACATCTGACGCACTTGAACGTCGGTTCTAGACTTGTCCGGCCTGAAAGCTGTCCGAGCGCTTTCCACCAATAACAACCGTTCCGCCCCGGCAGGACCTCCGATCCGCCAGCCATTCACTCGTGTGAACTTCGTGAATTTTGCGGGATCACGCCCGGCTCACCAGCAATTTATCGATCCGCCGCCCGTCGAGATCGACCACCTCGAACCGCCAGCCCTGCTCGACGAAGCTCTCGCCTTCCGCCGGCAGCCGGCGCAGCACGGCGAGCGCGAGGCCGGCGGCGGTGGCGTAGTCGCGGTCCTCCGGCAGGTCGATGCCGAGCCGCTCGGCCAGCAGGTCCGCCGCCATCGTACCCGCCACCAGCAGCGAACCATCGTCCCGCTCGACGATCGAGGGGCCATCGTCCTCGTCCGCATCCGATGCGAATTCGCCCGCGATCGCCGCGAGCAGGTTGGCGGGCGTCACGATCCCTTCGAAATGGCCGTATTCGTCGTGAATCAGCGCCATCGGCACCTCGGCGCGGCGCAGCGCGTCAAGCGCGTCCATCGCATCGATCTGGTCCACCACCACCGGCGCCTTGCGCGCCAGCTTGGCGAGATCGAGCGCCTCGCCCCGGAACAGCGCGGCGGCGATGTCGCGCGCCTGCACCACGCCGATCACCGCGTCGATCGAGCCTTCCGCCACCGGCAACCGGCTGTGCGAGGTTTCGAGCAGCGCGGCCCGGATCGCGGCATCGTCCAGCCCGACGTCGAGCCAGTCGACATCGGTGCGCGGCGTCATCACCTCGCGCACCGGGCGATCGGCCAGCCGCACCACGCCGGATATGATCGAGCGCTCATGCTCCTCGATCACGCCGGACTTGGAGGCTTCGGCGACGATCAGGTGCAGTTCCTCCGCCGTCACCTGGTCCTCGCTCTCGCGGTCGAGGCCGAGCAGGCGGAAGGCGAGCGCGCTGGTCGAATCGAGGAACCAGACGATCGGCTTGGTCGCCGTCGCCAGCCACGTCATCGGGACGGCCACCATCGCCGCGATCGGTTCCGGCGAGCGCAGCGCGATCTGTTTCGGCACCAGCTCACCGACGATCAGCGAGGCGAAGGTGGTGAGGCCGATCACCAAAGCGAAGCCGGCGCTCTCCGCCGCATTGTGGCCCAGCCCCCACGCCTCCAGCCGCGCGGCGGTGGGGTGGCCGAGGCTGGCGCCCGAATAGGCACCGGCGAGCACGCCGATCAGCGTGATGCCGATCTGAACGGTGGAAAGGAACTTGCCCGGATCCGCGGCGAGCACGATGGCCGCGCGCGCGCCGCGCTTGCCCGTGCGCGCCATCGCCTCCAGCCGCGCCTTGCGCGCGGAGACGATCGCCAGCTCGCTCATCGCGAAAACGCCATTGAGCGCCACCAGCGCGAGGATGATAAGGACGTCGAACCAGGGGAACGGCGGTAGCATGATCGCTTCATCTCTTGGCGGCAAAAGGCGCCGACGACAACCGCTCTCGTCATCGCCGGTTCATCACGAAGGCGGAACAAGTGGCCGCATGTGGGGGTTCTCCCGCCGGTCTGACCCAAGGGGAGCATAATGGATTTCCGTTCCAAGATCGCCGTCGGCACCGCGCTGGCGGCCCTGCTCGCGACGACCGCCGCCTGCACCACCGATCCCGAGACCGGGCAGCAGCGCATTTCCAGGACGGCGATCGGCGGCATTGGCGGTGCGCTGGGCGGCTATCTGCTCGGCGATCTGGTCGGCGGGCGGCACGACCGGACCGAGAAGATCGTCGGCGCCGGGTTGGGCGGAGTCGCCGGGGCGGCGATCGGCGCCTATATGGACAAGCAGGAGCGCGAGCTGCGCCAGCGCACCGCCGGCACCGACGTGCAGGTTGTGCGGCAGGGCGACGACCTGCTGCTCAACATCCCCTCGGGCGTGAACTTCGCCTATAACAGCGCGACGGTGGAGCCGCGCTTCCAGCAGACGCTGGACAACGTGGCCGGTGTGCTTTCCGATCCGCAGAACAACCGCACCTATATCGACGTGTACGGCCACACCGATTCGATCGGCAGCGACGCCTATAACCAGAACCTGTCGGAGCGGCGCGCGGCGGCGGTGGCGCTCTATCTCGAATCGCGCGGGGTGCTGGCGGCGCGGGTGGCGACGCGCGGCTTCGGCAAGACCCAGCCGATCGCCTCGAACGAAACCGAGGAAGGCCGCGCGCAGAACCGCCGGGTGGAGATCAAGATCGTGCCGATCGCGCAGAGCGATATCGGTTGATCCCAGCGTCCGCCGGAATGGCGGTTATCAGCCGACGTTATCCGCCAGCCGCTCGACCAGCGGATGCGCCAGCAGCGTGGCGTCCGCCGCGATCACACCAACTTCGCGCACGTGATCGAACTCGGCGAGCGGGCGCATCGCCACCCCCTCGCCGCCGAACGATTCCGGCGCGACCGTCACGCCCAGCCCCGCCGCGATCAGCGCGCGGGCGTGGTCGTCGCTGGTGGTGCGCGCGGGGAAGAACGGCCGCACGCCGCGCGCGGTGAAATGGCGGCTCGTCTCGCCGAGCAATTCGCAATGGCGTCGCACGATCATCGGCTCATCTACCAGTTCCTCCGCCAGCACCTCGCGCGCCGCGAGCGGATGCGCCGCCGGCAGCGCAAGCAGATATGGTTCGCTGAGGATCGGCCGCGCGGCGAAACGCGGGTTGCCGCGCAGGATCGTCAGCGCAGCGTCGATCCGCCCGCGCGCGAGCCGGTCGACCAGCTCGCGCTCGCGGCCCTCGACCAGCTCCACCTCGTCGGAATCGCGCGGCAAGGCGGCGACGAAATCCGCGATCCAGCGCGTCGGCATGCTGGTCAGCACCCCGAGCCGCAGCCGCCCCGCGATCCGCGCCGCGCTCGCCTCGCGCTCGGCCTGCGCGAACTCCGCCTCGATCCGCCGGGCGCGCGCGACGAGCCGCGCGCCGGCCTCGGTCAGCGCGACACGGCGGTTGGTGCGGGTGAACAGCGGCCGCCCGAGCGACGCCTCCAGCTTGGCGATCCCGGCGGAGAGCGTCGGCTGCGAGACGTTGCACGCGGCGGCGGCGCGCGAGAAATTGCCCTGATCTATCACCGCGAGGAAATAGCGCAGCAGATAGCGATCGATCATAGACGCCATCTATAATATGCCGCCGCGCCTTTCAATTTTCCTCGCGCGCCCGCGCCCGCTAAACAAGGGGCGGGTTCCAGCGGAGAGGAATGAGGGTGGACGACCTGCACGCACTCGGCGAGACCGCCGATATGATCCGCGAGACGACGCGGCGCTTCGCCAGCGACCGGATCGCCCCGATCGCCGCCGGGATCGACCGCGACGATTCCTTCCCGCGCCACCTGTGGCCGGAAATGGGCGCGCTCGGGCTGCACGGCATCACGGTGGAGGAGGAGTTCGGCGGGCTCGGCCTCGGCTATCTCGAGCATGTCGTCGCCTGCGAGGAGGTGAGCCGCGCCTCGGCCTCGATCGGCCTCAGCTATGGCGCGCACTCCAACCTGTGCGTCAACCAGATCCGCCGCTGGGGCAATCCGGAGCAGAAGGCGAAATACCTGCCGAAGCTCGTCTCCGGCGAGCATGTCGGCAGCCTCGCCATGTCGGAGGCGTCGGCGGGTTCGGACGTGGTGTCGATGAAGCTGCGCGCAGACAGGGTGGACGGCGGCTGGCGGCTCAACGGCACGAAATTCTGGATCACCAACGCCACCTATGCCGACACATTGGTCGTCTATGCCAAATCGACGCCAGACGCAGGATCGCGCGGCATCACCGCCTTCCTGATCGAGAAGGACTTCCCCGGTTTCTCGATCGGCCAGAAGATCGACAAGATGGGGATGCGCGGTTCGCCCACGGCGGAACTGGTGTTCGACGATTGCTTCGTGCCGGACGAAAACGTCATGGGGCCGGAGAATGGCGGCGTCGGCGTGCTGATGTCCGGCCTCGATTACGAGCGCGTCGTGCTCTCCGGCATCCAGCTCGGCATCATGCAGGCGTGCCTCGACGTGGTGTTGCCCTATGTCCGCGAGAGGAAGCAGTTCGGCAAGCCCATTGGCGCGTTCCAGCTCATGCAGGGCAAGGTGGCGGACATTTATGTCGCGCTCAATTCGGCACGTTCCTATGTCTATGCCGTGGCCAAGGCGTGCGACGCCGGGCGCACCACGCGCTTCGACGCGGCGGGCGCGATCCTGCTCGCCTCGGAAAGCGCGGTGAAGGTGGCGGGCGAGGCGATCCAGGCGCTCGGCGGCGCGGGCTATACGAAGGACTGGCCGGTCGAACGCTATTGGCGCGACGCCAAGCTGCTCGACATCGGCGCGGGGACCAACGAGATCCGCCGGATGCTGGTCGGCCGCGAACTGGTGGGCGCGGCGTGAGCGCGCCGGTCCTCGACACCAGGCTGTCGGCGGAGAGCGCCGATTTCCGCGCCAATGCCGAGCACAACCGCGCGCTCGCCGAGGCGTTGCGCGCCGATGTGGCGAAGGCGGCGCTAGGCGGCAACGAGAAGAGCCGCGAGCGCCACACATCGCGCGGCAAGCTCCTGCCGCGCGATCGCGTCGAGCGGCTGCTCGATCCCGGCTCGCCATTCCTTGAGATCGGCCAGCTCGCCGCCTTCGACCTCTACGAAGGCGAGGTGCCGGGCGCGGGGATGATCGCCGGGATCGGCCGCGTCTCCGGCCGCCAGTGCATGATCGTATGCAACGACGCGACGGTGAAGGGCGGCACCTATTACCCGCTAACCGTCAAGAAGCACCTGCGCGCGCAGGAGATCGCCGAGCAGAACCGGCTGCCTTGCATCTACCTTGTCGATTCCGGCGGCGCGAACCTGCCGCATCAGGCCGAGGTGTTCCCCGATCGCGAGCATTTCGGCCGCATCTTCTTCAATCAGGCGAACATGTCCGCCAGGGGCATTCCGCAGATCGCCTGCGTGATGGGAAGCTGCACGGCGGGCGGTGCCTACGTCCCCGCCATGTCGGACGAGACGGTGATCGTGCGCAACCAGGGCACGATCTTCCTCGCCGGGCCGCCTTTGGTGAAGGCGGCGACGGGCGAGGAAATCTCCGCCGAGGAGCTTGGCGGCGCGGAAACGCACGGCCGCAAGTCCGGCGTGGTCGATCATGTCGCGGAGAATGACGAGCATGCACTGACGATCGTGCGCGATATCGTCTCCACCCTCCAGCCGGAGACGCCCGCCGCGATCAACCTGCGCGACCCGCGCCCGCCGAAATTCGCCGCCGACGATCTCTACGGCATCGTGCCCCAGGACGTGCGCGCGCCCTATGACGTGCATGAGGTGATCGCGCGGCTGGTCGACGGCAGCGAATTCCACGAGTTCAAATCGCTCTACGGCACCAGCCTCGTCTGCGGCTTCGCGCATATCTGGGGGATGCCGGTCGCGATCCTCGCCAACAACGGCGTGCTGTTCAGCGAGAGCGCGGTGAAGGGCGCGCATTTCATCGAGCTGGCGTGCCAGCGGCGCATCCCCTTGCTCTTCCTCCAGAACATCTCCGGTTTCATGGTCGGCGGGAAATATGAGGCAGAGGGGATCGCCAAGCATGGCGCGAAGCTCGTCACCGCCGTCGCCACCGCGACCGTGCCGAAGATCACCGTGCTGATCGGCGGCAGCTTCGGCGCGGGCAATTACGGCATGTGCGGGCGCGCCTATTCCCCGCGCTTCCTGTTCACCTGGCCCAACAGCCGGATCAGCGTGATGGGCGGCGAGCAGGCCGCGAGCGTGCTCGCCACCGTCCACCGCGACGCCGCGAAATGGACGCCGGAGGAAGCGGAAGCGTTCAAGCAGCCGATCCGCGACGATTACGAAGCGCAGGGCAATCCGTGGCACGCCACCGCGCGATTGTGGGACGACGGGATCATCGACCCCGCGCAGACCCGCGACGTGCTGGGCCTCGCCTTCGCCGCGACGCTCAACGCCCCGATCCCCGAAACCCCGCGCTTCGGCGTGTTCCGCATGTGATGGGAGAGGCCATGATTGCCCCGCTGCTCGCCCTGCTGCTGCAAGTCACCCCCGTCGCCCCGATCGTGAAGGGCACCGCGCTGCCCCCGCCGGGCGAGGAACGGGGCGTGCTGGCCGTCGCCAACAGCCTGTTCGACGCGCTCACCGCGCGCGACAAGGCGAAGGCGCTCGCCCTCTTCCGCCCGGACGGAGCGGCGCAGGCGGTGGTGGAGAAGGCCGACGGCTCGCGCGTCTATCGCCACATGACATGGCCCGAGTTCGTCGGCGGCATACCGGACAGCGGCCCGCGCTTCGTCGAGCGGCTGACCAACCCGGCGGTCGAGATCGACGGCGATATCGCGATGATCTGGAGCGATTACGTCGCCACGATCGACGGGAAGGTCGCTCATTGCGGCGTCAACCATTTCGATCTCGTGCGCGAGGGCGGGCAATGGAAGATCCTCAACATCACATGGACCCAGCGCACCACGGGATGCCCCGCCGCATGATCCGCTCCCTTCTGATCGCCAATCGCGGCGAGATCGCCTGCCGCATCATTCGCACCGCGCGCGCGATGGGCTTGCGCACGGTGGCGGTCTATTCCGACGCCGACGCGAACGCGCTGCATGTGCGGCAGGCGGACGAGGCGGTGCATATCGGCCCCTCGCCCGCGCGCGAAAGCTATCTGGTCGGCGAGCGGATCATCGCGGCGGCGAAGGCCAGCGGGGCGGAGGCGATCCACCCCGGCTACGGCTTCCTCTCGGAAAACGCCGATTTCGCCCAGAGCGTGATCGACGCCGGGCTGGTGTGGGTCGGCCCCAAGCCCGCCAGCATCCGCGCGATGGGCCTGAAGGACGCCGCCAAGAAGCTGATGCAGGAAGCGGGCGTCCCCACCACGCCCGGCTATCTCGGCGAGGACCAGTCGCCCGAGCGGCTCAGGCGCGAGGCGGACGCGATCGGCTATCCCGTGCTCATCAAGGCGGTCGCGGGCGGCGGCGGCAAGGGGATGCGCCGTGTCGATGCGGCGGAGGATTTCGCCGACGCGCTCCTCTCCTGCCAGCGCGAGGCGGCATCCTCGTTCGGCGACGATCGCGTGCTGCTGGAGAAATACATCCTCTCGCCGCGCCATATCGAGGTGCAGGTGTTCGGCGACGCGCATGGCAACGTCGTCCACCTGTTCGAGCGCGATTGCTCGCTCCAGCGCCGCCACCAGAAGGTGATCGAGGAGGCCCCCGCCCCCGGCATGGACGAAGCCACCCGCGCGGCGATCTGCGCCGCCGCGGTGAAGGCGGCGCGCGCGGTGGATTATGTCGGCGCGGGCACGATCGAGTTCATCGCCGACGCGAGCGCGGGTCTCAACGCCGACCGCATCTGGTTCATGGAGATGAACACCCGCCTCCAGGTCGAGCATCCGGTGACGGAGGAGATCACCGGCGTCGATCTGGTCGAATGGCAGCTCCGCGTCGCCAGCGGCGAGCCGCTGCCGAAACGGCAGGAGGAGCTTTCGATCAACGGCTGGGCGATCGAGGCGCGGCTCTATGCGGAGGACCCGGCGAAGGGGTTTTTGCCCTCCACCGGGCGGCTGGAGATTTTCCGCGAACATGCAGATGTTCGACTGGAAACCGGCGTATATGAGGGCGCGGAAATCACTGGATTCTACGATCCGATGATCGCCAAGCTCATCACGCATCAGGCGACGCGAATTGAAGCATGCGAGTCGCTTGCACAGGCCTGCGCAGCAACCGACATCTTCCCGGTAAAAACCAACGCACCCTTCCTGTGGCGTGCATTGGACGATGAAGATTTCCGCGCCGGCCGAATCGACACCGGGTTCATCGCAGCCAAGGGCGATTCCTTGCTCCCTCCGGCGGACCCCACTGACGACATGTTAAAGCAGGCCGCGGCCGCATTGCTTGTGCAGGAATATTACGGCGAGCCGACCACCCTATCGTTCTGGGACCATGATCTGCTGGCCGCGCCACAACCCGATCCGTGGCGCGCGGAGATCGGATTCCGCATGAACGCCGCGCCAAGCCTGCACACGGCAGTAAACGTCGATGGCCGGACCCATTTGGTGCAATTGCCGATCGATTGGCGGCGGGCACCCGTGGTGGCGGAACCTGTCGGGGACGGTATCGCAGTCAATGATGATGGCCTCTCATTCCTTGCCGCTCCGCCACGCACATCCGGTGCGGCATCCGGCGCAACAGCCGACGGCGCGATCCTCTCCCCCATGCCGGGGCGCGTGATCGCGGTGGAGGTCGCGGCGGGCGACAGCGTTTCCAAGGGCCAGAAACTGCTCACGCTCGAAGCGATGAAGATGGAGCATTCGCTCGTCGCCCCCTTCGACGGCATCGTGGCGGAACTGAATGCCGCCACGGGCGGTCAGGTGAGCGAGGGCGCGCTGCTCGCGCGGATCGAGCGGGCGGAGGGGTGAGCGGCCTCGTCTTCCGCGCCGCCGCCGCAGCGGACCTGCCCGCGATCATCGCGATGCTGGCGGACGACGTGAACGGCGCGCGGCGCGAGGATGCCTCGCTGCCGCTCGATCCCGGCTATCTCGCGGCGTTCGAGGCGATCGCGCGCGACCCGAATCAGGAGCTGATCGTCGCCGATCTCGATGGGAAGGTCGTCGGCACGCTCCAGCTCAGCTACCTCCCCGGCCTGTCGTTCAGGGGCGCGTGGCGCGGGCAGATCGAGGCGGTGCGCATCGCCAGCGACCTGCGCGGGCAGGGCCTCGGCGCGCGGCTGGTCGACTGGGCGGTCGAGCGCTGCCGGGCGCGCGGATGCCGCATGGTGCAGCTCACCTCGAAGCTCACCCGCATCGATGCGCATCGCTTCTACGAACGGCTCGGCTGGGAGAAGTCGCACGCCGGGTTCAAGCTGCATTTCGACGGAGGACGATGATGGCCGGGCGCTGGTTCGACGAATGGCAGATTGGCGACCGGATCGAACATGAGATCCGCCGCACCGTGACCGAGACGGACAACCTCCTGTTCTCCACCATGACGCACAATCCACAGCCCTTGCACCTCGATCTGGAGGCGGCGAAGGCGAGCGAGTTCGGGCAGATCCTCGTCAACGGCACCTTCACCTTCGCGCTGATGGTGGGGCTGTCGGTCGGCGACACGACGCTGGGGACGCTGGTGGCGAACCTCGGCTACGACAAGCTCGTCATGCCGAAGCCCGTGTTCATCGGCGACACGACGCGCGCGACCAGCGAGGTGACCGGTTTGCGCGAGAGCAGGTCGCGGCCCGACGCGGGGATCGTCACCTTCACCCACCAGCTCATCAACCAGCGCGGCGAGGTGGTGTGCCAGTGCGAGCGGTCGGCGCTGCTGAAGCGGCGGGCGGCCTAACGCCGCGCCGCGAAGAAATCCCTCAGTAACTCCCCCGCTTCCCCCTCGCCGATGCCGGAGAACACCTCCGGCCGATGGTGGCAGGTCGGCTGGGTGAAGAAGCGCGGACCATGCTCCACGGCGCCCCCCTTCGGGTCCGGGGCGCCGTAATAGAGCCGCGCGATGCGGGCGTGGGCGATCGCGCCGGCGCACATCGCGCACGGCTCCAGCGTCACCCACAGGTCGCAATCCTCCAGCCGATCGCGGCCCAGCGCCTCGGCCGCCGCGCGAATCGCCAGCATCTCGGCGTGGGCGGTCGGGTCACGGAGCCGGCGCGGCGCGTTGGCGGCCGTCGCGATCATCTCACCGTCGCGAATCACCACCGCGCCCACCGGCACCTCGCCGTCGCGCGCGGCGGCGGCGGCGGCGTCGAGCGCGGCGCGCATCGGACCTGGGAGCGGAAACATCCCCGCCCGCCTACAGCCCGGCGCGAAGCGAGGCCAGCCTATTGCGGGGCGGCGGAATTATCCGCGGGCTTCTGCACCGTCACATGAGGCACGTCGATCGTCTTCTTCTCCGTACCGACATCGATTCGGCCCACATCCGCACGGAATTTCGGCGCCTGCCCGCCTTCCAGATGCGGAAGCTGCGCGGTGCGCGTCTGGTCGATGTTGATGAAACCGGTCATGATCCCCGCCAGCGCGACCAGCGCGGCAATGCCAAGCAGCACGAGGATGACGCGCATGGACTTGCTCTCCCGTATCGATTCGCCGATGGAACAACGCAAGGGCGGGGTGGGAAGTTTCACACCATCGGGTTGACGAAATCCCGCCTTCGGGCTAGGGGCGCGCTCTTTCCGGGCAACCGAAATTCAGGATTAGATCATGTCGCGCATCTGCGAGCTGACCGGCAAGGGCCGGCAGGTGGGGAACAACGTTTCCCACGCCAACAACAAGACCAAGCGCACGTTCCTGCCGAACCTGCAGAACGTCACGCTGATCTCAGACTCGCTGGAGAAGAGCGTGCGCCTGCGCGTCTCGACCCACGGGCTGCGTTCGGTCGAGCATAACGGCGGCCTCGACAACTGGCTGGTCAAGACTAGCGACGAGAAGCTGTCGCTGCGCGCCCGCCGCCTGAAGCGCGAGATCGTCAAGAAGCGCGCCGCCGTCGCGGCGTAACGCTTTCCGGCGAATCGGTGCCGAATCGAGCGGCCCGCTCTCCCGATGGAGGGCGGGCCGCTCGACGTTTGCCGCGCTCAGCGCAGCCAGAATTTCATGAGATAGCTGCGCCGCAGCAGCATCTGGTCGTTGTCGGTGGTCAGCCACAGCATCGTCGCGCCATTCTCGTGCGTGACGGCCAGCCCCTCGCAATTCTCGCTGACGAGCGGCGGCCCGAGCGTCGCGATCTCCCGCCCCGCCACCGTCGCGCCGGCGCGAATCGCCGCGCGGGGCACCACCACCAGCTTGGCGGAGAAGCGCAGCCAGCCGAGATGCCGGCGGTTGAGCACGATCAGGTCGCCCGAGGGCAGCGCCGCCGCGTCGCTGGGATCGTAACCGGCGGGCGGGCGATAGGCAAAGCGGACGACGCGCGTCGCCGCCTCCGCCGGATCGCCGGAGAACAGCAGCGCCGGGCGCAGCGGCCCGGCCTTGCGCCCGCGCTCGGCTATCACCACGAAACGTCCGTCGGGCAGGCGCGCGAGCGATTCGGGGCCGCTGTTGCCCCACCAGTCCGCCATCTCGCCCGGCGCGCGCTGCGCCTCGCCGCGCCGCAGCGATGGGTCGTAGCGCCAGATCGCATTGGCGCGCTCGAAACCGACCCACGCCCGCCCGCTCGCCGGATCGATCGCAAGCGATTCGCTGTCGCGATCCTCCTTGGTCCAGCCCCGCCCCGGCCCGGCGCCGAGCGCGCCCGTCTCGCTCGACACGACGCGCCCGCCGGCGATGCGCAGCCGCAGCCAGTTGCCCGCGTCGCTCAGCAGCGTGGCGCGCCCGTCCGTCAGCGCCAGCGCGGAAAAGCCGCCGAAGCCCGGCGCGGCGCTGTCGATCGTCACCACCGCGACCGGTTCCAGCCGCCCGATCCGCGCCGGCCAGCCGCCGTCGGGAACATAGCGATCGAGACGCACCACCGCGCCCGGCGCCAGCCGCACCAGCGGATCGATCCCGGCGAACCCGGGAACCAGCAACAGCGCGGCGGCGACGGAGAGCAATAGCGGATGGCGCATTCCTCCCGATAGCCGCGCGAACCCTGAACGGTCGATAACGGGCGCATTCAGGATCGGTTCGCGACGAATCGGGCAAACCGTCTCTCGTCGGAAGTGGAACCCCGCCTTCGACCGGAATTCGACGGGAGACGAAGATGTTCAAGAACCTTTCCCTGGCCGCCGTTGCCTTGTCCATCGGCGCGGCCGCGGTCGCCCCCACCGCCGCCGAGGCCCAGCGCTATTACGGCAACGGCTACAACAATGGCGGTTATTACGATCGCGGCTATTACGATCGCGGTTCCAACTATGATCGCGGTTACAACGCGCGCCGCTACGACAACCGCTATTATTACCGTGACCGGCGTTGCTCGAACGGCGGCACCGGCACGGTGATCGGCGCGATTGCCGGCGGGCTGCTCGGCCGCACGGTGGACACGCGCGGCGATCGGCTGGGCGGCACGCTGATCGGCGGCGTCGCCGGCGCGCTGGCGGGCCGGGCGATCGATAAGTCGGGCAACCCCGGTTACTGCCGCTGAGCGGCCACGGCTTTCCTCCTGTAGCGTAGCGAGGCTTCCCTCCGGTAGCGTAGCGAGGGCGCGGGCCCGTCTCCCCCCGGAGGCGGGCCCGTTGTCGTTTCCGGCGCGGCGCGTTATATCCCGCCGCATGAGCCGTGCGCCGCGATCTTCGCAGACTAGCACCACCCCCGGATTTCCGGGGGGCCTGTCGCGCGTCGGCTGACCCGCGATCAGGCGCCTTCCCGGAAACGGGGAGGACAAGCCGCCCGGCCTCCCCGTTTCCCGCCGCTTTCCCACGGGCGCCCCGATGTGCATAAGCGCGCCGGAACGACAGGACACGCCTTTACATGAACGACATGATCTCGATCTCGCTGCCCGACGGCTCGGTGCGCGCGATGCCGCTCGGCACCACGCCGGCGGACGTCGCCGCCGCGATCGGGCCGGGGCTGGCGAAGGCGGCGCTCGCCGCGCGGGTCGACGGCGAGCTGCGCGACCTCAACCGCCCGATCGAGCATGACGCCCGCCTCGCGCTCGTCACCGCGCGCGACGAGGCGGATGCGCTGGAGCTGGCGCGCCACGATTACGCGCATGTGCTGGCCGAGGCGGTGCAGGAACTGTTCCCCGGCACGCAGATCACCTTCGGCCCGGCGACGGACGACGGCTTCTATTACGACTTCGCGCCCAGGGACCGCCCCTTCACCGAGGAGGACCTGCCCGCGATCGAGGAGCGGATGCGCGCGATCATCCGCGCCGACAAGCCGCTGCGCCGCGAGGCATGGACGCGCGAGCAGCTCATCAGCCGCTGGAAGCAGCAGGGGGAGACGTTCAAGGCGGAATGGGCCGCCGAGCTGCCCGGCGACGAGGAGCTGACGGTCTATTGGTCCGGTGACGACTGGCTGGACATGTGCCGTGGGCCGCATCTGCCCTCGACGGGCAAGCTCGACCCGCAGGCGTTCAAGCTGACGCGGGTGTCGGGCGCCTACTGGCGCGGCGACCAGAACAACGCGATGCTCAGCCGCATCTACGGCACCGGCTGGCTCAACAAGAAGCAGCTCGACCGGCATCTGTTCCGGCTGGAGGAGGCCGCGAAGCGCGATCACCGCAAGCTCGGGCAGGAGATGGACCTGTTCCACCTCCAGGCCGAGGCGCACGGCAGCGTCTTCTGGCACCCCAAGGGCTATATCATCTGGCGTGAGCTGGAGGCGTACATGCGCCGGGCGATCGACGGCGCGGGCTATCGCGAGGTGAAGACGCCGCAGGTGATGGACGCGCGCCAGTGGGAGGCGTCCGGCCATTGGGGCAAATATCGCGAGAACATGTTCGTCATCCCCGACGAAGTGCCGAACACCGAGGACGAAGGCCCGATCGTCTCGGACAAGGCCGAATGGATGGCGCTCAAGCCGATGAACTGCCCGGCGCACGTCCTGATCTTCCGCCAGGGGATCAAATCGTACCGCGACCTGCCCCTGCGCCTCTACGAGAACGGCTGCTGCCACCGCAACGAGCCGCACGGCGCGCTACACGGGCTGATGCGCGTGCGCCAGTTCACGCAGGACGACGCGCACATCTTCTGCCGCGAGGATCAGATCGTCGACGAGGTGCAGGCGTTCTGCAACCTCGCCGACCGCATCTACAAGGATTTCGGCTTCCCCTATTCGATCAAGCTCGCGTTGCGCCCGGAGAAGCGCTTCGGCAGCGACGAGATGTGGGACATGGCGGAGAACGAGCTACGCGACGCGGTCGCCGCCGCCGGGCTCAACACGCCCGAATATGGCTGGGAGGAAATGCCCGGCGAGGGCGCCTTCTACGCGCCGAAGCTCGAATGGCATCTGACCGACGCGATCGGGCGGACGTGGCAGGTCGGCACGATCCAGTCGGACCGCGTGCTGCCCGAGCGGCTCGACGCGAGCTACATCGCCGAGGACGGCCAGCGCCACCGCCCGGTGATGCTGCATCGCGCGATCTTCGGTTCCTATGAACGCTTCATCGGCATCCTCGTCGAGCATTTCGCCGGCAAGCTGCCGCTGTGGCTCGCGCCGGTGCAGGCGGTGGTGGCGACGATCGTCTCCGACGCCGATGATTATGCCGTGCAGGTCGCCGCCGAGCTGCGCAAGGCCGGGCTGCGCGTCGAGACCGATCTGCGCAACGAGAAGATCAACTACAAGGTGCGCGAGCACAGCCTGGCGAAAGTGCCCAACCTGCTGGTGGTCGGCAAGCGCGAGGCGGATGAGGGCACCGTCGCGCTGCGTCCGCTGGGCGAGGGCGCGAAGCAGGAGGTGCTGACGCTCGCGGCGGCGATCGAGCGGCTGCAACGCGAGGCGACCGCGCCCGATCTCGCCTGACATTTCGTGTCCGTCGTGACACAGCCGCCGCTCGTCTTGGGCGGCGGCAGTTTCACATCTTCCGGTTTGCGCCGGGAAGCCCTATATCGCGCGCGATGAATCAGCAGGAGAAGCACCTATCCGTCCGCCCATGATGCGCCGTCCGATGCAGGCGCCGCCGATGAATGGCCCCCGTTTCAACGAGTGGATTCAAAGCCCCAAGGTCCGCGTGATCGACCATGAGGGCGAGAATCTCGGCGTGATGTACACGCGCGAGGCGATGGAACAGGCTCGTGAGGTAGGCCTCGACCTGGTCGAGGTGTCGCCCAACGCCGATCCGCCCGTGGCCAAGTTCCTCGATGTCGGCAAGTACAAGTACGAGGCGCAGAAGAAGGCCAACGCCGCCCGCAAGTCGCAGAAGACGCAGGAGATCAAGGAGATCAAGATGCGTCCGAACATCGACGACCATGATTACGACACCAAGATGAAGAAGGTGGTCGAATTCATCGGCGAAGGCGACAAGGTGAAGGTGACCATGCGCTTCCGCGGTCGCGAGCTTTCGCATGGCCAGCTCGGCATGGCGGTGCTCCAGCGCGTCGCCGAGCAGGTGGCGGAAGTCGCGAAGGTCGAGGCCTATCCGCGCATGGAAGGCCGCCAGATGCTGATGGTGCTCGCCCCCAAGTGAGCGACGAACGCCCCTTCCCGATGCGGGGAGGGGGCGTCAATCCAGCCCGATGATCGCGATCTGCCGTCCATAATCCGGCTCGCCGCGATGCGTGGCGCGGCGATAGCTGAAGAAGCGGTCGGCGTCGGCATAGGTGTCGAGGCCGAGCGTCTCGATCCGCGTCACGCCCGCCGCCGCGAGGCGATGCGCGACATAAGCCTCCAGATCGAATTGCGCATGGCCCTCGCGCGCGTCGGCGAAGAAGCGCTCGTTCTCCGCATCGGCCTCCTCGAAGCGGCGGCGGAAGGCGAGATCGACCTCGTAGCTCGCCCGCGCGATGCACGGGCCGACCGCCGCCGCGATCCTCTCGCGCCGTGCGCCCAGGGCCTCCATCGCGAGGATCGTCGTATCGGTCACGCCCGCCAGCGCACCCTTCCATCCGGCGTGCGCCGCGCCGACCACGCCCGCTTCCCTGTCCGCGAGCAGCACCGGCGCGCAATCCGCCGTCAGCACGCCGAGCGCGAGGCCGGGCCGATCGGTCACCAGCGCGTCGGCATGGGGGCGCAGCGCATGGTCGAACGGCGCGCGCGCCGTCACGCATTCGGCCGAATGGACCTGATAGGCCGTCACGAGCTCTCCGCCCGGTAGCACCGCCTCGGTCGCACGGCGGCGGTTCTCCGCGATCGCCGCCGCATCGTCCGCGGAGCCGGTGCCGACGTTGAGGCCGCCATGCAGCCCGCCCGACACTCCCCCGCGCCGCCCGAGGAAACCGTGCGATACGCCGGCCAGTGCGGCGGCGCGGTTGACCTCCACCGCGTTCACAGCGCCAGCCGCATGATGAGGTCGCGGTCGACCTGGTCTCCGACCGGGAAGTCGTAGTCGCCGATATGGACGAAGCCGCGCTTCTCATAGAAGCGGATCGCGCGCGGATTCGCCTCGTAGACGGTGAGCAGCAGCGCCGCCGCCCCCTGCATCCGCGCGGCATCGGTAGCCCAGTCCATCAGCACATGCGCGATGCCCGCGCCGTGATGCGAGCCGGCGACATAGAGCTGGCTGAGCTGGACCGCCCCCGCCGTCATCGCCGGATCGGGCAGGAACGGCGGGACGAGCTTGGCATAGCCGACGATCTCCGCGCCATCGCAGGCGATGCGCCACATCACGTCGGGATTGGCGAGGTCGCGGATCAGCTTGCCGTCCGGGCCATAGGCCTCGGCGAAATAGGCCGCGATATTCTCCGGCGAGGTGAACGGCTCGAACGTCTCGAGCCAGATCTTCCGCGCCATGGCGTCGAGCGCCGGGCCGTCCTCCGGAGTGGGCGAGCGATAATCGATCATGCGAATCCTGCGGGTTCGGGCCAGTCCGCCTGGCGGAGGGCAAGCACCTTGAACAGATCGCCCATCGCATCGACCAGCCGGTCGCGATCGGCAAGCACCTCCGGCATGTTGCGGGCAAGCGCGGCGGCGCGCGCGTCGATGCCGAGCGCGCGAAGGAAGGCCCCCTGCCCCACCGGCCCGCTGACGATCGCGCCGCTGGCGTGGCCGACCATCCCCAGCGTCGCGAAATCGACATGCGCGGTGAGGTCGCGCTCGCCCGGTTCCTCGAACGGATTGGCATAGGCGTGGCCGCGCACCGCCTGAAGCGTGTCGCCCACCGCCGGCCCTTCATAGCCGTAATCGACCGCCAGCATCGCCCCGCCCTGCGCGACGATCCGCGCCGCCAGCACGCGCATGACGCCGACCGAGGCGGGCGAGGTCTCGATGATCGCGCCGGCCGGGGCGTCGCGCAGGTGCGCGGGGATCACCTCGTCCGGCACCTGCTTGCCGGGGATCGGCAGGAACAATGTGTCCTGACAGGCGACCAGCCGCTCGTGCCACGCCGCGCCCCGGCGGACGAGCTGGCGGATCGGCAGCGCGTCGAAGAACTCGTTGGCGACGATCAGCAGCGGCCGGTCGGTCGGCAGTTCCTCCACATCGTCGTGCCATGTCGCATCGGGCACGCGCTTCGCCTGCTCGGCGCGCAGCACGGGGCTGGTCTCGACAAAGTGGACTGGAGGGGAAAAGCCCGCCTTCGCCATCGCGCGCAAGGCGTCGGCGGCGAGCGTGCCGCGCCCCGGACCCAGCTCCACCCATGCCGCGTCGGGCCGCCCGGCGCGGTCCCACAGGTCGGCGCACCACAGGCCGATCAACTCGCCGAACATCTGGCTGATCTCGGGCGCGGTGGTGAAATCGCCGCCCGCGCCGAGCGGATCGCGCGTCGCATAATAATGCGCGTTGGCGGCGGCCATGAACTGGCTGACCGGGATCGGCCCGCCCAGGGTGATCGCGCGGGCGAGGCGCTCGGGCAACAGCGGCTCGCCCGGTTCGGGCTGCTCCGTCACGCGACGCTGTCATCCCCGGCGATCGGCTCGACCCGCTCGCGCCGGCCGCGCGCGGTGGCGATCAGCCAGATGCCGCCCGCGATCATCGGCAGGCACAGCACCTGCCCCATGTGGATCGTCGTCGCGAAGAAGGTGCCGGCGAATTGCGAATCCGGCTCGCGGAAGAATTCCACGAAGAAGCGGCACAGGCCGTAGCCGAGCACGAAGATGCCGACCAGCTTGCCCGGCTCGTAGCGCGCCTTCGTCCGCCAGAAGAAGAACCACAGCACGAGGAACAGCAGCACGCCCTCCAGCCCCGCTTCGTAGAGCTGGCTCGGGTGGCGCGCCGGCTCGATCATCCCGGCGGGAACGGTGTGCGGAAAGACGATCGCCCAGGGCGCGTCGCTCGGCTTGCCCCACAATTCGCCGTTCACGAAATTGGCGAGCCGGCCGAAGAACAGCCCGAACGGCGCGGCGCAGGCGACGTAATCATGGATGCGCAGCCAGTTGAGGCCGTTCTTGCGCGCGAACAGGATGATGCCGATCGTCGTGCCGAGCACCCCGCCGTGGAAGCTCATGCCGCCGTCCCACAGCCTGAGGATGCGGATCGGGTGGAGCAGCATGTCGGGGGCGTAGAACAGGACATAGCCGATCCGCCCGCCGAGGATGATCCCCAGCGTCGCGTAGAACACCAGATCGTCGGCGTGGCGCCGCGCCATCGGCGCGCCGGGCTGGGCGAGCAGCTTGAGCAGATACCACCAGCCGATGACGATGCCGGCGATATAGGCGAGGCTGTACCAGCGCAGCGTGAACGGGCCGATCGAGAAGACATCCGGATGGAGGCCAAGGTCGGTGAAATGGATATGGCCGGCGGAAGCGGCTAACAAAGGCAGGATCAAGGCTTTTCCCTCGTGCTTCGCCCCTGCATAGTGAGGTGAAGTGGCAAGACCAAGCGGAGAGGCGCATGAAGACCGAACTCGACCTCAAGATGGATGCGGTGATGGCCGCGATGACGGCGGAGGGCGGTCAGCTCGCGCTCGGCGAGGTGGAGCGATTCGGCCGCAAGCTGCCGATGATCGCGGCCGCGCCACCGACGCTCACCGCCTATATCGCCTATTTTTCCGCCCAGCATGCCGATGCCGAATTCCTCGTCGCGGGGGACGAGCGGCTGACCTTCGCCCAGGTCCATGCGACCGCCGGGAAGGTCGCCGCCGCGCTGGCCGGCGGCTATGGGGTGAAGAAGGGCGATCGCGTCGGGATCGCGGCGCGCAACTCGCCGGCATGGATCGCGCTCTACATGGGCATCCTGATGGCCGGCGGCGTCGCCACCCTGCTCAACGGCTGGTGGCAGACCGACGAGCTGCGCCACGGGATCGAGGATGTCGCCTGCGGCCTCGTCTTCGCCGACGCACCGCGCAGCGCGCGGCTCACCGCGATCGACGGGCTGGCGGCGAAGGTCGTCACCTTCGACGACACGCGGCGGCTGGACGAGGCGCTCGCCGAGGTGATCGCGCAGGAGGCCGGCGCGCTGCCCGAGCTGGGGCCGGACGATCACGCGACGATCCTGTTCACCTCCGGCTCCACCGGCAAGTCCAAGGGCGCGCTGTCGACGCATCGCCAGGTGGTGCAGGGCGTGTTCAACTATCTCGCCTCCGCGCTGATGATGCTCGCCATCACCGCGCAGGACGGAGAGGCGATGGGCGCGCTCCAGCCGTCCACCCTGCTCAACGTGCCGCTGTTCCACGTCACCGCCGAGGTGCCGGTGATGCTCCAGTCGCTGGCGATCGGGCGCAAGCTGGTGCTGATGCCCAAATGGGACGCCGAGGAGGCGATGCGGCTGATCGAGAAGGAGAAGATCACCTATTTCGTCGGCGTGCCGCTGATGAGCTTCGAGATGCTGACGCATCCGAATCGCGCGAAATACGATCTCTCGACGCTCACCGACATCGCCGCCGGCGGCGCGCCGCGCCCGGTGGAGCACGTCCGCCGCATCCATGACGAGATGCAGGGCGCGCCGCTGATCGGTTACGGCCTTACCGAGACCAACGGCGTCGGCACCGGCAACTGGCGCGGCAATTATCTCGCCAAGCCCAATTCCGCCGGCCGCGCCTCCCCGCCGCTGGTCGATCTCGCGATCCTCGACGATGCCGGCACGCCGGTGGCACAGGGGCAGCGCGGGGAAGTGTGCATCCGCTCGGTCGCCAATTTCGTGGGCTATTGGGGCAACCCGCAGGCGACCGCCGAGGCTTTCACCAGCGACGGCTATTTCCGCACCGGCGACATCGGCTATCTCGACGAGGACGGCTATCTGTTCATCGTCGACCGCAAGAAGGACATCATCATCCGCGGCGGCGAGAATATCAGCGGACAGGAGGTGGAGGCGGCGCTCTACGAGCACCCGCAGGTCGCGGAAGCATCGGTGTTCGGCCTGCCGGACGAGAAGTTCGGCGAGGTGCCCGGCGCGGTGGTGCTGCCGACCGAGGGCGCGACGCTGACGGCGGCGGAGCTTGCCGCCTTCCTCCTCCAGCATATCGCAGCGTTCAAGGTGCCGGCGCGGATCTGGGTGGTGTCCGAGCCTTTGCCCCGGCTCGGCACCGAGAAGATCGACAAGGTGACGCTGCGCGCCAAATATCGCGCGCTGGTCGCGGCGGAGACGAAGGCGGCGTGACCGCCCGCACGAGGCCGGGTGACGCGCGCGGCCGCCTGCCCTAGTGGCGGGCGGGATGGTCACACGACGCAATCTGCTCGTCGCCGGCGGGGCGGGACTGGGGCTGGTCGTCGCCTGGGCGGCGTGGCCCCGGAGCTATCGCCCCAACCTCGCCGCCGCGCCGGGCGAGACGGTCTATGGCGCATGGCTGAAGATCGGCGCGGACGGGCAGGTGACGGTCGCGGTGCCGCAGGCCGAGCACGGACAGGGCGTATGGACCGCGCTGCCGCAGATCGTCGCCGACGAACTGGGAGCGGACTGGCGCACCGTCGGCGTCGAGGCGGCGCCGATCAACCCGCTCTACGCCAACCCGCTCGCGGCCGACACGCTGTTCGCCGGGGCGTTCAATCGCATCCCCGCCGCGCTGCGCCGCGAACATGCTGTGCGCGGCGCGCTGATGCTTACCGGCGGCTCCACCTCGATCCGCATGTTCGAGCCGGCGCTGCGCGAGGCCGGCGCGGCGGCGCGGGTGCTGTTGTGCAAGGCGGCGGCGAAGCGCTGGGGCGTGGACTGGACGGCATGCGAGACGGACAGCGGCTTCGTCGT
This sequence comes from Sphingomonas sp. CL5.1, assembly GCF_013344685.1. Lineage (NCBI taxonomy): Bacteria > Pseudomonadati > Pseudomonadota > Alphaproteobacteria > Sphingomonadales > Sphingomonadaceae > Sphingomonas > Sphingomonas sp. CL5.1. The sequence goes on from NZ_CP050137.1 coordinate 597,545, forward strand.
CGCGGGCAAGCAGCGGCTGCGCTTCGCCGAGCTGGCCGCCGAGGCGGTGGGCTTCGACCTCCCCGCCGAGCTGCCGCTGCGCGTCGATGACGACGGGCGGCTGACGGGGCAGAACCTGCCGCGCCTCGACGTGCCGGCGAAGGTGGACGGATCGGCCAATTTCGCCGCCGACGTGCGGCTGCCGGAAATGGTGTTCGCCAGTATCATGCAAGGCCCGATCGGCGATTCGCGGCTGGTCCATATCGACAAGGCGGCGGCGGAACGTGTGCGCGGCGCGGTCGCGGTGGTGGAGAACGAGCGCTGGGTGGCGGCGCTGGCGACCGACTGGTGGGCGGCCGACCGCGCGCTGGCCGCGCTCAGGCCGCGCTTCGCGACGCATGGCGCGGTGGTGGATGACGTCAGCATCACCCGCGCGCTCGACGAGGCGCTGAAGGCGCCCGGCCATCGTTTCGCAAGGACGGGCGATATCGCACCGGTGATGGGCGGGCCGGGGCTGATCGTCGCGGATTATCTCGCCGCGCCCGCCCTTCACGCCGCGATCGAGCCACCCTGCGCCACCGCCTGGTATCACGGCGACCGGCTGGAGCTGTGGGTCGGCACGCAGGCGCCCGGCCTCGCGCGGGCGGCGGCGGCGCGAGCGATCGGCATCTCGCCCGAGGCGGTGCTCCTCCATCCCACGCTGATCGGCGGCTCGTTCGGCGCGGCGCTGGAATGCGACGCGGCGGCGCAGGCGGCGATCCTGACGGTGAAGGCGAAGCGGCCGGTGCAGCTCGTCTGGTCGCGGCGCGAGGCGCTGGCGCGCGATCGCGTCCGCGCCCCGGCCAAGGCGCGGTTGACCGCCCGGCTCGCCGCGAACGGCGCGATCCTCGGCTGGCGCGCGCAGATCGCCGCGCCCTCCACAGGACAGGAACTCGCCGCGCGGCTGATGCCGGATGACTGGCTGGTCGGGGCGGCGCTCGCCCTGCCCCGGTCGGCGGACGGCTATGCGGTCGCAGGCGCGGTGCCGCCCTATCGCCTGCCCGGCTGCATCGTCGAGCATCATCCCGCCGGAATCGGCCTGCCGACCGGGCATCTGCGCGGCGGCGCGCACGGCTACACCTGTTTCTTCACCGAATGCTTCCTCGACGAACTGGCACATCGGGCGGGGATGGAGCCGGTGTCGTGGCGAATCGGCATGTTGGGCGGCGACGCGCGGCTGGCGCGGTGTCTCTCGACAGCGGCGGCGCTCGGCGGGTGGGACGGCGGCGCGAGCGGCAGTGGGCAGGGCATCGCCTGTCATGCGATGGCGGGGAGCTGCATCGCCGTGCTGGCGGAAGCATCGGTCGGCGACGACGGCCGCCCGCATGTCGACCGGCTGGTCGCGGCGGTCGATTGCGGGCGACAGATCAATCCCGATCTCGTCCGCCAGCAGATCGAGGGTGGATTGTTCTTCGGCGTCGCGGCGGCCACCTCTCCAGCCGTGCAGATCGACCGCAACCTCGTCACCGCGCGCCGCCTCGGCGAACTCGGCCTGCCGCGCCTCGCGAATGCGCCGGACATCACCGTCGAACTGATCGCCAGCAACGCGGAAGCCGGCGGCGTCGGCGATCTCGGCATGGTCGCGGTCGCGCCGGCCATCGCCAACGCGCTCGCATCCGCGACCGGCAAGCGGCTGCGCGCGCTGCCGCTCGGGCGCGCCGCATGACGCCGGCCGACCATCCTTCGATCGCGCGGCCGCGCATCGGCGTGCTGCTCGTCAACCTCGGCACGCCGGATGCGCCCGATGCGCGATCGGTGCGGCGCTATCTCGCGGAATTCCTTTCCGATCCGCGCGTGGTGGAGCTGCCGAAACTGCTATGGCAGCCGATCCTGCGCGGCCCGATCCTGATGACGCGGCCGAAGAAATCCGCCCATGCCTATGCACAGGTGTGGCGGCCCGACGGCTCCCCGCTCGCCGCGATCACGCGCGCGCAGGCCGAGCGGCTGCGCGATGCGTTCGGGCCGGAGGTGATGGTGGACTGGGCGATGCGTTACGGCACGCCGGCGATCCCCGAACGACTCGCCGCGCTGAAGGCCGCCGGGTGCGAGCGCATCCTGCTCGCGCCGCTCTATCCGCAATATTGCGCGGCGACCACCGCCACCGCCAACGACCGCGCCTTCGCCGCGCTGGCCGCGATGCGCTGGCAGCCGGCGATCCGCACCCTGCCACCCTATTACGACGATCCGGCCTATATCGAGGCGCTGCGGCGATCGGTGGAGGAGGAGCTGGCCGCGCTCGACTTCGCGCCCGAGGCGCTGATCGTCAGCTTCCACGGCATGCCGTCGCGGACGCGGGCGCTGGGCGACCCCTATCATTGTCATTGCCTCAAGACCGCGCGGTTGCTCGGCGAGGCGCTGGGGCGTGAGGTGACGGTGACGTTCCAGTCGCGCTTCGGCCGCGCGAAATGGCTGGAGCCGGCGACCGACGCAATGCTCGC